>DAOUJS010000151.1:0-6266 GCA_034422355.1 Dehalococcoidia bacterium | reverse complement strand
ACGCCATCTGACAACAACGCCGCTGAACGGAGCCTGCGCCACCTGGTGATCAGCCGTAAAATCAGCGGCGGGACCCGCTCCCAACAGGGCAGCGACAGCAAAATGGTCTTGGCCTCCCTCTTTGGAACCTGGCGGGCCAAGGGCCTGAACCCCTTCCTGGAATGCCGCCAGTTGCTCATTTCCCCTCAACCCTGAACAGTTACGTGTGGAACTCTCGGGGCTTATCGGGGCTGAGACAAATTTCGTTTGACATGGGAAACGGATTGACACTAGAGTTGAAGGGACGTATGAGAGTCCCGCAGGAGCGGAGTGCATGTATCAGCGGGGCTTCCGATTCATTCCAGGGAGCTTATTCATGGCATTGCAGTTTGGAGTCTTCGACCACATTAAGCCGATTCCCGGTGTGTCCCTCGACTTGATTTACCGGGAACGGCTGGACCAGATAGAGCGGTTGGAAGAAGCCGGCTTCTACTCCTACCACCTGGCGGAACACCACACCCCGAGGGAGCGCGGAGCTGGAGTTGGACCCGCTGACCGTGTTGGTGGGCCCGAACGCTTCGGGCAAGAGCAACCTGCTGGACATGGCCGGGTTCCTGTGCGACATCGCGCGCCACGGGCTGGAATCGGCTGTAACGCGGCGCGGCGGCATGGGCTCCCTAGCCCGCCGGAATCCCGCCGGCGCCGTTGCCGCCTTGGAAGTTGGTCTTCGGCAAGAAGTTCCCGGTGCATACCCGGGGGGAACCCTCGAATATGGCTTCGAGCTGGCGGGCCGGGGGGAGAGCGGCTACCGGGTAAAACGGGAGTTTGCCAGGCTGGTATCGTCAGCTGCGCGCCGGAAACTTGCCTAAGTTGAGATCGCCGGCGGCCGTTTGACCTTGCCGAAGATCGACGGTCTTGAACAACAGGCCGCGGTCGCGGATACAGGCGGGTCCCAGCCCGGGTTTTCCGGTATCCGCAATCTCATCAATCCCCTTATGGAGGAATCGGGGAATTACAACCCTAATTGCTCATCGGTCCCTTGACCGGCTTTTCGATTTCCCGCCAAAAGCCTTAGAATACTGGCCAAGGCGATTGATGCTGCAGTCCCAATCGCGGTAGCTTGGGAAATAGGCAGTGATATGCTTGCAAGAATGCGAATAGACCGATACTTGAAACAAGGGGAGCGAAGTGGCAGGCGCAAGAGCCAAAGGGAAATAAACAACCGGATTTCCTCTTTGCAAATGCAGGGTCTTGACTCGGACGAAATCCTCCGGCGTATCCAGGCGGAAAACACATTGGATATGCCGGACCGGGACAACGACGATAGATAAACCTATTCAACGTCCACAAAGAGAGGGCCAGGCTTTAGGGACTGGCCCTTTTCTCTTGCGCCTGAAAACGTCGAGTTGGCGCAGTTGGCGTGAGTAATTGGGGTTATAATTCCCCAACCTTCTGCTCCCAAGCCTGCTGGACCGGGTCCATGTCACGCAGGTATTCCGGGGGGACGAGTTCCGGGCCGGCGGCGCTTTCGGAATCAGGCGCCGCGGCCGGCCGCGCAGCGAAGGCCATGACCGCCACGCAGCCGCACTAGCCACTGACCACTGTGAACGCCTCCGACGCGAAGTTCCCCTTCAGCGCCTCCGCGTTGAGCGCCCAGTCTCCGGATGTAGCGTAGTCGCTGAGGGTGACCTCCCCTGAGGGCAGGGACACGGTCACGGGGCCGGCCGCGGCTGGCACTATGGTGAAGCGCCACTGCGCCTTCTTGTCCTCCCCCTGGCCGCGGTCCACGGCTGTGCCGTTGGTCACCGCGAGTTCGCTGGCATGGAAGTTGGTCACCGAATGGCTGAAGGTCAGGAGTACCTCGAACTCTCCGCTCACCGGGCCGTCCGGTCCGGTGATGACCGCCGAGGGGCGGTACAGGTCGGTCTCGAAGCTGCGCCGCGCCGGCTCGCTGCCGCGGACATACGGGATTCCGTCCCTGTAGTCGATGATGTAACCCGCCCAGTCCAGCAGCTCCACGGTCACGGGCCCCTGGCCCGCCGGCGTGATGGAGACCACGTAGTGCCGGCTCGTCCACGGAGCGCTGGGACCGCCCACGTGACGGCTGCGCAGGCCGGTGACCATCCCGTTCTCCACCCGGATGCGCTCCATGGAGACCAAGTAGCCGCCGGGCTCCGGCACGCCGGGACCGGCGTCCATGGAGGTCGGGTTTGACCTCTCCAGCTCCAGGTCATATATCTTCACGTCCTCGGAGAAGGAGATGTACGCCTCGAACGGGCCGTGCACCGGCCCCGGCTCGTAGCGGTATATCTCCGCCTGGGGACGGACCACGAACACCTGCGCCCGGTGGGTTTCCGACGCCAGGTTGCCGTTGCCGTCAAGGTCCTGGACCGCGCCCGCGGGCAGGCTGACGGCCATCTCGCCGTTGCGCCACGGGTTGACGTACACCGTGTAATTCTCCTGCGAGCCGGTCACCTTGTTGACGTGAACGTTCTCGTCGGTGACGAAGTCGCCCTTTTCCAGGCCGGTCACAGGCTCCGAGAAGACGACGTCCAGTTGCAGGAAGTCGGTCACTGGCCCCGGCGGCCCGGAGATGCTCACGGTGGGCGCGCCGCCGTCCGTCGGACCGGCTGGGGCGCCGGGGCCGGTGCCGCCCTGCGTCGCCCCCTCAACCTGGGCGGATACCTGGGAAGCGGTGTTGCCCGTGCCCGCGCTGTCGTCATAGACCGCGGTCACCCGGAGGTACAGGCCGGCGTCGGCGGCGCTGGGCACGTAGCTGGCGCCGCTGGCCGGCGGCTCGGTGGGACGCCAGGGGCCGCCGGGGCTGCTGGCGCGTTCCCACGTCCACGCTCCTATGGGACTCCGGGGCGCCAGGTCAGGGTCCTCCAGGATGGTCTTCTGCTTGACGCCGACCCGCGGCGGCGCGGGAAAGAGGGTGATCGTGCCCGGCTCGTTCACGTTGCTGACGTGGACCGTGACCGCGACCGAGTCCGTGCCCCCCCTGCCGTCGTCCGCGGTGACGGTCAGGGTGTGCTGGTTGCCCAGGTCGCTCTCATAGTCAAGGGCCGCGGCGGTCTTCAGCTGCCCCGTGGCCTTCCTGATGGAGAACAGCCCCGCGTCGTTGCCGGAGAGGACGTAGGCAATCGGGTCGCCGTCCGGGTCCACGGCGGCTATGGGCGCGCCAACCTTTGCGCCGGGCCCGGCGTTCTCCGCTGCCGTGCGGGTCATGGCCTCCCACCGGAACCGGGGCGGCCGGTTCCGGTCCGGCGCGTCGGCCACCCGGCCCAGCTTCCTGCGCAGTTCGTTGCCGCCGCCGTGCCCGTCGGCGTAGGCCGCCGTGACCCGCAGGTAATGACCGGCGTCGCCGGCCTCCGGCGTGTAGGAAGCCGATGTCGCCCCGTCAGAGGTCGCCCCGTCAATGGCGGTCCAGGGTGCGCGGTTGGTCTCGGAGCGTTCCCAGGTCCAGGACACCAAGCCTTCGTCAACCACGTCGGGGTCGGACAGGACGGCGGTCTGCGGCGTCCCCGCCACCGGCGACGGGGGCATGACGGCCAGCTCGCCGGGCTCGTTCACGTTCCGGACTGATATGGTCAGCCTGACCGAGTCCATCCCGCCCCTGCCGTCGGACACCCTGACCACGGTGTCGTAGCTGCCGGCGCTCTCGTGGTCCAGGGGCGCCTTGGCGGTTATCTGCCCGGTGGCCGGGTCTATTGCGAACTTGTCGGACAGCCGCCGGCGGTGAAAGCGGTAGGTGAGCGCGTCCCCGTCCTGGTCGGCGGCGGCCACCGGCCGACCAACCGCGGAGCCGGCCGGGGCGTTCTCGTCCACCGCCCGGGTCGTGGGCCTCTCGGGAAAGGCCGGCGGGTCGTTCTCGTCCCCGACCAGGACAACGACGGGGACCGCGTCCGCGCCCCGCTTGCCGTCCGCCGCGGACAAGAAGAAGCGGTAGCTGCTTTTCTCTTCGTAGTCGAGGGAAGCGCCGGCGGTTATCTGCCCGCTGGACGGGTCCACCGAGAACGACGCGGCGTCATCGCCGGCGATGGCGTAGGACAGGCCGTCTCCGTCCGGGTCGGCGGCCGCCGTCGGCCCGCCAACGTTGGCTCCGGCCGGCAGGTTCTCGGCGACCATGCGCTCAACCGCCCGGGCCGGGAAGGCGGGAGGACGGTTGACCGCCGGCCGCACCGCCAGCTCGCTCCACGGGCCGGACTTCCCGCCCGCGGTCAGCCGCACCCGGAAGTCGCACACCCCGTCGGCGGCCGTCCCGGACAGGTAGTGGACGACCGCGATGGTCCCGGGATATTGGACATCGGGAACGACGTAGCCGCTCTGGCTCCCGCTGGGAGGCCGGTCCATGCGTGTGGAGTCCTGCCACTGGGCTTCCTCGCCGTACTTGCGCTGCACCTGGAACTGGGGCGCTGCGCCGCCGGGGGGCTGGTCCCAGCGCAGGCCCGCCGCGCCGCAGGGGGTGGCGGCGTCCGGCTGGTGGAGCTGGTGCAGGTTGCCGGGCGCGGGCAGCGCCTCGCCGCCGCCCTGGGTCTGCGCCAGGGCCGCCCCGGAAAATCCCGCTCCGGACAGGGCCCCTCCGAAAAGGAACGCGGCGGCCGCCAGGGCCGCGGCGGCCAGCGAAAGAAGCGCCGGCCACGGGACGGCGTTGAAACTCCCTGTGCCTTGGCGTGGTTTGATGCGTCGCTGGTGTTGCTGGCTTCGGTAGATGCCTCGGTTGATCATGTATCTCTCCTCCTGTTCCTGGTCCGCCGCCCGCCCGGACTGACCGGGACCCGTCGCGGCCTGTAAAGGGTCACGGCGGAGACGGCAGGGCGGCGGGTATGGCAGGGTCTCTTTCAAAGCCCCAGCTAAAGCCCCATCTGAGACTGAATCCCCAGCTGAGACTCCAATCGAAACCCCGATGCGGACATTACCGGAGGTATGTGACCTTGGCGTAAATTCATAGGTGTTTTTTGTGCTCTATATGTGACCATTTCCCCGGTTGCCCCGGAATGTGCTATTATTGCCGGCATGAATTCGCCATCAGAGCAACTCGGACCCTTGCAATCCGTACCCCTGCAATCCGGGCCTTCGGAACCCGGCCCCTTGCAGTCCGGGACCATGCCTGTGACCGGCGGCGCGGCCCGCGAGGCCGGGGCCCGCGAGTCTGATGAGCTGAGGCGGGAAGTGGAGTCGCTGCGGGACCGGCTCACCAAGCTGAGCCAGGCCAGTATCCGCATCACGCGAAACCTGGACCTCGACACCGTGCTGCAGGAGGTCGTGGACAACGCCCGGCTGCTGACCGGCGCAAGCTATTGCTCCCTGGTGACCTTCAATGGTTCCGGAAACGTGGACAAACTGGTGAACTCCGGCGTCCCCGAGGAGGACCTGGAGCGGGTGGAGGCCTGGTTCAGGTCTCCCTCTTCCCTCTACTGGCTGAACCTGTTGACCGAGCCCATACGGCTCGCCAACCTTCCCGTCTACCTCTCGGCAACGGGCTTTCCGGACACCTCCATGACCCCGCAGACGTTCATGGGGATGCCGATCCGCGACCTGGACAGCCAGACCGGCGCAATCTATCTCAACGAAAAGGAGGGCGGAAGGGAGTTCACCGGCGAGGACGAGGAGGTCATGGTCTGGTTCGCCTCCCAGGCCGCCACGGCCATCACCAACGCGCGGAGGTACGCGGAGGAGCAGCAGGCCAAGGCCAGCCTGCAGGCGCTGGTGGATACCTCGCCGGTGGGAGTGGCGGTGTTGGATCCCAGGAACAGGGGTTACACCCTGGTCAACGAGGAGAGGCTGCGGATTGGCCGGAGGCTGCGCGAAGCGGGAAACGACCTGGAGCACATCCTCAGGGCAATCACCCTGATCCGGCCGGACGGCAGCGAGCTTTCCCTGGAGGACCTGCCCTCCGTGCGCGCCGCGGCCACCGGCGAGACGGTGCGGGCCGAGGAGCTGACCATCCATTTCCCCGAAGGCCCGCCGGTCACCGTCCTGGCCAGCGCCGCGCCGACCTTCTCCGAGGACGGCGAGATTGCCTCGGTGGTGTCCATCCTGCAGGACATGACGCCCCTGGAGGACCTGCTGCGGCAGCGCTCCGAGTTCATTGGCATGGTTAGCCACGAGCTACGGACGCCCCTGACCACCATCATGGGCGCAGCCGCGGCGGCGCTGGACCCGGCGACGACCGTGGACACCGCCGAGCTGCTCCAGTTCTTCCGCATCATCGACGAGCAGGCCGGCCGTATGCGCCGCCTGATCAACGACCTGCTGGACGTGACCCGCATCGACGCGGGGACCCT
>DAOUJS010000150.1:0-6023 GCA_034422355.1 Dehalococcoidia bacterium | reverse complement strand
AATTCAGTGAACCGGGAACTGAGGAGATTCATAATCTCGCGCTGCTCCGGGTGCTGCTCCATAGCGTCGGGCTTCTCCGCTCTCGCTTCATCCGGGTCGAAGTCCAGGCTGGCGTAGTCGATATCGCCCTCCCGGATGTAGGGCAGCATGGTGACGGCGCGTGTGGTCATGGCAGACCTCGCTGCGGGCGGATACGCCGGTCGGGGCGTTGGCCAACAGTACGGCAATGGCAGGAACAGATTATATGGGAATAGATTATATCGGAGAGTGGCAGCGGGTATAAAGCGGTTGCCCGGTCCTGGAGGTGCTGAGGTTCGTCGTTCCGATGAAGCAACAATCACAGGATGACAACCGGGTGTCGGTCTCCTTGCATCACCCGAGATGGGCTAGTCCTGTTGCCGGCGGAGAAGCTGCTCCCGCAGCCGGCGCACCTCCGCCTCGGCTTCGAGGCGGGCGGCGGATTCTTCGGCGCGGGCGGCCCACACTTCCTGGGCCGTCTCCAGGTAACGTCCGGTGGAAGGGTCGTAGAAGCGGGGCCAGCCCTCGTCCCAGCACAGGCTCAGGCCCAGCACCGGGCTGTACCCTTTCAGGATGCCGTCGGGTCCCTTAGTCAAGTCCACAGGCTGGTACACACCGCCGGCCAGAATGCCGCCGTACAGCGGCTCCCCGTGGTAACGGCCGCCACTGGGGTCGAACCGCCAGTATTCGGTCACGCCGATGCTGGCGTAGATGGCGGGCTTGCGGTCCACGTCCTCCCGGCCGGTGGTCGGCGACGCGATTTCCAGCGCCCAGTCGGGGGCTTTCCCCACCCGCCAGGGCAGGTAGAGCCTGTCGGGGCGGATGGCCCGTGCGTCAACCCCAAAGGCAATGTACACGTCCGGGGAAATCCGGACGTTGAGATTGTTCCGGTCATAGCAGATGAACGAGTCATAGTCGAGAAACACGTCGGGACGCTGACCGAATTCAGTGAACCGGGAACTGAGGAGATTCATAATCTCGCGCTGCTCCGGGTGCTGCTCCATGGCGTCGGGCTTCTCCGCTCTCGCTTCATCCGGGTCGAAGTCCAGGCTGGCGTAGTCGATATCGCCCTCCCGGATGTAGGGCAGCATCGTGACGGCGCGTGTGGTCATGGCAGACCTCGCTGCGGGCGGATACGCCGGTCGGGGCGTTGGCCGACAGTACGGCAATGGCAGGAATAGATTATATGGGAATAGATTATATCGGAGAGTGGCAGCGGGTATAAAGCGGTTGACCGGTCCTGGCGGGGCGGAAGAAGTGCAAGGCCGCGGCACTGGCGGCGCGGGGCTTGCCGGGCTATAATTGGAAGCACAGTGCGGGCGTAGCTCAATGGCAGAGCTCCAGCCTTCCAAGCTGGTCACGTGGGTTCGATTCCCATCGCCCGCTCCATACCTTCTCCACGGTCTTCCCCAATCAAGGGTCACACGCCGTCACATTCCCTGCAAACTCACACCACTCCCGCATCCTCCGGCAGCGCCGTTGCCTTGGCTGACAGCCGTAATGCCCGATGCTATACTCGCGCGTAGAGCAGGCTTGCGAAAAGGCTTGTTGAAGACGCTATTCCCAGTCGATAGGAGGCATGGATATGTCCAGAGTGACGATGATACAGCACATCAATATCCAGATAAGCGACAGGGAACGTTCCCGCGAGTGGTATGAGAAAGTGCTGGGAGCGGAGTTCCTGGATCGCGGCCCGGAGTTGAACAAGCGGCAACTGCAATTGCGCATCGGAAGCGGTGAGATTCACAGCACCGACTCCCCAAACCCGAACCCGTCAGGCCACTTCGCCCTTGAGATTAACGACTGGGACGAGATGATCGCCAACCTGGATGCCCTTGGAGTTCCATACGCCAAGCCCACAGTCCGGGAGTACAGCGGCGGGCACTCCACCTACATCAAGGACCCCGACGGGAACATGATCGAACTGGTGCAGCACCCGCTGGGGTTGAAGGACTCCAGCGGCCAGCCCGTGGAGCTGGTGCATGATCCCAGGAGCCTGGAGTGGGTCAGGCTTCCTGGCTACGGCCCCACGTCCTGACCAGCGGCCCGGCCCCGGTGACTCCGGGCGCGGCATGGCCGGTTGCCGCATCCGGCTGCCGCATCCGGTATGAGAGCGTCCCTCCATGCGCGGCGTGGCGGCCGGTACGCGCGCGCAGGACCCGTCCCTCGATCAGCCGAACCCAGGTCTGGAGGTATGGCCATGCCAACCCTGCGCATGGGGCCGGACGTGGAACTGCACTATCACGACGACGATTTCACCCCGCCCTGGCAGTCCGCCCCCGTTATCCTGCTGCAACACGGTTTCTCCCGCAACGGCAGGTTCTGGTACAACTGGGTGCCGCTGCTGGGGCATGAATTCCGCGTCCTGCGCCCCGACATGCGGGGTATGGGGCAGTCCAGAATACCCGAGGACAGGTACGAACCGTCCCTGGACACCTTCGTCGACGACCTGCGGACCATCCTCGACCACCTGGGCATAGACAGGGTTGTATACGTGGGCGAGTCCTTCGGGGGCATCATGGGCCTGAAGTTCGCCCACAAGTACCCCGGCAGGATCCGCGCCCTGGTCCTCTGCAACACCCCGTGCCGCCTGCCCCGGCGGGAGCGTTCCGGCCCGGGAGGGGACTGGGATGCCGCCATGAGCCGGAGCATCGGGGCCTGGTCCACCGCGACCATCGACAACCGGCTGGACACACGGTTCGCGCCCTAGGGCATGAAGGAGTGGTACATCTCGGAGATGGACCGCACTTCCGCACCCATAGGGCGCAAGCTCCAGGCATACCTGGACACACTGGACTTCAGCCCGCAACTGAAGGAGGTCGAGACTCCCACCCTTCTGCTGGCAGGAGAGGAGTCGCCGACCTCAACCCTGGAACAGCAGCGGTTCATGGCCGGGGAATTGCCCAATTCCCGCCTGGTGGTCTATCCCGGCCTGGGTCATGGAATCAACGCCATATACCCTGAGTGGTGCGTCGCACAGGTGCGGGAGTTCATCGCGCTACGCGCCCCATAGCTGCGCGCTCCATCGTCAAGCGCCCCATAAGGAGGAAGCAATGCCTCACCATATGTACGTGGCCCTGCAAGAGGACAACAGGATTTCGGTGTTCACCATCGACCCCGATAACGGGAAACTTGCGCTCCAGGCCGACGTGGACGTTCCCGGCGGGCCGTTCACCCTGGCCATCAGCCCGGACCGGCAGTTCCTCTACGCGGGGTGCCGGGACGTGCCGCAGATAAACAGCTACCGGATCGACCAGTCCAACGGGGGACTGACCCAGAATGGGACTGTGGCCCTGGAGGCCAACCCCACCTACATTGCTACGGACCGCCGGGGCAGATACGTGCTCTCGGCGTACTACCAGGGGGCGCACGTCGGCGTGCATCCCATCGGGGACGATGGCTCGGTGGGCGGCGCGCCCATCGAGTGGCTGGAAACGGCGACCGGCGCACACGCGATGCAGACCGACCCGACCAACAGCTACGCATTCGTCCCGCACATCGCCGGCAACGGCCCCAACTCCGTTTACCAGTTCAGGTTCGACGAGAATACGGGGCATATTACCCCCAACTCCCCGGCCACGGTGGATCCCGAGGAGTTCCTCGGCCCGCGCCACTTCTGCTTCCACCCGTCCCTGGACGTCCTCTACTTCTCCAACGAGCAGGGGTGCAGCGTGAGCGGCTACCGGCTGGACACCGGCAACGGCACCCTGTCCCTGTTCCAGACCGTAACCACCCTGCCGCCCGAGGGTTTCAGCGAGAGGAACACCTGCTCCCAGATACAGATTTCCGGTTCGGGAAGGTTCCTGTACGCCCCCAACCGGGGCCACAACAGCATCGCCTGCTTCACGGTGGACACTGCCACCGGGGAACTGACCGGCAACGGCATCGTTGCGTCGGAACCGGTGCCCAACGCCCTGTGCCTGGGCCCCGGGGACAGGTTCATCTACTCCGCGGGCCAGGAATCGGGACGCATGGCCGTCTTCAGCGTAGACCAGGACTCGGGTAAGCTGACCCCGGCGGAGACCTACCCGCTGGGTAACAGGCCGGCCTGGATTTCCATCGCGGAGTTGGCCGGGTAAGCTGGCCGGGTGAGTTGACGATGTAAGGGGGAACCCCGCTTGCTGAACGTGTATCCAGGCTATGGCTGACGGTAACCGTCGCCGGGGCATTGTCCGGGATACGAAGGGTCCCAGGGCCATCCTGTCCGGTCAACTGTCTGGACCGTCGCATATCTGGCGATGGCTGTTGGTCGCGCTGGCTTTCCTGGCGGGTTTCCTCGGCCCCTCCCTGTCGGTGGACATCTTCCAGAATGTCCGGTCAGGGGCGGAACCCTTCTTGGCGTTGCGCCTTATCGAGCTGGCGGAATCGGTGTGTGTCGGGTTTTGCGCCGTCTATTTCCCGGGAAAAGTTGCGCCCTCCGCACACATGGTTGTCGCCATAGCATGTGCCTTGGCCGTTGCGGCTATGGCATTTCTCTCGATAATTACCCTGCTGGGCAGCCCGCACATCGAGGCGGGAGGCGTCCCCGTCGTTACCTGGATCATTGTCAACGCCATAATCTCGATTGCCGCCGCCGGAATTGCCATGTGGTTCACGGCAAAAGCCAGGCCCGCTCCGGGGACCGTGAACATGCGCTAGGGCAGACTCTTCACGGTCGCGCCGGCTTGGGCCGGGCTGCCAGGACCCTCGACTCCACCGGGCTGGTGTGCGCTGGCGGGTCAAATGCTATCGACCGGCCAGCAGCCTGCCCACGGCTGTCTCCACGTCCCTGCCCTCCTTCGACGCGCGCAGCCACTTCCGCAATTCCCGGCGGGCGATGGTCACGGTCAGTTTTTCGCCACGCGCCTCCCGCAGTTGCTCCAGTTGTTTCGCGGCCCCGGCGGCCGCCGTTGCCCCGGCCCTGGCTATCCTGGCGTGAAGCCGGTTCTTGCGGTCGAACTCCGGGACGGGCAGCTTCCACAGGTGCTTGTGCAAGTCCCGCGCCCCGAATTGGCCCTTGGTCATCAAGGGGGTGACAGTCTCTCGCAGGATGTCGCTGTTGATAATCGCCAGCAGGTAATTGGCTTCATCTACATCCTTGCAAGGAATCCAAAAGAGAACGTTTTCTACCAAGTCCGCATGGTTATACAAAATAGCCGCTGTTGGCTCACCGGACTTGGTGTACACCACTCGTACCTGTCCATCTTCGGAGCCTTCTTGCCACTCCAATTGGGATGACAGTTTGTGTAAGTAATCGAGTTGGCTCAGCAGATTCATCTTGTTGACCGGGGCCTTGTTGTTCTCCCACAACGCGCTAACCGTTTGCCAACGTTCCCGCATCCGCCGTTCCAGTGCGCCCAGACGGATACCGCCTGGGCCGTTGTCATCAACGGGAATGGCGGTATCGCCTCGCTTCATCGGCAGCAAGGCTTTCAGGGGTTCCAAGGCAACGTAGGGGGCGATGGTCTCTCCCAGGTGAACGTTGAAGAGATGCCGTTGTTCCACGGTTTGCCCGGTGATGGAAGTCAAGTCCAGATCTTTCCAGGGAGCCTTGTCCTGGCTGCCGCGTCGGGGATTGACCGTGACGGTGGGCGATGCCTGAACAATGGCAGTGTTGGTTGTTTCGTTGATGAAGAATAGCACGCGCGGGAAGATTGTAGCCCCGTTTCTGGTGTAGCCGCCGTAGGGGGAATCGCCGGTGATTGATGTGTCGGTGATGGCGGCGCGGCTTTCCCGGTTGGCGTTCTCTCCCGGCGCACCGGTCCAGCGTTCCGCCTCCCCGGACAGCGGGGTTGCCAGCCCGCTCCGGCCCATGCTCCGGGCGAACGCCACGCAGGAGGCCATCGGGAAGAAGTCGTTGGGTTCCAGCGGCTCCAGGTCCCAGGGACGCTTGTGGCTGAAGTCCACGGACACGCTGAAATCAGGGGCGCGGTTGCGGCCCCGGCCCCTGGGCGGCGATTCCCATTTGCCGGTGCGCCACTTGCTGTACTGTCCGGCCTGCAACGCGCTGTGGGGCAGCACGAACC
>DAOUJS010000149.1:0-30393 GCA_034422355.1 Dehalococcoidia bacterium | reverse complement strand
CCGGTTCACCGGGGAGGCCGTATCCACCCGGATTCCTTCGCACCAGAGCCAGGAACTCCGGTTGGCGTAGCGGTCGTTGATCTGCTCCCGGATATCCCCCACCGTGTCCCTCGGACGGTGGATACGATTTCATTGGTGCCATAGGGGTGTCATAGGCTTTGTCCGCCAGCAGGCACTCCGCTTCTATGCCCTCAATCAGGGTCAAAGCCTGGGAGCAGCCGGCAACCGTACCCCCGGTCGCAGCCAGCCTTGCCGGCATTCCGTGGGAGTCCGCCGCCAGGTGCAGCTTGCTGTTCAGCCCCCTTTTGCGCGGGCTATGGCCTGGTTGCCGCCCTGGGCCCCGGCGCTGTGGGGATGGGCCTTGATATAGCTGGCGTCTATCACCAGCCACTCGAATTCGGGATCATACATCACCGCCTCCAACAGTCCGGCCCACACGCCCCGGCCCCGCCAGCGGCAGAAACGGCGCTGGGTGTTCTTCCAGTCTCAGCAGTCCGGGGGCAGATCCCGCCAGGGGGAGCCGGTGCGCAGAATCCGGCACACAGCGTCGATAAACCGCCGATTGTTATAGTCTGGCCCCTAACGCAACCTGGTCAGATCCCGCCAGGGGGAGCCGGTGTGCAGAATCCAGCACACGGCGTCGATAAACCGCCGGTTGTTATAGGCCGGCCCCTAACGCAACCTGGTCAGAACGCAGCACATGGACGGGGAGATTTTCCCCGCCCATGTGCTTTGTTCTCGGTCAGGAAAGCCGCGCGATTTCCTGCTGGTACACGTCGGAATTGACCAGCCGCACCAGGGCATCGATTTCCTCAAGACAGTCGTCGAAGGACGGAGACGTTCCCAGGAAGGATGCTATGGTCTCTCCCACGATGAAAACGCTGTATACCTCTCCGCTGAAGTAGACCTCCACCCGGACATCATCCAGGTCCCGAGAATAGACCGGTGTACCCACGCGAAGGTCCAGCGCCGTTCCCACCATTTTCCTCTCCCCCTATTGCCGGATTCCGGGGTGTTGTCCCCGGACTTGGGTTGCCGGTAACTACTCTAGCAACAGCCTCCCGCGTTTGTAACCTGGCAAATGTCAGTAAGCGGACCTTCTCAAAGCCTTCCGCCATCAAACCGCCGCCATCAAACCGGTCATTCCCGCACTTGCGGGAATCCATTAGTTTCAACCCCGAAGAACGGATGTCAGCAGCGCCAGACAATTTTGAGACAGTTTCTAAACATAATGTAAAAATGGTACTGGCAAAGGGTGTTGTGGAAAATGGGTACTACTGCCCATAAACCGGCGGTAACATACCCAGTCAGCCGGCAGCGGTCAGGCTGCGGTGAAGATGTTCACGGAAGGGATTGTTCGGCAGAAGCCGCGCAAGTTACCAGCACCGCCTACCCGTGCAGCTCGATAACGTCCTCGTCGGCAAGGATGTAGTCGCGCCCCACGCGCTGGCCGCCGAACTTTCCTGAACCCCAGAGCAGGGCGTACTTGAAGCGGCGCAGCCAGTCTTTGTGGACCAGCACGGCGGCGTCCTCCACCATGCTGCCCGTTGCCAGCACCAGCGGGTCCTTGCGGTCAGGTTCCGAGCCCCGGGCCCTGAGGTACACCCGGACCCGGCCCAAGGCATCGAACACTGCCTCGGCCAGTCCGTCAAGCCCGGTCTCCATTTCCGCTGACACCGCCGCCATCGGGAACCTGGCCCCGTACAGCTCTTGCAAAAGCTCGAAAGCCACGTCCGCATCGGGCGTGTCTGCCTTGGCCCCGATGATGAGGGCCGGTTTCTGCACGAGGGGATCGTCGGGGTCTGCGGTCTCTCCCCGGCCCAACAGCCGGAAGCTGTAGCGGTCAAGCTCCGAGAATACCTCGTCGGCCTCGGTCAGCGGGTCGCCGGAGAGGTCCAGTACTATCAGCAGCAGGTCGGTGTTGCGCAGCAGGCTGAATAGCTGGCCCTGAATGTCGCGGTCGTTGATGGCCGGGGTGTCTACGAGTTGAATCTTGATGTTCTCGTAGCGCAGCATTCCGGGCAGGGGAATGCGCGTGGTGTAGGGGTAGGCGGCCACCTTCGCGCCCGCGCCGGTAAGAGTGGCCAGAAGCTGCGACTTGCCGGAGTTTGGCATCCCAATCAGCGCGGCCTGGCCAGCGCCCTCCTTCCGCACCACGAAGGGCTGGGGCTGTCCTGCCCCGCGCTTGGGGTTTTCCAGTTCCTCCAGGCCCTTGGCCACCCTGGCCCGCAGGTCGGCCCTGAGGTGGTCCGTGCCCTTGTGCTTGGGAGTGGCGGCCAGCATCTGTTGCAGCGCGGCCACCTTCTCCGCCGTCCCTTTGGCGGCGCGGTACTTCTGCTCGGCGATGTAGTACTGGGGAGGCAGGTTGGCCGGCATCCTATCCTCTCCTGGTCCGAAAGGGATATGAGTGGATGGGTTGCGGGGAGAATGATCGGAATATAGCAACCGCCGGATGGCGAGTCAAACGCGGGCCGCGTGGACAACCTGCTGCCCAAACGATAGACTACTCGCCACCAGTGCAGTACCTGTATGCGGGGGACGGGCTATGAAGGGGCTATTATTGAGTTATTCCACGGAGACCAGATCAGGAATCATTAGCGGGGATGATGGTCAGCGATACTCTTTCCGAGAATCGGACTGGAATGACTCACGCGGCCCTGAGAACGGACTGCGTGTTGATTTCGAGGCCGTCTCCGACACTGCTACTGCGATTTACGTAGACCCTTCCAGCCCGGCGGGCACATCAGGCAGCGGCTCTCCGGGAGTCCCAAGGCGGAAGAGCAAGGTGGCGGCCGGGCTGTTGGCCATATTTCTAGGCGGCTTCGGAATCCACAAGTTTTACCTTGGGTACATCGGCGCGGGGTTTATACACATAATTCTTACGTTCATCATTATTGGAATACCGGTGAACTGGGTGATTACCATCATAGAGGCAATCATTTATTTCACCAAATCTGATGAGGATTTCTACCAAACTCACGAAGTCGGCAGGCGAAATTTCTTCTGAGGCCGTGCATCTTCCGGTAACGTAAGGGAACACACTGTGTGGCATATCCTGCCTGCGGAGCAGGGTTGGATGCCCTCCCGCGCGAATATGCAGGAAGTATCGAATAAGCTCTGATGGAGGTGATGATCGTGCCTGTATTCGACGCCGATTATCTACACAAGGTTGCCTACCATATCTACCGGGCCAAGGGCGTCTCCCACGAGGAGGCGGAAATCGTTGCGACCCACCAGGTCAAGGCGAACCTGGTCGGCCACGACTCCCACGGCGTCATCCACATCATCGACTACACGGGGCGCATCGACCGGGGCCATATCGTTCCCGGCGCGCCCTTCGAGGTGGTCAGCGAGACCCCGGCCACCGCGGTCATCAACGGCAACTGGGGATTCGGTTTTGTCGTCACCGAGCGGGCAATGCGCATGGCCATCGAAAAGGCCAGGGTCAACGGGGTCGCCGCCATCACCGTACACTACCAGAGCCACATCGGAAGGCTGGGGGACTACCCCACGATGGCGGCCAACGAGGGCATGATCGGGATGATAACCGCCGACTCCGGCGCAGGCCCCAAGTCGGTGGCCCCCTTTGGCGGCAGGGCGCGGCGGCTGGGGACGAACCCCATCTGCATGGGAGTGCCCAGCGACCTGGAGGGGACCGTCCTGCTCGACATGGCCAGCAGCGCCGTGGCCGCGGGCAAGATCGGCCTGGCCAGGAACCGGGGCGAGCAGGTCCCGCCGGGCTGGCTGATAGACAAGGACGGGAACCCCACCACCGACCCTGACGACTACCGCGAGGGAGGCGCAATCCTCCCCGTGGGCGCGGACCAGGGTCACAAGGGCTATGGCCTCTCCTTCATGGTCGAGACCCTCTCCGCTCTGCTCACCGGCCTGGGATTCGGCATCGACCCCCAGGCCCGCCACAACGACGGCGTATTCATCGCCGTGTTCAACGTGGAGCATTTCCGTTCCCTGGACGTCTTCAAGCGTGAGGTCAAGGAGTTCGCCGAGTTCATCAAGACCTCGCCCCCGGCCGCGGGCTTCACCGAGGTCCTCTACCCCGGAGAGCCGGAGTTCCGCACCGAGCAGGCCCGCCGCCGCGACGGGATATTCGTGGAGGACGCCACCTGGGAGGAGATAACCGGGTTGATGAAGGAGTTGGGGGTGGAGGAGGCCGCCGGCCAGCCGTAGGTGAGGAACCCGGTCCGAGCCGGGCGCTGTTCACAGCACGGATGCGGAGCCGGGAGTGTGACGCAGAGAGAACCCTACGAGGGATGCATCCCCGACTTGCAAATCGTTGTTCCCCGTCAATTCTTTAAGCCGCCGGAGCTGGCTGTTGGATATGATTGTGAAAGGCCGAGGAGCTTCTGTTATCAAGGATTCCAGCACAGGCAGCGCATTCTCGGCCCCCTCTATGCTTTCTTCAACTTCCTCTCTGCTGCGGTAGTTCTCGTAAAAGTTCTCATGCCCTTTGTGATAGGCGGCGGATAATCCCTCAGCAAATGGCCCGGAGTCATAGTCAGGGTATTCAGCCCTGACATGATGGCCGATACTTTCGAGTTGCCGATGGGACTTATGATACCAACCCCGCTGTTCACCGATAATCTTCAGATATTGAGCGACAGCGCCCCATGCCTTCTCTCCGGCTTGGAGACGGTTGCCGCGTTCCAGTTCCTCTCTTGCGTGCAGGATGAACCTGCGGCTTATGGTCCTGCGGTCGTCAGAAGATTGAAGCCCGTGTTCAGGCAATGGCGGCACCGTCGTCATGGCGTTCTCCCGATTGTTCCATAGCATTATACAGGCCGCCGTTTTCGGACGCATCACACCCAAGAGATTTGTGTCTTGTTCAGGTCGAGCGCCCGAATTGCCGCTTTCTGCATGGCTGTGATATACTTGCCGGGAACGAGAAGGAAGAGGAATATAGACTCAGGATGCTAGACGCGGAAACACGGGCGCAGATCACTCAGGAATACCGCCTCCACCCCAACGACACCGGCTCCACCGAGCTACAGGTCGCCATCCTCACGGAACGCATCAAGCAGTTGACGGCCCATCTGCGCGTGCATAAGAAGGACGTTGCCTGTCGCCGGGGGCTTGTAACGATGGTGTCCAAGAGGCGCAGGCTCCTGAATTACCTCACCAAAGAGGACGTAGGTCGATACCAATCGCTGATAACCCGGCTGGGATTACGGCGATAACCTTCTCAAGGCCCTTGCAGCACCCTGCCCCAGGGTGCTGTTTCATGTCTAGCAATTCCCCCCTGAGTGAAGCGAGGTAGCTTAACTATCATCATGCCCAAAGTCGTCGAACGCGCCGTCGGGCGCGAAGAGTTGATCATCGAGACCGGCAAGCTGGCCGGTCAGGCCCACGGGTCCGCAACCGTCCGTTACGGCGAGACCATAATCCTTGCCACCGCGGTCATGTCCGAGAAGCCAAGGTCCGCGGACATGGACTTCCTGCCGCTGACGGTGGACTACGAAGAGCGGCTCTACTCCGCCGGGAAGATTCCCGGCAGCTTCTTCCGCCGGGAGGGCCGTCCCGGTCAGGAAGCGATCCTCACCTCCCGGCTGGTGGACCGGTCCATCCGTCCCCTGTTCCCCAAGGGCCTGCACAATGACGTCCAGATGACCATCACCACCCTATCCGCCGACGGCGAGAACCCGCCGGAAATCCTGGCGATGGTGGGGGCGTCCGCCGCGCTGAACCTCTCCCAGATTCCCTTCGCCGGTCCCATCGGAGCCACCCGGATCGCCTACCGGAATGGGGAATACGTGGTGAATCCCACCTACTACGAGATGGAAGACTCGCAGCTCAGCATGGTGGTCTCCAGCACCGCAGACGCCATCCTAATGGTGGAAGCCGGCTCCGAAGAGGTCTCCGAAGAGGTGATCCTGGAAGGCATCAGGCTGGCCCACCAAGCGAACCTGGAGGTCATCGGACTTATCAATGAACTGTCCGAGGGTCTGGCCAAGCCCAAGGTCGAAGTGCCCCACGACGAGGAGGAAGCGAAGGAGCTTGACTCCCGGATTAAAGCCATACTCAACGGACGTCTGACCGAGCTCCTGGAAGAGAACCCGGAAAAGATGGAGATGGAGGAAAGGGAGAACCGCCTCTCCGACGAGGTCGCCGAGCAACTTGCCGAGGACTTCTCTCCCGGAAAGATAGCCGAGGGGTTCAAGAGCGCCCTGCGGGAGGCGGTGCGAGGCCGCATCCTGGACCGGGGCATCCGCCCCGATGGGCGCAGCACCACTGAAATCCGCCCCATCTCCTGTGAAGTGGGGCTGCTGCCCCGGGTCCACGGGTCTGGCCTGTTCACTCGCGGCCATACCCAGGTCATGTCCGTCGTCACCCTGGCATCCCTGTCCATGAAGCAGACGCTGGACACGGTCGGTCCGATGGACACCAAGCGGTTCATGCACCACTACAACTTCCCGTCCTTCTCCACCGGGGAAGCCCGGCGGGTGGGCTCCCCCGGACGCCGCGAGATCGGACACGGCGCGTTGGCCGAGCGTGCCGTCCTGTCCGCGCTCCCTCCCGAGGACGAGTTTCCTTACGCTATCCGCGTAGTGTCGGAGGTACTAAGCTCCAACGGCAGCACGTCCATGGGCAGCGTCTGCGGCACTACGCTGGCCCTGATGGACGCCGGGGTGCCCATCAAGAAGCCGGTGGCAGGCATTGCAATGGGCCTGGTAACGGATGATGACGGACGGTTCGCCGTTCTCAGCGACATCCAGGGCGTGGAGGACTTCCTGGGAGACATGGACTTCAAGGTCGCCGGCACCGCCGACGGCGTGAACGCCCTGCAGATGGACATCAAGCTGACGGGCCTGAACGAAGAGATATTGGCCCAAGCACTGGAGCAGGCCCGCACCGGACGCCTGCACATCCTGGACAAGATGAATCAGACTATATCCAGCCCACGCACAGAGATGAGCGCCTACGCTCCCAAGATGGTCCGGCTCCAGATTCCCGTCGAGAAGATCGGCACCCTGATAGGGCCGGGAGGCCGGGTAATCCGGGGCATATCCGAAGAGACCGGCACATCCATCGACGTGCAGGATGATGGCGCAGTCACCATAGGCGGGTCGGACTCCAGGATGCTGGAGATAGCGAGATCCAAGGTGGACAGCCTGACGCGGGAGCTTACGGTGGGGGACATCTTCACCGGCAAGGTCACGCGGCTGACCAACTTCGGGGTCTTCGTGGAATTGCTGCCGGGCCGTGAGGGCCTGGTGCGCAACGGCGACCTTGGCGAGTTGGAGTCGGACGTGGAGATGGGCCAGGAGATCACCGTCATGATCTCCGAGATCGACTCCCAGGGACGGCTGAACCTCTCCCGGCGCGCCCTATTCGGGGATAACGGGAGTCCAGCCCCCGCCCCAGCCCAGCGCTCCGGCGGCAACAACTTTGACCGGGGACGCAGGCCCGGAGGATTCAACGGCGGGCGCGGTGGCCAGGGAGACCGGGGGCGCCGCCCCGGAGGACCGGGCGGACAGCGTGGCGGCCCCAGGTCCGGTGGTGGACCCGGCGGCCCTGACCGTCGCTTCCTCGGCGGCGGAGGAGGCCCCAGACCCGCCCGGTAGCCAGCGGTCGTCCAGCATAGGAACTGCGTCAGGTCTGGACAACAAGCGCCGGGTGCGGATACTCTGCACCCGGCGCTTCCTTCGTTCTCCCATCGGCTAAAATGCCCGCGAGGGCGACCGGATGGACATCTAGTTGCGGTTGGCCCCCGTTCTCCCATCGGCTAAAATCCGGCAACCAACACACCAGGAGGACCATAGTTGCGGTTGGCCCCCGTTCTCCCATCGGCTAAAATGCAGGTAGACCATGACCTCGTGGACCGGGTTGCGGTTGGCCCCCGTTCTCCCATCGGCTAAAATAGGTGCCCAGTAACCATGCTTGGAGGTAAGTACAATCGTTGCTGTCGAGACTGTGGAAAAATGGTGCCCTCGGACGTCAAAATGACGCTGGTCGCTCCGATTTTTGCAAAAGGTCGGCACTGTGGTATTATAGAAATAACGGAGACACGGTTATAGCCGATGGGAGAGCGGGGGCCGTAGGGCGATTGTTCGCCCAACCGTTAACAAGCTGAGGGTCATTCGACCCAATATGCACCAAATTATCAGAGGGTGGGCTAGGGCCTGCCCTTCACCCTTTCCGGGCAACGTCAAAAGAGCACGAACTGCTCTGGATTTTTGTTTGTCGGCTGGCGTTGGGGACCACTGAAGCTGACGATATTCTCGTACTGCTTGTCGGTAAAATAGACGATCTGGATGTTGCCCGACGGCGGTAATGCCGACTGAATCCTTCGCGTGTAAATCTGCGCCTGGTCCTTGCCAGCGCAGAACCGCAGGTAAACCGACAACTGGCACATCTCGAATCCCTGGTCCAGCAAGAACTTCCTGAAATTCGCAGCGTCCTTGCGTTCGCGCTTTGTTAGCACCGGAAGGTCAAACAAAACCATCATCCACATCAGCCGGTATCCCGAAAGCATCGTTCAGGGCCCTCACTTCCCACCGGAAATTGTCCAGCTTGGGAACAACACTGAGACCTGCTTGTCCTCAAAGGATTGGGCCAGCGATTGCGCTGCCCGCTCCAAGCACGTTTCCAGAGGAGTGGTTCCCCTTCCTGTGCGCATATCGACGGCAAGCACTCCCACCAAAGCCCGTTTGGCTTCCGACGATACATCCGAGCACCCTGACGCCACCAGCCGGCTGACTGTATAGTCAACGGCGGGACGGAAGGGTTCCATGAGGTCGTCGACTAGACACATGGAGTCATACCGATTGTGGTGGTGGATGCCCAGTGACGGATGCAGGCCAGCCGATGCGACGGCCCGGGCCGTGGCCGCTCTCAGCACAGTGTATCCGTAGTTGAGCAACGGATTAGGCATCTCGCCAAAACGCTGCCGCTGGAATTCCGGTCCGAACAGCAACGGCCAGTAACGTCGCGCTGCCTGGGCTTCCACGTTATCAGGGTCGCCGGATTTCACCTTTCGGGCCAACTCGTCCAGGTCACCATCTGATATGCCCAGCCGTTCCAGTGCCAGTTTTTGGTGCAAGATTTTTGCCTTGACCGTAGCCTGCCACAATCTCTTTCGCAGTGGCCGCGACGCCTCCAATTGGCAGCGCATCCGCAGCGCCTGGATATGGTGCCCTTCCAGAGGCCACACCCACGCCACCGGGAGGTAGTTGGGGCCACAGAGCACCACCGCCGCGCCGCGCCGAGCCAACTCAGTCAGCAGGTCGTTGGAATAAGTGAGGCCCCGTGCGTTGCAGAGCAGAACTCCGATGTCGTCTAGAGGCACTCGACCTTCCACTGTGCCGTCGGCGGAAACCGTCATCAATCCGCGATTGCGGGACAGATGCCGGCCTTCATTGATAATTTCGACAACCCGCCCAATCATGGTTAGACCCTACAGTGAAGCGTTATAGCTCCATTGTAGGGTCTATGCGGCGGGCCTTGCCCTTAGTTTCGCATTCGCGATTTGATGAAGTTTGGGAACGAAGTGGGGTTGCCTAGCACCAGGTTACGGATTGAACGGTCCCCGGTCGCGCACTCGGCCCAAGTCGTCCACGTGAATCTTGCGGAAACCGGACCGGCGGAGTTTGGCAGCGGAGAACACCTCCACCTTCATACCTCCATCCGTCTTCGTTTCCTTTCTGATTCTTGCATCCTGCCGTCTGCGGGCATCCACGTTGGCCTCATTGTGGTCATCCAGGACTATGCGCGGCCCGTTTTTGTTGTTGTCCATTTGTCTAACGCGCACAATTCGCCGGTTCTTTCCCTCACCCAAGGCGCCCATGTCGTCAATTTGCAGACGCATCAGACGCTTTGCCGCCGGATGGGGACGGTATTTGGCAGCGTTGAAGCCGGGTTGGTTGGCGTAAAACGTGGGTACTACCACCGTTTGCCAACTGCCGTCGGGCATACGCCAGATTTCGGCGAATTCGTTGCCGCCTGGCTTGTAACCCTTGAAGGCTTTGCCTCTGGCATCTCCTATTGGAATGACCTGCTCCTCGGAATATATGCGTACTCTCCTGACGTGTTGACGACGGCCATTAACCAGTACCCCAGTCTCTGAGGCGCGATTCGCAAAGTCTGACACCTTGCCGCCTACTTCGTCCCACAAGCGGTGCAAGGCAACCCGCAATGCGGGGTCAGGCACTGCGTCCAGATCCTTCGCCGTGAATTTGCTCAAGTCCTTGCGCAGCACTACTTTATGCCTGCCATCGCCAACGGGTTCTATTACTCCGTAGGCGGTGGCCTCGTGCAGCCGGCCGGTGGTCTTGCCGTTCGAGTCGCGGGCGCCATGATCAGGTTTGTAGGAAACCACCCGGTCCCCGCGTTCCAAGAATGCTCTTACGATTCTGCGATCAAAACCTTGCCACGGCGGCGGAACCAACGCAGCCAGCCTTTGCTCCGCATCCTGGTAATCGGAACTGGCAGCTTCGGCGAACTTCTTGAGCAACCCCTGAGTGGTATTCGCCACCACAAAGGCGTCAATCGCGTGGTGGCGGTGGTCGTCCCTCTGTTTTCGGAAGACATCGCTGTCTGCCTTTTCATGCAATATTCCTTCCAAACCCCAGGCGCGCCTGAGCAGGGCCGTCATCCGGCCCGGAACGGCCCGGACCCGATTCCGGCCCTCTCCCTGTTCGTTGTAGAGATAGGCCAGATACGTCTGCGCGGTGCGGGACAGATACTGGGTTTCGTTCAACTGCCGGTCCAGGAAACGGTCGTCTTCTTCAAACCTCTCCATGGCGTTCTGCTGGAATCGCCAGCGTTTGTTTGCCGGAAAGTCTTTCAAGTACTCCAAGCAGCTGTCGCCAAAGGCTTCGTAGGGAGTCCGGTTGCCCTTTTCCCTGTTGGCTTCCGCCATGCAAACGACCAAATTGCTCGTTGAGTTGTCCAGGGTACGAGAGAATGGCAGGATGTGGTCAACCTCAGTTTGGGCCGAAAGAACCATCTCAAGGGAAATCGTTTTGCCCGTGTATGGACACACCTTCACCCCCCCGTACTTCTGTTCCTCCCAAAGACGGAGTTTACGGAGCGCGTCAGGCGTATTGCCCAGTGCCTCTTCCCCAAGCTCATTCCTGAAGTGCTCGTTGCGCTCGCGGCCTCTTCTTTGATCACTCTCCAGCTTCCAGCGTTGCTCCCGGTTCATTTTCAGTTCGCGGGCCAGCTCGACGACAATTTCATCCGGTTTGCCGTAGGTTTGAACAAGTTTGTTGACCACGCGGCGCAACTGGCCCAATCCAATATGCACGGTGGGATTGGCAATGCGGCCGAACCGGGCTGGCTCACCGTCGCGCTCGGGGTTTTTCGTCGAGTTAGCACCGACGGCATCCCGAGGCAGAGCCTCACCGTAGTAGGGCAGTTTGTCGTGGGCTTCATTGTTTCGAAAGTCGGAGTGGTGCTTATACCCTGCTTCCTGCACCGCATCTGAGAATACCCGTCGATTTTCCAGATGGGGCAGAATCTTGCGAATTGCCTTTTCGCTCAGGTTACCGTAGCCTTCCGGGAGCGTGGCGTAGGAAACGGCATTGGCCGATTCCCCACTCAACTCCCATTCGTCAATGGCCTTTTGGCGGACATAGTCCGGGTCTTCGCTGTCCAGCAAGAAACGGACAATTTCGTTGCGCCCGTCAAGCGACAAATCAAACCATTTGTCGCCGAACAGAGGCGGCTGAGCAGGCCTCTTGGTGGTTGCCTTCTTCCCTGTAGAGGCCATCCTGGCAGCAGTTTCGTCTCCCTTGATCGAACTGCGCCCGCCGGCAGACAGATTGAACGCAGCCCCCTTAAGTGGTCCAGTAGGGTTGGTCAGGCTAAAGTCCTTGCCGGAACGCAAGCGTTCCAGCACGTACTCTCTTTCTGCTTCGTTGAGGAAACGCTCCGGTTCAGCGTCCCGAAGGACTTTCAGATTGTTTACTTCCTGTAGCATCCGAAATTCCTGGAAAATCGGCATGGCCCTGGCCGCGCGGCGTTCACCGTCCTCAAACAAGCACCGCCCCGGTTCTACCGGACGCAGGTCTCGTTGGAAGAAGATGATGTCACGCAGCCTGTCCCACTGTTGATCGTTCAGGTCGTGGTGGCGTCCTTGCGCCTCACGAATAGCGTCAAATTCCGCTTCGTACATTGCCCGGTCGGGATAGAGTCCTGCTCCCGGACGGGCGAGAACGCCCAGGCGGTTTTTATGTCTCCGGGCTAGGAACTCGCCCAGTGTGCGTGCTCCGCTCGTTTCCATGCGTTGGCGCAAGTTGCTGATGTCGGTGCGTATCTGGCCGTCTTGATCGTCGCCGCCGGCCGCTTTGCGGTTGGACTTAACCCCCCGCCGCTGGTCAAGGTGAAAAATCGCTCGCCCTAATTCGTAGGATTGTAACGGCCTGTCCAGGGCGCGGGCCCGGAGTTGGTAAGGGTCGCTTTTCTCCACGTTCTTGCGTTCTGCCGGGTCCTCCGGCATCAGCCCGTACTCAATCAGCGCCCTCATCAGGCGGTCCCGGCGCCGCAAATAGCGGTCCCGCCGGCGGCGCTGACCGCGCGCCAGACGCCGGTTCACCGCGTTCGATTGCCTGCTTTGTGCGTCGCGCCCATCAGGGAAAATGCGGACTCCCAGGTCCAGCACCCCACAGGGTTCGTCTTTCTCGTCGAGTCTGACTGCAGCCCAGCCGATGGAATTCGTCCCAAGGTCAAGGCCGAGCCGGTACTTGTTGCTGCGGTAGTCTCCCATTACTGCATCCGCCTGCTCAGAGATTAGGCCTATAGCCTAGTCAACACACCAAGAGCCTTTGTAGACAATCTTTAGCGGCATTATATCGGATGAGAGATTGGGGAGGTCCCCTGAACGACCATCGGCAGAAAATAAAAGGACAGGCCGCAACCTGTCCTCCAGTGTCTCTTGCCGGTCAGTCCTTCCGCACTGCCCGCATGTGCGGGTTGCACGAATTGACCACTAAATTCGGGTTTCGGTCATCTGCCCACCTGACGCGGAATGTCTCATGCTCAAGATGGACCGGCGACCGAATTGCCGCATTTCCTATGCTCTGGGGTCTACTGCCCTCGCAAGCGGCGCAGTTCCGACCGGAGCCGTTCAACTTCCGTTTCGGCGGCCCGGCGGGCGTCCCGCTCCTCCTTGAGACCGGCCAGGTCAAGTCCCGTCGCCGGGTCGCGGAAGAACAACCGCCGCTCCCGCACGCACAGGTGCAGCCCGAGGACCGGGCTGTATCCCTGTATCACTCCGTCCGGCATTTCGCTTATCTCTACGGGGTGGTACATGCCCTCAACCAGAGTCTCTCCTGCCAACTCGTAGCCGTGATAGCCTCCACCTCTCGGGTCGAAGCGCCAGTATTCCTGCACTCCGATGGCCTCGTACAGTCCCGGCTTGTATCCCGTGTCCCGGTCATGGGTGCTCCTCGAAGCCACCTCCAGGGCGAAGTCCGGGGGCTTGCCCGCCTCCCATACCAGGTAGGCGTCCCGGTCGAAGACGGCCGCAGAGTCCACCCCGAAGGACACGTACAGGTCCGGGGCCACCTTGCACCGGACGCGGTCGCTGCGGTCGTAGTAGACCTCGCCGCCGGCGTCCACCAGCACATCCGGGCGACCGGAGAAGTAGTCCATCAGGATGTAGGCGCAGTCGATGATGGTGGGGCTTTGTTCCATGCCGTCTGGCTTCTTCCTGGGTTCCGGATAGCAGAAATCGTCGGAATAGTCCCGTTGGTAGGGGATGAAATCGCGGGTTGCGGGCGCGGTCTGTTGCGATGTGATGGAGGTCATAGGGGCCTCAATACGGGCGGGTGGATGTCTGTATCGCAAGGGCATCATAGCATGGACTGAGTTCGGCGCGAAACGTGCCCGCTCCAACTTCCACGCCTGTCTAATCCGTGCTAATATCCCTGCTGATATTCGTGGTTCTCAAGCAGGATACGGCACTGCAAGGGGGTAGATATGGCGGCCATTCGGGTGGTTGTCAATGGCGCTACCGGCAAAATGGGTACGGAAACCGTCGCCGCGGTCAGCCGGGACGATGGCATGGAACTGGTGGGTGCGGTCTGCCGCCAGGAGCGCGGGCCTGTGCTGGCAGTCTCGGGTGGCGGTGAGGTCCCGCTTTCAACCGACCTTGCGTCCATGCTGCGCGATACTCAGCCTGACGTGCTGGTGGACTTCACCAACGCCACGGTCTGCATGGAAGCTGCCATGCAGGGGGCGGCCGCATCAACCAACCTGGTGCTGGGGGCAAGCGGACTCACCGACGACAACCTGCAACAACTGGATGCGGTGGCCCACGACAAGAACATCGGCATCGTGGTCGCCCCTAATTTCGCCCTCGGCGCGGTGGTTCTGAAGAAACTGGCAGAGGAGGCTGCGGCCTACTTCGACTACGTGGACATCATAGAGGCTCACCACGAGGCCAAGATCGATGCTCCGTCGGGGTTTGCCGTCGCCCTGGCCCGGAGCCTGGGAGACCGGAAGGAGTTCACCCGGAACCAGACCGAGCGGGAGAACCTGCCTGGCTCCCGGGGCGCGGAGCACAACGGGGTCACGGTACACAGCATACGGATGCCGGGGCGCAGCGCGCACCACGAGGTCATCTTCGGGGCGCTGGGTCAGACCGTATCCCTGCGGCACGACACCCTGGGGCGGGACTGCTACATGCCCGGCGTCCTGCGCTGCATCCGCGAGGTTGTGAACCGTCCGGGTCTTGTGGTAGGCTTGGAAAACGTCCTTGGCCTGTAGCCGGGACAAATTTACCGTTCAATCTGATCTGGGGACGGATCCTGTTCCCCGCTCCCCGGCCAGCAGCCGGGTATGGGGCGACGTTCTCAGGAGGAATCCGTGCAAGACCTGACCTTGGGCGTAGTGGGCGCCACCGGAGCCGTGGGGACCGAGTTCCTGAAGATCGTCGAATCGCGTTGGTCCTCGAAAGGGGAACGGCGGCTGCCTAAGATCAAGGCGCTTGCTTCCAGCCGCTCTGCTGGCCGCAAGCTCAAGGCCGGCGGTCAGGAACTCGTGGTCGAGGAGACCACCGAGGAGTCCTTTCGGGACATCGACATTGCCTTCATATCCGTCAGCACGGAGATGAGCCGCAAGTTCGCCCCGATGGCCGTGGCTGCCGGGGCAACGGTAATCGACGATAGCTCCGCATTCCGTATGGACGAGGACGTTCCCCTGGTCGTACCGGAGGTCAACGGCGCGGACGTGGAAGACCACCGGGGCATCATATCCATCCCCAACTGTTCCACCACGCCCATTGTGATGGTGTGCCATCCCTTACAGCAAGCTAATCCAGTGGTGCGTATTGTAGCCGACACCTACCAGTCGGTTTCCGGCGCGGGCGGCGCGGCGATGGATGAGCTAAGGCAACAGACTGGGCAACTGCTCAACGGCCAGGACAACGTGGAAGCTGAGGCGTTGGACCACCAGATAGGCTTCAACGTTATCCCGCGCATCGACCGATTCCTGGACACAGGGTACACCAACGAAGAGCAGAAGATGGTCCAGGAGTCCCGCAAGATTATGCATATCCCGGACCTGCGCGTATCCGCTACCTGTGTCCGGGTGCCGGTCCTCATATCCCACAGCGCGGCAGTCCACATCGAGCTTGAAGAGCCGATGTCCCCGGAGGAGGCGCGGGAGATTCTCAACGCGGCCCCGGGCGTCACCGTGCTGGACGACCCGGAGCGTGGCGTCTACCCGATGCCCTGGGACGTGGCCGGGACCGACGACGTTTTCGTAGGTCGCATCCGCCGCGACCTGTCCCATCCAAACGGCCTGGTCATGTGGGTCGTGTCCGACAATCTGCGGAAGGGCGCGGCGCTCAACTCCATACAGATAGCTGAAGAGTTGGCAGCCCGCGAGTGCCTGAGACCCCGGACCGTGGCAAGCGGGTCTTAATCAGTCCGGCGCCCCGCCGGGAAGAAAGGTTGGCCAGCAATGTCCTCAACCGGCACAGCGTTGCAGTTGCCTCTTTCCAGCCCCTTGATCATCAAAGGGGAGGAGGGGGCTGCTACCGGGGGATTCGTTTTCGAGCGGGAGAACCCGGCCAACACAAGGGAGGTGGCTACCGCCGCAGCCGAGGGAAGCGTCGAAGACGTGCGGGCCGCCATAGACGCGGCAAGGGAAGCCTTCGACTCCAACACGGAAAACTGGGTGTACAACTATAAGTTGCGGGAGCAGGTGCTTTTCCGCACCGCCCAGTTGATGCGGGAAAACGCCGACCGCCTGGCGAAAGTGGTGAGCCTGGAAGTGGGTATGCCCATGCGCCAGGCTGTGCCCCACGTGGCCGCCGCCGCCGACATTTTCGACTTCTACGCCGGACTGGCGGGCAAGATTTACGGCGAGACCTTCACCCTGCCCACCGGGTCGATGATCAACCTGGTCAAGGAACCCATCGGCGTGGTTGGGCTGATTACTCCCTGGAACTTCCCCCTGACCCAGACGGCAAGAAAGGTAGCCCCTGCCCTTGCAGCCGGCTGCACGCTGGTAGTGAAACCAGCCAGCTACACCCCTGCGGCTTCCTACGAGCTCATCAAGCTGATGCACCAGACATCCCTGCCCGCGGGAGTGGTCAACCTGGTGTCCGGTCCGGGCCGGTTGATAGGCGCGGAGATGGTGACCAGCACCAAGATAGACAAGATTTCCTTCACCGGGGAGACGGGCACGGGTAAGGACATTGCGGCCCGGGCGGCCCACGACGTGAAGCGAGTGAGCCTGGAGTTGGGCGGCAAGGCCCCCTACGTGATCTTCGATGACGCTGACGTAGACGCGGCATCCCGCGCCGCCATCTTCGGGATGTTCAGGAACGCCGGCCAGGCCTGCGGCGCGACCACCAGGTTGATCGTGCAGGAAGGCATCCACGACGAATTCCTCTCCAGAGTCGTTGAGTTGACCGAGGGCATCGAGGTCGGAGACCCATCCCTGCAATCAACCGATATGGGGCCGCTGATTTCCAGTTCCCAGGAGCGGGTGGTCCAGGAGTACGTGGACTTCGGGATGGACGCCTTCAAGCTGGTTACAGGCGGCAACAAGCTCCGCGGAGAGGCGTTCGACAACGGGTATTACTTCGAGCCAACCATCTTCGATGAGGTGGACAACTCCTCACGGCTGAGCCAGGAGGAGATTTTCGGCCCGGTGGTGGCCGTGACCACCTTCAAGGATGAGGAAGAGGCGATACACCTGTCCAACGACGTGGACTTCGGCTTGGTGGCTGGTGTATGGAGTGCGGACTATCCCCGGGCCATGCGCGTCGCCCGCCGGATACGGGCCGGGACAATCTGGATTTGGGACAATTACGCCCAGCCGGTGGAAGGCATCTGGGGTGGGTACAAGCAGAGTGGCATAGGCCGGGAGTTGGGTTACTATGGTCTGGAGGACTTCCTGGAAGTCAAGCAGATTTTCACCGACGGCACCGGCCTGACGATGAAACCTCCTTATGCGCAGGTAATCAAACAGTAGGAACCAATACCAGGAGGCGGGTCCCATAAGCAGGTGGGGCCGGCAGCGGCCGCGTTTGGGAACCGTACTTCAAGAGGAGGCCCGACATGGTGGAGATTGGCAGACTCATAACAGCGATGGTCACCCCGTTCGACGAGCAGGGGCAGGTGGACTACGAACAGGCCAAGAGCCTCGCCAAGGCGCTGGTAGCCTCCGGCAGCGACGGCGTCATCGTATCGGGCACCACGGGCGAGTCTCCGACCCTGACCACCGATGAGAAGCTGCGGCTGTACGGCGAGATCAAGGACGCCCTCGGCGAAAGCGCGGCGGTGATTGCCGGCACCGGCAACTACAGCACCAGCGAAAGCATCGAGTTGAGCATGGAAGCGCAAAAGCAGGGCGTAGACGGTCTGCTTCTGGTGGTGCCCTACTACAACAAGCCTCCCCAGGAAGGGCTGTACCAGCACTTCAAGGCCATTGCGGCCCACGTGGACCTGCCCTGCATGGTCTACAACGTCACCAGCCGCACCAGCCTGAACATGTCAGACGCCACCACCATCCGCCTCAGTCACATCGACAACATCATCGGCGTGAAGGAAGCGGGCAGCGACATGGACCAGGTGACCCGCATCATCGACGGGGCCAAGCCGGGGTTCAAGGTCTGGAGCGGCAACGACAACGAGACCTTCTACATCATGGCCACCGGCGGCTACGGCGTTGTCTCCGTTGCCTCCCACCTGGTCGGCAGCCAGATCAAGCAGATGATGGGTCTGCTCCTCGAGGGAGACGTGGAGGGCGCGGCTGCTGAACACCGGAGGCTGCATCCCCTGTTCAAGGTGTTGTTCGTCGTGTCCAACCCCATCCCGGTCAAGTACTCTCTGAACCAGGTTGGTTTCAACGTTGGTGAACCGAGACTGCCCCTGATTCCCGCGGATGACGCCTCCGCGGCCCAGATCCGGGATGTTCTCGTCAACTACGAGATCGACCTGCCCGTACCGGCCTAGCTGCCTTTACCCAACCCGGACAGTTTATGCGGCCAGCCCCTCGGAAACGGGGGGCTGCTGTTTGCTTGCGTAAGCACGTTCCAAATCTATGCTCAGGAGCGCAATATGCCAGTGCTGCAAGATTTTATCCGCCAGTCCTTTGAGACCCACTGGGAATGGATGGAGCGGTACGTGGACGGACTGACCCAGGCCGAAGTAGAGTACCGGCCCAACGACCAATGCCACTCAATCGGGTTTATTCTGTGGCACTACGGGCGTGCGCTGGACATGTGGGTGCAGAGCCTGGCCAAGCAGGAACCGCAGCTATACGAGACGGGATGGGCCGAGCGTCTCGGTTTCCAGCCGGAGCCGATGAACGTGGGGTTCGGTTACACCGAGGAGGACCTGGCAAACTGGAACTGTCCAGGCAAGGACCTGCTCCTGGAATACGCCAACGCCGCCCGGGGGAACCTGCTGGAGTTCCTGTCCCGGCACGACGACACTTCCTTGGCAGAGACTACGATGACCAACCGCCGCGGCGAGACCATCGCCATCGGCGACATGTTCCGTATGCTGATCTGGGAGGTCAACCAGCACGGCGGACAGGCAGGCTACCTCCGTGGGATGCAGCGCGGTTTGAACCAGTAGGAAATTGTCTACCCTCCGGCGCCGAGCTCATGCTCGCTAGAGTCGTAGCCTCCTGGATTCATCTCCATTACATCAGGGGAGTTTACATCAGGGGAGTTACGTTGCGCTCGCCACAGCCGAGGGCGTCAAGGCTAGTCCTCTCCCCGCAGACCTGACCAGGCCGAACCATACCGTTACCAGCAGGCATATCGCCGCGGCGATTGTTATTGACAGCGGCCAGCCCACCCAACCCGCAGCCGCAGCCAGCGGCAGCGCACCCAGGTAGTGGAAGCCGGGGGTGAAGTGCAGCACTCCCATTACCCTGCCACGCACCTCCGCTGGCGACGCCAGTTGCAGGATGGTGGTGGACAGGGGCCAGACCGTGCCCAGGCTCAGCACTCCCACCACCAGGAACAGCGCCCATGCTCCCCAGAACCAGGTCGTCCAGGCGAACATTGTCAGCGTTATGCAGAACAGCCCCAGGCAGCCCAGCAGCCATCGGTACAACCAGGCCCGGCTCATAAATGTGAGGGACAGGTTGCCGATGAGGGAGCCGATTCCCGATGCTAATAGCAGCAGTCCGGCCTCGTAGGCTCCGCTGTCCAGTTGGTCCTTGGCAAAGGCTGGTATAACCTGCAGGTGGGACATGCCAAACCCGCCGAATGAGCAGGCCAGCACGATCACGGTCAGCAGCACCGGCGCGTCCCGTATATGTATGAAGCCGTCCAGGAAGTTCCTGAGAAACGGCCCCCGGTCCCTCTGTTGGACACGGGCCGAAATCCTGAGCCGGGTCACGCACACTACGCTGACCGCGAAGAAGGAAGCGTTCATAAACAGGGCCGCGCTGATGCTCAGCCCGTCGATAACGGCCCCGACCAGCGGCGGTCCGGCGATCCTGCCCATGTGTACCGCGGCGTTGAAGTGTGCTACAGCATCCAGCAGTGTCCCTTCGCCCACCAGGTCTGAGAGCATTGCCACCCGCGCCGGTTGGTTCAGCGCCTGCAACACTCCCAGCACGGCCCCGCCCAGGTAGATGTGCCAGACTTCCACGGCGCCGGCTGCGGTAAGTGTGGCCAGCGCGGCGACAAGCGCTCCCACTAACAATTGAATGGTTATCAGCAGCCGCTTCCGGTCCATCCGGTCGGCGATGACTCCGCCCACCGGCAGCAACCCCACGTTGGGGACGCCGTAGATGAACAAGACCAGTCCAAGCTGGGTCTTGGAGCCGGTCACCTCCAGCACCAGCCAGCCCAAGACCAGGAACTGCATTCCCTGGGAGATTGACTGGACGGCCGACCCTGTCCAGTACCAACGGAAGTTCGCCGACCGCCAAGGCTCCAGCATCCGCCGCGCGTAAGACCCGGTGCTCTGTCCGCCGGAGTCGGACTCTACCAAATCGGAGTCCCTATAATTCCATCTCCCCGTCTTGGATTACCTGGGCATTGGACTCGGAACATACTACAGAAACCCATCGACTACTGTAACCATTCAAACCCCAAGACTTCAAGGAGGTTGCGGATGCGCGTATATCCGTCCCCTGCTTCGGGTGTCGTCCCATTCCCGCCTCTGTCCAGCCACACAGCCTGCATCCCTGCCCCCATTGCGCCTTTGACGTCATTGTCAAACGAGTCCCCGATGTGGATACATTCCGCGGTCCCGCACCCCATAAGGTCTGCTGCAGCTCGGAAGATCTCCTTGTTGGGTTTCGATATGCCCAACTCTCCCGATATAAGGATGTGCTCAAAGAATTGGGTCAGGTCCAGGGTCTGCAATTTGTTCTTCTGCTGTACTGAATCGCCGTTGGTTATCACGCTCATGCGGACTTCGCGTTCCCGCAATGTTTCCAGGACGTCGCCCACTTCCGGGAATAAAGTCCAGTTGGCCTCGTATGCTTCCAGGTAATCGGAGAAGATTCGGTCCGCTTCTTCATGGCTGACTGGATGCAGCACTACATAGCTGATGCGCCGTCGTCTCTGTTCCTCGAAGCTGATGTTCCCGCGAAGGAACTGGTTCATGTGCTTTTCGGACGCGGTTTCCCAATCTTTAGCAAATGCTTCGAGGGTTGATGCCCGGAGGATTGAAGAATACTTTTCATATAAAACTTGGGCCGCACGTTGCTCCGCCAGCACATGGTCGAGGAGAGTCCCGTCCAGGTCAAAGAAAACGGCCTTTACTGACGGCTCGGAGTCATGTTGGTTTGTTCCCATTTAACCGGCGTCCACCAGGTCTTCGTTGGAACCTTCAATGTGCTTGCCCAGGTACGGGTCAAACCTCTGCCAATGCTCCCGCAACTGGGCGTCGATGTCCCGACCTTCCCGCTCCTGCACTTCAGCCTCGAAGATTTGTCCTACTCCCTCGACTGTGTCCAGGTTGAAAATGGTGTTGTCCTGCCGCCAAAGTTCCCTCTGTTTGCGGACTATGACTCTGACGCCCAGAGCGGTGTCGAGAATTTCTTTGACCTGCCCGTTGTCCAAGCCCCATATCTGGAACCGGCTGGTCCTGCCCTCGTTTTCCTGGCGGTCGTAGTAGTAGATGACGTGCGACTCTGCGCCTTCTATTCGCAGTTTCAGCCGCCGCGTGCCCGCATTGTCTCCAGAGCCGGGCAGGTGGTAGAAGAAGTCCACCTGTTCCTTTACCTCGACGAACTCTGCTCCGAGGTCACGGAGCGTCCGGCGTACCGGACCGAAGTCCGGGCAGAAGGCTTTAATCTCACGGTTCAGGCGCATTTCCATAACTGAGTCCCTGCCGGGCTGCCGGTGTCACAATTTCGGCACCCAAGCTGGAGGAGCCGAGAGAAGCCGAAATGCCGGTCGATTACCCAAAGATCATCACCATAGAGTCGGGCAAGCGCGGGGGCCAACCTTGTATTCGAGGCTTGCGCATGACCGTCTATGACGTGCGGGAGTATTTGGCGGGAGGGATGCCGGAGGACGAAATCCTGGAGGACTTCCCGGACCTTAACCGGAAGGACATCAGATCATGCCTAGCGTTTGCCGCTGACCTGAAGCCCCAGCCCATAGATTACTTCCCGGTATGAGACTGTTGTTCGACCAAGACCTTTCCCACAGGCTTGCATCGGCGCTTCGAGACTTAATCCCGGTTCGATTCATGTCCGGGACATTGGTCTTAGGTCAGCCGATGACCTCACGATCTGGTCATACGCCCGTGAACACGGTTATCTGATTGTTTCCAAGGATACGGACTTCCGGCGACTTAGCGTTGACCTCGGGCATCCTCCGGAAGTCCTCTGGATTCAGCGGGGCAAAGCACCAACATCCGAGATAGAGCAATTACTTCGGCAACTGTACGATGACATACGCACATTCTCGGAGGATGAACTGTGCGCATTCCCGGCATTAACCTGATCGTGCTTTCTTTCTGCGCCAGTTACGAACCTGGCGAGGACCGCGGCCAATCGACCGCCAAATTGCGCCGCTGGACATTTCCGGTGGCCGAATGTGTGGTACCCCTAAGTGTGCCGTATTGCGAACTTTCCGGTGGGAGGTCCCACTGTAAGGAACCTTCCGGTCACACATCCAAGTTTATCCCAATCATGTGCTGGCGTCCAACACAACCAGGTCCCGCATTAACGTGTTTCCCCTGAGCCCCACTCACCGTTCGACGTTGATGGTAAATTTGCCGGTACCCGACAGGACCGGCATTTCACAGTAAACGGGGGCGCGACCTTCGACGCAATGCGCCATGTAGCGTCAGTTCCCGCGTCCCTGGGTCCTTCTGGCAGTCCGTCCGAGAAACACTTGAGGTGAGGTGCTGGAGGTATGATGAGGGAACACCCAGAGAGGACAGACGGCGGTGAGCAAGACCTTCCTGCCCTACGACCCTGAGCAGCAGGTGTTGTTTCCGGCGGCCCTCCAAGAATGGCTGCCGGAGGACCACCTGGCCTACTTCATCTCCGGCTTGGTGGACCAACCGGACCTGCCGGCCATCGCCGGCCGTTATGAGGAGCAGCGGGGCGGCCCTCCCTATCACCCCAGGATGATGGTCAAGATCCTGCTCTACGGCTACTGAACCGGCGTGGCCTCATCCCGCCGCATCGCCCAGAGGCTCCACGAGGACATTGCCTTCCGGGTGCTGGCGGCCAACAACACCCCGGACTTCCGCACTATCTCCGGCTTCCGCAAGAACCACCTGGAAGCGCTGTCCGGTCTGCTCGGGCAGGCGCAGGCGCTTTGCCGGCAGATGGTGAAGCTGGGCCACGCGGCCCTGGACAGCGTCAAGGTCAGGTCTAACGCTTCCAGACAGAAGGCGATGAGCTACGGGCGGATGAGAGAGAAAGAGTCTCAGTTGGCCGCGAATTGGTGGACTTCATGCCCATTGTAGCCCAGTAGTCACCTGAATCCCCTCCTGTAGCGACTTTTTCAACAGGCCCGCGGGGTGGCTTGAATGGGGACCAGTTCGGTGTTCCCGGGTGAGAGTCCCGGGCGGAGCCGCCTTGAACTGTTGGGGCGTCGGCGCGGCACAGACCGCGTCTCCAGGGAAGGCTGACGATAGTCTCGTTATTAAAGTCAACCGTTTCTACAACGGTTTGAAGATATGCAATCCGAAAGCCGCTTTGGTCATGGACTGGCGCTCTCGGCTCCCCGCAAACACCTGACGCCGAACATGATCAGCAGCAGCGCGATGATTACAATGATTGGGGCGATTATATAGAGAAAGATGCCCAGGCTGCCGAGCCGCCGCGGCGGAGACTGTCCGGTTTCCCCGACCGGCGGCCCAAGTTCCTCCGGGGGGAGATCAGCCCACAGACCGGCAGCGGAGTCATCCGCGTAGACAACATCCGGTCCGGGGGCCGGTGTGTGCCGGACCTCCACATGGGTAACATCCAGTGTGGGAGCCGGCGTGGGTTGGGCCTCCACAGCATTGATGGAAGATGCCGACCCGTTGGAGGCCGTCATCTCCGGAGACGGAGTGCCCGGCGAGATGGTGGTCCCCGCCGCTTCGGGGGTCTGCAACTGGACTTCACCCGCGATGCCGGATTCCACGGAAGGCGCGGGCAGCGTCACTACGTAGACGCCGAAACCGGTCAGCGGCGACACTGTCCACGCCCGGCCCTGTTCGTCCATTTCGCAGCGGTGCGTCAGAGGGTCCCAGGAATCGCCGTCCACGTGGTACACGGCTGCCGCGCCTTCTTCGCACGCGGAAACCCTGTCTCCGGGCAGGAGCGCCCACAACCCGGCATTGATGCCGGAGTCCGCCGAAACAGCGGACACTTTGCCCACGCGAACAACATCAACGCTCTTCCCCTCCAGGGTCTTCCGGGAGTCCGCATCCAGACTCTCTACCGTGATCCCCGTGTCGCAGGGTGCTGAGCCGGACGGGACTACCACTCGGAGCGCGCCGTCGGAGGATTCAATAACTGTGTGTTCCTGGCAGTGGCTGGGCTCGGGAGGAGCCGGCTCCGTAATGGTCAGACTCACGCTGACGGACTGGGGCGAGTTGCCGCTCTTGGGCGCGGCAATCTGGATGGTAGCCGTATGCGTGCCAACATCAAGACCGGAAATGTCGGCCGATATTCTGATCAGATTCTGGTCGTGCGCGCCTTCGGACATGCCCAATGCAGGGGAAATGGAAAGCCACTTCGCGCCGCTGGAAACCCTGAAGTTCATGCCGCAGAGTTCCCTGTCCCACACTTCCAGCAACAGGTCTGGGGGGTTCTCGCCGCCCCTGGCTGCGGTGAATGACCAAGGAATTCCGGTCCGGAAGCCGATACTGGGCGTACAGACTGGAGACAGCACGCCGCCGCTACCGGCACTGCGGAGAATGTTACGTTGCTGCCGGGCGGCGGTGCCGCCCTGTCCGGGGTCCGACCAGGGGCCGGTCCCCTCGGAGTTGTAAGCCCGGACCCGCACCTGGTATGTGGTGCCCGGGATCAGGCCGGGGATTGTCACAGCCGTGCCGGACACACTCCGCGGGATCCCGGACCAGGCCGCGCCGGTCCCTGCCCGGTATTGCATGTTGTAACCGCTTATGGCAGTCCCGGCGGGTGCGGTCCATGTCACCGACAGGGCGTTGTGTCCACCCACGGAAGCCGCCGCCACCGTGGGCGTGCCCGGCTTCCCGGGGGGATCGACGTCGGTGACGGTGATGGTCACGGAGATCGTATCCCGGGCATCGAACTGATCGGTGGCGGCAACCGTCACCGTATAGCTGTTCCTGGTCTCGTAGTCCAGGGCGGCCCTGGTCCGCAACTGGCCCGAGGTTGCCACGATGGCAAAGGACGCAGCATCCGTGCCGCCCAGGGTGTAGGTCAGGCTGTCTCCGGGGTCCGGGTCGGAGGCCGTCACCGGGGCCCCGATGATGCGGCCTGCCGGGGTGTTCTCGGGAATGCTCCGGACGGCGGTGCCCGAGCCGAAATCCGGGGCGGCGTTCACCCGCGCCTCGATGACCGGGTTGCCCGATACCTTCTGCGCCCTTTTGCCGGAACCGTGTCTGTCGGTGTAGGCAACGGTGGCCCGCAGGTACTTGCCCAAGTCACCGGCGACCGGGGTGTAGGCGGATGACGTTGCCCCGCTGATGTCGCCAAAACTCCCCGTGGCGGTGGTCGCACTGGCCCATTGCCAGGACATGGCGGTAACAGGAGCATCGGGGTCGCTCAGGCTGGCGGTCAGCGCCGCGCCGGCCCGCGGCCAGGCGGAGGACAGGGTGACGGTCCCGGTTTCGTCCACGTCAGCAACCTGTATGTTCACCGTGATGGAGTCCGAGGCGTTGGACAGGTCGGTGGCGGTAACCGTCACCGTGTAGCTGCTCCTGGTCTCGTAGTCCAACGCGGCCCTGGTCTGCAACTGGCCGGAGGTGGCCACGACTGCGAAGGACGCGGCATCCCCGCCGCCCAGGGTGTAGGTCAGGCTGTCCCCGGCACTGGCATCCGGGTCGGTGGCCGCAACCGGTGCGCCTATGCTCCTGCCCGCGGGGGTGTTCTCCGCCACTGTTCTTGTCTGCGGCTTCCCGCTGCCACTGCCGGGGAAAGCGGGCGGCCTGTTGGACATCCTCACCGCACCGGTCGGAGCGGAATACGCGGTCTTCCCGCTCCCGTGTCCATCGGTGTAGGACACTTTGGCCCGCAGGTGCTTGCCCAAGTCCCCGGCGACAGGGGTGTAGGTTGCCGACGTGGCCCCGCTGATACTATTCCAGGAGCTCTTGTCGGAAGAAATTTCCCACGACCAGGTGAAGCTTGTGACACTGCCGTCGGGGTCGGCCAGCGTGGCGGTCAGTTGGGCGCCAATCAATGCTTGAGTTGGCGACAGCGTTACCGTCCCGGTTTCCTCAACATTGGTGACGTTGACAGTCACGTGGGTTGAGTCGCTGCCGCCGTTGCCGTCATTCGCATTGACCGTTACACGGTACTCGTTGTTCTTGTTGGAGTCCGCCGGGGATTCATAGTCCGGCGCCGACCTGAAAGTCAGATCCCCTGCGCTGTTGATGGAAAAGTCGCCGCTATCGGTCCCCGACAGCAGCCAGGTAACGGGGTCGTTCTCCGGGTCGTGGTGGGAATGCCTGGCTACCGTTTCCCGGCTATTCTCCGGGTAATTGATGGGCTTGTTGGAGCCGCTCCTGGGACCACGTGATATAACCGGCGGTCCGTTTGCCCCGGTAACCGTGATGGTCACAGTGATTGTGTCGTCCGTTGCCGTGTCGGCAACGCCACTGGAGTCCTTGCTGTCCCTGACCGACACGGTGACGGTATAAGTATCCTTGGTCTCCTTGTCCAGAGCGGCCCTGGTCTGCAACTGGCCGGACGTTGCCACGATGGCAAAGGAGGCGGCATCCGTCCCGCCGAGGGAATAAGTCAAAGTGTCGCGCTCCGGGTCCGTGGCCGCAACCGGAGCGCCGATGTTCTGGCCCGCCGTTGCAGCTTCGGAGACTCTGCGGGCAGTCTGGTCCCCATCATCGAACTCCGGCGGTTCGTTCACGTCGGTAACGGTGACAGTCACGTCCCGGGTCCCCTTTGCTGTGCCGTCGGAAGCTTCAACCGTTACCAGGTAGACGTTGTTCGTGTCCTTGTCCGCCGCGGCCTCGTAGTTTGGTGCAGGGTCAAAGGTCAGCGCACCTCCGGTGATGGAGAAGTCCTCTGCATCGTCGCCGGACAGCGTCCAGGTGAAGGTGGTGGGGGTCCCGTCCTGGTCGGTGGCGGTGTAGGTTGCCACCGTACCGCTGTCGTTCTCCGGGTGGTTGACAGTAGCATCTCCCGACACCACCGGCGCGTCATTCGCGTCAGTGACGGTGATGGTCACAGTGATTGTGTCGTCCGTTGCCGTGTCAGCAACGCCACTGGAGTCCTTGCTGTCCCTGACTGACACGGTGACGCTATAAGTATCCTCGGTCTCCTTGTCCAGAGCAGCCCTGGTCTGCAACTGGCCGGACGTTGCAACAATGTCAAATGAGGCGGCATCCGTCCCGCCGAGCGTGTAAGTTAGAGTCGCGCCGGCATCCGGGTCCGTGGCCGCGACCGGAGCGCCGATGTCCTGGCCCGCCGTTGCGGCTTCGGAGACTCTGCGGGCAGTCGAGTCACCGTCATTGAACTCCGGCGGTTCGTTCACGTCGGTAACGGTGATGGTCACCGTGATGGTATCGGAATCGAGCGACGGGTCGGCAGCTGTTACCGTTACCGTGTAAGAATTCTTGACCTCATAATCCAGGGCATCTTTTGTCTGCAATTGCCCGGTCGCCGGAACAATGTCGAAGGATGCCGCATCCGTACCTTCCAGGGAATAAGTCAAAGTGTCGCTCTCCGGGTCCGTGGCTGCAACCGGAGTGCCTATGTTCTGGCCTGCCGCCGTGTTCTCGGCGATGCTGCGCTGGGCCGTGTCAGTGGAGAATAGGGGACCCTCGTTGCTCGTTGGCTCTTCCTCCACCATGTTCGTAGTCGTCGCCGTAGCGGTCTTGCCGGAGCCGTGTCCATCGGTGTAAGTGGCCGTAACCCGCAGGTATTTGCCCACGTCGTCGTCAAGCGGCACATAGGTCCCCGTCGTAGCCTCGCTGATACTATTCCAGGAACTCTTGTCGGAAGAAATCTCCCAGTGCCAACTCTCAATCGACACGACAATGTCGTCGTCGGCCAGCGTGGCTACCAGGCCGGTGCCCGCCTGGGGCTGTATGGAGGAGAAGGTAATCTCCCCATCCTCGTCCACGTCGGTGACGGTGACAGTCACGTCCCGGGTCCCCTTTGCTGTGCCGTCGGAAGCTTCAACCGTTACCAGGTAGACGTTGTTGGTGTCCTTGTCCGCCGCGGCCTCGTAGTTTGGCGCAGGGTCAAAGGTCAGCGCACCTCCGGTGATGGAGAAGTCCCCTGCATCGTCGCCGGACAGCGTCCAGGTGAAGTCCGTGGTCCCGTCCTGGTCGGTGGCGGTGTAGGTTGCCACCGTACTGCTGTCGTTCTCCGGGTGGTTGACGGTGGTATTTCCCGACACCACCGGCGCGTCATTCGCGTCGGTGACGGTGATGGTCACAGTGACTGTGTCGTCCGTTGCCGTGTCGGCATTGCCACTGGAGTCCTTGCTGTCCCTGACTGACACGGTGACGGTATAAGTGTCCTTGGTCTCCTTGTCCAGAGCGGCCCTGGTCTTCAACTGGCCGGACGTTGCAACAATGACAAAGGACGCGGCATCCGTCCCGCCGAGCGTGTAAGTTAGAGTCGCGTCGGCATCCGGGTCCGTGGCTGCGACCGGTGTGCCGATGTTCTGGCCCACCGCTGCGGCTTCGGAGACTCTGCGGGCAGTCCGGTCCCCGTCATCGAACTCCGGCGGTTCGTTTACGTCGGTAACGGTGATTGTGACTGTGACTGTGTCGTCGGGGGCTTCCGAAGTGTCTGCCACACCCTGGTCATTCTTGCCGTCCTTGACCGACACGGTCACGGTATATGTAGCCTTGGCTTCCTTGTTCAACATGGCCTTGGTCTTTAACTGCCCTGTGGACGTGTCGATGTCGAAAGAGTTGGCGTCGGCCCCTCCCAGCGCATAGACCAGGGTATCCCCGGTGTCCGGGTCCGTGGCCGCAACCGGAGCGCCGATGTCCTGGCCCGCCACCGTGTTCTCGGCTGTGGACCGTGTTGCAGTGTTCGAGTCGAACTCCGGAGGTTCGTTAACATCGGCGACGGTGATGGTCACAGTGATTGTGTCGTCCGTTGTCGTGTCGGCATTGCCACTGGAGTCCTTGCTGTCCCTGACTGACACGGTGACGGTGTAAGTGTTCTTGGTCTCCTCGTCCAGCGCGGCCCTGGTCTGCAACTGGCCGGACGTTGCCATGATGGCAAAGGAGGCGGCATCCGTCCCGCTAAGCGAATAAGTCAAAGTGTCTCGCTCCGGGTCCGTGGCCGCAACCGGAGCGCCGATGTTCTGGCCCGCCGCAGTGTTCTCGGCGATGGACCGTGTTGTGGTGTTGGAGTCGAACTCCGGAGGTTCGTTAACGTCGGTAACGGTGATGGTCACAGTGATTGTGTCGTCCGTTGCCGTGTCGGCATTGCCACTGGAGTCCTTGCTGTCCCTGACTGACACGGTGACGGTGTGAGTAGCCTTGGTCTCCTTGTCCAGCGCGGCCTTGGTCTTCAATTGACCGGTTGACGTGTCGATGTCAAAGACCAATGCCCCGGCGGTATCCAAGGAATAGGTCAGAGTATCGCCATTGTCCTGGTCGGTGGCCTCAACAGGGGCGCCAAAATCAGTATTGGTCGCGGTGTTCTCCGAAACCTCACGGGTAGCGGTCTCGGCGTCGAAAGCCGGCTTGTCATTCGCGTCTGTCACGGCGATGGTGACGCCGATGGTGTCGGTGCCGCCTTTCTTGTCGTCCGCCTTGACGGTCACAGAGTAGCTGGGTTTGGTCTCATGGTCGTAGGTAACGCCCGACTTTGTCTGTATCTGGCCGCTGGTGGAAACGATCTGGAAGGAGTCCTTGTCCGTGCCTTCCAGGGTGTAGGTCAGCGTGTCTCTGTCATCATCAGTGGCCGTGACCGGGCTGCCGATGTTCACACCCCCACCCGTGTTCTCCACAACTTGACGGCCCGCATTGGTTGCACCGAAGTCGGGCGCGCGGTTAGTTCCCGACCGGACCGCCTGGGTCGTTGTGGCCTGGGCGGTCTTGCCCGAGCCTTGAGGGTCGGTGTAGGTCACGGTGGCCCGCAGGGAATACCCCATTTCCGCATCGGAGGGGGAATAGGAGTCGGAGTCAGTCCCGATGTTGGTCCAGGTGTTACCGTCATTTGACTTGGTCCACTGCCAAGCCTTCCCGGTAGCGCTGCCGTCCGGATCGGTCAAGGTGGCGGTGATTTGGGTGCGGGCCGAGGGCTGGTAGGTGGAGAGGGTGACAGTCCCCGGCTCGTCCACATTGGTTAAGGTGATGGTCACGT
>DAOUJS010000148.1:0-7082 GCA_034422355.1 Dehalococcoidia bacterium | reverse complement strand
GCGGGCAGTACAGCGAGATGCCCTCCCTGGAGGCCAAGGACCTGGAGCAGGGGGACGTGGTGCCGAACCACGACTTCCGGGGCATCTACTCGGCCCTGCTTGAGGACTGGATGCGCCTGGACGCCAAGCCGCTGGTCGGCGGCTCCTTCGAAAAGCTCCCCTTCCTGGGTTAAGGAGAATCCGAATGCTAACCGAAACAGTCGCGGGAAGGACCTACGATTACAGTCACAGTGTGGGCCGGGGGTCGGCCACAGGCATGGGGTTTTCCAACCCGGTTGCTGCCGCCCTGGGCAAGGACGACATGCTCTACATCGTCAACCGTGGCAGCGAGAGCATCAGCAACGTCCCGTGGAACCGGACCGGCGTAGGCGCCCGGGTCAGCCAGGTCACCATCGGGGAAGACGCGGGACAGGAGTCGTTTGTCGGGGAATTCAGCCGCTACGGCAACGGAGACGGGCAGCTTATCTGGCCAGCCGGTATAGTTGCGGACAGCAAGGGCGACCTGTATGTCACCGACGAGTGGCTGAACCGCGTGACCAGGTTCGACAGGGAAGGCAAGTTCCTGGGCCACTGGAGCACAGTCGGCCAGGACGAGCCGGGCCCCAACGGGTCTGCGGGTATTGCCATTGATGCTGATGACGTCCTGTACATTACCGACGGGCGGAGCCACAATGTGAGGAAGTTCACCACCGATGGCGAGTTCCTGGGTTCGTGGGGAACCCACGGCAGCGGTGAGGGAGAGTTGGACTCTCCCTGGGGTATCACGCTGGACCACAAGGGCTTCGTCTACGTGGCGGACTTCAGCAACCACCGGGTGCAGAAGTTCACCAGAGACGGCGAGTTCGTGGCCCAGTTCGGCAGCCACGGCACCAAGCGGGGGCAGCTCAACTACCCGACCGACGTGGCTGTAGACCCCGAGGGCGACGTATACATCTGCGATTGGAGCGCTAACGGCTGGGAGCAGGGCCGCGTACACATCTTTGACGAGGATGGCAAGTTCATCACCAGCCTGATGGGCGACGCACAGCAACTGTCGGCCTGGGCACAGATGACCGTGGACGCCAACGCCGATTACATCAAGCGGCGCAGGGAAGTGCGCACCACCGAACCGGAATGGCGCTTCGCGCAGCCGACCGCCGTGGAGTACGATGCGGCAAACGGCAGATTGTTGGTCATGGATACGCAACGCAGCCGGTTCCAGGTATACCGGAAGCAGACCCAGTACATGGTGCCGCAACTCAACCTGTGATAGGGCACACGGGCAATGAATGGGCCGGTAACCTCCGGCTTCCATCTTACCCAGGGCTACAGCAATGGTTTGTGAGGGGTCTAGGCCCCTCACATCCTTGTTTGGCCATCGGCTCGACCGGTTTCTGACCGATGGCTTCATGCAGGTGACACCCCTGAATCCTTGGCCAGCGAGACTGGCAAGCACGGCCATATCAAGACATGGACACCCCCGACGAAGAACGTTACATGCAGCTTGCCCAAGAGCAACCCGGCATCCTATGCTCGGAGGTCCCCGGCGAGCTCCTCGCTGAAGCAGCTTCCGAGGCTGAGCCGACGAGGTTCTTCGAGGAATTCTTTGCTGCCGGTTATATCGGCTGGCTGGCGTTGAAATACGGGCGCAGGTTACGCCCTCCCCAGGCGCAGGTAGACCGGGCCATCCTGGCGCTCTGGTACAGGGCCTGCCTGCTCAGCACGGACAGGTTGCTCGGGCAGAGCAATGAGTACGACGACCAGCCTTTTTTCTCAGACGAAGGCTTATACTAGGGGCACAGGAGGTAACGCAATGGCAACCGCACAACCGTTCAACTATGAGGGACTATTCGCCAACAACGCCCCCGTCACCGCCAGGGCCCCTAACCGGAAAGCCAAGTACGACTTCGCAGTGGCATACCCAGACCCAGATACTCTGCCCCTAGACGAGTTGGCCGACTCGCTGAAAGCCGCCCTGGGCCGGGAGGGCAGAGACCTGGCCTACTACCCCGACCCCTCCGGGATGCCGGCATTGCGCCAGTTGGTGGTGGACAAGCTGGCCCGCGACCGGGACATTCACGTCTCCATTGATGACGTGGTGCTGACGTCCGGCTCCGGCGAAGCCATAGGAATGCTGATTCAGGCCATGACCAATCCGGGAGATGTGCTGCTTACCGAGGAGTACGTCTACCTGGGAACCCTGCGCCAGATGCGCCGGTACGGGGCCGATGTAGTGCCGGTCAAGTGCGACGACGACGGGATTATTCCCGAGGCGCTGGACTCGACCTTACAGGACCTGAAAGACCAGGGCAAGACGGTCAAGTTCCTCTACACGATACCGACCTTCCAGAACCCCCTGGGCTGGACCATGACTCTGGAGCGGCGTAAGAAGGTCCTGGAAATCACTGGCCATTACGGCGTGCCCATTTTCGAGGACGATTGCTACGTAGACCTGCGATTCGAGGGAGAGGACGTCGCGTCCTTCCATTCCCTTGACGATTCGGGGCGCGTCCTCTACTGCGGGTCCTTCTCCAAGATAGTCGCTCCCGGAATGCGTATGGGCTACCTGGTTGCGCCCCCTGAGGTGATGGGACGCGCTTTTAGCTTCAAGACGCCCAGCGGGGTGAACCAGTTTGCGGCGCTGGCCATCGAGGAATACCTCAAGAACGACATGTACCAGCACATCGACGACCAGAACCAGTCGCTGCGGGCGAAGCGGGACGCGATGCTGGCGTCGCTGGGAGAGAACTTCGGGGACGCGGCAACCTGGAGCCGTCCCGAAGGAGGGCTGTACGTCTGGCTGACCCTGCCCGAGGGCGTGGACCTCGCCGCGCTCCAAGAGCAGGCGTTCAACGAGGGCGTCGGATACTACAACGGGACGATGTTCTCACCGGAGGGCAACGGCGCAAACATGGCCCGCCTATGCTTCGGCCACCCCTCCGCCGAGACCGTTTCCGACGGCGTTGCAGAGCTGGCCAGGGTCCTGACCCGGCATGGGGTGTTGGGGGTGTAGAATGGCACATCGTGGCCGGCGCACCACGAAAAGCTGTCCATCCTCCATAGAAACCCCTGACTCAGAAGCTCCTGACTCGCAGAGCGCATTTACCGGCCCCTCCTTGTTGAGGGGCCGGTCTCATTCATAGTCGGACAGGTAGCCGAGTTCGATTGCCCTGTCTTCGTCCAGTTCCGCTGCCATCGTCTGCCGGAGTTCCCCGGACCTGTGGATATATTCGCGCGGGACCTGCATAAATACGCCTTCTTCGGACAGGACCCTGAGCATGTTGCGCCGTTGGGTGGGGGTTCCGGGGACCCCGTTCCTCTCATCCTGGCTCCAAGAGTCCAACGTCCTCATGGTCCAGAATTGCATCGGCGACGGACCCCGTTTGGCCATGCTTACTATGGCCTGCCTGACCTCTGAGTCTTCCGCGGCGAGAATTGAGGGGACTTCTATGGAGTCTATTGCATTTGCCGCGGAAACGAGGTCGTTGCTGGTGGAGCCGGGCACGCCACAGACGATGACCCGCTGCCCGTACCGGTTGCGAAGCTGGGTGACCAACTTTATGTAATCGGCGTCTCCAGTGACCAGCACGAAGGTCTTACTGACGCCCGCAGCATCGGCATCGGACGCCTCAGAGATGGCGTCGAGGGCAAACCACATATCCGCAGCATTCTTGATACGTTCCACCAAGGTGAACTCGCTGGGGCGGTTAATCCTCTTCACCGGCACGTTGATGGCCTCTATGCCAACGATCTGCAACTGTCGCCGAACTGAATCGGGGTGCTCGGAGAAGTCGGCATAAGCACGCATCACCGATGGTCTGCCGTAGGTGCGAATTTTCTCGATCAGGCCATTGAAGTCAGGTTCCACGCCGTGAAGGTTCAGCATTGAATACCGCAAATTCTCGAGATCGACGAATACCGCGACCTCTTCCCTTGATTGATTCGTCATGAAACAACTACAACCTCTCAAAATTTAATCGGCACACTACCCCCTACACCACTGGGCGGTTGGCCACTGCCGAGTCCACCTTGCGCCGGAGGAATTGGCCGCCCCCCTGCCGCGCATTGAACTCTCCGTTTTCCACGACGACCGATCCGCGCAGGATGGTCATCACCGGCCAACCCTCGATGTCGAACCCGTTCCAGATGCTGTAATCGGAGATATGGAAGTCACTGCCAGTGAGCCGCTTCTTTACCTCCGGGTCTATCAATACCAAGTCGGCGTCGCTGCCTGGCGCAATGACTCCCTTCTGCGGGTACAGGCCCATAATCTTCGCCGCGTTGGCCGAGGTGACGTCCACGAAGCGTTGCAGAGACATCCCCCGTTTGGAAACCCCCTCGCTGTAGGTGATGCCCATGCGGGTCTCCGCGCCGTTGTGCCCGCCGGTAACGTCGGAGATGGTGCGGCCCGCGATTTTCACTTCCCAGGAAGTACAGTATTCGTCGGTGGCCATAGTGTGCAGCCCGCCGTTGACGATGCCGTTCCAGAGGGCCTGCCGGTCCTGCTCCGACTTCAAGGACGGGTAAGTGTGGTACTTCATCCCGTTCTCTTCCTTATAGTTCTCCTCGCTGAAGCAGCAGTAATTATGGAGTGTCTCTCCGTATACCGGCATACCCTTGGCCCGGGACTCGGCGATGGCATCGATCCCCTGACGGGCGCTAACGTGAACGAAGTACACAGGAGCGCCGGTCCACTCGGCCACCCGGAGGACCCGGCGGAATGACACGTCCTCTGACTCATTGCTATGGACCAGGGACATATTCCACCATTCGGTGCGCTCCTCCTCGGTCAACTTGCGGTACATGTGCTGCACCATGTCGTCGTCTTCCGAGTGGACGAGGAGCATCGCGCCCGACCGCTGCACTTGTTCCATCAGGTCGTGCATGTGGCCCGTTCCAACCATGCGCGGCTCGCCGGCCATAGCAGGCGGCCTGATGTTGGTAGTGAAAATCTTGACTGAGGCAAATCCGTCGGTAACAAACTCATTGAGCTGCCCGAGAATATTGCCGGGGATAGCGCCGAGCAGCATCAGGTGATGGGCATAGTCGGCGTAGGAATTGCCCCGCCAAACGGAAGTCCGTTCCTCCACCGCCTGGCTGATGTCGATGCCGGGGTACTGAATGGCAAAGTCCAGCAATGTCGTGGTGCCACCAAACAGGGCGGCCCGGCTAACCTGCTCCGGAGGAGCGGTAGTCAGATTGCCATGCCCCATAATGGGGGCGGAGATGTGGGCGTGGGGTTCGATTCCGCCGGGGACCACTATCTTGCCTGACGCGTCAATCACGCGGCCCACCTCGTCGGTCATAGTTCCCGGCGCGGCCACGGCGACGATCTTTTCTCCCTGCACCGCCACGTCCCAGTCGCCGACACCCCATGGAGTTACAATCTGTCCGCCTCGAATCATCAAATCCAACATTTCAGATCCTCCTTCAGTCCAGTCAAATACAGGAGTCTATGGGGAAGTCTCCGGAAATTCGGCCTCCCGGACGGCGTGGGAAACATCCTCAGGTAGTAGTCCGCGTCTCCTGGGGCAGGGCTTGTTCCCAGTCCGGCAGTTGGTGGTGGGCAGTGTTGGGGAGAAGCACTATCGCCCCGACTCCCACCAGGCTCAAGATGAACGACAGCCCAATGGTGGCGTCAAAGCTGCCGGTCCAGTCGCGCAGCAGGCCTCCCGCCAGAACGCCCACAGCCATGCCGACCCCCGCACCCATCATCTGCCACCCATAGGTGGCGCCGATTGGGGCGTTGCCATAATACTGGCGGTTGATGATCGGGAAGGCGCTCATTTCCCCGCCGAACCCGATTCCGAACAACACCGCGAAAAGGTAGAACATCCAAGTCTGGTCGGCGAAGAACAGCAGGACCATCGGCGCGCTCTGGAGGAAGAAGCAGATGCCCATGACCCCTTTGCTTCCGGTGTGTTCCGCGACGATGGGGACGCCGAACCTGGTAACGGTGCTGACGACCGAGAGGACAACGAACAGGAAGGCTGCCGCCTGCTTGGATACTCCCCGCTCTTCCGCAATCGCCACCAGAAGCCCGAGGATGATAGCGTGGGCGGCGCATCCCCAGAAGTGGATGCCGATCAGGTTCCAGAACGCGCCGGTGCGTTGGGCCCGGCGGAGGAACACGTTGGCGCGGACCTTGGCTGAATCTCCCTGGTGCACCCGCCGCACAGGTTCATCTTCCGCGGCCCCCAGGGGACGCAGGCCGATCTGGCCCGGCTCATCGTAGAATATCTTGACCAGCGCAATCAGTATAAGTCCACCCGCCAACGCGGTGACCCAGAACGCGGCGCGCAGGCCCGCTTCCATTCCGCCTGCCTCTGAACCGGTTATCCACCGCGAGACCAGGGGGCTGGTCTCGAACTGCCCAAACCACCCCATAATGAACATGACCATGGGGACGAACACCAGCGGCCCCATTCCCTGGGAGGACTGGAGGACTCCCATGCCCAGACCGAGGTTCCTCTGGAACCACATGGTTAGAGACGCGGTCAGCGGCACCTGGAATACCGCCAGCGCGGCGCTGAGCAATACACCGTAGAACAGGTAGAACTCCCACAGGGTGGTCATGCGGCTGGTGAGCACCATGAAGGTCACGAACAAGGCCGCGCCGAGAAGCATGGTGCGGCGGATGCCGTACCGGTCTCCCATCCATCCGGCCGCCGGCCCGAACAGGCCGGAGAAGGCCCATTGCAAGGCCAGGGCAAAACCCACGGCGCCGTAGCTCCAGCCGAAGGTCTCGATCAGCCTGGGTACAAGGATGCTGAAGGAGGACCTTACGGCGGAACTGCTAAGGCGCATGGCGGCGGCGACAGCCACCATTACCCAGGCATAGTGAATCCGGCGCTGACCCACGGCCATTTTCGAGGGGGAAAGGTTGATGTAGAACATGGCCCCAAGATTACCACAGACTCGGGGCCAATGGCTCACGCTTTGTCAATGGACTGGCGATGAAGAGGGGCGCTGTTTCCCGTCTTCCAAAGTTTGTAACTGTTCAGACTTGATGTGAAATCAACAGCTTGCGGCATTCCAATAGGGGATTGAGGCCCCGGGCCCGCCAAGTCCCGAAGAGGGACGCCAGGGCCATTTTGCTCTCC
>DAOUJS010000147.1:0-30076 GCA_034422355.1 Dehalococcoidia bacterium | reverse complement strand
ATCATGTCCAGGCCGCCGGGCACCACCCCGGACAGGCGCACGACGGAGAGCATGGCCCCGCCGCAGGGTTCGGTGCCATCGTCCCAGCGCTCCGCCTGCTTGGGGTCCACCCCAACAGCGTAGGCAAAGCCGTTCCGGGTGAGGACGGCGGCCCGCCGCAGCCAACGCAGGCGCTGCGGGAAGTCCTCGGGCAACACGCCGGAACCGTAGAAAAAGGGCCTTCCGGCGATGATGATCTGCGGCCTGCCGCGGTGGAGAGCAGGGGAAGGGCTACTCCCGGTCACCGGGACCCTCGATGAAGAACAGTTCATGGAAATCCTCCACTTCCAGGACCCGCTGCATCCGGCGGCGCAGGCGGCCCGACGCGGCGCGTTCCCAGTTAACCAGCCGGGACAGGTGGCTGCGGCTGATGCCCAGCTCGTCGGCCAGCCAGTTCTGGGAGCGGTGCAGCAGGGCGAGGCGTTCCCAGAGGGCCTGGGCCTTGAGCCTTACCACGGGTCGCCGTCGGCGCGTCATTGCGGAATAGCCGGTCCTGGGTTAATCTAACCACACTCTAACTGTGGTTAGAGACATTCTAGGCGGCGGCGATGCGGGCTGTCAATAGAAATGGGAACTAATGTGCTACAATGGCGGAAATTGATCCCAGCCTGCGCCGGGAGGAACGCGCCTCATGCCTGAAGCCAGGGAATACCCGTGGAAAAACATCGGGGATCGTATACGGGAGGCCCGTACCAAGTTGGGGCTGACCCAGGCGCAGCTGGCCCGGCAGGTGGGGGTCAGCTCCCAGACCGTCTGGTCCTGGGAGGCGGGACGGGTGAGGCCGAAGCACGAGCACCTGGAGGAATTGGCCTTCCGCTGCGAGGTGAGCACGGCCTGGATATTGGGCAGGGACGTGCTGGAGGCGGACTTGCTCCGGGAGGCCAGCGTCTCCTTCTACGACGCCGTGGAGGGACTGCCACTGGAGGACATCGAGACCATCCAGAACTTCATCAACTTCGTCCGCCAGGAGCGGAGACGCAGGACGGAGGGAGGGGGATGACCCGCGCTCAACGAAGGGGCGCAGACCTGCGGCGAAAGCTGGGACTGACCGGCCGGGTGGACGCCGAGGCCGTGGCAAATATGCACGGCTATCCCGTGGTGCGCTGGCCCCTGGTCAAGCAGAAGGAGATAGAGGTGGACGGGTTCATCGGCATCGCCGAGCGGCTGGGGCCGGAGGAGAGCCGCTGGTACATCGCCCATGCCCTGGGGCATAAGATGATGCACGAGGGCAACCAGTTGTGGGTGTACAAGAATACTATGCTGGGCGCTAGGTACGAGCGGGAGGCCGACGACTTCGCCCACTCCCTGCTCACCGACGACCTAGAAGCAATACGAGAAGGTCTGACCTGTTCATTGGAGGTGGCTGACTACTTCGGCGTGCCCGAGGAGTTCGTCCGGTGCAGGTGCCGCTAGAGTTGGATGGTGGGGGAATATATTTGCCTGAAAGGTACGGTGGCAAAGGTTAGCCATTTGGTCGAATGGGCTAAGTCCTAACTGGAAAGCGGATGAAAAGTAGGCATGGACGTGCTAATATTTACTCTTGATGGAGACTAACACGAGGCGGGTGAGGCGGAGACTGGAACAAGACGGATGGTACTTGGAACGGCATGGCTCCAGTCACGATATTTATCGGCATCCCCGCGTCGCCGGAATTATTACTCTGCCGCGCCACCGGGTTCTGTCCATCGGAATGGCAAGTACCATTGCCAAGAAGGCAGGCTGGAGCGAATAGGAGGGTACTGTGATTCGATATCCGGCACTGATTGACGGTGAGGAGGGAGCCTACGGGGTAGTCTTCCCAGACATTCCCGGCGTTGGTGCGATGGGGAACACAATAGACGAGGCTCTTCTGAACGCAGAGGACGCGCTTAGGGACTATGCCGTAGAGGCTGAAAGGGACGGCGAAGAACTAATGGTCCCTAGCCCGTTCCAGGCCATACAAACCCCCGCAGGCAATCAGCTAGTATCCATCCCGTTGATCCGTCCCTCCGGCAAGAGCGTCCGGGCTGGTTTGACTTTGGACGAGGAAATCGCAGAGTTCATTGACAGCGAAGCTCGCCGACGCGGTATGACCCGCAAGACGTATATCACATGGATAGTCCGCCGCATCGCGGCGATGGGTGGATGATTCCTGGCCAGGCCGATTACTCAAGCGAAGTGCTTGCGTGATGATGTTCTCTTAACGCGCCGATGTGCAGGAAGGAAGGCTTGATATGTTCACTCCGTTGATCTCTACTCGGCTGATGGTTGCATAGGCATCAGGCATCTTATGGAAGGGAATTGACGATGGCACAGTGGAGTAATGAAGGACTGGAGACGGCTCTAAAGGATAAGGACTGGCTGGTCAGTGCTCGAACAATAGACTACGGCGTCCAGTTCGATCTGAGAAATGGAGTCAAGGTCAATCTATACCGGACAGGCAACGTCTCATTTGGCGGGCCAAATAGCCAATTCAAGTCCGAGGTAGAGGAGTTTGTCAGGGCTGGTGCCCCGGACGAGGTGCCAAGCAGGGGAATCGCTCGCGCTGACGAGCAGAGGACTTCCCCACCTACTCGTGTACACCGGGTCTTCGTGGTCTACGGACACGATACCACCGCACGCAATGAGTTGGAGCTAATACTGCGACGTGTCCAGGTTCAGCCTATTATTCTCCAGAATATTCCGGGGGTGGGTGAGACTCTAATTGAGAAACTGGAATCCCTCACCGACGCAGACTTCGCCTGCGTTTTACTAACGCCGGACGACATTGGCGCATCTGCCAGCACGCCGGAAACCCTCCGGCCAAGAGCCCGGCAGAACGTAGTTTTGGAACTGGGAATGGTGTTAAGCCGACTAGGACGACGCAGAGTGGCCATTCTTGTGAAAGGAGACGAACTTGAAAAGCCATCCGATATTGACGGACTCATCTACATTCCTTTCAAAGAACATGTAGGCGAGGAAGCCAACGCTCTTGGAGCCGCGCTTGCCAGTGCTGGATTCAACATAGACATCCGCGACCTGCTAGGTTCTTAAACGATGGCACGAAGCGACTCAATCGTCTTCGCCTTCTCCGATGGAGCAGCACTGGGAAATCCCGGTCCAGGGGGTTATGGGATTGTGCTCAAGTACAAAAGCGCTGTTCGGGAGTTGTCGGCAGGATACCGTTACACCACCAACAACAGAATGGAATTGCTGGGGGCAATCGTAGCCTTGGAGACACTGAAGCGGCCGTGCCAGGTTATTCTGGCGACTGACTCAAGGTATGTTGTGGACGGGATATCAGAGGGATGGGCGGAGAGATGGAGGGCTAACGGATGGAGGCGCGGCAAGCGAGGGAAAGCATTGAATCCCGACCTCTGGACGCGTCTCCTTGATTTGGTTGCCCTTCACGAAGTTACGTTTGAGTGGGTGCGCGGCCACTCTGGTCATCCTGAAAACGAAAGATGTGACCGGCTTGCCAACGAGGCAGCACAGGGCCAGGATCTTCCTCCAGATGAAGTATACGAACAGGCCAGCGGCACGTCCCAACGCTTTTGAGGTGGACCCGGTCATTTGGGTCCACTTCAATCGAACCTACGGGCATGGAAGACTTCCTAGCCAAATCAGCTGTTTCACCCTAACCCTTCGGTTTCTGTCCCGTCTTTTGCCAAGGCGTTAAGATTCCCGTTAATTGCGCAGTTGTTGTTCCGATATGCAATGAAGAGGTCGGCAACGTGGCGCTTCTTGTACTCAATGGTGTTCAGGTTCTGCCCATCCAAGAGAAGCAATTCTCCCGGATACGATATCTTCCCCGCCAGCAACGCTTTCATTGAGTAGAATATGGTCATGAAGAAAGTGATTGCGAGGACCAGGAAAAATCCCAAAAGAACAAAGCGTGACCAACCGGGCAACATCGCGGGAAAGTTAAGTGAGAATCCAGCGAGGGCTACAAGTATGGCAGCCGTTATTCCGCCAGAGCCGACCAACAAGGCGGCCTTTCGCTCTACTTCGGTGTTCAGGTCAAGGCCATTCCTTAAGAGGGTTCGGAGGAAGTCAATACTGAAATCTATATGCTCCGGGTAGTTGTTGGTCAATTTCGGAATGAGTTCTTCCGATTTCTTGGGGATGTCAGGTTCTGGATTGGCACTCATTACTCGACCCGGCCCCGTTCGAGGAGTGTAGCTATCGTCTTTGTGTAAGGGTCTCCAGTGGGGCTTTCGAGCCAGCCCCACTGGCCGTTGGGGTTAAGCTCAAAGAATACGTACTCTCCGCTGGGAGTCTTCGCCAAGTCGATCGTTCCGAATGTCAAGCCAAAGGAAGCTACCAGACGCGCGCATTTTTCTGACACCGGATGTGGAAGTTGGTAGGAGCGAAAACAGAGGGTCTCTGGAGAAGCTCTTCTCCAGTCATGCAAAGCACCTGTAACATCCTGAGAATTGATTGATGCGGCAAAAACCACTGTTCCTATTACTGTTACCCTTAGTTCCAGTTCCTTCTGGATGTATTCTTGAAATAACGTCGGCGCCAGATGAATGTTCCTGCTCGCGGCGAGGTTGGTAGGGGCTATTGGAGTTGCGAAAACAACCTTATTGTGACCCTCATGCTCAATGTCACCGGAATACAGCGGCTTGGCAATTACCTGACCATGTTGGGACCGAAACCTTTCGGCGTCCTCTGGCGAGTTTGAGATCAGCGTTTTCGGCACCCTGAATCCGAGTCGGCTCGCCGCCACCAGTTGTCTGGGCTTATAACCCGCGTAGTTAATTGCATCTGGGAAACTCATCCAGAAACAGTCCAGGGTTCTCCAGAGTCCTAACAAGGCTTCCTGGGATTCCCGACGCGCGAACTTCCTGAATCCCGAAGACCGCACTGATTCAGCGATGTCCGGTGCCGAGGGCCTTCGGTACCAGACGCTTCTAATATCTCGCAAGGATAAGTCGACGCGCGGAAAGCGGAGGTATCCATCAACTCCATCGGTGCCCAATGTCCATGCCACTTGGACTTTCTGAGGAAAGTCTTCGGTGTTGAATCTGACATACGGTGCTCCCCGACGCTGGAGCTCAAGCACTACCAGGTCCGCGGTGATATCTGTCTTGTTGGTCACAATAAGGACGACTTTGTCTGGTACTGTTGTTTTCATGTCAGGCCCTTGTTCCCCAATGGCCCAAATCTTGCCGCCCGCACAGGTTTCTCCGCACATCGAGAGCGGCCCATAGACGTTGAAGGAGCGAGGTCAGTCGCTATCCTGACCTTCCCCTCCGGTCCTTGTGAAAGTCATGGTTGCCAAAGCCAGGGTGTTACTGGTTGCCAGAGGTTGTCCTTCCACGACCCAAACGTCTAGGACCTCATCGTACCCTCCGACGGGGACCCACTGCTCCCTGGTTTCCGCGAACATAGCCAAGAAAGGAACGTCTCCGTAGTCCGAGGTCTGTTGGATGCGGGCTGGTTCTCCCTCTTCTACGTTTCCCATTGCCCCCTCCTGTGGGGTTTGTGTTTACGTTGTAGCGGGCATTACTGAAGGATCGCGCAATTTGAACACGGCCAAGCGGTTCTGCCATGCGGCGGCTCTGGTATCCCGTTCAAGTTATTTTACACTCAGCGGGAATTCTGCATGGCTCTTCGGGCTATCTTCTCTACAGCGTTAGGACGGTTAGTAATACAACAGGGGGGTTAGTGATAATCATAGAACTGCTTCTTGGCAGGCATAGCACATCGCCGTTGCCTTGGCTACTATCCTCGGACAACTATTCTTATCCCGCCACGCCCCGGACTAACCGAGCAGAGGGGAATGTTCTCATCCGACCGTCCGACTCTGACGCCTTTCGGCGTGCCGTCTTCCTCGAAGAACAGGAAGGCGATACTGTGCCCCAATTGTAGAGGCCCCACATGTCCCTCGTCCGATACGGGAAGCCTCTCGAAATCGTCGCGGCTTATCGTTACCCGGATTTCTTCTCGTCCTCTATGAGGCTCTCGGAGCACGCGCAACGAATTTAGCAATAGACTGAGCTTCTCGAAATCCTGGGTGACAGTTCTCCAGAGAATGCCCCGGTCTATATCCCAAAACTTGTGGGCCAACCGGATTCTCATGCCTTTCAAGGCTTCCCAAGATAGTTGTTCCGATTGGTCGGGAAGTCGAGAAACAGGAATCTCAATGAGACACCCGTAAATCTCTGGACAAAGTTTGTCTAGGTTCGTGATAGACTCCTCGACGTTTTCAGCTAACTTCGCCAAGGCCCAGAACAATGGATTGGATTCGTCCAGCTCGGCGAGAGACAATTTGCGAGACAACTCCAGAGCCCTTTCTGAGTTGACTTTCATCCGATCAAGCCACACTTCAATTGTGGATATGTCTTTCCAGTGCACTTTCTTAGCCTTGGCTCCCCGGTTACATTCAAAAGTCTTGCGGAGCGTTTCGCAGGATGATGATTCCCCTAATGACACCTAATGAGGATTAGTTTACCCCCGGACTGCCAGAGATACCAGTAGAGCCGGGAGAGAAGGACTCACCTCACCGGGAAGGCGTGGTATGGTTCCCACGCGACGGGCGTCAGCCAAGCTCTACCCATCGGCCTCAGCCGTTCCAACGCGGCCCTATGGGATACCCACAACGGAACCTCCACCCCAGTCCGCTCCATTTCTTCCCGTGCCACCCGCAGGAAGTGAGTGGCCGCCAGCTCGTCGTCGAAGACCACCAATACGGCGGGCAATGCGCCGTGGTCGTCCAGGGGGCGCCGAGTCGAGTAGTAGCGCAGGTAGGGGGCCAGCCGCGCCGCCATGGTGACGGGCCGGACCGCCCGCCGCTCCCACTCCAGGAAGAAGGGGACGGTCTCGCCGTCCCGCCGCAACACCCCGAAGGCGTCGGGCAGCACCGAGTGCAGCCGTCCCTCGTAGCGGAAGTAGCGGGACGCCCGCCGGGGCGGGTCCAGTTGCACAACGTCCCAGCCGGCGTCGCGGGCCTGCCCGGCCAGGGTGACGAGGAACCAATGGACCGCGCCGGTGTGCTCGACGTTGCGCAGCAACTGGCGGCTGCGGGAGCCGGAGACGTTGCGCCAGGTCAGCGGCTCCTCCGGGTCCAACGGTGCGGCGCTCCACCGCCGCCTGGCCGCGCCGACGGACGTGCGGTCCCGGCGGGCCAGCAGCGCCAGCCCCAGGCCGGTGAGGGCCAGTCGCCCGTACCGCCCGGCGTCGGCATGGCTCACCAGGCCGTGGCATTCCAGCCCCGCCACCAACTGGGACGCCCTTCGATCCGAAACGCCCATGAACCCCGCCAGGTCCCGCCTGGAGGCCCAGGGCCAGTCGGAGAGCAGGTCCAAGGCGCGCTTCTCGGCGGGACCCAGCAGGGAGGGCAGCAGCCAGTCCGGGGCGGGCGCCTCCAGGCCGACGTCGTCCGGGAGGGCCGCCCGCGCGGGCTGGGCCTCCACCGGCAACCCGCCGCGCCGGTCCAGGCGGGATAGGAGATAGCGCAAGTCCAGGCCGGCGGCGGCGGAAGGAAGACGCCACACCGGGGCGTCCGGGCCTGCCAGGGCGGCGTCCCGCTCCAGGGCCAGGAAGACGGGGAACCTGGCGCCGGCCAGCATCCTCCGGGCCTGGCGCAGCCGCACCTCGTCGGGGGCCATCATCAGGGCGCCGCCGGGCGGCGGCCCCTCCCGCAGGCGCCACAGGCGCTTGGAAAAGCCGGTGCGGTCGGCGGTGGTCCCCTGCCGGACCACGGCGACGGCGCGTCCACCGGGCAGGATGATTCCGGCGTCCACCGGCGAGGCCCGGTACCAGCGGAAGCCGATGGGGAACCCGGCGTTGGAGATTGCGGCGGCCAGGCGGTAGATGACGCCCAGGGCGTCCAGCCGCTCCAGCAACAGCCGCTGCCAGCGGGAGGAAACGGGGTGGTTTTCCAGCAGGCCGTCCAGGGAAACGTTCTCCAACTCCGCCAACCGCTCCAGCCCGTGGGTGGTGACGTAGTACCGGCGAGTGGGGGCCAGCAGGGGCGTGGCGTGGGGGATGGCGCCGGCCATCCCCCAATCCTGCAACCGGTCCACACCGGCGTACACCGCGCCACGGGACCAGCCGGACAGGGCCGCCAGGTCCAGCCGGTCAGCGAAAGGCGTCTCCGCCAACCGGCGCAGCAGACCGGCCTCGCAGTGGGTCAGGGTCATTCCTCCACCTCCCCTTCACCTGCACCGGCAGGTTCCCCATCCGGCTGGTTGTGCCGGCTGCGCTGCTTGTTGCGCCCCTGGGCCGGGTTCGGTTGCGGCGGCTGTTGCGGCGCGGGGTTGCTGCCGTTCTGCCGCTCCAAGAGCAGCCGGTGGTACTCGCTGATCTTCTTCTCCCCTTCGGCGTCGCCCAGGGCGATCTCTCCGGCCCTGGTGGTGTAGTCCCTGGCCCCGGCCCGGATGGCGTCGGCGACGCAAGGGTCGCCCGGCTCCGGCTTCCTGACCATCATGGAGTAGGCGGGCATCCGGTCGGCGCCCACGGTGGCCCTCACGTAGCAGTGGTGCACCGGCAGGGAGGTGATGTCGTCTTCGCTGACCCGGTCCTTGCCCAGCTCCCACACCAGCCGGCGGGCGTCGCTGCCCGATACCTGGAACACGGCCAGGCAGCCCACGTTGGCCAGGATGGTGTCCTGCATGGTGCGGGACAGGTCGTCCAGCTTGGCCAGGCTCTGGGTGGCCAGGATGAAGGACGCCCCGTACTTGCCCAGTTCGCTGAGCATGGACTCGTAGTCGACGCCGGGCATGGACTGCATCTCATCAACGACTACTAATGCCCCTCGCCGGCGGTGTTGGGGCAGGCTCTCCTGCTCCCGGATCACCGAGTCCACCAGGTTGAGCAGGGAGGCGCCCACCAGGGCGGCCACGTCCCTTCCGGCGCTGCCCTGGGCGGTGGACACGAAGAGAACGCCGCCGTCCAGGATGGTCTGGCGGATGTCGATGGTGGAACGGGACTGGCCCAGGATGGACCGGGCCTTCTTCGACGATGCGTAGTAGGCCAGGCGGGTCTGCACCGGAGCGATGGCCTCGGAGCGGTACTGGCGGTGCCAGCCGTCGAAGTCCCGCACCCACCAGTCCAGCAGGTAGGAGTCGGTGACCTGCCCCAGCACCTCGGTGCGGAACTTCCCGTCGGACAGCAGCTTCAGCCCGTCCAGGATGGTGTATTGCTGCTCCTCGTCCCTTCGCTCGTTGGCCTCGTGCAGGGTCTTGACCGTGTGCTCCAGGATGGACTGCATCCTCGGCCCCCACTGGTCCCACAGGCCCTTCGCCACCCTGACCACAGAGTCGGCGGTACGGTCCCGGTCGGCGAAGATGCGGGTGTCCAGCAGGTTAACGCCGGGCGCGCCCTGGCCGTCGGCCAGGTCGATGAGCCTCACTTTATCAACCAGGGACTCGGGCACCTGCTCCAGCAGGCCGGCCGCCAGGTCGGCGTGGGGGTCAACGACGATGATGGCGTCATTGTCCCGGCCCGCCGCCTTCTCCCGCATCTTGTGGCAGACGACGTGGTGCATCAGGGTGGACTTGCCCATGCGGGTGCGGGCCACGTAGAGGTGGTGGCGACGCAGCAGGTCGTCGGTGAAGTTGACCTCCCGGGGCGCGCCGCCGGTGGCGTCGCCCACCGGCGCTCCGGTCCTGACGCCCCGGGGCTGGGGCGCCAGCGCCCTGGAACCGGAGCGCTCCACCAGGGGCGTCTCGTCTCCCTCCCCCGGCGGGTGCCACAGGGCGGCCGCTTCCCGCACGCCGAGGACGCTGCGTTTGCCGAACAGCCCCGGCCCGGCGGGATGGAGGGTGACGGTGGGGAACAGGGGCCGGGGCTTGCCCACCCTGAACCTGGCCCCGGCGGGGTGGTCGTAGTGGCGGTAGGCGGCAGCCACGCTCTCCAGCAGGTCGCAGGCCCGCTCGGTGGAGGCGCCGGCAGGCAGGAAGGCGGTGACCTGGAGTTCGGCGTCGAAGGCGATGCGGGAGACCTTCTCCCGGATCAGCAGCGGGTCGTAGACCCGGTTGCGGGCCTTCTTCCAGCGCCACCAGCCCCAGCCCGCCACCACCAGGCCGAAGACGCTGCCCAGGCCCAGCAGGGAAGCCTTGAGGATTTCCCCGTCCTGCACCCACAGGTAGCCCCTCACGGCGGCCAGCGCCCCGGCGCCCAGCACGGCCATGGTCACCCCGTCCAGCTTCAGGGGCCCGGTCTGGTAGGTGTAGGAAGGCTCCCGGTTCTCGGGGACTGCCCGCTTGTGGGCCCGGGCCTGGTGTCCCTGGGACCACTCGGGACCCAGGGAGCGCAGCAGCAGGCGGGCCACGACGCGCTCGCCCGGCCTGAGGGCGGACAACGCCCCGATGACCGCCAGCAGGGGATCGGAGCCGGGGTCCAGCAGGTCGTCGTCCCGGAAGGTGCGCAGGGGCACGTACTCCGGCCCCCCGGCCCGCAGGGTCAGACCCCAGGCCAGCTCGCCCTGGCGGCGGGACATGGGATCGTCGCTGGGGGCCACCTCGCGGACGCGAGCCTGGGGATAGTGGGCGGCCAGCTGCTGCCTCACTACCCGGTCGTCCTGGCAGCGGGCCAGCAGGGTCACGCCGTCCATGTCGGCGGCCAGCTCCAGGGAGAAGGGTTCGGGGACGGCGATGGACTGGAGCAGGTTCTCCACCCCCAGCAGGGTGCGCTCACCGGTGCGGTGGGGGGTCACCGCCACCAGGGCCGGGGGCTTCCTGGTCTGCTTCTCGCCCAAGAGGATATGTCTTACGTTGATGTTCATACGGGTTGCCTCCCTATATTGGAATGGGTTCGTTTCGGTTCAGTGCCTGGGCCCGGGCCGCCACTCGATGACCTCGGTCTCTTCCGGCGTGGCCTCGATGCGGATGGGAAAGCGGTTCCCCCTAGCCAGCAGCAGCCCGTCACCCCGGGGACAGGACAGGAGCCAGCGTTGCAGCTCCACCGGCAGGTCGAAGGCTTCCCCCACGGTGGAAACGGCGGCGGCGTCCTGCTGCAACAGCAGCTTGAAGGCGGCGTTCTGGAGCAGCGCCCTGCCGCTGTGGCCGGTGATGGTGCGGGAGGAGTCCTCGGAGAGGAGGTCCTGCACGTCCTGGGTGATGAACTGGAGTCCCAGGCGGTGCTTGCGGGCGCGCTTGGCCATGGAGACCATGAAGGCCGCGCCCTCAGGGTGCTGCATGATCGACCACACCTCGTCCACCACCAGCAGGCGGGGCCGGGGGTCCTGGGCGGCGGCGGCCCACACAGTTTCGGTGCAGACCATCGCGGCGGCGGGCCGAAGCTCCGGCTCGAGCAAATGCAGGTCGAAGACTGTGACCAGCGCCTCGTGGGTCAGCAGGTCGTCGCCCTCGTCGGAAAGGAGGTGGCGCAGGCTGCCGGTGGCGAAGGGGCGCAGCAGGTGAGCGATGTCTGCCGCCTCTCCCTCCAGGAAGCCGTAGAAATCCCGGAATCCGGTGCGCTCCCGTCTCTCGGCGTAGTAGGAGGCCAGGGCGTGATCCAGGGAGGACCGGCGCTCGGCGGACAGCTTTTCCCCCACCATCACCTCGATGAGCCTTCTCAGGCTGCCGATGCGCTGGAGCAGCTCTTCGCTGTCGCCCCGGTCGATTACGAAGGGGTTCATGCCCTGGCCGGGGACGCCGGGGGAGAGTACGCGCCCACCCGCGGCGCGGGCCATGTCGGCGTACTCACCCTCGGGGTCGATGACGTAGGCCCGCACCCCCCGGCACAGGCCCCGCAGCACGCCCAGCTTGGTGGCGAAACTCTTGCCGGAGCCCGAGCGGGCCAGGACGGCGGTGTTGGCGTTCAGGTGGGTGCCGTCGAAGGGGTCGTAGACCACCGGGGCGCAGGCCCGCAGGTCGATGCCGTACAGGGTGCCGGAACGGGTGTCCAGGTCCGGCGGCGAGAAGGGGAAAAGACGGGCCAGTGATGATGTATCCAGCGTCCGCCACACGGCCACGGCGTTCAAGCCCAGGGGCAGCGTGGATAGCAATCCCTCCCGTTGCCTGAAGGCCAGATTGTCCAGCTTGCCCAAAGTCGCGGCGAAATGGGCGCGGGCCTTCTGGGTCAGGTCCTTCAGGGTGTCCTGGTTGCCGGCGTGGAGGGTGACGGACAGGGAGGCGTGGAACAGCCGCTCCCGGCCCCGCTGCACCTCATCGCGCAAACGGCTCACGTCCTCCAGGGCGATCTCCGCCTCGGGGGAGAGGGAGCGGCCCCGCTTGAAGGACAGGCTTTGCGCCGACTCGAACCTGACCTTCTGCCACTCCAGGGTGCGGGCGGCCTGTTCCGCCGGTATCGCCCCCAGATGCACCGCCAAATCCATCGGCGCTCCCGTTGCCATCAGCCCCTGCAGGAAGCCGGGGGCCAGGCTGCGGGGCCACTTGCCCAGGTGCAGGGACCGGGTCAGGGTTTCCCCGATACGGATGTCGCGGCGGTTGACCTCGACCTCCATTTCGGCGTCCTCGTCCCTCTCCACCGGGGAGCCACCAAGGGTTGCCGAAAGCCAGAACAGGCGCAGGGGCTCGCCAACCAGGGGAAAGACCCCCAGCCCGCCCCGGGCCATCAGCCCGTGGAGTTCGTCCATGCGGTTGTGCTCGCAGACGGCGTAGAAGCGCCGGTCCAGGATGCCCTCGCGGGTCTCCAGGTTGCCCAGCAGCCGCCCCAGGGAGTCGGCGGCGTCCCTGGTCTGTTTAGGCAGGTCCTCCGGCTGGGCCTCGTCCAGCTTCGCCCGCAGTCCATGCAACACAGGCGGGTGCTGGCGCACCAGCAGTTGCACCGGGAAGTCCAGGGCGTTCAGGGAACCGGCGAAGGCGCCCAGCTTGGGCTCGTCCAGCTCCAGGCCCATCACCTCGTTGACCCCCAGCTTCACCCCGTCCAGCCGTACCGGCCCGTCGTGCTCCAGGTGGGACAGCATGAAGAACAGGTTCAACTCCGGCGGCGGCTTGGGCGGTCTGGCAACCGCCTCCGCCGCTTGTTCCCTGGGTGTCCGGTTGACAATTGCTTTGATGTTCGGCAATGTCGCTTTCATTCCTTTTTCCTCCTATCGGTTGGTGTTTACTTATGGGCCGGGCAGGACGGGACTCAGCCCGCCGCTGATGACCAGGGCAATGGCCTTGGCCAGCAGCACCACCACCAGGCCCACGATGGCCATGACCACGGCGTTCCTGGCCCGGCCCCGGCGTCCATCACCCTCCGCTCCCTCGGCCATCAGCACGAACCCGGCCCAGACGATGGCGAAGATGCACATGCCCACCCCGGCGTAGGCCATGCCGCTGAGCACGGCGTCGATGGCGTCCAGCATCGCCTGCCTCTTTTCCTCCGGCGTCTCGGCGGCGACGGACAGGAGGGCCGACACCGAGGCCAGGAGGATGTTCGCCATACGCTCTACCACGGCCACCAACTCCACCAGGAGGAATCCCCCACCTGGGTCTGCTCCGCCTTCGGCGGCGGGGGCTTGGGCGGGGGCACGGTGAGGTACTGGAAGGAGTTGTCGGCCCCCATGCCCAGCTCATCCGCCAGGGGCAGGGTCTCCGGGCGGATTCGGGCGACCGGGGCGCGCTGGTTCTCAACAGCCCGGACGTGCTCCTCGTGGTAGACGCGAAGGGTGACCGTCCTGGACACCGAGCACTCCCCGCAGGAGAGGCTTACCGTGCGCCGGTACACGTCGGTGCGGGCCGGGTGGTGGACGGTCTGCAACATGGGCGGCAGCGGCACGTCCAGCGTCGCCGTAAGCTCAGTCGTGATTTCCAGGCCGTGGGTGGCCTTCCGGTCGGGGACGGGCAGGCTGAACCTAGTCTCCCCGCCGGGAACGAAGTTGGTGCTGGTCCCGTGGGAGCCGGCGGCGACGTTGACCGTTCCGGTGATGCCGGTGACGTTGGCGTCCAGCAGGGCGGGGACCGACTGGCTGAAGTGGCCGCCGTAGACCGGCAGGTCAATCTCCTGCCTGGTCTCGGCGATGCACTCGGAGGCGATGACGCCGCTGATCTGCCCCGGCGTCCACTCCAGGGAGGTCAGTTCCAGGTCACACAGCTCCCCGTCGTACCTGGGCAGCGGGTAGGGAATCTGCCCGCTCTTCAGGGACACCGCCCCGGCGAAGCCCAGGGAGTCCGTCCACGAAAACGTGAATGACGGCGACGGGCCGTTGAGCGACAGGTTGTAGGTCTTGCTCTCCCCCGAGTGGACGACGGCGTTGGCGCCCATCTTCAGCGTCCGGCCCGTCCTGCCGCCGAAGACCCGCACCTTCAGGTCCAGGTCGTGGGCGGCACGGAGGCTGACGGTTGCGGTGTCGCCGGCGACGGCCAGCCTTTCGATGAAGATGCGGCGTCCCGGCACCGGCTCCGGCGGCTGGAAGTAGATCTCGTCCAGCCGCCAGCCCGGGTCCTCGTCCTCGGGGTCGCCGGCCAGGGCCGTTCCTGGAATTGCCACCAGGGTCAGCGCCAGCAGCCCGGCCACCGCCAGCAGCTTGTACCAGGGCTTCCGGCCCTGGTTCTCCCTGATGTTGGGTTTGGCGGCGTTGCCGCCGTTGGCTTTTTCCTCGCCCCTGGGCCGCCGCTTGCCGAACCAGCTATGAGGCCGGAAAGGTGCCCGGCCCCTGTTCCTGGCTGCCCTGGCTGCCTTGCCGATGCCACCGGCGGCCTTCTTGGCCAGCAGCCTGAGCGGGTCGGGCCTGGTCTCGGGCACGGGCGGGGCCTCGCTGCGGGCCAGTTGGTTAGGTGCTCCGGCATAGCGCCTGGCCCCCAGGTTGAACTTCAGCAGGTCGGCGGCCACGAGGGGCAATCCCCGGCCTCCCACCTTCCCCACCGTCAGGGCGATGCCCGCTATGCCGAAGACGATGGCGATGCCCAGCCGGAACTCGGACGGACCGAGGGGGAAGTATCGGTAGGCGCCGTAGGCCACGGCGCACACCGCCACCACCGCCACGATCTGGGGGAAGGTGAACCACAGCAGCACCTTGTCCTCGGCCTGTACATGGGTCGGTACTTCATGCTCTCTCATGCAGTGCCTCCTACTTGGCCTTCTTGGGGTCGGGCAGGTCGCCGATTTTCACGCCGGGGTCCACCACGGCGTTGATCACCAGCTCCACCACGCCGTAGGCCACCAGGGCCAGCACCACGCCGGCCAGGGCGGTCATCATGGCCGCCTTGCCCCGCTCCATCTGGTTGGGCGCGCCGGAGGCGGTGAGGTACAGGTAGGCGCCGTAGATGAAGTAGCCCACCCCCACCACTCCCACAAGCCCCAGCAGGATGCCCACCAGGTTCGATATGGTCTGGGTCAGGTCTGACATTGCTTGCTCCTTCGGATTGATTGGCCTGCTCGCTGTTTGTTTGTCTGAGTCCCTTTCGCTACTGGCACATCTCTCCACCTCCTGGGGTTGCGGCCGGCGCGAATCGTGTCCGCGCCGGCAGTTGCCGTTCCGGTTGGCATCCGGCTACGGCCCCTGGCTCCGGGGCGCGGGGCTGTTTTGGGCCGGGGCGGTGGAGTTCTGCGCGGCCGAGTTGACCGGGTTGGCGGCGGCGCTGCCCGCGCCGGCCGCCGCCGCGCCCGCCGGTCCTCCGGCGGCTCCGCCCGCCAGCAGTCCCAGGGCGCGGCCCGACCGGACAATCGAGCCGGGCAGGGACATGCCGAAGTAGAGGGTGTGCAGCCAGGCGTCGAAGGTCCCGTGATGCCCCAGCATCGAGGGGATGCGCCCCGCCAGGTACATGAAGGCGATGGCCATCAGCAACTCCCACACCAGTTCCTGCCCTCCCTCGCCGCCGGTGATGTCGGCGAACTTGTCCAGGAACCCGAAGGCCAGGGCCACGGCGATGAGCTGGACCGCCTGCTGGAACACGGCGGTCATGAACAGCCTGAGCCAGTGCTTTCCCCAGCCCGCCGTGTGGGGCAGAATCCACAGCCCCAACGCCACCGGGGCCAGGCAGAGCAGGATGTCGATGAGGGCCAGGCGCAGGATCATCTGCACCAGCAGGTAGAGGATGAAGAAGCCGAAGACCAGGTACAGCAGGGCGATGAACACCGCCAGCCCGGTGCTGGCGGCTTCAGCGGCATTGAGCAAAGGCTCCAGGGGAGCCCGCAGCAGGTCGCCGGGGGTGACGTTCAACGACGCGGCGATGAACTGGGAGACGGCGTGGGCCACGTCGATGACCAGGGCGCACCACCACAATGAAGATGCGGCGGCGGTGAGACCCAGCACCAGCCGGGGCACCATCTCCCGCCAGCCCGACTGGTGGTGGCCCAGGTGCTCCTGGACGATGAAGCACAGCCCCATCCAGCCCAGGATGATCACCAGCATTCCCGAGGCCACGGCCCAGACAGCCATCCAGGCGTCGCGGACGACGGGATGCAGGTAGGTGAGTTCGGGCGGTGTTCCGGTGAGGATGTCAGGCATGGGCTACCCCTCCCCGCACTCGGCGATATCGGCGCCGGTTGCTTTCTCCACCACGCCGCACAGGGTCCCGTGGACTCCCTGGATCACCCACCTGGCGCCGGCCCTGGCCCAGCGGTCCGGGTCCAGGGCGCCCAGCACCCGGTCCCACAATCCCTTGGGCTGGTGCACCGGCACCAATGCGTGGAAGACGTGGTGCTCCCCCCCGCCGGTTCTGGGCACGGACATCACCATCAGGAAAGCCTGCTCCGGGTGCAGCTCCGGCTGTGAGTCCAGGACCGGGTACTCGAAGGTGTACTCCCAGCCCCCGGACAGCTGCTTCTCGCCGCCCCGCACCCGGTAGGTGTTGGTGACCCACTCGCCGGTGTCCGGGTGGCGCAGGGCGTAGTGGAGGACGTCGATCTTCCGGCTGAAGACGGGGCGGGCGATGAACTCGCCGTCCTTCTTCCGCTCCACCATCTGCCGGTCGCGGTTGACCAGGGAGAGGTTGTCTGTGCCGGGGGGCGGGGACTGGGCCAGGGCGACGCCGCTCATGGGGATTGCGGACAGGGCCGTGAGAAGCGAGGCAACCGCCAGGAGGATCAGGCGGCGTCGCCCCGTACTTGATGCGGGGCAAGCCTTGCCAGGCCCGGTTGCGAAACGCTGGAACATGATGGCCTCCTCTTGTCTGGTATGCGAACCGATGTTCGCCAAACAAGTGTGAAGACCTCCTGCTTCCACTCCAACCCCCTATAGGGTGGTTCACCCATGAACCATGGTTCATCCGTGAACCACCCTATAGGACCTGACGCCGGACCGGCCCCCTGTGATGTCATAGACGTGTACAGGGATTGAAGTTTGGGGGCGGGGAACTCGGGTGGTCCTGTTCGTAGCTGAAAACGGGGAAAATCAGGGGTTTGCGGCGGGAATCAGGCAACACTTTCCGGGAAGGGCCGGTTCCAGGGGCATGGGGCAGGGCCAGCTACGAAAGGTTCCACGGGGAACATGGCGATTGCGGCAATGATGTTCCACGCCCCTATTGGAAATGTTCCACGAGGAACACGAGCGCGGAGGTGATACGGATGATGCGACCGGGATGGCCGGGGGATGGCACCCCCAGTGTCGAGAGCCTGCGGGAGTTGCGCCTGCGGGCGTTGCTCAACGACCTGGTGCATGACCTGGGTCCGGTGAAAGCGGCGGCGGAGCTGGGTATTGACCGCAAGACTCTTTGGCGCAGCGAAGGGGCCGGACAGATGTCGCCGCGCCTGGTGGAGGCGTTGGAGCGGATGCTGCTTGAGCGGGCGGTGGCGGCGATGGAGGATGAGAGGAAGAGGGTTGGGGCGCTGGAGGAGCGGGTCAGCGAGCTGGAGCGGCAGTTGGCGGCGGCGCTGGCTGCGTTGGACGGCGGCGGCAGCAACGGCGCTGAGGCGGCCACCGCTGTAGTCGACGCGCTGCGGCAGGAATTCGCCCAGGAGCTTCAGCGGCTGGAGCGGCGGCTGAGTATGCCGGCGCAGGCGCAGGACGGCGGCAGTACCCCCACTGGCGGCTCCCGAACCTCGTGGGCCGGTTCCCAGCGGCGCTACGACGACGTGGTTACCCGGGAGCCGGCCGGCGACGACGAGCAGGTCTACGGCGACGCCTGGCCCCTGGTGGAGGAGTGGCGGGACCTGTGGGCGGGGCACCCGCCCCAGGGCAGGGGACTGGACTGGACGGCTAGGCGGGAGCGGATCCTGGAACTGGAGATCGCCATGCTGGACGACCACGGGCTGACCCTGCCGCCGGAGACAGCGCCCCTGGGAGGGCTGGACCGGCGGGAGCAGTGGTCCTGGCGGGAGCGGGAACTGGAGCGGGTCCGGCGGCGGCGAGTCCGGTTGGAACTGCTGCGATGGTTCCGGCGGGTGTTGACCCTGGGCCGGTGGCGGTAGCGGGCGGCGAGGGTGAGGGCGCGGGCGTTGGCGGCTGCGAAAGGCGGCGCGGGCTGGCGCTTAGAGTTTGGGTCAACAAAAGGCAACACTTTGGGCGCCGGGGCGGTGAAAGCATTGCCAACGCGTTAACCAAGGCCGGATACTGGATTGCGTTGTCAGGCTTTTTCCAGCGTTTCCCGCCCTAGAAACCTGGAGGGTCCCGTCCCTGGACCCGGGACCGGCCGCATAGGATCGAGCTCTGCTCTCCGAACGGCCGCCCGCGTTGGATTGACCAGAAGGATTGAGCCCCGCTCTCCCGATGGGCATCCGCGAGGGACATCGCTGCGGCGTTGGCGTGGTTGACGCTTTCGCCGAAGCCGGTTACCCAATCCATCGAAGCGCGAGCGCGCTTCACCAGGCATCCCACCCACGGCGCGGAGGACCTGCCCCACGGACCGATACATGGAGGTCGCAACCGGAACTAACGGCTTCCCAGCCCACGGCGCGGAACCCCTATCCCAGGCGCATCACAATCGTCAGGAGGCAGCTTAGAGAAACAGCGCGGCAACCCGGATTTCCTCACCCATCGGGTCCACCTGGCGGAGCGGTCCAACCTGCTTCGCAATCTTCACCCAGCGGCTGTAGCCGGCAACATGGCTCCGGCTGCCCCCCACGGCTGCGGCAAGGCTGCCAGGTAACGGCAGCGGCGGCGTGGCTTCAATACGCTCCGGGATGTCGGCAACGACAACAGGCCGGACGCTCGACGCTGCAACCCAATCCCCTCTGGCCGGGTTGCTTACCACGTAGCCGCTGCCCCGGCTGCGTTCCTCTCATTTCCCCCACGTACCAGCAGCAGCCCCGGAATGACATCCTGGGCGGACTGCGTCCTTCGCCAACTCCCCATCCGGCTTTCCCTGTTGCGCTACCCGGCCCTGGGCGCAGTGCGTCTTGCGCCGGGGCGTTGTATTGCGCCGTTCAACCTTACCTGGGCGACGTGCGCCCTGCGCCAGCCCCACTCCGGCGCTCTCCGTGGCGTTGCCTGGCCCAAGGAGTGGTGCGCCGACGCTGAGCGGCAGCGGGGCTGCCGGCGTCAGCTGGTCCAAGCAGGTCCACGGTATCTACATCAACGGGCGTCAAATCAACGTCGACAACGACGACCAGGAGGTGAATGACACGAATGCTGACCCGGTTTCTCCCTCCGCCAGTGGAAGGCTGGAGGAAGGGGTGAACCAGCGATAGCTCCATGCCTCTCTCAAGTGAGCGAGGAGGCAGAAACCAAGAAGGCGGCCGGATACGCCGCCACTGACAACTGAAAAACCACACAGCTTACAGCAAAGCGGGGGGCGATCTCTTTCGAGATCGCCCCCCGCTTTCTGCGTTTCGGAGGAAGCGACATGAAGGCGAATACCAGCATCGACACCACGGCAAAGATCAACGTCAAGGACAACCCGGCGGACATTGCGGATCGGGCTTCGCAGGAACACCACGGCGCAGTAGACAACAGGCAGGGCAAGGGCAAGCCGGAGAGCGAACTGCGGGCGGCGGCCAGGCGCAAGGGCCTCACCCTCAAGCAACTGGCCGACAAGATGGGCGTCAGCTACGGATACGTTTCACAGGTGTCCGCCGGCAGCAGGCCCTGGACACCCATGTTGCGGGAACGGGCCATGGCGGTCCTGGGCGAGGTGCCGGGGCAGGGAGTGGTCTACCGCCAGGGCGGCCTGGTCCAGGGCGAGAGCAGCTGCATCCGGGAGCGGGCCCGTGAAGTCGGCCTGAGCATGGGAGCGCTGGCCGACCTGGTGGGCGTGTCCCGAAGCTACATGTCCCAGGCGTCGCGCGGAAAGCGGAATTTCAGCCCCGGGGTCCAGGCAAAGGTGGAGGCGGTGCTGGAGGCCCCGGCGACGGTGGAAGCGGCCCAGTGCCCCACAGTGGACCCGCGCACCCTGTGGGACAGGATGGACGCCCACGGTTACACCCAGAACCAAGTCGCTCGGCTGGCGGGCATCAGCACCGGCCATATCTCCCTGATCATGAACGGCCAGCGTACTCCCTCGGGGGACGTGCTCCGGCGGCTCCACGAGGTGTTGTTCCGGCCCACGGCGGCGGAACTGGTGGCTCCGGTGGAACTCAAGGTGATGGGTTGGAAGAAGGACGACCGCAAGGGCGTGGTGGTGAAGGGCGCCGGCGGGCCGCACAGCGGCAGGAATCCGGGCGGCGGCACCGTGCGCATCGGCGGGCGCGTTCCCTGGGGCGCCCAGGTCGAATATGCCTACACCAGCGGCTACGACAGCCACGGCCGGGTCTCCGTCAACCACATAGTTGATGAGCGGGGCTACTCGGTGATGCTGAAGAAGCCGGATGCCGATGGCGCTTAGCCGGGACGGCGGACCCTCACGCAAAAGGGGAGACCGGTGATGCGCCGGTCTTCCCTGGCTTCCCGTTCCCACCGGTTCAGCGTCCCTGCCCTTCCCCATCCTCCACGGCCAGCCGCCTCTCCTCCCTAGCGGACGGGTCGCCGGGTTCCAGGCGGAGCACCTCGTCTTAGCCCTGCACTGCCTTCTCCGGCTTGCCCAGCTCGCGGTACAGAGCCACCCGGTGGCGCAGCGAAGCCACGTCGCTGGGGTCCAGGGCGATGGCCCGTCTGAAGTCCTCCAGCGCCCCGTGCAGATGCTCAAGCTGGAAGCGGGCGCACCCCCGGGCGTGGTAGGCAAACCCGTTGCCGGGGGTCAGCTCCCCTGGTATGGCTTCTACGACAACAATGGTCTTTGCCCATTGGGCACCGGTGTCTGGTTCCGTAGTGGTGCTATCTGTGATTATTCTCCCGACCCGGCCGATTGGGAGCCAGACCGTGGAGTTCTACCATGCCACAGACGGAGCAGGCCGGGCGGTGGCCCAGAGGTCTTTGGGATTGTAGAAGGCAATTACGGTGGAACCCGGTCTCTTGCCGGGGTAGAATTATCCGCAAGATAAAGATGTCCCACAGTCTTCTGATATTGGCAGTCTGCACGGGCATGTTTGCCCTGCGAGTTCTTGGGCAAGTCCTGGTCGTGTTGCGATCCCCGCGATGGCTTCCGTCCACTGAGCATTGGTATTCCGGGCTCATGCCGTACAGATTTCTGTTGCCGTCGCAGTTGGCGCTCCTGGCTATCATGGTCGTGATAACGCTGGATGTCTCTCGCGGCCGGGGTCTGTTCGCGGCGGACCTGTGGGCTGGAGTTGCGCCGTACCTCGCGGTCTTGTCCTGGATATACTTTGGGGCGATGGTTGTGCGCTACATTCTGACGATGATGCTGCGCCCCGATTTGAGGTGGTTCAGGAGGACGATTCCCATCTGGTTCCACATGATCCTGGCGGTCGCGCTTTGGGCGTTCGCCGATTACCACTGGGCATGACTGAGCGAGATGAGCCACCCTATCCTCCTGGCGTCGATGCGGATATTGTAGAGGCCTCCTCGCCCGTCATAGTTGTGACCAACGAAGTACAGGTCCGGGTGATTGGCGCTCCGAACCCTGTCCCTGCGGTTGGCGAATCCGCACTCGTCTCTGGCGTCATGGCATCCCATCCATCCGATTGCCGCGCGATAGCCTGTCGCGAGTATCACTGTGTCACCGGCCCAGTCGGTCCCATCCCGGAGACTCACGCCCTGTTCGCTGAACTCAGCCACCTCGGACAGAATGCGCACCCGGCCCGCATCGATGTGGCCCAGAATAGAGTTACCGATGACGGGTATGTCCGTACACTTATTGAATCCCCGTTTCCTCGGCAGTCCGGCCGGCCTGCGCTTCAGGAGACTGCCGATCAGACCAGTGCTGAGCGTTATGCGCCGTTGCATGGGACCTGGGAGCCAAGACATGGACCATCCGAGGTATTGGGATGGTATGCCCGCGATGCTTCTCGGGATGACATTGGCCCCCGACCGTACCGAGACTGCGACTTCCATCCCTGCGTTGGCGAGCTCCGAGGCGATTTCCGCGGCGGAGTTCCCGATCCCGACCACCAATATAGACTGCCCCGTGAGTTCATCAGGCTGCCTGTACTCCGTGCTGTGGAGAACGGTCCCTGTGTAGGAAGACAATCCTTTGAAGTTGGGAACAACCGGTGAGGACATTATTCCAGTGGCGACGACGACAGACCTCGAACGGAACAGACCTGAAGCAGTTTCGACCGTCCAACCGCCGTTTTCCCTCCGGAGTCCGGTTGCTTCAGCCCCGGTCCGGATGGGCAGATGGAACTTGTCTGCATAGCTCCCGAGGTATTCGGCAAATTCTGCCCGCGTGGGAAACAACGACGTCCTCGCTGAGAATGGCATTCCCGGGAGCGAACTGAGGTGTTTGCCGGTATGCAGCCTCAGGCTATCGTACACTTGCGACCACATCCATCCTGCATGGTCTCCCCGCTCAAGGACGACGTTGGAAATGCCTCTCGCAGCCAACTGCTGAGAGACCGCCAACCCGCCCGGTCCTCCTCCCACTACGATTGCATCGAAACGCTCCACTGCCAACTTCGTTAAGATTGTCTCCTCGGATTCGGCGCCTCGCGTCGCTTGTTAAACAAGCCGCGCAGACAATAAGGTTCAAGCGTTTGCCAGCAGTGATTCTCTTCGCAGACGCTGCAGTTGGGCACGAGTGACACACAATCCAATCGCCCTATGTGCGGAAGCTGCTGACCATCCTCAACGGCGTGGTAGAGTCAGGTCGGCATTGGGATTCTCGACCAATCACCCCTTGCCTTCCGAGGCGGTTGCTTTGAGCCGCACCTTACAGGGCTACGAGTTCCTCGCTTCTGACCTTCAGGCCAAGACCGGGCACGCCGCCGATGCCGGTCTGCTCGACCACTACCGCCCCACCGTTGCCGAACATCAAGCTCTCCGAGGTGAGGTCGCGGCGCAACAGGTGGGTTCCAAAGGCCCCCTCGGACGCCATGAGATTTGGCCGGGCTCCGTGCATCACGGTCAGGCCGGCTCGGGTAAGGATGCTGGTCTCGCCGACCTGCGCGCCCACAATCACGCCGAGGCCCAGACCGGCGGCCCTCTGGGCCACGTCCAGCGACCGCATGATGCCGCCCATCTTCGATACCCGCAAGTTCACAATCCATCGTTCCGGGTCTTCCAGCGTATCCAGCTGTTCGACTTGCAGCAGGCTCTCGTCAAGGATGATATTTGCCCCGCACTCCACGCCCACGCGCTCGAACCCGGCCAAATCACCCTCTCGCAACGGCTCTTCTATTGCGCACACCTCGTATGGGAGGGCAGTGATGTGGCGGATACATTCGGCCGCCGACGCCCACAGGTTGTTGGCATCCAGCCGGACCCGCATCCTCGGGTCTTTCTGGTTTCGGAATAGGCGCATTTTCCGGCGGTCACGTTGCAGGTTGCCCGACACCTTCACCTTGAAGTCTCGGAAGCCTCTCTTCCAATAGCGCCGGAACTGCCACCAGTAGGCTGGGTACGGCGAGTCTCCCAACACCGCGGAGTAGGGAAACCGGCCCGTCAGTCGAGGCAAGCCCAATAGCTCCTCGACAGGAACCGCGCCGGTCTTCCCCAGCAGATCAAGTGCCGCGATTTCCATCGCGCAAAAGGCCGCCGGGTTCTCGTCTATGACCTTCCGGTGGGCGTCGGCCCACCCTCGCAAGCCCTGGGCGTCAGTCACGCTGGCTATGAACGAACCTGAGTGTTTACGGATGAACGCGGCTCCGCTCTCAACCGTCTCTCCGGTAACGTACTGGCGGGGGCATCCCTCTCCGTACCCGACCTGCCCGGAATCGGATAAGGCGGCGACGATGAGGTTTTCGGCCCGGGCGCGGCTGGCGGAAGCGTGGCGGAAAACCGCTCGAAAGGGCACTGGGAAGCTGGAGATTTCCAAGCGCTGCATACGCATCCCGCTTACTCAGCCTCGGTTAAAGCGGCAAAATCCAGCCGGCACTCACGGGCGTATTGAAGATGCAGATACTTGAACTGGGTGTCTCGTTGGCCGGACTCGACACAGATAGCCCGATACTGCTCGCCCACCTCACGCCGGAGCCAACGCACTTCCAGGGGAGTCAACCGGCCGCTTTTTCGCTTGGCCTCGTACTCCACGTTCAACTCACACAGCCGGGAGTCAATCTCGACAGCGATTGCGGCGCCGTTGCCCGCACCGCAGGCTCCGAGGCCGTCGGCTTCAACAAAGAGCGTGTACCCTGCAGCATCCTCGTCGGCGATCACGATGAAGAATCGCTGGTGCACATTCCGCCTCGATAACGCCGGGGGTACTGCGTCAAGCACCTGGGATTCGGTCAGCTTCTCTCCCGTAATACTCGTCGTTCCCTTGCCCTTCTGAACAAAGTCCAGTGTAGGTGTCTGGTGCACCATTCCGCTGACCCGGACTATATCGTTCATATCGTACCGGTAGAGTCCTTCCGGAGTGGTTACGAAGACGTAGTACTCGCCCCCTTGTTCCAGCTCGTGCAGGCCCAGAAATTCCGAACCTCCCGCTTCCCAGGTGTCCCGCTCGACGAACTCGAAGAAGGTCTGGAAAAGGGTGGGCAGGCAGACGTTGTTCCTTGCGTCGATATTGAGGGTCCCGCGAAACTCGCTGGCCAGGTAGCCCAGCTCTATGATGGGAATGTCGGCGGGGACCAGACCCGACAGGCCGCTGAGCGCGGTGCCGCAACTGCCGCCGGTCCAGGTTACGATTCCCCTGAGCTCCGGCCAGATGTCGATGTAGGTGAAGCGACCGGCGGTCTCCAGGCAACGGGCCAGGTATGCGGCCCGGCCAGGATTGGCCCTGAGCCCCTGACGGACGGGGGTGGGCAGGGAGGTCTCGTAGGGCATACGGCCCGAGGCAATGGCTTCCAGGATGGTGGCGGAGTGCCTGTCCGCCACCGACAAGAGACGGAGGAAGGTGGAAGGGTTGGCCGTTGCCATGCCGGTAACGCCCGGCTCCGCCAAACCGAAGATCACCATCGCCAGGTAACGGGAATCATAGTCCTCGATATCCGCGACCTCATGGGACAGTACGTACCTGGACCGGACCAGCCTGGACTGCCCCTGGTAGAGCAGCCCTGAAGCGGAGCCGAAGGGAGTACCGCCCTCCATCCGGCCTTCAATAGCCTGCCCGCTGATGGCGAACCCCTTGCCCTGCAGGACGGCAGTGTCCCGCGACCACACGTAGGCCACCAGCTGTTGGTCGCGCTTCATACGCTTCAGACCGGATTCAGTGACGGGAATATTCTTGGCGGCGCCAACCGTCCCGCTGGTGCGGTGATAGTAAACGGGACGTTCCATGGTCAGGCACGGTTCTCCCGTCAACTCTTGCCGCTCGATGAGGGGACGCAGGTCCTCGTAAGTCTGCACCGGCGTAGCCTGGCGGTAGGCGTCAGCGTCAGCCACCTGGGTAAACCCGTGTTTCCTGCCGAACTCGGTATCGGCGTTTTCCGTCGTGATCCGGCGCAACAATGCCTGCTGGACATCCCGCGGGTGCTTCGCCGCCTCCACTATCTCCTGGTACCGGCGGGCCTGGGTCAGCCGGAGGCCCACCCGCAGGAAGGCATAATTGACGGCGCGGGGGAAGCCGCCCAATCCTTGGCCAGCCGTTTTGCGGCCCTGGTGGCTCAAGGCAGCAGTTCCCGGACGAAGGGACTTCTCATCTGCACAAAGAATCCCATGGGATAGCGGCGGTTGCGGATACCGATGGTCTCGACGTCGCGGTCCTCGGGCAGGAACCGGGTCTTGAACAGCGTGTCCCAAACGATGAGGTTGTTGCCGAAGTTGCTGTTCATCTCCCGTCCTCGCCTGGAGTGATGCCACCGGTGCAACTCGGGTCCGGCGACGATGTAATTCAACGGGCCCAGATACACCCGGCAGTTGGAGTGCTGGAAAAACCCGTTCAGGGCGTAGAAGACGAAATAGGCGGCGAGGACCTCGGGGGCAACGGCCAACAGGGCGAAGGGCAGCGTATCTAATGCGTACTGGATTGACTTTTCGACGGGGTGAAACCTGCCGACGTTGATAGTGTAGAGTTGGGGCGGCGAGTGGTGCACCGCATGGAGCCGCCACATGAGCGGGTAGCGGTGAAAAGCCCGGTGCAGCCAGTATCGCATGAAATCGGCAGCCAGCAGCATGAGGGCAACCTGAAGAACCACCGGAAGGTTGTGAGGCCAGAAGATGTTGACAGTCAGCCCGGCGGCCTGGATAGCTCCAGCCAGACCGATAACTACGGTGATGGCCAGCAGGTAGGGAATCGCTACCTGGACAACAATCAGGAACAGGGTGTCAGTGCGCACATCCTCTGCCGGAGGGCGCCAGTCCTTACGGTAAGGCAATACCACCTCGTGTAGCACGATGAAGCAGACACCCGCCAATGCCGCGCCGTAGGAGGCCACCCTTACATCCAGGCCCACTTCCGCAAAGGTCATGTACAGCGCGAACCCCGCGAAAATGATCACCGGGTACGAACCAACTTCCGCCAGCCTTGAAAGGCCCACATTCACCTTGGAGCAGTTCATGTCCCGTTCCTTTGAAGCTTTAAGCTGCGCATAGTGGAGCTGGCCTCTGCGGGCAGCGTTTCAGGATATGGCGATCCGTTCGCCGTATAGTTGTCCAACGTCAGGAGGTAGTGGCCCAATATCAGTATATTCAACGCCAGTGTAATGTGGAACAGGACTCGAAGGCCATTGGCAAGCCATTCGTATTTCACCAGGAATGTCAGGCCGGCGATGAGGCCGAACGTCATGACCCCTAACAGGGTGTTGAAAAACAGTTCACCGTGGGCAGGCCATTCAATGGACCGGAGTAATACGGCGTACAAAGACCAATATATTACGAGTTAATGCTCATTTTTCTCCATAATTGGCATTTGCCGTTGCAGCATTTCAGCGCGACGCTCGGCTGTTCAGTGAAACTGGTCCATTTCAACACCCTCCTAATACTACAGCCGCACATAAGCCGACCCGGTAATTTCGACCTTGGCAATTGGGCAATTTCGTTACGGGAAGAGACATTGCCCGTAGCTGGAGGCTGCGGTAATCAAAGCTAATCAATGCCTCAGGATACCAACTGCGACTGTAGTACTAGCCATCTGTATCTCTTCCAACATTTTAAATAACCGCCGAGCCAAAGCCCGACGACTCAAATCACAATGATCAGGCCACATACAACCTGTATCACGACCGCCAACCACCACAGCGGCCAGAGATCATGTCCCTGGAATATCCGATAACCAGCCTTCAGCAATCGGCTTACCACGCCCACATCTAACTGACAGCTTCCTACGGGACCTCTCACTCCTTTAACAGGCGATACAAAGCCGGACGGCTCCAACGCTTGCCGACCCGTTCAAAATGTTTAGTGTCCCGGCCTAGCTTGGTCACCTCATGTTTCGGCAAGAAACTCCCAAGCGTGGAGCACTTAAAGCCCTCCCCTTTCAAAGCAACTTTCAAATCACACGGAGTAAACTCTTTTGAAAGACGCCCATCACCGCGGGCCACTCTAATGGCCCGCATCAAACCTTTTTCAGCTCCCTTCATTTCTCCGACAACCTTCCTTTTTCCTGGAGCCTAAAAGCACCACAGCCAGTTCCCGGTCCTGGAAAGGTGGACCTGCCCAAACCGGCCCAGTAGTATTAAAAACAGCCTGCGGCTGACCACTAAGAACCTCCTGCGGTTAGCCCCCTGTCCGGTGACTTCAGACCACCGGCGGGGGGGTGGAGTTTGTAACTCCTACCCGATTTTAGGAATTCTCTGAACAAGTGCCTGATGATGTGTCATAGTATGGTTGGCAGCCACGACAAAGATCAAGGGTGAGACACGATGGACCAGCCGGCGTTCTCCGGCCTGGAGTACCAGGGCAAGAAGCGCAAGACACGCCGGGAGGTGTTCTTGGAGCGCATGGACGGCCTGATTCCCTGGGGGAGGCTGGAGGAGCGCATCCGCCCCTTCTGCCCCAAGGCCGGAAACGGCCGGCGTCCCTACCCGCTCTCAGTGATGCTGCGAGTCCACTGCGTGCAACTCTTCTACAACCTGAGCGATCCCGGTATGGAAGACCTGCTCTATGAGGCCGGGTCCGTCCGGCGGTTCGTGGGACTGAGGCTGTCTGGGGCTTTGCCCGGCGAGACCACGATACTGAACTTCCGCCATCTGCTGGAGCGGCACAATCTGGGACCGGGCTTGCTGGAGGAGATCAACGCGCACCTGGAGTCCCAGGGTCTCAAGCTGAGAGAGGGGACCATCGTGGACGCCACCATCATCGAGGCTCCGCCGTCCACCAAGAACCGGGCTGGAGAGCGGGATACAGAGATGCATCAGACCAAGAAGGGGAACCAGTGGCATTTCGGGATGAAGGCCCATATTGGGGTGGACTCTGAGACGGGGATAGTCCATAGCATGAGCACGACGGCGGCCAACGCCCACGACGTTACGCAGGCCCACAACCTGCTGCACGGCGGGGAGACGGTGGTGTGGGGCGACGCCGGGTATCAGGGTGTGCACAAGCGGGAGGAGAATCAAGGGCTGGAAGTAAAGTGGCAGGTGGCCATGCGTCCTGGTCAGCGGCGGAAACTGGACCCGGAGAGTGAGGAGGCGCTGGCGGAGCAGGCAAAGGCATCGGTGAGGGCCAAAGTGGAACATCCCTTCCTGAGGGTGAAGGGCCTGTTCGGCTACGGGAAAGTCCGCTACCGGGGGTTGATGAAGAACACCCAACGGCTGGCGCTGCTGTTTGGGCTGGGCAATCTGCTGACGGCGGAGGGACAGCTGGGGGCGTGGTGTGCCTGCGGCAACTTCCACCGGCTGCCAAACGCACGCAAAGCCACCAAACCAGGCCCTTGGAGGGCGAAACAACCGATGTAGAACGTCAGTGGGTTAGTCCAGGAGTCAGGATTTCTGCCAATTTTACCCGCTGGTCAGAGAATTCAGGTGATTAACGCCCTTGTTCAGACTATCCCTAGCTATCGGAGCGACGTGATCCAGACCGACGCCGCCATCAATCCGGGCAACAGCGGCGGGCCAATGCTCTCACTGTCCGGCGAAATCCTGGGCATCAACACTTTTGGTTACGATGAAACACGGAGCGGCAGACCGGTTGAGGGACTCAACTTCGCCATATCGGAAACGACGGTGCAGGGGCGGATCCCTGCACTCCGGGACGGCTCTCTCCAACCCACACCAACCCCCCCGCGCCCGGGCAACCCCGACTCCCCCGCCATCAGGACAGCACGATTTTGGCCCCACCAGCGGCGAGTTACGTCATGACCCGGCGGATGGAAAAAGCGAGACCGAGTATGCCGACGTTTCCATCGCCGACATGGTGGTAGTAGGCAAATGCGCCGGGCCGTGGCTCACCCGCCCGGCGGCGCCGTTCTTCATCAGTGCGGTCATGGCGCGGTGCGCCGTCGCCAGCGGCTCGCCCAGAATCAGGGCCAGTTCCCCCGCGTCGATGAAGGGCAGCCGGGCCAGGGCGTCCAGGATACGCTCGCGTGAGAATGCCATGCCTCCAGCGTATCAGTCCGGAAACGCCGTCGTCAGTGGGCAAATGTCAGCAGCGGTTTGGGGAACCACAGCGGAGGCTGTTGTTCTGGGCGGGTTGGCCGGAGATACCCTGGGTTGCCCGTCGGGGCCACCGCCGGTGGGCACTGGGCGTTGGACTGCCGCTTCCAACTGGGGACATTGCCTTTTCGCGTTCAGGGGCCGGACGCTCTCAGGACCGGGCCTGATGTGCGCCCGTTCCTGCTGTCCCGGAATCGCCGGTGGGTGTAGAATATCAGCTATAGAATTAGGCCATTGAAAGAGAACCAAAACGCGGCGATGCCAGCCTGACGGTAAAGCGGGCCGAGAGTTGCCGCAAGTCGCCAGGTGCGCCATGACCACGCCCAACATCACA
>DAOUJS010000146.1:0-93154 GCA_034422355.1 Dehalococcoidia bacterium | reverse complement strand
GCGATCCCGCGGTCAATCCCAATGAGCGGGACCGTCAGTTCCTGCTCTGGACAGTCACGGTCGTGGCGATTGTTTCGAGCACCGTGGGAATGGTCGTCATCATGGCGATATACTTGTCGCCGGATATGCCGAGCGTCCTGCCGGACCACAACCTGCTGCGTTCTTGGGAGATCGATTTCGCCCGGCTGGGCTTTACCCGGGAGGAGGCGCTGGACCGGCTGAACCTGGGATACGTCTGGCACGCCATGTGGGTCTTTGCCTACATGGTCTTCGTTGTCGGGGGCAGGTTGATCATTTCCATCTACCGGACTGACGGCCACCGGCAGTGAAGAGGGTCCCGCAGTTCTGTTGTCCCACGACTGAAGTCGAAGGCGTTCTTGCTGCAGGTGTCGTTGCCTTCAAGCGGTGGCCCTTGTCGGTATGGCTTCCTTTAACACGCCCCAACTGAAGACAGTGGACGACCCGGAAGTCCCGGTGGTTTCACAGGAGGCCCACCCACAACTCGAAGGTAGTTTGTACATCGCACAAGAAGGCTCCTTATACCAGGGCGACCTCCCACCGGAAAGTTCGTAGTGACTTACACTCAGATATCCCTTATGAGGATGAAAGCTCTGGGACAGTCGGGGTGCGTATCAGAGAACTCCCAGAACCCCGCTAAGCCTACCGGGGCTGATTGGACCTGAAGCAAGATCGTCACTGACACTCCTGTTAGCTCCCTCTTAGCTGAGGCTTAGGTGCACTGTATGTGGTACTGCCTTCGAGATGTGGCCGGGATCTCCGTGATTCTTCGCCCGCGACCCTTGTAAGAGGTTCGATCCCCTTGGGGTGGGTCTATTTTGACGATAGGCCGAACCGTGTTTGAAATGTCGATGGCGCTTTAAGTGCCCCAAGCGCCAGGATCAAATCATTGCGTGGCACGGGTAGGAGACTGTCACCCTGTCATTGTCCTACAAAGGTCTTAGCAGATAGGGCAAAGGAGAATCTCCTACCACTATATGTTCAAGTCAGCAACGCGAAAGACCTGACCGAGCTCCCAATGCTATTGGGAGGGTTCTAATGCCCAAGCGGAAGACCCGAGGTTCAGTCCAAAACAATAGAAGCGAGTGCATAGACGTCATCTCCGAGCACCTTTGCATCAACCAACAACCGGCCATAACCGACCGGTCCTCCGGTGCTCGTTTCCCATTCATCCAATTGTTCGGTGCCTATCTGGTCCAGTCCAGACTTATGTGCAAGAGAAACCAGACTCGATTCCGGAACGCGCATCCACTGGTGAATCCGAATTCCGAGTCTGATCGCCTCCGCATTTGGGGACACTTCGATTACTCGAAGCTTGGGCACGGGCTTTGCTATTCCCTTGAGGTGCGATGCAGTTCGAGACTCCGTGGGTTTCATATTCACTGCGCACCGAAGGTACCAAGCAGGGAAGCCAGCGTATCGAATTAAAGCAAGGGCTGTGGCTTGGCGGCTGGCCTCCATCACTACCGATTGCCGCAGTTCCTCTACTGCTTCGAACGTGACCCCGAAATTTCTTAGTATTCCGTGGACGGGTGAGGAGACAATGTCCGGGAAAAAAGCTAGTTCTCCGGCTACTTTGTCGACAAGAATCTCTCCCGGCTCCTTACGTTCAACAGTTGTCTGACGGAAGGCCAGCGCTAGTTGTTCGCCATCGACAAGCCGGTGCGCCAGTTCATGCCACTTTGTGAAGTATCGCCTGGAGAAATGCCTACCTTGGCAGTTGATTACAGATAGATACCGCCGTTCCCACGGTTGCGGTGAAAGCCGCCTGATGGTGATCGCGTCAGTTTCATCGTCGAATTCGGTCGCTACTCGAACCAATGCCGGCTCGGCCTGCAAGGGAATCCTGTCTAGCAGGTGAGTGAGGTCTTCGTCGGAGTGGATTTCCACAAATTCCACATCGAGGCACCCGGCGACTCTCTCAAGCAACTCTCCAGCAGTTGAGGGTAGCCCATGTTCCGCAGTCAGCAATGAAACTTGTCTGCGGCAATACTCGACAATTGCGCTGTCCGCGGCAGGGCCATGTGAAGGGAGACCGAGGCGCTGTGCCGTACGCTCGGTCTCCCGAATATAAGCTGATCTGTAGTCCCGTCTCAACCCTTGTCCTCCAGAAATGGTTTGATTCCTTCGTAGAGTCTCTCCCAATCCTGCTTTGACATATGAGGGCGACCCGAGTTCCTGCGCCGAGCCACGAGGGACCGGTCAATCTCTAGGAGAGCCAATGTTTGTCCGTACGTGAGATGAAGCTCTTCCGCGAGGTCTCCGAGTTCCCGGGGAATCTCTATTATTTGCGGTTTCTCCATTCCGGGAGTTTGTTCTCCCCGCATCAGATAATCCAAAGAGGCTCCTAAGACATTCGCTACACTCAAGAGCCGCTCTCCACTGATGCCTGATTTGTCGTTCTCAACCTCCCACAGGAAACTTTTTGATACCCCAGCTCGCTCGGCCAAGGCTTCCAAAGACAGTCCCCGCTGCCCTCTGACAAAACGGATTCGTTCACCCACCGACTGCGGTTCCGCCATGCGCTTGCAAACCTCTCGGCGTGATGGTATATTGGACATATACCGGAATATCGAACTTCGACAGTTAGGCTTTACCGGTATCTAATTCTATATCCCATCCGGCGAAATGGCAACCGTCGTGGCAGTTGGTTGTCGCTTGAGGCAGGTATGGGGGGAGGTTCACAATGACCCATAAACCAACTAGAAGGAGCGTTGCCCGATGAGTGAAAAGGTCCGCCATAAGGCGTTCATCTCCTACCACCACGCCGACCAAGAAGAAGTTGATGAGTTCATCAAAACGTTTGACCATGACCGCGACGTGTTTATTGCCAGGGCAGTCGGCAGCGACGAGACAATGGAAACTCTGATCAATAGCGATGACGACGACTACGTCATGCGCCGCATCAGAGAAAAATACCTCAGCGACTCCACCGTCACCTTGGTCTTCATCGGTAAGAATACCTGGACGAGAAAATTCGTTGATTGGGAACTGGCGGCCAGCCTGCACCAAGGGCCGTCGGCTGGTAAGCCCAATGGCGTCTTGGCTGTTTTGTCTCCCAAGCTAACCAAGGAAATCTTGCCCGACCGATTTGTGGACAACTGGAGCACCGGTTACGCGAAATTCTACCCTTACCCCAAGAACCGGACTCAACTCACCAACTGGATTGATGAGGCGTTCGCAGCTCGCGAGGACGAGGGAAAGCGATCCTCCATTAAGAACGGGCGCCCAAAACTCAAGAGAAACCTTTCGGAGAGCCAACCGGCAGGCAGGCCGAGTGTCGGCCCTAAGTCAGACGGTACTTACTCCGATCCTAACGCGGTGGCAAACGCCGTGACCACGGCAACGGGCACTGCAATTTCCAGTTCCGCTCGACCCAGGCCACCTTATCTCCATAAGGACCGGAGATGAGAATCACCTGGGAGGACATCCAATGGGTTAACAAGCATCAGCCGCAGCTTGTAGCCGGGCTGGACTCTGCTATGGTAGTGGGAATCCTCGAGGTATCCGCGTATTACGACAGAAAGTCGCAGCGAATTCTTGCTGGTCAGCGCTTTGCAGTTGGCCGTCACGAATCGTTCATCGCCGACCAATTTCCCATCGCGATCCGCTTGGATGACTCCGACCAGAACGGGTGGCCCAAGGTTTATGACTTGGCTAAACGATACCGTTCAATCGCCGAAAGATACGGGATTTCAGCGGCAGACCTGCATTTCTATGCTGACGGTCACGCCTGCCTTGGGCTTACTTACCCCTGGGACCCTCCGTTCACGCTGCGGGACTTCCTGGTTGATTTGGTTCAACCGTTTTTCTATCGGTTGGCCTATGTAGACGTTTATGGGTTATCAGCGGCTCGTGCCGATTTGTGGCCTGAGTATTCCCATGGGAAAACTGGGTTGTTGGAACATGCAAGAGATGTTAGGAAGGGCGCACCAAGACCGCCGTAACGTCCCTTCTTCATGCCTACCATCTTTACCTTGGCATCGGGCCCTATATCCACACTTCTCACCCTCTTCCTTGGCAGGACTGCATGAAAATTGGGCTATAGTAGGCGACGAAGGCCTCGCAGCACCAATGGAAGGGCCTGGTCGACGTACGGAGTTCGGGCCAGCAGTTGGTTCTCCTCGATAGATAGTCCATTATTCAAACTTTCTGGCCCAAAATTTACAAAATCGGATCGCCCGGGCCACTCTTCACGTGACCCAGGCCACGCTTCTACTAGTGCTAGCGTCTCGGCGATATCTCTTGCACAGCCGCCAAAACCGCCTAGTAAGAACACCGGCTGACTCGACCGAAGCGACAACAATGCTTCTTCAGCGACACCGGGCATCCTCCCTTTGTAATGCTCCACCCGCCCCCCCAAGAGGATGCGTGCATCGATCCGCCCTCGCATGGTATGCCTCATTGCGGTTAATCCACCAGACCAAGTTGCATCATCAGGCTCTCTAGGCGGGAGCGACTTGCGAAGCTCCATAGACATGGGTTCACCTTCTAGGTCCAGGAGCGTTACTTCCGCGAAATCACCTACCTCGTCCGTCAATGAGTCCAATTGGTCGTTCGTCATCTGGATGTGTACGGGCCAGGCAAAGTAATTGACCACCCTCCTCAATCGCTCGACCTCTTCCTGGTCCTCATGGTAGTAAGAGACGAACACGCCAGTCGCGCCAGTGTAGCGGGAAGCCAGTTCAAACAGTACTTGGGTGAAGCCACCGGCTCTCAAGTCTCCTCCATAGGCCAAATCGTCTCCAGATGACAAAAGGTGCGTAGCTACGTCGGTCATCGCGTCTCTGAGGTGGCCATCACCTAGTCCGAGTTGCCGCATGTCCGGGCTATCAGAAATCGAGATCCCAATGGTTCTGGACCTATGGGCATCTTGAGCAGTCATCATTCCCTCCACGCTAACCAATCTACCAGGCTGTACAAGCGGACATCTCGTGCTACGTCAGCAAATAGGTTTATTTCTTCCGCACCCAACGGAGGCCCAGGATAAACTATGTCCCAATGGGTTCCAAAGGTAGCTTGCGGCCGGGAGGCCAACGAAATCAACTCCGGTGCACGGGCCAAGAATGCCGTTTCTGGAAAACGTGAGCGCAACCCTTCGACGCGACATTGCCACAAAAGGTCCTTGAATACTTCATCCAATAGGTACTCGGCAACGCATTCGATTCGGTCTATGGTCTCGGGATTCATTCGTACAGAGGGAACATTACCCAAATATGGAAAGTGGCGTTCGTCGACCTCTCGCAGGCAATCCACCGTAAGCATAGGTACGTTCAGGCGTTTTGCCCTAACAACCTCGCGTCGGCACCATTCGCGTGACGAGTAGGAATCGGTACAGATCGCCACCATGACGCTATTCTCAACTTCGTGGTCGATTACCAGATCAAATGGTACTCCAGCCGGTATATCGCGAATATCTAGGAACGCCTCCAAGTCTGCATTGGCATACAACCATTCCCGCAGTTTACTTGCCACGGATTCCCCGTAGGAATCGTGCTTGGAATGACTGAGGAATACCCGCACCTTAACCAAATAATCTGCCAAAGCATCTCGGTTATCTAAAGGATGCCGCAACTCCGCCAATTGATGTCTCAGCATTCTGCTGAATGCATACTTGAGCTCCCTGAACAGTCGGCTTCCTTTCTCAACTTCGGTTCCGGGCCAATGATGCCACCTGAGTGCCTGCTCCGCAAGCCCGATACCAAGGACGCCGTTTTCCATTTCCACCGGGATAACGCTTGCCCGGAATCCGGCCTCCCCGGCGTCGTCCACAAGCGTTCGTACGTAGCTGACCCATGAATGGTCACTTACCAACGCGTGGTCAAGGAGAACCACCACCGCTGCGGTTTGTGAGCTACCCCAATCTATCGGTATGGGTTCGTCTGCATTGGGCGCAGCCGTGTTGCGGAACATCACCCTTACACGGTCCCCGCCAGACACGTACCTAAAACGGTGGGAGCCGAAGTGGTTCAGCAGCAGGTTCCCGACGCTGTCACAACTTTGGGAATCAGGATGCCAGATGACGTAAAGCATGAATGGCGGATCGGTGTTGATTTCTTCCAACACAAAGCTTCTCCTCAATGCTCGATCCCTTCCCCTACTTGGAAACGACCTGACCCTCCAAAGAAATTGGGCAAGATGTAAGATCACTCGCCTTGTCGCGGAACTGAAAGAACTCAACCTCAACAAGGATATTTTACCTCATAAGCCAACAACTGTGGCTGTCGAGATTTCTCGGTCCACCTCAGAAGCCAGTCTAACGATACCCAACAGGTTATCTGGTAAAATGATATGTACCAGCTCTAGACATTAAGAATGGACACACAACTAGGCGTAGATTGAAAGCAGCTAGCGTCACTACTCAGCAATTTCCAGCTTGAGAAGATGAGGCTGGGCCCGGATTGGACCAACGTGGAATTCTCCGCCGACCAAAGCGACCACGACACAGCTTGGGAGCTATAAGTCGGGACGCTGCCGAGAGCCGTCACGCAGCCGCTTCCGTCGGAGGGTGGTGACGAGACGACGGCCCTCGATAGTGTTTATGCCCTTTTCCCGGTTACCAGGGAGATTCTGCGACGTAGGGGCAGGAACGCCATGTCCTTCAGCAAAGTCGCTACCCCCGTGATGAACCAAGTGGTCCGTCCTTTCACAACCAAGTGGCGTCCTCAATCCTTGGCCGGAGCCCTCGGCGAGGATGAGAAGCGTGCCGAGTTCCGACAAGACTTGGAGGCTCTCCAAAGCGACTTGCGAAACTACAATCGGCTCTTGGCACAGATCGCCGGGGTGGAAGACTTGACCGACCTCGAAATGCGAACGGATGCTGGCGATGTCCCGAACTAAGCGACACAAAGCTTTTATCTCGTACCATCATGGCTTGGACGAGGACTGGAAGGACCGTTTTGTCCGCATGATGGGGGACAGAATAATTGACAAGTCGATCTATGTTGGCGAAATCGTCGATACGAATTCGCCGACGGCCGATACTCTCCGACGCATTCGAGAGGAGTACGTTTCGGAGGCGACTGTGGCCGTAGTCCTGATCGGGTCCCGTACCTGGCAGCGCAAGTTTGTTGATTGGGAGATTGGCGCCGCTCTCAGGGACACGGACATGAACCCGAGGTGCGGCTTGGTTGGGATACTGCTCCCCACCCATCCGGACTTTGGAAAAACCACATACAACCCTCGCCTGATCCCTCCTCGACTTGCGGACAACTGTTCAGGGGACAATCCGTTCGCGAAAATAGTCGATTGGCGTGGTCGTGGAGGGGCGGACGATATGCAGGCCCATATCCACAACGCCTTCCTGAGAAGAAGGAATCAACCGGACCCGGACAACAGCCGGCTCCCATTTGGGCGGAACTGGAACGGGCCTCCCAACCAAGGCTGGCAGGCTTAGTTTGCCGTGCTGGTAGCCTAATCGGCAGGAGTGAAAACCATGTCAGAACCGATCAGGAACGTCTTTATCAGCCACAAGCACGAAGATGACGATGGCCTTCAGCAACTGAAGCGTCTGGTGCGGGAGCACGGCATGACTTGGCGCGATTATTCGATTACCGCAGACAATCCGAACAACGCGCACAACGAGGAGTACATCAAGCGGGAAATTCTGGCGCCGCGCATACGCCAAGCGGGTTGCCTGGTCGTTTATATCTCTGAAAAGACCAAGAACAGCGATTGGGTGAACTGGGAAATCGAATACGCCCAACGGCTAGGCAAGCGCATCGTCGGGGTCTGGGCCAGGGGAGACCGCGATTGCGACCTTCCTGAAGCCCTCGAAGACTATTGGGACGCCCTGGTGGGATGGAACGGTGAAAATATAATCGCCGCCATTAACGGAGCCTCGGATGAGTCTAACCAGAAGGATGGCACTCAAACAGACTACAGGCCAATTGAGCGTTATGCTTGCCGCTAACCGGAGGGCATGTGCCTAAATTGCACTCGTATGTAGTCGCCAGAGACTACGGGTTCGCTCCGAACCCCTTTCATGGCTTTTGTACCCTGGCAACCTGTAAGCCCAAGATACGCATGGTTGCTCACGTGGGAGATTGGATAGTCGGAACCGGGTCGGCTTACAGGAATAGGAGGGGGCACATCGTCTACGCGATGCAAGTGAGCGAAACGATGTGCTTCGACCATTATTGGGCAGACCCGCGGTTTCGTGCGAAGAGGCCGAACCTGCGTGGGAGCCGCAAGCAGGCATTCGGAGACAACATCTACCACAAGGACCCAAAGACTGACCAGTGGCTCCAGGTAGACTCACACCACTGCCATGGTGACGGAACACCCAATTCCAGAAATATAGAAAACGACACCCAGACCGACAGGATACTGATAGGTGAAGACTTCATTTACTGGGGCGGCGGCGGGCCTGAGATTCCAAAGTTCCACGGGACCGACATTTGCAAGAAGGGTCCTGGGCACAAGTCCAATTTCCCTGACGAGGTAATCCAGGCTTTTGTCGAATGGGTGCGTTCCTTTGGGGAAGTCGGCTACCTCGGCAAGCCGCTAAGGTGGAATTGACACCTAGGCCTTACCTCGATGCTCCTTAGTTCAAAGCGGCCTGAAAGCCCATTTAGGGGCGACGGTGGTCACTCCGATTGGGGCAGCGCTGTGGGAGGCAATCAGAGATGCACCTGAACGAATACCAAGAGAGGGCGAAATCCACAGACCAGCAGCCCCTCGGCGAGGGCATGGACCCCAACTCTTCGGAGATGCTAGTGCCCTTGCTGGGGATGGTTGGCGAGTTGGGCGAACTCCTGGCAGAGTACAAGAAATGGCTCCGCGACGGGCAAGCCTACGCTCTTTTCCCGGACCGGGCGAGGGAAGAACTGGGTGACCTATTGTGGTATCTGTCCAATACTGCGACCAAGTTCGGGCTCTCGCTGGAAGAAGTTGGTCGTTACAACCTGCAAAAGACGGCGAGCCGGTGGCCGGCCAAAGAAACCGAAGCCACGCCACGCATACTGTTTGACGAGGAGTATCCGCCGGAGGAACGCTTGCCCAGGAAGATGGGGGTTACGATCAACGAGGGAGGGTCGAAGGTCGTCAAAATGTTCATAGACGGCAAGCAAGTCGGTGATGACTTGCGGGACAACCGGTACGATGATGATGGTTATCGGTTCCACGACGTTTTTCATTTGACGTATGCCAGTGTCCTGGGTTGGTCTCCCATATTGCGGGCACTGTTGCGGCGGAAGCGCAAGAGCAATCCCGCCGTAGACGAGGTTGAAGACGGCGGCCGGGCCCGCGTAATAGAGGAGGGCATCGCCGCTATGGTATTCAGCTACGCCGAAAGGCGGAATTTTCTGGAAGGGGCTGAGGGGGTCAGTTTCGAACTGCTCAGGACAATCAAGGACATGACAGCACACTTGGAAGTGCATAGCCGAACTGAAGGCGAATGGGAAAGGGCAATCATGGACGGATTCCGAATTTGGCGGCAAGTGCGGGCTTTGGGCGAGGCACGGGTAAACGCTGATTTGGAGAAAGGCACCATCGAGTTCAACTCCCTATAGTTTCCTTGAACCACACATTTGTAAGACCTGCAATAGCGCCTCCTCCGAAAAGTGCGCGGCTAATTTATGGGCGCTTGATCTCTTAATGCGTCGCGGTCTATTTGCCACTGCCACGGACTAGATCTCTCAATGATTTGCCGGTGATGCTCAATACGAGCTGTACACAGGTCAAGATAGCTACCAGACCGGTAGCTACTACGGCCACAAACAACGTCGCGATCAAGAGCCACCAACCTGTGTTGGTGAACCAAGGTGGAACCTTAGCACTATCAGCATCTTTTAGGCTCAAGATTGTGGAAAAGGCAACGCCAAGAATTGTTACGGCAACCAAGAATATTCCAAACATTACGACTGGTTGAATGTAGTCCCTAATTCTGCCTATCTCGACTTCGAAACGGTTTTCAAGCCGCACCTCCCTTCCCACCGACTCGTCATTGATGCGGGTGGCATATGACCAACTAGCATCGTCCTGATTTGCTAAACCTTCTTTGAGAACGTCCCATATAGGGTCTTTTGGAAAGCTGGAGCAGTCAATCGGCTTCGAAAGTTGGTGAACTTCAAAGGTGAACACCGGGTCTTTGGGGAGCAGCTTGATCGGCTCGTTTCCCAGATTGGCAACCCGAATGTACAGCCGTTCGCCATCCCTCTGTTGACCATAGCAAGGGTCCACCTGTATACCCATAAGGCCGGTGAGTCCCTTTAGGGCGTACCTGATACGAATGCCGATTTTACCAACTAAGTAGTCTGGCATAATCAGCTCTTCCATAGTGGACAGGACTGCTATACTGCCGGGCTTGATTTCTAAGTAAGTTCCGGGATAGGGATTACTTTCTTCATAAAATGTGCCATCGATCATTATCTGGTCAGTGGCTACCCTCAGGACATAAGACGCCTCCTTGAAACCGCTGTCAACCCAAGTGCCGGGCTTGAATATCTCAGGAGGGGAGGACGTGTCGTCGCAAAGCTCTCGAATTTGGTCACCATTCAAAATCATGAAGTCCTCCTCGGTTCGCCGGAGTGGCGATAGACCCCTCGGTTAGGGCAGGATTGGCCCAAGATGCCGCCCGAAGGGCGGACCAATAGGTAGAGTTGCCAATGAAAGCCCGGTCAAGAAAGAGTTCTTGCCGGAGGCACGAGTTCGTTTATTCTCCACTTGGGCGGATACCAAAATTCGATGGGTCTGTTGGCTGGTCGGTAAATTTGCTTGATACGTGTGCGGTCGTTAGTTCCCCTGATTTCCGGGTGCTTGATCCTGGAATATTTGGAGACTTCGCAGAAAAGGTTCTGGCAATCTATCAACTGAAGGGGTCTGCCGAAAAGGGATCGGAAGACTATACCTCGCCGCTCGAATTCTCTCTCTTGTTGGTCGGTGACCCACCGGATAATGTCAGATTCATTGAATCCCCCCAAATCGCTGAAGCACTTATGAATCCCGTCCAAAGCGCCCGGACCGGGAGATGTGAATTCCATCTCCGAAAAATCACAGATTGAGCTGTAATTGAGGTCCGTAATCAGTTGATAGCTCAGGAAGTTTCCCAATCCAGGATGTGACCGGAGCAAATGAAAGGCGTGGTTCATACTTGGAGCCTCGGCGATCTGGTCTGCTACTCGGTCCTTCATCATTGATTCCAGCAGCTTCAAGTGGTTACGATGTTTTTCGCGGTAGCCGAAGGCCCGACTACCAGATGGCATGATGTACGCCCCTGAATAGATGGAAGTTCCTGCCCTCATCGCCTCGACGTAAATCTCGTCATAGGCTGTAAAGGAATAATCCCTGAAATTTGGGAATCCCAACCGGGAGGTCAGCAACTCCCAAGTTTCTATCTTGTTGAACAGCTTGAAAAGAATAGTCCGAAAGAAAATCTCTTCCGGTGTTTGCTCTCCCTGGTATATGACGTGGCGTATCAAATACTGGCTGGCTCGGTCAGACGCGCGGTAGGCGTTGGTGAACTTGTGGCGCCCAATTATCGGGTCCTCGGTCCAAGGCGGAGGATAGCCTTCGAGCTTCCTGAAAAACACTTGCTGGCGCTCTGCGGCGAAACGCCAAAACGTGTCGAATACGTCAACTTGTGGGGCAGGCAGTATCGGCACAATATCGCTGTTGTCTCCCGAACGGGTGTACTTTGAGGTTACTCGAAAATCTTAGCAGATACCGTTGACGAGAATGCGCTTATTCGAGGTAATCGACATCCTTTCGCAACATGCGTGGTGACCACATCGGGTAGGTGCGAACCACCTCAGCCCCCGGTCCCATCCATTGCAATGAGAGAACAGGCGTCCTCATCGCGGCAAGCGCGGTGGGAAGCCCTAGGGGACCACCCAGCGCCGTGAAGCTTGTTTGACCCGCTGGCGTTATTTTGCCCCGAAGCCCTACCGCCCGTCGCCGCAGGCCACCATATTGGAGCCGTCCGAGTTGGTATGCACCGGGTACGACGTACCCTCGAAATCGAAGACCAGCTTGTAGCCCAGAGTAATGACCTGGGCGTACATCATGCCCTCCTGCGGGCATCCCAGGCTGGCGTCGGACCACTGCACACTCTCGGAGCTTTCAAGACTGAAGGCTCCCGCGTCCGCTGCCAGTTCCCCAGTCAGCATCCTCCGCGCCGCAGTCTCTATCTCCCCGGGGACCGTCCCATTGGCCGGCGTTGCCGGTGTGCTGAGCTGGCGGGTAGGCGCTCCCAACTCTGCTGCAGGCGCCGCCGTTGCCGTCTCCCCATCCGTCCTCACGTCATCATTGTCGCCGCAGGCCACCGCGACCAAGGTGATTGCCGCCGCCAGCGCCATGAGCGGTATGAACTCCGACAGCTTCGACCTCATGTATCTTTACCCTGCCTCTAATTCCAGAAAGACTTACCGCTCCCCCGGCCCGGATGCGGCCCCGTAGGACTCCACTATCCCCTGGCGGATTGCTTTGTGTCAGGCCGAACCACCAGCGTCATCGCGCAACTTCTCCCGGTAGACGCGGATATTGTGCCATTGGCCGATTTTGTCGTAGAACTGGTGCGACGAAGGAAGCTGGCCCCACGCAGACCGGCACAGGCGAAACAGGCCGCAGCCGGTTTCTCGCAGCGTGTCGAACGCAGATGTCCTTCTGAGTCTTTCCTCGTCGCCCACATCACGGTATCCCCGCAAACGGCCCGGCACCAGAGGCACCGGGTCCAGGGGATTGACCAAGCGGTACACGGGAATTCGCAGGCTGCTGGCAAATCCTTTGTTGCCAACCCGGGGCGCTCCGAAGGTGTAGCACGCCGCCAGGCCCCGGCCGGACAGGTGTGCCGCCCCCAACGTTGCAAGGGCGCCCCCGAGGGAATGGCCGGTGATGAAGATGGGGAGACCCTCGGCGCATGTCAGATACCGGCCCACCTGGTCACTGACGGACCTGAAGGCGTCAAGAAACCCCTGGTGGACTTTCCCCGCCGGCTCGCTCCCTTCCGCTTGCGGAGAGTCCACCTGGGTCAGCGAGTAGCGCAGGTTGGTCTTCCAGTCCTGTTCATTCTCGGTTCCCCGGAAGCTGACCACGGCCATGTCCATTTCATCGCCGGCGCGGCGGACGGCGACGAAGCCCTGGGTGGCGGTGCCGGGGTCGGACAGCACTCCAACAAGCTCGAACCCGCCCGCCGCCAGCACGGCTCGAAGGAGTCGGCAGTCCCTGTTATCCCGAGTGGCCAACAGAGCTCCGATTTCCTGCAATTCGGAGTTGGAGGGCGGGCGGCCCATCGCCCTCCCCAGTTCGGCCGGCAGTGCGAGGAGCGAACTCAGGTCCTCCGCCTCGAACCGCATGTACGCTAACTCGGACATGGTGGCCATGACCCACGCCGTATGCCCGCTGTACGCAGGATTCTGTGCCGTATGTCGTGGACGGACCTTCCCCCGTTTGTCCGGTTCATCACTGGATTCAACCATCATCACCATTTTATCATCGCCGGCCCGGCGAAACTGTTCCTCCCATTAGATAGGCCCTTTCCAACTATCCCACGACGAAATAGGTAATCTGCAATTCCCGCCGAAACGTATCAATTATCAAGATATACAGATAACTCCTTCTCGGCGCCGCCACCGTTGGCGGCGGAATTCGCCCGAGAACCCAGCTGGCACCTGCAGGGAAATCGACGCAGGCGAAAAAAGTGCTGACCAACAGCGGCGCCAGGGGAGGGGTTTGGATGCAGGAAGGATGGCAATGGCGCCCCGGCCACCCCTGAACGACGAGCAGCGACGCCTGCTGAGAATCACCGTCAGGATGCCCCTGGCCAGCGTGGCCAACCTGGCCCAGGTAATGGGCCTAGTATTACAGCCGCAATTAGGTATGTAGAATAAGCTCATGGGAGATGATGAGCGAGAGGTGGTTGATGATGGAGCCGAAGGACGTACTGGCGGAAGTGGTTGCTTGGGAGGTTCAGCTTAAGGCACTGCACGAACGCATTGCCCACCGTTTCAGCCGTAGCGAGTCTCGGCAGCGGGCGCTGGCCTACCTGAAGGGATTGCTGGGGTCGGTGGAGCGCAAGAATGGGTGGCAATTGGCCGAACATGCCGGAGACTCCACCCCCGACGGAGTGCAACGTTTGTTGGGTGCTTACCAGTGGGACGCGGAGGAGATCAGGGACGACCCCTGTCTTCACGAGGGCAGGCTTTGCAGGGTTACGTAGTGGAGCACCTGGGCGATTCCGAGGCTGTCTTGGTGGTCGATGAGACTGGCTTCCTCAAGCAGGGAGTCAAGTCAGTGGGAGTGCAGCGCCAGTACAGCGGCACGGCCGGGAAGGTGGAGAACTGCCAGATCGGGGTATTCCTGGCCTATGGCAGCCGCAGGGGCAACGCATTTCTGGACCGGGAATTGTATTTGCACCAGGTTTGGGCCGAGGATTGGGAGCGGCGGCGGGAGGAAGGTGTCCCGGAAGACGCCGTCTTCCATACCAAGGGTCAACTGGCCCGGAAGATGATAGGCCGGGCTCTTGGGGCCGGCGTGCCCTTTGCCTGGGTAGCAGGGGATACGGTGTACGGCAATGACCGGCGGCTGCGGCGGTGGCTGGAGGAAGAGGGTGTTTCCTATGTGCTGGCGGTCAAGAGCAATGAGCCCCTGTGGGCTGCCAGCCAGGATGGTCCGGCACAGGTGGCGGCTCGGAAGTTGGCCCAGGGGATACCGGACGGAGCATGGCATCGTCTGAGCGCCGGTGACGGGTCCAAAGGACCACGAATCTACTACTGGAGCCGGGTGCCGCTACGGCCATGGTCGGCGCCGGACCAGTGGTGTTGGTTGCTGGTGCGGCGTAGCATCACCGATCCTGAAGACCTGGCCTACTATGGGTGTTTCAGTTCCAGAGAGGTCCCGCTGGAGGAACTGGTGCGGGTAGCGGGCACCCGGCGGGTGATCGAAGATGCCTTCAAAGAGGCCAAGGGCCAAGTGGGACTGGACCAATACGAGGTGCGTCGCTGGAGCGGCTGGTACCGGCACATTACCCTGGCGCTGCTGGTCCACGCCTTTCTGGCCGTGACCCGGTCCCATGTCTCTTCGGGCTACGCAAAAGGGGGGCGGTGACTCGGGAAGGGTTGATCCCATTGACGGTGCCCGAGATCCGCCGGCTGCTGTACCGGTTGCTACGGCTATCCCACGAGAGCGCCGGGCTGGCTTTGGGGTGGTCACAGTGGAGACGGCGTCATCAGGCCAGGGCGTTGCAATCCCATTACAAAAGACGCCTGCGCCCACTACCTGTCTAACTGCGGCTGTAATACTAGACGAAGAGAGGGTAAGAAGGATGCTGAACCGGCTGCGCACCAGCGGCTGGGTGTCCTCGGTGATGCGGGGCATGACCGAGAGACGGCAGGACCGCTACTTTCTCACCCGCAAGGCGGTGGACCTGCTCTACACCACCGACCACCAGCACCCCAGCCCCAGGGAGGAGGCCCGCGCCACCGGCCTGTCGGGCCTGATTGTACCGAATGGCTAAGGCGGAGGCACGCGGGAACAGGTGGAGTCATGACGGAGTTGCACGACCAGCACGGGGAAGCACAAGATTCTGCTGGCTTCAATGGGCCCCTTAAACTCAGTCAGGCAGTCTCTAACGTTTACACTCACCCGTTGAGTCGAGAGTTCAGCGATAGCATAGGGTTCCATGCGAGCCGATCAACGGTCTTACCGCTCAGGCACTCCAACTGTGTGTTCCATGACAGAGCTGACCTGCCTCTCGAGTGGGAGGTGCAACATGGACCGCAAAGTATGAATACCCAACCCCTTTATCCCGATGGGATCCCCTAAACCCAGAATCAACTCTCTCACTTCTGGAGTGAAGTGAAGTAGACCCAGAACTTGTGTAACGTGAGCCCTGGTAACAGCAAGGCCATGCGCGAGTTCCGCTCTTGAAGCGAACTCGCCAGAGTCCAGGCGCTGCTGCCACTCCAGTGCCAGGGCGACTGGGTTTCGGCGCTTGGGCTGAATTGACTGGCTTTGCCTCCGCCTGTACGCTCGCTTTGGGAGATCGAACCAGGCCCAGACGAAGGTACGCGGTTGGGAGCGTGTTGGGGAGCCAGTCCATTGCCGTCTCAGTTTTCTTCCCACTGTACTTTCCGCTTTTCTGATGATGAGCCTCTCTTCGCTTTCCTGCTCGCGTTCTGTATTGCTGTGCCGTGGGCCCGGGCTGTTAGGATGGCGAAGGCGAATCCGTATCGTGAGTCTGGAGTCAATTTGCAGGCGTTGAGTATCCGGCAGCCGTGGGCCTGGCTGATTGTGCACGGGTACAAGGACATTGAGAACCGCACTTGGCCCACCCGGTTCCGGGGCCGGGTGTACATCCATGCCGGCCGGCGTACAGTCCCGGACGACTTTCCGGAGCAGCGGGAATATCTGCGCCGGTCGGGAATCATCCTCCCGCCGGATATGCCCCGGGGAGCCATAGTCGGCGAGGCGACGATTGCCGGTTGCGTAGAAGTTGCCGATAGTCCCTGGTTCTGCGGCCCATACGGCTTTGTTCTGTCTGGTCCGGTTGCATACCCGGAACCCATTCCATACCGGGGAAGATTGGGGTTCTTCCAAGTGGATGATGGCCTTCCCGGACGGTAGAATCAACCAAGATGACCATTGACGCTTGGGAGGCTGACTATGGGGACACTGCGTCCGGCCACAAGACCTATGATGACCTTTGTGGACGCCGTAAAGCAGTGCCTGCGGAAGTACGGCGATTTCAGCGGTAGGGCCACCAGGGCCGAATTCTGGTGGTGGCAGGTGTTCGGCTGGATTGGCGGCCTGATTTGCGGCTCAATCGATACCTCGATCAGGTCTATTGCGGGTGGAGACAGCTACGCCTTCAGTCTATTCGGCTCGATATTCGGTCTGGCTATCCTCCTTCCCGGCTTGGCTGTGCAGGCGAGGCGGCTGCACGACATCGGAAAGACCGGCTGGTGGATCCTTGTCTGGGTGGTTATTTTCGTCTTTGGGTTGATCCCACTGTTCGTGGGTGGCGGCATCTTCATCGTTGATTGGTTGGTCGGGGGTGAGCGGGGTTCGTTCATTCCCCTGTTAGTAGGAGGGATCGTTACGCTTGTAGTGGTCTTGGCCGTGGCCGTCTGGGCGATAGTGTGGATGGCCAGGCAAGGCCAGGACGGCTCCAACCAATACGGACCCGACCCTCGTGCATGGGACGACGAGGAACCCGGAGGCGTGGCCGCCGTATAGTGACTGTCTCAAATCGCCACGAAATCCGCTGTCGTGGAGAGAAATCCCCCTTTCCATAACGAGAACTTTGGCGTCGGTCCGCTGTGCTGCCATGTTTTTCGGTTAGGTATGGGATGAGCCGCCGTTTCCTTTCCACCGGGGTTGCCCGCCGATGCTGGCACATTTGCAACAGACCGCGCTCCGTGTTACAAATTGCTCGGCAAGCATGAGTCTATCCAGCGCGTCTTGACTCCATCACAACTGCTGGTCGTGCGTGGTGTCACAGACTGGCTATGGAGACAGAGTTATGGTGGAAAACACCGGAAGCATCGAAGCCTTACTACAGGAAGACCGCTCGTTTCCCCCCCCGGAGGGGTTTGTGCAGGGGGCAAATATGCCCGATGCGGCGGTCTACGAGCAGGCCAGAAAAGACCCGGAGGGTTTCTGGGCCGGGCTGGCCGAAGAAGTCGATTGGTTCAAGAAGTGGGACCAGGTGCTCGATTGGGACCCTCCTTTCGCCAAGTGGTTCGTCGGGGGCAAACTTAATGTTTCCTACAACTGTATAGACCGGCACCTGAAGACGGCGCGACGCAACAAGGCGGCGATAATCTGGGAAGGAGAACCCGGAGACTGGGCCGTATATACCTACCGGGACCTGTACCGGGAGGTCTGCAAGTTCGCCAACGGCCTGAAGAGCCTGGGCGTGAAGAAGGGCGACCGGGTCACCATCTACCTGCCAATGGTCCCCGAACTGCCCATTGCCATGCTGGCCTGCGCCCGCATCGGCGCGCCCCACAGCATCGTCTTTGGAGGGTTCAGCGCAGACTCGCTGCGGGACCGGATCAATGATTCCCAGTCCAAGGTGATGATCACCGCCGACGGCGGCTGGCGCAGAGGCAACGTGGTGCCCTTGAAGCAGAACGCCGACGATTCGATAACCGGCGATACTCCCGTCGAAAAGGTGGTGGTGGTCCGCCGGACGGAGACCGCCGACGACAAGATGGTCGAGGGCCGGGACATCTGGTGGCATGACCTGGTCGCAGACCAGCCCATGACCTGCGAGCCGGAAGAGATGGACAGCGAGGACATGCTGTACATGCTCTACACCAGCGGGACGACCGGCAAGCCCAAGGGAATCGTCCATACAACAGGTGGCTACCTGACCGGAGTGCAGGCCACTACCAAGTGGATTTTCGACATGAAGGAGGACGATGTTTACTGGTGTACCGCTGACATCGGCTGGGTCACCGGGCACAGCTACATCGTCTACGGGCCGCTGGCCAACGGCGCCACTTCGGTTATGTATGAGGGGTCTCCCGATTACCCTGACCGGGACCGGTTCTGGGCCATCGTCGAGAAATACGCCTGCACCATCCTGTACACCGCGCCCACGGCCATCCGCACGTTCATGCGCTGGGGCGAGGAGTACCCGCAGAAGCACGACATGTCCAGCCTGCGGCTGCTGGGAAGTGTGGGTGAACCCATCAACCCGGAGGCCTGGGTCTGGTACTGGCAGAACATCGGCGGGGGACGCTGTCCGGTGGTGGATACGTGGTGGCAGACCGAGACCGGCTCGATTCTGATTACGCCGTTGCCGGGCATTACCACGCTCAAGCCCGGTTCGGCCACCCATGCCTTTCCAGGCATCGAGGTGGACGTGCTGGATGAGGCAGGGAACCCGGTGGGGCCGGGAGGCGGCGGCTACCTGGTAATCAAGCGTCCCTGGCCCTCAATGCTGCGGACTATCTACGGTGACCCGGAGCGGTTCAAGGAGCAATACTGGTCCAAGTACCCGAACATCTACTTCACCGGGGACGGGGCCAAGATCGACGAGGACGGCTACTACTGGATTCTCGGCCGGGTGGACGACGTTATCAACGTGGCAGCCCACCGGGTCAGCACTATGGAAGTGGAGAGCGCCCTGGTGGACAACTCCAACGTGGCAGAGGCCGCCTGCATCGGCAGGACCGACGAGATCAAGGGCCAGGCTATTGTTGCCTTCGTGACCATCAAGGAGCACGTGGCAACATCGGACGCGCTCATCGCCGAGCTGAAGCAGCACGTTGCCACCAAGATCGGGCCAATCTGCCGCCCTGACGACATCTACTTCGCGGCGGAGCTGCCCAAGACTCGCAGCGGCAAGATCATGCGCCGACTGCTGAGGGACGTTGCCGAGGGCCGTGCCCTTGGAGATACCACGACACTGGCAGACCCGGCGGTGGTTGAGTCCCTGAAGGCCCAGTACGACGACGAAGAGTGAACAACCATTTAAGCCCATAAAGAAAGCCCTTCCCATCAGCCGGTGGGAAGGGCTTTCTTTATGGGGCGAAACCCGTTGGTTCTCCTCCTGTGGGAGATGAGGACATTCGCCACTGGTGAAGGGTAATGCAGGATGGTCCGTCGAAGAGGGAATCGACTCGGTTACAAGGTCTGGCCTCTGTGGGCAATGGCCTTGGCGATATGTGTTGCCCTGGCCTGTACCGGGTCTGCGGAGCCATTGGGTGATCGGTCTGCTGTCACACCACCAACCGCGGCGCCTGTAGCGGAAGCGGCTACTTCCACGCCAGGGCCAACAGTGGTCCCTTCGCCAACTGATGTGCCTGCTGACGCTCTGACTCCCACGCCCCGAACAACCTTCACGCCGGCTCCAACACCGACTGCCACGCCGGTGCCCGAAGCAACTGGGAATGCGCCGCGGCCCGAAAGCCTGATCAAGCTGGTAGACCCGCTGGATGAACCGGAGTTCTATTGTGTGGATGTTGTGGGCCACCGGTCCAGGGTAAGGCTTGACCGGGCGTTGCACGCCCATACGTGCAAGCCTGGCTTCGAGGACGAGCTATTCGTGTTCGACACACCGGACGCAGGCCAGCTTTACATGAGGGCTTACGATCTCTGCCTGGAAGCCAGGGACAACCTCGTATATCTGGAACCCTGCTCCGGTTCGGCCATGCAGCGATTTGACTTTGGGGACGATGGTACGCTGCGCCCCGAAGGTACTGACCTGTGCTTGGCGGTGGAGGCCGGTTCCGGGCAGCAGGCGGGCGGGGTCAGCCACGTTAGGCGTGACCTGCTACTCGTTCCCTGCAATTCCGTGGAGGCAAGTCTGTCCCAGTGGACTATGCCGGGGCCGAGTCCGTAGGCTTCCGTCCTTGGTCTACCCGGTGAGATCGGTTGGCTCGTCGGGGTGGCGGGTGTGCCAATCGGTGCGGGCCTGGAACTCCCGGGCGATGGCGATGCAAACGTTCTCGTCGTAGGCCCTTGACATAAACTGGATTCCGGTGGGCAGGCCGTCCTGGTCAAACCCGTTGGGTACGGAGATGGACGGCAGGCCGCAGCCGTTGCCAATGGCCCCCATCATGTCTCCCGGCCCTGTCGAGGCCATGGACCGGCTCCTGAAATCCTGGTCGATGGGCGTGGCCGTGTTCATTGATGTGGGCGCGACCAGCGCATCGTACCGGGCCATGACAGGGTCCACCTGCCGGGCCATGACTCCTCGGAGGCGGAGGGCCTTGATGTAGTCGGTGGCTAGGACTGCGGGCCGGGCGTATGGCCCCCGGCCATGATGATAGCCCGGAGATGACAGTTCCTGCGGGCCGCCCTCCGCAACGAAGTCCTCGAAGGCGCTGGCGGCCTCCACCATAAGGACCGTGGACGTTACCTCGACGTAAGGGAATTCGGGGAACTCCATCTCCTCAACGTCGGCCGCGTCCTTCAGGCTGGCGATTGCCGCCTCGAAGTTCTCTCTTACAGCATCATCCGCGTTGTCGAGGATGCCCTTCAACATCCCTATCCTGTACCGGCGGCCTGGCTGAAACTGCGAGTCGTATCTGAATCTCTCCGGGTGGGTCGAAGGGTCCCGGGCATCTGGTCCGGCAATGGCCTCAAGCACGACTCCGCAGTCGTCCGCGGTGAGACAGATAGGTCCCAGTTTGTCCAGGGTCCAGCAGAGGGCCATTGCGCCGTGCCTGCTGACGCGGCCATAGGTGGGCCGCAACCCGGACAGCCCGCAGCTTGCCGAGGGTTGCAGGATTGACCCCCAGGTCTCGGAGCCGATGGCGAATGGCGTCAGACCGGCGGCCACCGCCGCGCCCGAACCGCTGGAGGAGCCCCCAGTCCAGCGGCCCGTATCCCAGGGGTTCTTCGGAGGGCCGGTCAATGATGCGTTAGGGTGGGTGTAGCCCATGCCCCCGGCCAGTTCGATCATGGCCAGCTTGGCAACCAGGGGCGCGCCGGACTCTTCAAGGCGGGATACGACTGTGGCGTCGTAATCGAACTGCTGGTCCTTGAAGGGCGCTGCTCCCCAGGTGGTGGGGATGCCGCCGGAGGTAGCCAGCAGGTCCTTGGCCCCCCAGGGGATACCGTGGAGCAGTCCCCTGCTGCGGCCCGCGGCGATTTCCGACTCGGCGGCCCTGGCCAGTTGCATGGCTCGGTCCGCCGTCACGGTGACCACGGCGTTGTAGTGGCCTCCCAGCCTCTCGAGACGGTCCAGGCAGGACTGAGTCAGTTCCACCGGGGAGACTGACTTGCTCTTGATTAGTCCGGCAAGTTCCCTGATCGGGGCAAACGTAAGCGTGTCCGCCATGCTAGTCGCCTCTGAAGGGCCTGAAATTCGAGAACGGCTCTATGTCGTTGGTCAGCCTGATGGCGCGCATCGGCCGGAAGACGTCGCGCAGGCCGGTAACGGCTTCACGCACGCCGTCCAATTGCTCATCGGTAAGGAGATGGCCGTATTTCTCCTTGACGACAGCGAATAGCAGGTCCTGCTCCAGGCTGTTGCCGGAATTGGAAGTCATCGCGTCACCTGTAACTTTGGTGTCCCGTGCCCCAGGATTGCTCAACTACCTGGGAAGCTGTTGGCGATTGAGATGGGACTGGTCCCCGTCAGTTGGAAACGTCCGGTGTTGGCTCCTCCGGTGGTTGCAGCAAAGATTCGGCGGTCAGCTCGATCAGCTCCCTGGCAGCGGCCGAGTCTATGACGACATGGTAGGCGGACTCGGAGGACTTGGCAACATGGCCATCATAGTCTGCCATTATGGGGCCGATCCGTAATTCCTGCTCCTCGCCGTCATCACCTACCCTGACGGTGACAACTGCATCCGGGGTTCCAAGGCCGTAAGATTCCATTTCCTGCTTGCCCAGGGGACGCGAGAGCCGCATGGATGTGGCGCTGACGGCCAGATTCCGGGCCTCGTCCTGATCGATGGACGTGACGGATGCTTCTCCGTCCAGCATCCATTTGCCATCTTCATCCCTGGCGAGCGAGATTTTGTCGGATGCGTTCTCAATCGCCAGGGTTGTCACCTGTTCGAGAGGCACGGAGAAGTACACCGGGTCTACCCATCGATCAGACCGGACCGGCGCATCGAAGGCGGACAGGCCCGGCGCAAGATAGACCCGGTTGTCCCCTTCCAGCCGGGCGTGGCCGGAGCGGCCGCTTGGCGACGTGCCCAGGTAGAACTTGTGCCGTGCGCCGTCGGCCAACTCCAGTTCGATGGTCCGCTCGAAACTGTCCTCGGCTACGCTAAAGCGGGCGTGACTCTCCACCGCGTCGGTTACTAGGGACGCGGTTGTCAATGGGACGATCCGCTGCAAAAAATCGGCTAGGCGGCCCCTGGCACAGGGATAGTCCTCCGCATCGGGAAGTACACAGCCAAAGGGGCTACGGTTGACACGGATAGACTGGCCATCCCCGTCGGTGATGATGACCGAGACGACGTCCGGCTCCTCCAGCCTCTCGATAAACTGATGGATGCCCGGCCCGGACGACCTGGGCCAGAAGACCACGACGAGAATTACAGCCTGGAGGGCCAGGATTGCGGCGAGGACCTTGTTTTGCAGGCTCACGTCGGGTCACCGTCGCCAACCAGGGTAATGGGAGTCTCGCTGCGCTGGCGGATGGCCCACACGCCGCCGATTATGAGGAGAGCGAACAATGCCACCCCGTAGTTTGCTATTTCCCACAGGGTCTGTTCCTGCTCGTCCAGGGGCTTGAGCAAGTGGGTCTGGGACCCCTGGAATCGCAGTCCCAATAGTTCTTCGTCCTCCGCGGACCAGTCCACTGCGTTCTGGAGGAACTGTAGGTTCAGCACGGTACGGTCGGCGGAAACCGCCCGGGAAATCTCCAGCACCGAGTCGCTCAGGAACTCGGAGCTTGAGATGACGATGAGCCGGGACGACTCCGGGGATGATTCGATGACCCTTCCAGATACTGACTGTCCGTCCTGGACCTCGCCTTGCAGAGGAGAAGGTTGCCCCTTGAAATGGCTCTCAAAAGGGCCGCGAATGCTCACGGCCAGGGTGCGGGACTGTTGTTCCCCCTCCACGGGGAAACCGTACTCCGGGAATACTGTCGGGTCGGGCTGCACGGACTGGGAGCCGGAGACCCATGAGCCGTCGGAAGACCACAGCAGCGGGGTCACTTCATTGTCGATGGTCTTTTCCGCGTCTATGCTCAACTCGGTTACCCACTGCATGGTGACGGCCGGCAGGTCGGCGGTGATGGCGCTTTGCCCTGCCATACCATCCCTCCGTATGTCCACGAAGAAGGGGTAGTCCACGTTCTGCATCTCGGAAACGGTAATACCGCCGACCCTGCGCTGGGTCCGCACCGGGAAGGGCTGGTTTTGTGGGTCCAGCACCAGGTCCTTGCCGACAGTAACGCCGTAGCTGGCGAGCATCTTCTCCAGTCCGCCTTCGAGTTCGTCTACCGCCAGGACACCTGCCAGCAGCAGCGGGGATAGCTGGTAGCTGCCCGCGGCGATGACGACCGAGCCGCCGCCCATGAGGAACTGGTCGATTGCGAAACGCTCAACATCGGTCATTCCCTGGGGGGCCAGCACCACCAGGACATCAATATCAGTGCTTACCCGGCCCTGGCTCAGATCGGCCAGGGTCAGGTCATAGTCCTGGGCCAACTGTTGCACCGCGAGGGTCCACGTGGATATGGACTTGGGAGGCGCGCCACTCTGCGGAGGTTCCGGTGGCAGTGCCCAGATGCCAACGGTGCGAAGGAAACCGGGCACCGCCCGCCGGATTGCAGCTTCGACGCTGGCGCGGATTTCATCCTCCCGCATTTCCCCTTCCGGGTAGATCACCGAGGTCTCGTCTCCCGACTGAAGGACCATGTGCAGGTAGTAAGAGTCCTGGGAGAAGAAGGACACCGGATATGCCGCAAGGCCGTATTGTTCCTGGACCTGTTGGCGGTTGACTGAACCGCCGGGAGCGTCGGGGTTTACCAACTCGAACAGCACTTTGCCTTTGGCCGCTTCCTGGAACTCCATCCCAACCGCGGTTATCCGCTCCTCCACTCCCTGAAGCGGCTCCGGCAGCGTCGTAGGGGTAACGAATGCGGTCAGGCGCAGGGGTTCTTCCAGGGATGCGTATGCCAGATCGAGATTCTGGAAACCCGTGACCACACGCTTTATCGCCCTGGTCAGGTCGAACTCCAGGTTGCGCAGGCGGACGTCCGGGGGCCTGCCCCGGCGCGGCTCTACCTCGATGAGTTCCTGGAAATTCAGAGTCACAAACTGGTCGCCGTAACGGACCAGGATGTCGAAGTAGGAGTTGACCACCGATGTCTGGTATCGTTCCGCAACCCGGAATGGCTGGGGACGAATGCCGTACACCTGGTTGGCCTCCTGTTCCAGCCCTTCCTCCTCCCTGGGGTCTACAACCTCAGCGGTGATCCTGCCACCGGATGCGATCTCATACTCGCGCATCATGTCTTCGATGGTTGGGACCAGCGGCGCGAGGGCCGGATGGGTGCGGTCGCTGATGTAGCCGCGGAGCAGCAACGGCTCATCCAGGCCGTCGATCAGGTCCCTGGTCGGGGCTGACAAACTGTACTGGCCCTGGGAGGTAAGGTCGAGGCGCAGGCCGGACAGGGGGTATAGCCATGCGTTCAGTAAGACCAGGTTCGCAACAATCAAGGTTCCGGCGATCAATACATTACGGCGGTAGCGGGCCGTGTTCGGCCCGGCACTCCAGCGTTTCATGTCTATGGACACCAGGTTGAGCAGGACGAAGACTGCGGTCAGGGAGAAGTAGTACGCCAGGTCCCGCAGGTCTATGACGCCGCGCTCGATGCTCTCGAACCGGCTTCCGATGCCCACGGCCCGCAGCAGGGTCTCCAGCCTTTCACCGGCGAAGGCGGCAATTTCCTGGGTCCCGGCCATGTAGAGGACGGCGCAGATGATGACCGTGATTATCAGGGAAACTATCTGGTTCGGGGTCCGGGAGGAAACGAACAGGCCGATGGAGGTGTAGGCCGAGGCCATCAGGAGCGTCGCCAGGTATCCTCCCAATACAGGACCCCAGTCGAGGTCGCCCAGGATGCTGACGGTTATGGGGAGGAACAGGGTCAGGGCCAGTCCAATGGCTACCAGGGCCATGACTGCGAACATTTTGCCCAGCACCAGTTGCAGGCGAGGGATTGGAAGGGTTAGCAGCACTTCCATGGTGCCCACGCGCTGCTCCTCGCTCCACTGGCGCATCGTCAGCGTGGCCACCAGGAATATCATCACCACCGGCATCCATTGGAAGAGAGGGCGGATGTCGGCGATGTTCCGGGAGAAGAAGGCATCTACCCAGAAGAACAGGAAAAAGGTGACAACCAGGAACACGCCGACGAAAATCAGGGCCAGTGGGGAACCGAAGTAGGCCCGCATCTCCTTGCGGGCCACGACACGCATGGGCGCGAAGGAGGGGATCACCGCGCGGTCGCCCGCTCGTGGTCTGAGTCGAGGCCGTTCTCGGTCACCAGGTCGTTGAAGATGGTCTCAAGGGTACGGACTTCCCGCCTCAATTCCTTTAGCGGCCAGTTGCTACGGCTGACCAGCTCATAGATCGGGCGGCGAAGATCGCCCTCGCTCCCCGTGATGCGGTACTCATCGCCGTCCGGAGTCTGACGGGACTCCACGGCATAGACACCAGGAAGCTCCCAGAGGTCGGCGGCAACGTCAACGGACTCGGGTTCCAGTATCAGGGCAGTCGCAGACACAGTCGCCAGATCGGACAGGCGGGTGTCGGCCCTGATTTCGCCGTTCAGCATGATGATGACCCGGTCGCAGAGGGCTTCCACCTCGGACAGGATATGAGTCGAGAGTAGCACCGTGCTGCGTTGGGCCAGGCCGCGGATGAGGTGGCGCACCTCGACGATCTGGATGGGGTCGAGGCCGGCGGTCGGTTCATCGAGGATGAGCAGCTTGGGATTGTGAAGGATGGTCTGGGCCAGCCCGACTCGCTGGCGGTAGCCCTTGCTCAGGTGACCGACGGGCCGGGTCAACTGGTCTTCCAACGACGTTGCCCGGACGGCGCGGGAGAGCATGGCCAACTTTTCGGAGCGTGGCACCCGGCGCAGGTCGGCGATCATACTCAAGTGGGCCTGCACCGACATCTCCGGGTAAAGCGGGGCGCTCTCGGGCAGGTATCCTACCCTATCTTGCACGGCAAGGGTGTCGGAGACTACGTCCAGGTTGTCGATATACGCCTGGCCTTCGTCCGGTTGGAGGTATCCGGTAAGCACCTTCATCAGGGTGGACTTGCCCGCTCCGTTTGATCCCAGCAACCCCACTATTTCACCGGCGCCAACCTGAAAGGAAACGTTGCGAAGGGCCTGAATGGGCCCGTATGATTTGCAGATGCCGTTGGCCTCGATCATGGGCATCTTCCGGCGTTGGTCCGAATCAAGAGCACACCGCGGCCAGCAGACGCGGCCTCTTCGATAGATTACGAGCTACAAGTCTGTACTGGATTTACCGTTGGAGAAGAAACGGCCTACCCATCGTGGGACAGGCATCCGCCGCGGGTAACGGGGATTTCCACCCTGGCAGGTCCAGCGACTATCGATTGTTTATTGGGGACAGGTGGCCGGGCAGAATCCCGGCCCATCCCCCAGTTAGGTGATCGAATCTCCGGCAGCTTAACGAAGGGTCTACAGGTCGTCGTCAGATGCTGCGTCGACCACTTCCCCACCTGCGCCCCTGCGGGACCGCTCTCTTATGGAAGCTATCTGGTCGGCTGCCCTGCCTCTGACCTGGTTGGCGCGGTCGATGATGATTTCCCTTGTCTCCCTGCCTTGTTTGGGAGCCAGGAGCAATGCCGCTGCGGCTCCACCCAGCGCTCCGGCGATCAGTCCTGCTATGAAAGTGCTTTTGGCGTCCATCACTGGCCCTCCATTATGATGTTTGAGATATTCGCCTCTGAGTCTCAGCTGTAAAATTCCGACTGTTGCCCACAGACCTATGGGTTAACCCCTGGGGATGTAATTTTCTCTTCATATCCCCTGGGTGTCGCCATCATACCGGCCTGGATATAGGTCGTTGAGTTGCCTATCAGGACGATGGTCACCATGTCTACCGATTCGACCTGTCCCTCCAGATGGGCTAAGTCTGTGACGGTCACTTGTTGGCCGGGACGGAATGCTTCCCGGACTATGCCAACCGGGGTGCTCGCCGGTCGGTGTTCCATCATTATGCGGCGGGCCTCCAGGAGTTGCCAGTCCCGGCGGCGGCTGCGCGGATTGTAAAGGGCGACTACGAAGTCTCCCTGGGCGGCGGCGTTCAGACGCCTCTCGATGGCCTCCCACGGCGTGAGCAAGTTGCTAAGGCTGATGGCGCAGAAGTCCTGCATCAGGGGCGACCCAAGAAGGGCCGCTGCCGCCTGCATGGCTGACACGCCGGGGACCGTCTCGACTTGGGGAGAGGCCCCGTTCCATCCGATTTCCGACAGCGCCAGGAACACGGGGCCGGACATGCCATATATTCCGGCGTCCCCTGACGATATTACACCAACCACCCGCCCCGACGAAGCCAATTCGACAGCACGATTCGCCCTTTCCATCTCCTGGCCGAGTTCCATTGCGATCCGTTCCTTGCCGGATAGCAGGTCTTCGACTTGCCGGATGTAGAGATGGTAGCCTATTACGGTGTCGCACTCTCGCAAAGCTGAAGTTGCCCTGGGTGTGAGGAGGTCTTCACCCCCTGGTCCCAGACCTACCAGGTACAGCTTGCCAACTTTACCTGCCGCCATAACGATAGTTTAGCAAAATGAGCATCGAATGTGCCAGCTTTGAAGCGGAATTCGTACCTGGTATTGCGGAAAATCCTGTCATCGCTGGGGCGGGGTGTGACTGCGGCAACGGTCATGGAAACGGGATGCGCGCCACGGCAATTGTGGCCCTGGTGGTCTTTTGCCGGGTGACGAGTAAGCCTTGAGACCCTGAAGCCAACAGGGCTGCTGGTTCGGAAACTCCCCACACGCCCAGCAGTCTGTGCGCTACAGGTGAAGGGGTGGGCCGAAGTCTGCCGGGAACGCTTGCAGGCTCCGGAGTGTCCTCAGTCTCGAATATGGAGTTCAGGTCCTCAACACTGTAGCACTCTAAACTTACTCCCAGCTTCTCTGCAAGAAGCAAGATGCCCACTTCGTCCCTCTTGATTTCGGCAGTGGCGATGCAGCGGACGCTGGCCCTGGCGAGGTTGTTCTGCTCCAGTGTTTCGTCCAGCAGCGCCTCCAGTTCATCCAGCGGCACACCCCGGCGGCAACCCATTCCTACTACCAGGCTCTTGGGACGGTAGACGACCGCCGCCTTGCCCGGCAGTGATTCGGCGTATCCACTGCGGGACGTGGGAGAGGGGCAGACCTGATCGCTGATTACCAGGGCGGCGGCGCATTGAGACGAGGCAAGTTCTTCCAGGCTGGCGAAGAGGTGAATGTTCGCCGGCAGAGGTGAGCCCGGCTGCCACCAGTCGCGTTCTCCGGCGCACTGGTAGACTCCAACCGGGTCGCCGTTCACCACGGCGGCGCTGGACCTGGTAACGGTGGTCGAGTCGGCCTCCAACGTCCAGCCCATATCCTCGCCCAGCAAGTCAACGGCGAGTGTTCCGCCGGTGTGGGATGCCGAAGTGATGACGGGAGTCGCGCCAATGATCGCGGCGACCCGCCGGGTCAACCGGTCCGCGCCTCCGAAATGGCCGGAGAGCAGGCTGACCGCGAAAGTTCCGGCGTCATCTACGCAGACCACCCCGGCGTCGTGGTGCTTGTGGACCAACATGGGCGCCAACAAGCGTATCGCTGCCCCCACCGGCATGATCAAGACCAGGGACTCGTAGCCCCGGAATGCCTGCTGGACCACGGGCCTGGCCGGGAGGTCGAAGGGATGCCCATTGTCCCCGTGGAGCATGAACCGCCGGTCAACGAAAAAGGCGGCGTCGGGAGCAAGGGCAGCGGAGAGACCCCGTCCGAGACGCGCACCGTTTCGGGATATGGCAACTACGGCTATGTGGCTCATCGCGGGACACTCTGCGCTATGGGCGCTTTGGTAGCCATAGTAGCGCTGTTTAGGACTATCCTGCCTGGGCGCGGCGGTAGAGATGGGTGTAGTCGCTGGAGTAAAGGTGGGAGGAGGAGAAGCCGTTTTCCGCGCCCGGTTCGGTCTTGAGCAGTCCGGGGTCGAAAGCCTTCCCCACCATGATCATGGCCTGGAGCGTGATTTTCGCTTCCCGGACTTTGACCACGATGTCCGTCAGGTCTCCCCGGATGATCTGCTCATCGGGCCAGCCCACCCGGTAGACCACCGCCACCGGGGTATCCTCGCTGTACCCGGCCTCCAGAAGCTGGCGGACGATAGTGAACATCCGGGTGATGCTCAGGAAAATGACCAAGGTACAGCCGTGGGCAGCCAGGTCCTTGAGTTGCTCTCCGGCGGGCATTGGCACTCGCCCCTCGAACCTGGTCATGATCACTGTCTGGGAAACGTCGGGGACTGTCAGCTCGGTCTTCAGGCGGGCGGCAGCGGCGAAGGCTGCGCTCACTCCGGGTATGATCTCGAAGTCAACCCCTTCCGCCTCAAGGACTCGCATCTGCTCCAGGACCGCGCCATAGATGGAGGGATCGCCGCTCTGGACCCGGGCAACGGTTTTCCCCTCCCGGACTGACTTGAGAGTCAGGTCCATTATCTCGGGCAGGCTCAAGGTCTTGCTGCCGTAGACATCCGCTCCCGGCTTGGCGAAATCGACGATGGAGGGGTGGACTAGCGAGTCGGCGTAGATAATCACGTCTGCCGATTCGATCACGGACTTGGCTTTCAGGGTCAGCAGTTCCGGGTCGCCGGGGCCGCCGCCCACGATGTAGACCTTGCCGGTCGTGATAGTCATACTCGTTACCTCTTGATGATGAGAAGGGAGAAGTAGTCCAAGTCCTCGGAGGACAGGCGGCGCAGGTCCCGGACGACTTCTTCTCTGGCAGTGGAAGCCCTGCGTACGTAAATGCCCTTTCCCGCCAGCCCCAGTTGCTCCAGGTTGGCCAGGGCTTGCAGCAGCGTCCGGTTCACTTTCATCAGAACGATAGTGTCGTAGTTGGCGATGGCCTCGGAAAGGTCGTCGATGCCATAGACCGCCGGCAGGATAGCCAGCCTCTGCCCGTGGGTGACCAGGGGAACACCGGCGCTGGCCGCCGCCGCCATTACCGAGGAAACGCCGGGGATGATCTCTACCTGGGCCTCCGGGAAGTTTTGGCAGACTGCGTCTAGAACATAGGAGAACGTGCTGTACAGCATTGGGTCGCCTTCGGTGATGAAAGCGACGTCCTGGGACTTGGCGAGCCGCTCCCCAACCGAATTAGCCGCTCCCCGCCACACCGCGCCCGCCGCTTCCTCGTCATCGGTCGGGAAGGTAAGGCGCAGGATTTCCTGCTTGTCCTCGTCAAGATAGCTCTTGACGATTTCCAGCGCGTAGCTGTCCCGGCTGGTCTCAGCCTGAGGGACGCAAATGACCGGGACTTCCTGAAGCACCCGCATTGCCTTGAGCGTGACCAACTCCGGGTCGCCGGGTCCGACCCCAACCCCATACAGGCAGCCAAACCTGGCGGTGGACTCTCCAACGCTCATTCCACTACTCCTCCCGCCTGGCCGTCACGATGAATACAGGGTTCAGTGACTCCAGGCGGAGAGTGCCGTCCGGCAGTTGCTTTCCCCGCGCTGCGCTTACCATAACCAGATCGGTTGCGAACCCCATGTCACTGAGTCGCCGGTAGACCTCCTGGGTGCGTTCCAGGGCGGCCAGGTTGGCTACGATGTTGCCTGCGCGGGAGATGCGCTGCCCCACAACATCCAGGATTCCCTCCAGGTTGCCGCCGCTGCCGCCCACGAATACTGAGTCCGGGTCTGGTAACTGGGCCAGCGCCTCCGGAGCCTCTCCCGGCACGATGGACACATTGCCGCCGCCCCACCGGTCCAGGTTGTGTTGCAGAAGGGGGATGCTCTGTTCATCCCGTTCGATGGCGTAGACCCTTCCCTGGCAGGCGATCAGCCCGGCTTCCACCGAGACGGACCCTGTGCCCGCGCCAATGTCCCAGACGATGCTGTCCGGTCTCAGACCCAGGGAATAAAGGGTCATGGCCCGCACTTCCCGCTTGGTGATCTGGCCTCTGAGAGGACGGCGCTGCTCGAAGTCCTCGTCAGAGAGACCCAGTGGCCTATACGCAGTAGAATTGCGGGTCTCAACCATGAGACTAGGCTCCGGGGTCGGGAAGGAGCGGGATGCCGTCCGGGGACGTGGATGCAGACCCCAGCAGGGTGCCGTCGAAGTCGAAACAAAGGGCATCTATGACCAGGGACTCGGAGTCGTCCCCCAGATACTTCTGACTTTGCTCGCAGACACGCTGGCACATCAGGGGAAACACCGAAAGGAGCGAGTTTTCCTGGGCGATTTCCTGGAAGTGGCGGGCGCTGGCGGCTCCGGCCATCTCTTCCTGCACCTTGGGAGAAGCGCCGCATTCGGCGGCAAGCCTGGCAAGAAATGACGTGTCCACCTGGTTGCCCGCGACGTGGGTGACGAAGTAGCCCATCGCCATTTTGGAGAATTTGCCCACCATGCCGGCGTGGGTCGCGCGGCCCACCTGCCGCATGACGCATCGCTTCATCGAATGTCCGCTGAAAATCCCTGCTTCGATGTACGCCATGTCCGGCAGGTCGAGGCGCTGCTTGGCGAACGCCTCGCTGCGCGTGCCGGTGGTCAGCACCAGGTGAGACAGGTCGTTGGCCGCCGCCACGTCGATGGCGAGATGGACGCTGGCCCGCCACGCGGCGGTGGAATAGGGCTGCACCACGCCGGTGCTTCCCAGTATGGAGATGCCATCCAGGATTCCCAGACGGCTGTTGGTGGTCTTCTTGGCTATTTCCACTCCGTCAGGCACCGAGATCTCGACGGCCAACTCCATCCCGTCGGGCAGGCCGCATAGTGCAGCGGCGTCCTCCAACGACTGGAGAATCATGCGCTTGGGCACTCGTGTTATCGCCGGGTCTCCCACCGGGATGCCGGTGCCCGGACGGGTGACGGTGCCGACGCCCACGCCTCCGCGTACCGGGTCGCCCACCGTGCCGCTGGGCTCAAGGGAGACCGTGGCGCAAATCTCCGCTCCGTGGGTCACGTCCGGGTCGTCTCCCCCGTCCTTGAGAACGGCACAGGTTACTCTGCCGCCGTCTGCCGAGATCTCGCTCCTGTGTGCCGAGAATTCTGCATCCCGCCCCACCGGCAGGGATATGGTGACGTCACGGGTCTCGTTTCCGGTCAGCAAGGTCAGTGCAGCGGCCTTGGTTGCAGCCGCGGCGGTGGACCCGGTGGTGTACCCGGTGCGCATCCCGCGCCGGCGCACCGTCTGGCGGCTGTAGTCGCTTTCGCCATGGGTCTGGCTGTTGGACTGTTCGGTCATCTTGGACTCTTGCTTCTGCAGTTGCTCTAGTGACTGTGCTGCCCGGCCCGGTCCCACACCTGGCGGACGCGGTCGGCTGCCACCTGGACCACTCTTTCGTCGGTGCCCAACGGGGGGGTAACGGCCATGAAGATATGCGGATACTTGGCGCTCAGCCTGTCCAACCCTCCCAGCACGTTTCGCTTCAGGATCAGGCCGGGGAAGAAGACATACGGAACGACGACTATGCGGGATACCCCACGGTCGTCCACGAGTTGGGCTGCACCTGTTTCTACGGTAGGGTCTCCGTAGTGGGACTGGGCTACGGCCACGGCGTAGCCCTCGCCCAAGTCTGACTCCACGATACTGCCCAACTCGTGGAGCCAGATGCAATCGTCGTACTGGTTCTTGGTGCCGGCCTTAACTATCAGAACTCCTGTCGTATGCGATTCGGACGGGGGCGGGCTGTCCAGAGACAGGACCCGTTCCACCACCACATCGGCCATCCGCTGGTCTGGTCCGAGCACATCGGCCAGATGAAGGTCCACGCCCGGCAGGTCGCCCCTCACCTCATCCAGCACTTCGTCCATTTCCAGGGTAACGTGCTTTCCCTGGCCAAGCAGGTAGGGCATAACTACTACCCGTTGCAATCCCTGGGCGGCCATATCCTGAATCGTCTGGTCCGGCCGGGGTTCTATGAACTCCAGGCAGGAGAGCTGCACCCTGGCCCGGTCCTCTCCCAGCGCTTCCTGGAGCCGGACGGTGGCGTCGTTGAGTCCTTTGGGAGTGTTGGGGCAATGAAGGCACCACTCCGGCGTTTCCGACTCCGGAATGCCCCAGGAGCAGGAACATTCGGCGGACGTGGCCCCCCGCTGGCTGCCGTGGGCAACCAGCACCACACCCCAGGGGCCGCGGGGACTATTATTGTCCGCCCTGGAGTCGGGACGATTCACTTGGGTCATGACGTTGCTCCATGGGACATCAGTCCCAGCAGTGCGTTTACCGTTGCGGCGGCGGCAGAGCTGCCGCCCCTGCGCCCGACGATGGTCATATACGGGACGTCGGTTGCGATTAGCTCGTCCTTGGACTCGGCGCAAGCGACGAAGCCCACAGGCATCCCTATGACGAGGGCCGGGGATACCTCGCCGTTCCTGATTAGATCCAGAAGGGCCAGCAGGGCGGTTGGGGCATTGCCGACGGCCACCACCGCGCCTTCCATCTGCGGGGCAAGCTCCCGGACCGCCGCCACGGAACGGGTCGTGCCTTCCCTTCGCGCTCTTTCATGGGTCTGCGGGGTGTCAATCATGCAGTGGGTCGAAACTCCGTAACGGTTGAGCAATGCACGGGATATGCCCACCTGGACCATGCGGACGTCGGTGACAACATCAGCCCCATTCTTCAGTGCATCGAGTCCGCGCTCCACGGACCCGGGACTGAAACGGATGTCAGAGGCGATGTCAGGGTCCCCTTCCGCGCGCACGATGCGGCACGCCACGTAGCGTTCCCCGCCGGTCAGATCGAGAGACTCTGGCAGGGAGTCTTCCACCATGCGGAGGCTGAGGTCGTCGATCTCGTTGGGGAGCAGGGCGTATTTATCAACTAGAGATGGCATGGTCACTGTGTGAGACTTTGTTGATGCTCCAAGACTTGTCGGTCAGTTTGCCGCAGCTAGAGGGCCGGGCCGTTATGGGTCTTCCTGTGGTAGCTGAAACATTTCCCTGGTCAAGCCCAAGTCTACGGAGTCGCCGTGGTCCTTCAGGTAGACCGTCGGACCGTGTAGCAGCTTTTTGACCAGCGCTTTGGTCATTGCGTCCAAGGCGGCTATCTGCTCGGGGTTGAACTCCAGGTCTGCTCTGCGAACGGTCTTCTGAATCTCGTGCAGGCGCATCTGTTCGGCCTGCTCCCTTAACGCCACGACGGTGGACAGAGACCTTTGAGCGGCGCACCAATCGACGAACTTGCCGGTCTCTTCCTCGACGACCTGCTCTGCCTCTCCTGCCTCGGCGGTCCGCTCCAGCCGGTATGTGTCGGAAATCGCGTCCAGGTCGTCTACGTCATGTAGGGTCACATTGCCGATGTTTGCAGAAGCGGGGTCAATGTCCCGGGGAACGGCTATGTCCAGCAGGAACAACGGGCGGTCCGGCCGTGCCTCCATTGCAGACTTTACAGCCCCAGAAGTCAGGACGTAGCCGGGAGAACCGGTGCAGGAAATTACCAGGTCGGCCTGCGTGAGCGCTCCTTGCATACAGTTGAACGGGACCGCCCGGCCGGAAAGATTCCTTGCCAGTTCCTGCGCACGTTCATGGGTGCGGTTGGTCACGGTTATTTCCCTGACCCCGGACAGGTTCAGGACTTTCGCAGCCAGCCCGGCGGCATCTCCTGCGCCTACCACCATCGCCTGGAGTTGACTCAGGTCTCCCAGTGTGCCCCTGGCCATCTCGACGCAGGCGCGGCTGACGGAGAGCGCGTTCTTTCCGATTCCGGTTTCCCGGCGCACCTTCCGTCCCACGCGGAGCGCCTGCTGGAACAACTGGAGCAGGGGGCCCTTGATGGTCCCTGCGTGCAACGCGATTTCCAGGGACTCCCGGACCTGGCCTATGATCTGGTCCTCACCCTGAATCATGGAGTCCAGGCTGGAAGCAACGCGAAACAGGTGTCTGATGCAGTCCTGGTCCCGGTGGCAGTACAGGTATCGCTCAACTTCCACCAGTGGAATGTCGAAGTAGTCGACCAGGAATTCCCTGCATCGTCGGTCACCGATTCCCCACTGAGAATGCGGCTCCGTACCCGGGGTGGGGCCGCCCCGGCTGTTGAGGATCCGTCCTTGGGAGTGTCCGGCGCCCACAGGGCCACTCGGCTCCAGAGTGTAAAACTCGGAGCGGTTGCATGTGGAAATAATAGCGCCGGGAACCCCGAATTGGTCCATGGCTGCCAATGCGCCGGGTATCTGGCCGGGGTTAAGGGATAACCTTTCGCGCACTTCCAAGGGCGCGCTACGGTGGTTCAGTCCGACAACGAGAAATCCCAACAAAGACTGCTGCAATATATACCTGCCCAGGTTGGAGTGTAACCGCAGCCCAATCGCATGTCAACGACGGCGCAAATGCGGTGATTAGCGTGTCTGACGTGCGGGGTGCAGGGTTCAATTGTCGCTTGAAGACGTGGCCGGCTGGGGTTGGAGGTCTGCCACGGCTGCTGTTTCGGCCTGGTTGAGCTCCCAGCCCAGGTTGCGCACTTTTCCGTTGAGCAGGGCCGGGCCGATGGCAAAGGCGGCCACTGCCAGCCCGCCTATGACCACGGCAAAGGGCGCTCCGATGAATGCGATGTTGGCCAAAGCCCCCGCCTGTAGCCCTCCCATGGGCATTATGCTCCAGGTCATGCCGTAGAAGCCCATGACCCGACCGCGCATCCGGTCGGGCACCATCATTTGCAGCGAACTCTGAATCGAGATCATGTAGGTCGACGTGACGGCGCCCATCAGGAACAGGATTACCAGCGCCAGCTCGAAGGAGCCGATGTACTTGGATGTGATCCCAAACACGATCAGCGATATGCCGAACAACACTGCGCCACCGATTATCAGCAGCCCTTTGTACCGGGTGTCCCTCCTGGAACCGAGCCAGAGGGTCACGAGCAGCGAGCCGACGCCGCCGGCACTCAGGAGCGTGCCGTACTCGCCCGCGCCCAAGCCAAGGCTGTCCTGGGCGAACATGGGCATCAGGAAGACGTAGGCCATGCCAAAGAAGCTGTTGAAGAAGGTCATCCCGATCAGGAAGGAGAATATGGAGTTGCGGCCGATGAAACTCAGCCCCTCGAACATATCCTGAAGGGGGTTGCCCCGGCCTCCCTGTGGTATGGCGGGTACTTTCAGAAAAACCATGACGACCGCCATTACGGAAAAGCAGAAGGCGGCGACGAAGAACGAGGTCTCCATATTGGTCAGGGCGATGATGAAGCCCGCAATCGCCGGGGCGACGATACGGTTGCCCGACCAGACCGAGGAGTTCAACGCGACGGCACTCATCATTGCCCGACGATCTATCAGGTGGGGATAGATTGCCTGGCGCGCCGGGGTGTCAAAAGCTTCCACCGAGCCGGACAGAAACACTATGACCAGTACGTGCCAGACCTCCACGACGTCCAACAGAGTCATTATGCCGAGGAGGAGGATCAGGCCGGCATTGGCTGCCTGGGTGGCCATTACCAGCAGGCGTTTGTCCAGCTTGTCGGCGAACACACCGCCGAAGAGGTTGAATACGATGCCGGGCGCGGCGCTGGCGGCGGCGGCGTAGCCCAGGAAAAGAGGAGATCCGGTCAGTTCATAGACAAACCAGGCCTGGGCCGCACGGAACATCTGAAACCCGCTGACCGAGACCAGCATCCCAAGCCAGTAGAGGCGGTATGCCGGATACTGGAGGGCGGGCGGAAGGGACATGCGGGTCTTGGAGCCTGTTTGACCTTCTTCTTGCTGCAACCTGTGCGGCCCTTCATATCTGAGAACGTTGCCCCATACACTGGCGGAGGACCGGAGCGGACGCTGAGGATCCACGTTTCCGGTGTGTGGGGCCGGTGCGCGCGTCTTGGACCCGTGCCTCGGGTGGTTGGTGGCCGGTTGTCAGCGGCTAGTGAAATGAGTGGTTAGCCACTGCCCACACTGAAGAACGTCGTCTCATGCCAGTGTGCCGGCCGGGGAGCGGCGGATAGGATCCGTCCCTTAGGATGCCGCCGTCGCGTTCTCCTTCTGGACCAGCATCCCAGCCAGCATGCGTTGAAGGGCCATGATGTGGCTGCACACACCCCTGGTCTGGAAAAAGTGGCACTCACAAGACCAAGTACCCGACCTGAAGTCCACTTGATAGGTGTTGTGGTTCCCCTCAAATAGGACACTCAACTCGGAGATGGTGACCCGCTCTTTCTCCTCAGCGTATTTCCTGGCCTTATCGATCTTGCCGATGATGCTGGAGTCCATTTACACCTCCATGCCCCTTAGACAGTGATTACGGTCGCCCAGCAGGATCGAGGATGATGGCGACCTTGCTATCACTCTATCAATTCTAGTGCCCGCGATTGCCGAGGGTCAACAGCCTTAGTGTTCCGGCTCGGCCCGGTAATTGACGCTAATTTCCTCGTGGCATACAATTTCGGACAACGTAACGTAATCCGTAATGCAACGAGAATGGGGTGCGGAATGATGACGGGCGACCAGATAAGACAGTTGTACACCCGCTTTTTCGAGGAGCGCGGCCACCTGAGAATGCCCAGCGCGTCTCTCATCCCGGCAGGCGATCCAACGCTGCTTTTTACCAGCGCCGGGATGGTTCCTTTTAAGCCCTTCTTCATGGGCGAGCAGACGCCCCCTTCCCGCCGCCTGACCAGCATCCAGAAGAGTTTCCGCACCACTGACATCGACGAGGTGGGGGACCACAAGCACCTGACCTTCTTTGAGATGCTGGGCAACTTCAGCATCGGCGACTACTTCAAGAACGACGCCGTGGCCTTCGCCTGGGAGTTGATGACCCAGGGTTTCGGGCTTGAGGCCGACCGTATCTTCGTCACCATCCATTTGGACGACGACGAAGCCTACGGGATTTGGCGTGATCAGATTGGCATCCCTCCGGAACGCATCTACCGCTACGGCGATTCGGACAACTGGTGGGGACCTGCCGGCACCGAAGGTCCCACTGGCCCATGCTCGGAACTGCACTACGACGGCGGCGCTGAGAAGGGTTGCTCACCAATGCTTGAACCGGACGTGCTTACTGCCCTGCTCCGGGAAGAGCGGGACAGCGGGACGTCGCAACCAATCCCCGGCTGCCACCCCAACTGCGATTGCGAGCGGTTCGTGGAACTTTGGAACCTGGTGTTCATGCAGTTCTACCAGGACCCGGAGCGCAACCGCTCTCCATTGCCCGCGCCCAGCGTGGATACGGGAATGGGCCTTGAGCGCGCCGCCGCTGTTTTGCAGGAGAAGTCCAACGTGTTCGAGACGGACCTCCTGTGGCCGATGGTAGCCAAAGCCTGCGAGCTTACCGGCAAGAGTTACGGCGCAGACCGGGAGACTGACTACTCCCTGCGGGTGGTGGCCGAACATTCCAGGGCGGCGACGTTCCTCATTGGCGACGGGGTTGTACCGGGCAACGAGGGCCGGGGCTACGTGCTGCGCCGCGTGGTCCGGCGTGCAATCCGCTACGGCCGGCAGTTGGGCCTGGAGGGACCGTTCCTGTCCCAGGTGGCCGAGGCCGTCATAGACAACTTCCAGTCCGGATACCGGGAGCTGTCGGAAAACCGGGACTTCATCCTGCGTGTGATACGGCTGGAAGAAGAACGGTTCACAGAGGCTTTCGAGCGCGGCAGTGAGATTCTCCGGGACTTGATGGCGCTAAGGGAAGTATACATTGAGGTAGCGGAGGACTGCGCTGCCCGGAGGGTGGAGTTGCCTACCCCTCTCCAGTGGGTGGAAGCAAATCCGGGTGTGCTCGGCGGAGAATCTAGGGGGGATAACGTGGCCGTTAGGCTGTACACCGAGGCGGTTGCCGACCTGGCGAAGGAAATTTACGAAGCCTCGTCCCCTGAGCAACAGCGGCGCAACGACCGCCGCAAGGAGGCGGCCGCGCTGCTGATGGGGGATATTACGGGCAAGGAGACCTTTGTCCTCTACGACACCTACGGGTTTCCCCCGGAACTTACCGCCGAGATTGCCCGCGAGGCCGGGCTGGATGTAGATATGGACGGCTTCCAGCGGGAAATGGAGTCCCGGCGGGAGCAATCCAGGGCAGCCCAGGCTTTCGGCGGCAGCATGGAGATGCTGTCGGCCTACGAGAACCTGGGAGTGGAGCGGACCCGGTTCGTCGGATACGACGGCCTCCGCCAGGAGTCAGTGGTGGCCGCCATGATGGTCGAGGGCGAGTCGGTGGGATTCGCTACCCAGGGCCAGAGCGTCGAGGTCGTGCTGTTGGAAACGCCCTTTTATCCCGAAGGCGGCGGCCAGGTGGGAGACCAGGGGACCATCATATCTGCCAACGCCGTCGTGAGTGTGGAAGATACCCAGAGTCCCGTGGCCGGGCTTGTCGTACATCGTGGGGTGGTACAGCGAGGGGACATTTCCATAGGCGAGCGGGTTAACGCGGAAGTGGACTCCCACCGGCGTCTGGACGCGGCCCGCAACCATAGCGGCACTCACCTGCTGCACGCCAGCCTTCGCTCGGTGCTGGGCGCGCACGTCAGGCAGGCCGGTTCTCACGTGGCCCCGGAGCGGCTGCGGTTCGACTTTAGCCACGTAAGCCCCATGTCGCCCGAGGAGATACTATCCGTGCAGTCTCTTTCCAACGACAAGGTGCGGGAAAACCTGGAAGTGTCGTCCCGCGAGACCACCTACACCGAGGCCGTGGGCCAGGGGGCGTTGGCATTCTTCGGCGACCGTTACGGCGACGTGGTCAGGGTCGTCCGCATGTCCAATGACGAACCCTTCAGCGTCGAGGTATGCGGTGGCACCCATGTTTCGGCCACCGGGCAGGTGGGCACGATGTTCGTCCTCGGGGAGTCAAGCATCGGCGGCGGAATGCGGCGCATCGAGGCGGTGACGGGCCGGGCTGCTGAGCAGTTGTTCGTAGAGCAGGCGTCCCGGCTGGACGCCCTTTCCCAAAGGCTGCAAACCCCGGTTGCTGACCTGGAGACCCGGCTGGAGAGCTTCATCCAGGATAACGAAGACATGCGTCGGCGGCTGGCCGCGATGGAGCGGGCAACCCTTCGGTCCGAGGCCGAGGCCATCCTGGGCCGCGCTGCCGATGTGGGCGGCGTGAAGGTAGTAGCCGCCCGCACGTCGGCCACTGGCCCGGACGCGATGCGGGAAATGGGAGACTTCCTGAAAGCAAGGCTCGAAAGCGCAGTCGTGATACTCGGCTGCGTGGCCGAGGGCAACCCGCTCCTGGTGGCTATGGTGACGCCCGACCTGGTGGACAAGGGCCTCCACGCCGGCAACCTGGCCCGCGATACTGCCAGGGTAATGGGCGGCGGGGGCGGCGGACGTCCGGAGATTGCCCAAGCCGGTGGCAGGCGCGCCGACAAGCTGGACGAGGCCCTCTCCGGCGTGGCGGATTTGGTTCGTCAGGCGTTGACATAACCGCGGCCCTATCCCACACTCCAGTTTTAACGGGAACCCACATTCCTAATCCTGGAGTGGTCAAGGAGGACTTGGCGCTGAGATTTTTGGCGCTGGACCTGGGAGAGCGGCGTATCGGCATGGCCTTTGGGGACACTTCCACCACGCTGGTCTTCCCCGCTGGCCACCTGGCCCGTACCAAGCTATCTGAGGACCTGGACAGGGTACTCGCGGCGGCGCGAGACCGGGAGGCAGATGGGTTCGTGGTGGGGATGCCCTACTCCCTCGACGGAAGCACGGGTCCGCAGGCCCGCCGTGCCTGCAGGTTTGCCAGTGCCCTGAGAAAGCGCACCTCCATCCCCGTGTATACGACCGACGAGCGTTTCACCTCGGTAGAGGCCGAGGCCCTCTTGCGCGAATCTGGCCAACAGCCTTCCCGCCGGAGAGGTTCGGTGGATGAGGCGTCGGCCATGCTTATACTGGAGCGGTTCCTGGCGTCCGGGACCGGCCATGCCCCGGATTACTTGACGCCCTAAGCCTCCGGTAGCAGAATGGATATATGGGGCGTCTCCCGCAGCCCCGCGAATTGCCCGGTAGTGTAGTGGCAACACGTCAGCCTTTGGAGCTGAAATCCCTGGTTCGAACCCAGGCCGGGTAGCTCATTTACCTCATGACTGGAGACCTCCTTGGTGAGATAATGTACCATGAGGTCATGGCCGATCATCACCTTGGCAATTGCTCTCCTCTCTTAAGGGTTGAGTCTGGCTATGGAGCCTCCATTAGACATCAGGAACATGGAACGATACCTTGAATTGGGCATCTAGTGAAATTGTAAACATCCTCACTTTTCTGCTGCCTGGTTTCGTGGCCGGAGCTATTTTCCATTCTCTCACATCTCATCCGAAGCCCAGTGAATTCGAGCGTATATTCCAGGCTCTGATTTTCACCAGCTTGATCCAGGCGATCACAGTATTTATTCTATGGATAAGCAACAAAACACCCCTGATAGACTTTCATGAACGTCAACATGTAGATATTATCCTAGCTGCGATAATCGCAGTACTAATGGGGTTGCTCGCTTCTTTAGTCTTCAACCACGACTGGTTACATGCACTGCTTCGATTCATCAAGATTACCAAAGAAGGCGCTTATCCATCGGTATGGTACTCTTCCTTCTTCAAAAATGACGACTGCTATGTGGTTCTACATTTACAAGGAGACCGACGACTATACGGATGGCCGGAGGAATGGCCGTCCAGTCCCGACAGAGGCCACTTCAGGATCGCTGACGCTGAATGGCTAGATGGAGAGTGCCGTATACCCTTGGAGGACGTGGTCGCTGTAGTCGTTCCCGCAAACGACGTCATTATGGTAGAATACCTAAGGTCGAGATAAGTTACTGACAGGGAGGTAAGAAATGGTAAGAGTACCGAATCCTCCACCCAGCACAATTAAAAAGGGATTCAATCCGAAGCCTAATAACGTCACCAAGCCGCCACCGCCGCCACCGCCGCCACCAAAGCGCGATGTTACCCGAACCCCATCACGGGATGTCTGAACCGATAAACAAAGGGCCGGATTTCCGGCCCTTTTCATTTTTGCAAACAACAAACGAACCGGAGACGTGTCACTCAAGCCACTTTTCCTTGAAACTCATTGACCACTTCCAACTTGCCGATTGCGGTTGTCGTCACGGATTAATCCCCTTCCGCAGCCCATTCTCCGCACAAGTGGGTTTCGCAATTTTCTCAACCACATAGAGCGGTAGCGCCTAACCCACATTACGGGTATCATCGAACCTCTACCTTACTGAGAACAGTACCTCTCAGAGTTCCCCGTGACCCGCTTGGGTAGCCACATCCTATCGCTCCTCCATCACGCGCCGGTATTGCAGATCGCTCATTTGACCGCCTAACCTCAATGCGGTTATATTAGGCCCCAACCAGAATACCGGCGCATCCCATACATCAGTGCGAGGACAGCGTCCATGTATGCCCTGATTCTCGCAGGCGGCAAGGGCGAGAGGCTTCGGCCCCTGACCGATACCGTTCCCAAGCCGATGGTGCCCGTGCACGGCCAGCCGATTCTGTGGCACCAGATCGAGTGGCTCAAGTCCGGCGGCGTTACCGATGTGGTTTTCCTGGCGGGATACCGCTGGCAGGTTATCAAGGACTTCTTCGGCGACGGGCGCAACTTCGGGGTCCGCGCCCACTACAGCGTCGAAGACTCGCCCCTGGGCCGCGGCGGGGCCATCAAGCTGGGATTCCCCCATGTGCCCGAAGAGGAAGACACGGTAGCAGTCCTCAACGGAGATGTGGTAACTGACGAGAGCTTCGACGCCATCGCCAGGCGATACCGGGAGAGCAAGGCAGCGGACCCTTCTCATCAGGCCACCATCATGGTCGTTCCATTCGTTAGCCCCTACGGTCTGGTTGATATGGACGACAACGGCGGTGTCACCGGCTTCCGGGAGAAGGTGGAGTTGCCCCACTGGATCAACGCTGGCGTCTACCTCTTTGACCGCCGGATGGCCCAGGAACTGCCGGAGACAGGCGACCACGAGACTGAGACGTTCCCCCGGTTGGCCGAGGCTGGCAAGATCTCTGCGCTCAAGTCCAGGGCATTCTGGCGGAGTGTCGATTCCTTCAAGGACCTCCGGGAGGTGGAAGAGCACCTGAGTCGTCGATAACGCGAGAAAGTCGGCTCCATACGGCCCACTGGACCGGCCAGTGGCGGCGGCTGACCTTCCCCTCGCGGGGGACGGTTCCTACCGACGCTCCCCGGCTGGCATCGCGGTGTGGGGCGACGTTCTTGGTGGAACGCCCTTCGACTGCGCCAAGCGCTCCGAACGGTCATGGCACAGCAAGAGGCTTCAATTTCCTCCCTGACCGGCGCGGTCGCGGGACTGGCCGCCAGGATCAAGGCCAACATCGAGACGGTCTTGGTCGGCAAGGGCGGGGTTATCGAGTTGACGCTGGCCGCAGTGCTCAGCGGGGGCCACATCCTGGTGGAAGATGTACCTGGCATAGGCAAGACCACCTTGGCCCGCAGCCTCGCCAGTTCCCTCGACTGTACCTTCAAGCGGATCCAGTTCACCCCGGACCTGATGCCTTCCGATATTACCGGCATCCACTACTTCAACCAGAAAGAGGGGGAATTCGAGTTCCGCGCCGGTCCGGTAATCGCACAGGTCGTTCTGGCTGACGAGATTAACCGCGCCACTCCCCGCACCCAGTCGGCGCTGCTGGAGGCAATGGCCGAGCGGCAGTTGACGGTGGACGACGTTACCATAGCCCTGCCAAACCCCTTCATGGTCATCGCTACCCAGAACCCCATCGAGCTTGAGGGCACTTTCCCTCTCCCGGAAGCGCAGCTAGACCGGTTCCTGCTGCGTCTGCGGCTGGGCTACCCAATGGAATCTGAAGAAGAGGCTATGCTGTCCCGGTTCCAGACGGCGGACCCTCTGTCGGAGATCAAGGCTGTGGCAGAGGGCGCCGATCTGGTAGCATACCAGGAGGCGATTCGTCACGTGCACCTGGAACCGGTCCTGCGCAAATACGTCGTGCGGTTGGTGCAGGCCACCCGTTGCCACGCCGATGTGGAGCTGGGGGCCAGTCCCCGGGCTACGATGGGGCTATTCCGGTGCAGTCAGGCAATGGCCGCGGTCCAGGGCCGGAGCTACGTGACCCCCGACGATATCAAGGTTCTGGCTCCGTATACCCTTTGCCACCGTCTTATCCTGAAATCCCAAGCCCGGCTCCGCGAAATGACCCCGGAACGGGTCATTGATGAAATCCTGGAGCAGGTACAGGTTCCGGTGTAGCAGCGGCATACAGTCGATGGTCAGGGGGCGACTACCCGGGTGCTCGATATTGGATGCTAACTATTGCCACCCACAAACACTGAACACACCGGGGGAAGCATCCTACTCAAGCCCCGGATCCGGAGTTTTCCCGGCCAGCACGGCGGCATGGGGCGAAGTTCCTGGCTGGAAAGGCGGGTCCTCTGCGCGGAGGAACCACTTCTCAGAGGAGCCGTATGCGCAATGAACTCTGGCTAACAGCGAGCGGGCTGTTGGTGTTTTTCGGTCTCGTGGCCAGCCAGGGCCTTCTGCTGGTGGTAGGTTCGCTGGCTGTCATCGTCTCATTGGCGGCGCGGGTGTGGGACCGCTTCGCCTTTCGGCGCGTTGACCACCGGCGGGAACTTTCCCAGGGGCGGGCCTTCATCGGGGACTCCATCGAATATACCGTTACCCTCTCAAACGAGAAGTTGCTGCCCCTGATCTGGGTGGACATTCAGGACACCTTTCCACAAGGGCTAGAGCTGCCGGGGGCCATCCTCCGAGGCAGCAATACCGACGTGACCAAGCAGCATACGATCACCACATCGTTGCTGCCCTACCAGAGAGCTTCCTGGAAATACTCCCTTCGTTGCACTTCCAGGGGTTACCACCGGATAGGGCCGGTGCGGCTCCGCAGCGGCGACATATTCGGTTTCAGCGCATCTGAAGCCAACATGTCACGGGTCGACTATCTGCTGGTCTACCCCAGGATCGTGGACCTGGGGCGCCTCGTATTTCCGGAGGAGCACCCCTTGGGACAGGCCAAAGGGCCGAGGCCGATTTTGCAGGACACAACCCGGTTTCTGAGGCAGAGGGACTACATGTCCACCGACCCGATGAAACACATCGACTGGAAAGCGACGGCGCGGAGGCTCCGCCTTCAGACCAAGGTGTTTGAGCCGGTGGTCTCCTTGAACGTGCTTATCGCCCTTAACGCCACCACCAGCGAACATGCCTGGCAGGGCAGCAACCGACGCTACTTTGAGCGCGCCGTCACCGCCGCCGCGTCAGTGGCTCACCATGCAAGGACGCAGGGGCATACCTTCGGACTGGCGAGCAATGCCGTTGCCAGCTACTCGGGCAAGTGGTTGACGGTTCCGATGGGCGCTTCCCCTTCTCAACTCAGCCTGGTCCTGGAAGCCCTGGCAATGGCCGGTCCCTATGTTGTGACGCCTCTGGCGGAAGTGCTCCGCGAGGAGCGGGCGTCCCTCCCACCGGGGGCGACGGTGATGCTTGTAACGGCCGTGATGACGCAGACTCTCGTTGAGGAAATAGAGCAGATAAAGGGCGAAGGGCACCGGGTTGAGGTGCTGTTCGCTGGTGATGGCGCACCCCAGATTCAACCGCCCGGACTGCGCATATACCGGGTAGGGAGGTCCCTGGAGGCATTGGACGGGCATGAGTCCGCTTCTTCGCACTAGCCTGGTCACTGGCGTGGTGATGTTCCTGGAAGCCTGCGGCTTCTATCTGATATTCAACATTGTCGGTGTTGCGGTGCAGCAACGCTTGCCCGTGCTGCCCTTCTGGGTCGTGTGGCTGGGGGTATTGTGGGCCTACCTCCTGTCTCTGTACGTGCAGACGACCCGGTTCACCGCCAACCTTAGAGGGACAATCGGGTTGGCGGCCAGCCTGGCGTCTGTGCTCATCCTGTCCCACATGGCTACAGGGAACGGCATCATCCCTATTGGCGCGTTCATGGATGGAGGAATCGGGGTTGCCTTGCGGCAAGTGCTGGCATTCGCATTTCTGGTACTGCTTTGGTGGAGGAGCAGTTCACTTGCCCATGACGAAGTATCCCTGGATGCCGTGCGCACTTCGTTCCAATGGGGGCTGGTGGTCTTGTTCTTTGCGGTGGTCCTACACAGCATGAGTTCCGCCGATTTGATCAATGGTTTCCTGATCGTTGGATTCTTTGGGGTTGGGTTGGTGGGCCTGTCGCTGGCCAGGTTCTCGTCAGAGGCCGGGGAGGGCCAGGTGATGGGGATGAACTGGTGGATTCCCATCACCGTGTGTGTCGGGCTGGTGCTCCTGGCCGGCCTTGTGCTGAGCGCGGCGGGCTTGGGAGGGTTGGATGACGTCACCCGCTGGCTGTTGAAGCTGATAGGCGCCATAGGCTTCTGGGTCTTGAAACCGGTCCTGCTGGCGTTGGGTTACATCGCCGGGCTGCTGGTTGCCCTGGGCACCTGGGTCTCCGAGCGGTTCGGCGGCGGAGACCTGAGCGGTCTGGCCAGGGCGCAGGAACAGATACGCCAGTTTCACGAGACGATGCGGGAAGGAGTCGGCGACAATGGGTTGCCTCCACTGCTGGTCGCTGCTCTGAAGCTCCTGGGATTCCTGATCGGGGCTTCCCTGGCCGGTTGGCTGCTTTACAAGATCTACAGATTCCGGCGTTTCCTGAGGTCCCCTGGCCAGGTGGAAGAGACCCGCGAGTCGGTGTTCAGTTGGAGCCGGGTAAATGACGACCTCTCCGCACTGGCGAACAGCCTTCTGGGCAACGTGATGTCCCTGGGCCGCCGCAGGCTGCCGCGTCCTCCTGTTCCGAGGGACCCGCGCGAGTTCTACCACGCGATGCTGACCCTGGCGGCGCGACGTGGACGCAACCGGGCGGACTGGCAGACTCCGAAGGAACACGAGGGAACTCTGGACGGCGCTTTACCCGTCGCTCCGGTGGGGCGCATCGTGGATGATTTCCAGGTTGCCTACTACGGCGCGTCCCAGGTGTCAGACGAGGAACTGGACAGGCTGCGGTCGGATTGGACGGAATTGAGCCAGTTTGTAGAAGAGCAGGAGCGAAGTGAACAGGACCCGGAGCGGCGGGATACATAATGACCGGCGGATACGGCCCCACACATGCGAACATGCGAGCCGGCCTTGGAGCCGTGGATAGGACCCGTCTCCAATCGGTTGCATTATCCAGGTCGAAAATGTACCATCCTTGTGGCTATCGGTACGCGTCGCAAGTATGCAGTTAGTGGACCTCAACCGATTTCAGATAACCGGCCTGCTAGGGTCGGGCGCTGACTATGAAGTGCGCTCCGCCATCGACCAGGAGAGCGGCGCGCCGGTGGTGCTGAAACGGCCCGTACCCCAGATGATCAGCCGCGGGATGCACGGCAGCACCGAGGCCCGCACCGACCGGATGCTGGAAGCCTTGGAGCGCCTCCCGGCCAACACTCCCGGCATTGCTTCCCTGATTGGGTATTCGGAGCGGGCCAACCACGATGAGTTCTACGGAGATTCCCAGGGCAATGAGTACCGGGTAATCGTTGAGGAACGCGCCAGGGGCATCCCGTTGATGGTGGGGGACATGCGGGCAAGAATTCAGCGCGTTCCCACAGGCATCGGGCAGAACCTCTTTACCCTCCACCCGCTGGTCCCGGTAGACCAGGGCGATCCCTTCCCTGTCCACCGCCAATTGCTGGAGGTCCAGGAATCCTTCCTGGAAGCCGGTTACGTGCTCTTGGACATGCGTCCCCAGAACCTGTTCTACCAGCCCGGCGCCGGCCAACTGACCATCATTGATTGCGCCGACCTGGTCCCTGTGGAGGGAGAGGCCAACATCAGGGGAGGCCCTCCCCGCACCGCGTTCGACTCCTACCTGGAGATACTGAAGTTTTACACGACGCCCCAGGGACCGCCCGATCAAGCTGATGGCTACCGGGAACCCTACGGCCAGCGCCCGGTGGTCAACTATATGCAGGAACTGGAAGAGATGTCGTTGAGCTATAACAACACTGATTCCGCGGTCCAGGGTGCGGCAGACCGCATGATTGACCGGCTGAAGGAGCGCAGCTATTCCGGCCTTGACGGTTTCCGCGACGACCTGAACGCCTATCTGGATGCGGTGGCTGCCCGGAACCGGGAGCTCCCAAACTTCGACCAGGCCCGCCGGGCATGGTCCGAGGCTTTGGACCTCCTGCGCGGCGACCACTGGACACGTTATCTGTTCGATGCCGATACCGAGTTGGCGGGCTTGAGCCAATGAGCCGCGTTGCCGGCCGGTGTTCTTATCCAGCGGTATTCCTATCCAATGGCAAATCAAACTTGCGGCTCATAAAGAAACGGGCAACTGTGAGGACCAACGCATATGCTCGGAAGCACTGTAGCATCATTTCAGGATAACTCAGCCCACGGAGAAGATAGCTACCTGGTCCGTGACCTGGGTAACAACTCGTTCCTGGACGCAGTAATGGACGGGGTCACCGGACACGGTGGCGAGGAAGCGAGCCAGTCCGTAGTCGAGGCCCTGGAGTCCGGGCTGTTGACCGGGCCGGAAGACGTGATCAACGTTCTCAACGATCTAAACGAAGAGTTTTACCAGGTGGGCGGAGGACGATTCCTGCTCACCACTTTCTCCGGCGCACTCTACCTGGACGGCCGGTTGCACGTTATGGGGGCGGGAGATAGCCCGATTTTCCTCGTCGGATCCGACTCGGTAGAGCAACTCACCGGCAGAGTTGGCGGGTTTCTCCATGTGGGAGTCGCCAAGGCAATCGGTGCCGCGCAGCGTCCGCCCACCCTGGTCCGCACCGAAGTCGAGATTCAGCCGGGTAGCCGCCTAGTGCTGGCAACCGACGGCGTTACAGACAATGTTATGGTTTCCGAGTTGGCCGACATTGTACGGGCGGCGGCGACCCCGGAAGAGGCCGCGGAGCAGGTGAACAGCCTGGTAGAAGAACGCATCGGCGAGGGGCAGGTCCCCGAACAGTTGGGCCGCCGCTCCCGCCACGACGACCGCACCGCGATCTTCCGTTTCTTCGACTCATAGCAACTGTCGATGCCCCGATAGCCCACGCTTCGGTCCGTATCCGAAAATCGGACACTTGTAGCGGTTTTCGCAACTTGCTACAATTTGTCGGCCCATAACCACGCCAGTGTGCGTGACCCGGCCCAACGGAGGAATTTAAGCATTGGGGAAAATTAAAGTCGCCATTATCGGAGTGGGGAACTGTGCTTCCTCGTTGGTTCAGGGTATCCATAATTACGTCGAGTTGCCGGACGATGAAGACGTCTCAGGAATCATGCACGCCAACCTTGGCGGTTACCGTATCGACGACATAGAGGTGGTTGCCGCCTTCGATATCGACGAGAACAAGGTCGGCAAGGACGTTTCTGAAGCCATCTTCACCCAGCCCAATAACACCCTGAAGTTCGCCGATGTTCCCTACATGGGAGTGCCGGTGGAACGCGGGATGACCCATGATGGCATAGGCCGTTACGTCTCCCATCTGGTCAAGAAGTCCGACCACTCAACTGCGAACATCGAAGGCATCCTCCGGGAGCGGGACGTTGATGTGGTCATCAACTATCTGCCCGTGGGCAGTGAAATGGCCACCAAGTGGTACGTGGAGCAAATCCTCAATGCACGCTGCGCGATGGTGAACTGCATTCCGGTCTTCCTCGCCCGCGAAGAGTACTGGCGGGGCCGCTTTGAGGAATGTGGAGTTCCCATCGTTGGCGACGACATCAAATCACAGGTGGGTGCGACCATCACCCACCGGGTGCTTACCCGGCTCTTCGAGGACCGGGGCGTTGAGATTCTGAACACTTATCAGTTGAATTTCGGGGGCAACACCGACTTCCTGAACATGTTGGAACGGGAGCGTTTGGTCTCCAAGAAGATATCCAAGACCGGGTCAGTCACGTCCCAAATGGAAGACGGCATAGACCCTGACCATATCCACATAGGCCCCAGCGACCATGTGCCCTGGCTGCAGGACCGGAAGTGGTGCTACATACGTCTCGAAGGACGCTCTTTCGGCGGCGCTCCGATCAACCTGGAGGCCAAGCTGGAAGTCTGGGACAGCCCTAACTCGGCCGGTGTGGTAGTTGATGCGGTGCGATGCGCCAAGCTGGCCCTGGACCGGGGCATCAGCGGAGCGCTTCCCGGGCCCAGCGCATACTTTATGAAGTCTCCGCCCCAACAGTACACCGACGACGTTGCCCGGGAAATGGTCGAGTCGTTTATCACTGACGTAGAGGTCGCTGACATGGAGACCACCGACGCAGATTAGGGCAGCCCAAGCATCCTCTCCTGCCCTGGAAGCCGGCCCCTTTCAATAGCGGGCGGGGAAGCAGGGAGGAGAAGGGAGCACTGCTTGAAAATTGCAATGGTGTCACCCTATGACTTCACCTGGCCGGGAGGGGTGACGGCTCACGTAACACAGTTGAGCCGCGAGTTGACGCGGGTGGGTCACGACGTGCGGGTGCTGGCCCCCTACTCCCCTTCCAGGGAACGCGAAGACGGGGAAAATTTCGTGCATCTGGGTCGGTCGGTCCCGTTGCCCAGCGGCGGCTCAATTGCCAGGGTGTCTTTGTCTTGGTGGCTCTATCCCAAGGTGCGTGCATTGCTCCGCGAAGAGGATTTCGACATTGTTCACCTGCATGAGCCCTTGGCGCCCATCCTTCCCCTCTGCGTCCTCGAGTTCTCCCAGGCCGTAAACATCGGTACGTTCCACGCATCCTACCAACGCCAGCACCTCTACCGGATGAGTCACCCAATCATCAAGCGTTGGTACCAGCGGCTGCACGGCGGCATTGCCGTTTCGCCCGCTGCGCGGCGCTACGTCAGCAGCGTCTTTCCCGGCGATTACAAGATCATCCCCAACGGCATTGATGTGGGCCGCTTCGCCGAAAACCCGGCCCCCTGGCCCCAGTACCAGGACGGCAAGACCAACATCCTGTTCGTCGGACGCCTGGAGAGGCGCAAGGGGTTGAAGCACCTGCTCGAAGCCTACGCCCGGGTCAAGTGGGACAGGCCAGAAACCCGCCTGCTGGTGGTCGGGCCGGGAAACCCTGACCGGGACTCCCAGCAAATCCTCAGTTCGCGGGCGTTGCAGGACGTGGTGTTCGCAGGGCGGGTCTCCGACGAGGACCTGCCGCGTTACTACGCCACCGCTGACATCTGCTGCTCCCCGGCAACCGGGTCGGAGAGCTTTGGATATGTGCTGCTCGAGGCGATGGCGTCCGGCAAACCCGTGATCGCCTCCAACATAGACGGCTACAATGCCATCATCGAACACGGACGGCAAGGTCTGTTATTCCCCCGCAAGGACTCGGAAGCCCTCGCTGCGTCCCTGGTTCAGTTGATCGACTCCCCCGAGCTTGCAGGTTATATGGGCGCCAGAGGCCGCGAAGATGTGGAACAATACCGGTGGGAACGTGTGGCCGGACAAGTTGAAGACTTCTACCTGGCCTGCTCGGGACTCGTCGCCGGGAACGCGGGTCCTCTGCGTGGTGGAAGGCCGGAGTAATCGCGGAGGGTCAGCTTCTCAGATGGTTATTCCAGGACGCGAACAGCTTAGAGGTGCGGTACTCCGCTACGTCGAACAGCCGGGCGCGCGCTTCCTCCATGCGCTGAAGCTGACGCCCAACGCGGTCACCCTTATGGGTTTCGGGGTCTGCGTCGTGTCGGCGTACTTGGTGGCGATTGATCTGATGCTGGCCGGTGGCATCGTATTCCTGCTGGGCGGGGGGCTTGACCTCTTCGACGGCGCACTGGCCCGGCTCACCGGCAAGGCGACCCCCTTCGGGGCATTGTTGGACTCGGTCTTCGACCGCTTGGGTGAGGCGGCGTTGTTTCTGGGTCTGGCAGTCTATGCCATGCGGGCCGGATTTGAGAACGGCGAACTGGTCTCGCTCATTGCTCTCCAGCCTGGATTCAAGGGGGGCGAACTGGTCTTATTCATCACTGTTCTGCTGCTGGCGTTGATTTTTTCCCAGGGCGTCAGCTACCTCCGGGCCAGAGGCGAGGGCCTTGGCGTATTTATCCGGTCCGGCCTGATGACCCGGCCAGAGCGAGTCGTGTTGCTCGGCATCGGTCTGATTATCGGCCAGATTTTCTGGGTCTTGCTCATCATAGCTGCCGTTTCCTGCTTCACCCTGTTCCAGCGCATGTTTACCATCAGGGGCAAGCTTGATCAGGGTGGATAACGCCTCGCTTCCCGTGTAAACTAATGGCAGCCTACTCTTCAACAGCGTTTCCCGTTTGCCACTGTGTACGGGAGGCGGGATTGGAGAGCCTGACGGACGGCGCATTTCCCGGGCTTGTGTATTTCCACGTTGACTAAATGACGGAGCCCGCTGAATGACCCAACAGAACCTGATATCGGACCAGGACAAGACCCAACTCAAGCGGACCTTCCGCAAGGACCTCAAGGACAATGTCAACTTGCAGGTCTTCACCCAGAAGCCTTCGGTCATCACCATACCGGGTCGTGAGTGCCGTTACTGCGCCGAGACGCAGCAGTTGATGGAGGAGGTGGCAGACCTCTCTCCCAAGATCAACCTGGAGGTCGTCGACTTTTACGCCGACCCGACGATTGCGGAAGAACGGGGTGTTGCCCGAATCCCCGCAGTCCTTTTGAGTTCCGCCAACATGGACAAACAGGCCCGCCTCAAGTTCTACGGCGCTCCCGTCGGCTATGAGATGGCCACCATCATTGAGGGCATCAAGACCATCTCCAGGGGCGTCAGCCCCCTGAGTATGGACACCCGTAAGAAGCTGCGCCAGGTCAACCAGGACGTCCACATCCAGGTATTCGTCACGCCCAGTTGCCCCTACTGCCCGGGCCTGTCCCACATGGCCCATGCGATGGCCTTGGAGAACTCTCACATACACGCCGACGTTATCGAGGTGCAGGAATTCCCGCGCCTGGGCCAGACCTACGGGGTGCGTTCTGTTCCCCTCACCGTCATCAACGAGCACATCCGCTTCGCTGGCGCTGTCGATGAGGGAGGTCTGCTGGAGCGAGTGCTGGAAGCCGGTGTCCGTACCGGCAGTGATGACGAGGGTTAGCGGAGACCGATGTCCCTGCGTTCACTGTCCCTTCTGCTATAACCGCACCCACTCAAAATTAGACAGGAGATTCCATCTTGCCCAACGAGCTTAAGGGAGAACTCGACGGCCGCGGACTCAGAGTAGCGGTTGTGGTCGCCCGATTCAACGAAGTGGTTACTCGCCAACTCCTTTCGGGCGCGCTGGATACTCTGGAACGCTACGGGGTCGCCGACTCCAACATCAGTGTAGCTTGGGTGCCCGGTTCCTTTGAGTTGCCTGTGGTGGCCAAGACCTTCGCCGAATCGGGACAGTACGACTCGGTGATATGCCTTGGCGCGGTGATTCGCGGAGAGACCAGCCATTACGACATGGTTGCGGGCCAGGCTTCCAGCGGCATCGGGCGCGTGGGCGTTGAGACCGGGGTGCCAACCATCTTCGGAGTTCTCACCACCGAGAACATGGACCAGGCCATCAACCGTGCCGGCGGTAAGTCCGGGAATCTGGGCAGCAATGCCGCGGTCGCAGCCATCGAGACTGCCCGCCTGGTGCAGGCTATCAAGACCGCATAGCCCGGAAAGCAGGGCTTGCGCAGAATCCGCAGGCGCCACGAACGCTTGGCCGCATAGGGTAAGATACCCCGGACCGTCCTCAACCCTCGAACCAGGGAGGCAGTGATGAAATTCGGTGTCACCATACCCAACAACTGGGGAGTGGCCGACCCTCAACAGGTGCTCGACCTGGGTCCTCTGGCCGAAGAATTGGGGTACGACTCCCTGTGGGTGATGGACCACCTGTTCAACACCGGCTACATCCGGGAACGCTTGGAGGATAAGCCTTACTACCACCCGCTGTCCACGCTGTCCTACTTGGCGGCCACAACTCGCCGTGTGCTCCTGGGCACCTCGGTCCTCGTCCTCCCTTACCACAACCCTGTGGAGCTGGCCAAGTATGCCGCCAGCCTGGACCAGATTTCCGGGGGCCGTGTGACCCTGGGCGTCGGCGTCGGAGCGATGACCGAGGAGTTCGAGGCGCTCGGAATCCCCATGACCCAGCGCGCTTCCTTGACCAACGAGTCCATTGACATAATGAAGGAGCTCTGGACGAACCCTAATCCCAGTTACCACAGCCGACGCTGGAATTTTTCCGACCTTCGTTTCTCTCCCAAGCCGTTGCAGAAACCCCACATTCCCCTCTGGATAGGCGGCGCAAGCCCAGGCGCCCTACGCAGGGCGGCGACCCGAGGTGACGGCTGGCACCCCTCGGGTCTCTCCCTGGAGGAGTTCAGCATCGGCAGGCAGGAAATCCGCAACATGGCTGAGACTGCCGGACGAGACCCGGACTCGATGGTGATGTCACTCCGGGTTGAGGTGGAGGTGCACGGTGTTCCCTCCAGCGACCGTGCCGCAAGCCGCTCCCGCCTGTCTGGAGATGACCCGGAAGGGATGACCGCAGTGATTCAAGCCTACCAGGACGCCGGTCTGGACCACGTGGTCTTGGCCCTGAACTCCGGCGACGTGCCCGCGATCACCGCGGTGATGCAGCGCATCGCCAGCGACGTCGTTCCCCAATTCCGTCAGGGTAGCGGCCATCAGAGCGATACGGGTTGAGCGCCGCTGCTTCCTGTTGACGGACGTGTCTTGCTGTCCCAGCTAACCGACTAGGGAGTACGGTATCCGAGGGTAATCCAATCGTCCCTGGTCCAGGTCTTTTCCAGGCGGAGACCCAGACCGGTCAGAGCTTCCTCGACCCCCGCCTGTTGTTCAAGCATGATTCCGGATGCTATCAGGGTGCCGCCCGGCTTCAGGGTGGGTGCAATGAAAGGCGCCCGGTCCGCTACCGCCCGCGCCGAAATGTTGGCTGCTACCAGGTCAAACCGGCCTTCCCCGGCCAGTGGATGAGGGACTGTTCCCTGAGTCAGGCTGACCTGCCTTTGCACCCTGGTACGGCGGAAGTTCTGGCGTGCCGCGCGCACTGCCTGCGGGTCAATGTCCAGCGCCACGATCTCCGAGGCCCCCAGGCGCACTGCCGCGATTGATAGGATCCCGGATCCTGTCCCCAGGTCCAGCACCCTCATACCGGGCTGCGCCAGGTCTTCCAGGGCTTCCAGGCAGGTATAGGTGGTGGGGTGGTAGCCTGTTCCGAACGCCATCCCCGGGTCCAGCTCGATAACAACGTCATCGCCGGTTGGCTCGTAGGGAATCCAGGTCGGTTTGATCACCAGGCGGCTGCCTACCCGGAGCAGATCGAAGTGGCTGCGCCATTGAGTCTGCCAGTCCTCCATGTCCGGGACCGGAGTGATGGTCAGTTCTTCCAGCGGTTCCAGCAACCCCACCAGCTTCAGTCCTACCTCAATGCGGGCCAGCCGCTGCCGGGACGTGTGTTGCAGGTACGTGCGCAACGTGACGCGCTCTATCCTGTCCCATTCCCCGTCCACGTCAGGGTTGCCCCAGGCTACGGTTTCCCCACCGGAATCCGGTGCGTCCGCAGCGTCTTTCTCCCCGGCCTTTTCCCCGGCCTTTTCCATGGAAAGTCCGTGTCCATACCGGCTGAACAGGTAGGACACAGGCTCAACGTACTCGTAGGGGACTCTTATGCTGAGTTCTTGCCAGACCATGCTTTTCTCCGGCAAGGGACATGAGGAGTGGTGATGTTGGGTCAGAAGGAAAAGTCCGGGCCGCACATACGCTGGGCAACACATATCCTGCGGCGGATGGCGTAAGCGATGGTTAGCCGAAAGCCCCCTTTATCCGCTCGAACAGGCCCTTGTCCTTGTCGTTTTCATCCTCGCCCGGCCCATCAACGCTGGGGTCATCGTCGATATATTCTGCCGTCCCGAAAGACCTGGCCAATTCTTCCAGGAGCTTCCGCTGCTTGGCGGTCACCTTGGTGGGCACCTGGAGGTCGATCATCACACGGAGGTCGCCCCGGCGGTTGCTGCGCACGTCCGGCACTCCCTTTCCCCTGAGGCGGAACTGTGCGCCGCTTGCCGTACCCTGTGGCACGGTGAGAATCTGGTCTGCGCCATCCAGCGTGGGCACTCTCTTCTTCGTCCCCAGCGAAGCCTCGGCAAGGTTCACCGGTAGAACGTATACCAGATCATTTCCCTCGCGGTAGAAATGTTCGTGCTCTTTGACATCGACGTAGACATAGAGATTTCCGGCGGGACCGCCATCCTGCCCTATATCTCCCTCGCCGGTGATTCTTACCTGCATTCCGGATTCAATTCCCGCTGGAATTGAGACTGCCCTGGTACGCTTCCGGCGCTCGCTTCCGGACCCCTTGCAGGTCGAGCAGTATGTCTGGATAACGGTACCCGAGCCGCGGCACGTGGTACACGGAGCGATTTGGGAGAATTGGCCAAAGACGCTTCTTTGGACCCGGCGGACTTGGCCCGCTCCCCGGCAGGTTGAGCATTCGTCCACCGGGGTGCCCGGCTCATTCCCGGCCCCGGAGCACGTCTGACACCGTTCCAGACGGTTTGTCTCTATCTCCCTCTCAGCGCCGAATACCGATTCCTCAAAGCTCAGCACCACCCGGTGTTGCAGGTCTCCGCCCCGTTGCGGCCGCCGGGCGGCGCGGCCTGAAACGTCTCCGAAAAATGAGTCGAAAATGTCCCCGAACCCGCCGAAGCCGAAGGTGTCGAACCCGTCGAATGGCCGGTCGAAACCTCCATTAGCTCCAGCCGAATGTCCGAACCGGTCGTACTGGCTCCGCTTCTTCTGGTCTGACAGGACTTGATATGCCTCGTTGACCTCCTTGAACTTTTCCTCTGCGTCGGGGTTCTTGTTCCTGTCGGGATGAAACTCCATCGCCTTCTTGCGGAAGGCCCTCCGGATTTCTTCCTCGCTGTCGGTCCGGGAGACGTCCAGGACCTCGTAATAGTCTCGTTTCGCCATTAAAAGCCACCTGCTGGGATACGCTTTGAGGTCTGCGGCCAAGCCCAAAAATTTGGCTATTCTTAATCCAATTATAGGGCAGCGGGGCAACCGCCTCAATAGCTCTGGAGGCGCTCGATTCAGGCGTTGGAGGCCATGAAAGACCCGGAGCCGGGCATTGGGTCTCCTTGACACCGGATACGCTTGTCGGTAGCATGAACCTGTGGGAGGCTGGGTCTCCCAACTCTGCGTACTAGGCGGAAAGGGGTAGGTGATAGCGTGATAGCTATAGACATTATCCTGGCCGTCCTAGCGGTAGCGGGGTTCGGGACAGCCGGTTGGCTGTTCTACAGAAACAGGGTTAATGGGCAACGGGTAGGCAACGCCAAAGAGGACGCCGAGCGAATTCGAGGACAGGCGGAGGAGGAGCACCGGAAACTCATACTCTCGGCCCAGGAAGAGGTCCTGCAACTGCGTACTGCCGGAGAAAATGAGGTCAAGCAGCGGCGGCAAGAGGTTAACCGCATGGAACGCCGCCACATGCAGCGCGAAGAGCAGTTGGAGAAAAAGGCTGAGGCCGTTGAGAAGCAGCAATTGAGCGTCAAGGCCAGGGAGTCCGAGGTGCAGGAGGCCCTCGAAGAGGCCGAGAAGCTCAAGGTCGAGCAAGTAAAGGCTCTCGAGGATATAGCCGGCCTCAACGTTGCTGAGGCCCGTGAGCTGGTGGTCAAGAGAGGCGAAGAGCAAGCTCGCCAGGACTTGACCCGCCGCTACTACGAACTCGAAAAAGAGCACAAGGCGAGCGCAGACGAAAACGCCCGCCGTATCGTTACCCTTGCCATTAACCGACTGGCCACGGACGTTGTGTCCGAGTCCACAACCTCTGTAGTATCCCTGCCCAATGATGAGATGAAGGGTCGTCTCATCGGCCGCGAAGGGCGAAATATCAGGACCTTGGAATCCCTTACCGGGGTGGACGTAATCATCGACGACACCCCAGAAGTCGTTACCATTTCCTGCTTTGACCCTGTGAGGCGGGAGGTAGCCCGACTGTCATTGGAAAGCCTCATCTCCGACGGTCGCATTCAGCCCGCGCGCATTGAGGATGTTGTGCACCGGTCCCAGAAGGACATCGAGGAAACCATCCGTAAGGCCGGAGAGCAGGCAACCTTCGATGTGGGAGTGAGTGGCCTCGACCCTGAGATCCTCAGGCTGCTGGGGCAGCTCAAATACCGATACAGCTATGGCGAGAACGTCCTGAAGCACTCCATCGAGGTGGGACTGCTCGCGGGGATGCTCGCCGCCGAGGTGGGCGCCAATGAGCAGGTGGCCAAGGTGGGGGGGCTGTTGCACGACATTGGCAAGGCCCTGACCCATGAGGTGCCTGGCCCCCACGCGGAGATTGGCGCGGAAATCGCCCAGAAGCACGGTATTAACTACAGTTCCTACCGGGGCATTCTTGAGCATCATAGCGACGAGCATGAGACCATCGAGTCCTTCCTAATCGCCACCGCCGACGCCATCAGTGCATCGCGTCCGGGGGCGCGGAAGGAGTCCCTGGAAATGTACGTTAAACGGCTCCGCGATCTTGAGGAAGCGGCTACCGGATTCGACGGTGTGGAGAGAGCATTCGCCATCCAGGCCGGACGGGAAGTGAGGGTCATGGTCAAGCCGGACGATATGGATGATGCGCACTCCGCAGAGTTGGCTAGGGACATCGCCCGCAAGGTCGAGGAAGACCTGGTATTCCCGGGACAGATCAAGGTAACTGTGATCCGGGAAACACGGAGCGTAGAGTACGCCAGATAGCGGAGGGTTGCAAAAACGCCCGCCGGTTCGGTCTCCCGCCGGTACGAACAAGAGGCTCGTGCTGTGCGGGCTAAGCACTGAACGCACGAAGGGGGCACGGGGCCAATCCCGGCCCCCTTCGGTTGTACAGGGGTTCAAACCTCTGGGAGAGTCTTCGATTGCGTATACTCATGATTGGCGATATTATCGGACGCCCCGGCAGACGGGCCATCCGGAGCCTTGTTCCAGAAATGCGTGAGGAGCATGGTATCGACTTGGTAATAGCCAATGCGGAAAATACTGCCGGCGGGTTCGGACTGACCCTGGAGACGGCTTACGAGCTCCTGGAGAACGGAGTGGACGTCCTCACTTCCGGGAACCATATCTGGGACCAGAAGGAGATAGTCCCGCACATGGACGAGGGCCTGCCCCTGGTACGTCCCGCCAACTACCCCGACGCTCCGGGGCGCGGTTATATAGTCCACGACGGTGTCATGGTGATGAACCTTATCGGCCGCGTGTTCATGGCTCCGTTGGACTGCCCTTTCCGCACTGCCGCCAGCATACTGAATGAGGTCCCCGAGGACGGTCCCAGGGTTGTGTTGGTCGATTTCCACGCCGAGGCAACGTCGGAGAAACAGGCGATGGGATGGTATCTAGACGGCCGAGTCAGCGCCGTCGTGGGCACTCACACTCACGTGGGGACCGTGGACACGCGAGTCCTCCCGGCGGGGACAGCCTATGTTACCGACGTGGGCATGACGGGTCCCGTAGACTCCGTAATTGGCAGTGATTCAAGCGCGGTGCTGGACCGGTTTCTGACCGGTCTGCCCAACCGGCTAACCGTCGCCAGTGGGCCGGTGGTCATGAACTCGGTGCTGGTCGAAATTGACTCGGAGTCCGGCAAGGCCCTGTCAATTGACAGGATGGACAGGATGGTGAAATAGAATGGACACTTTAGTTGACCTGCACCTGCATACCACGGCCTCGGATGGACGGCTGTCTCCCACTGAGTTGGTGCATTTGGTTGCCAGCCAGGGGTTGAAGCAGGTGGCGATTTCGGACCATGATACTACTGAAGGTCTTGCCGAAGCATTCGAGGCTGCCAGGGAGTTCCCCGACTTGAGGATAATCCCGGCCATCGAGATCAGCACCGATATACCCGGCGACGAAGTCCACATGCTGGGTTACTTCCTCAACCATGAGGACCCGGAGCTACAGTCCCTGCTTGGACGCTTCCGGGACGGACGCCTGGAGCGCGGTAAGGCGATGGTGGACAAGCTGGCCACCCTGGGCATCCACATAGATTGGAAGCGGGTCAAGGAGATTGCCGGAGATGGGGCAGTGGGCCGGCCCCACATCGCGCTGGCGATGGTCGAAAAGGGCTATTGCAAGGAGCCGAAGGACGCCTTCCCCGAGTATCTTGGCCGTAACGGTCTGGCATATGTCGAACGCACCAAAATGTCGCCGGAACAGGCCGTCAACCTGCTGGTTCGTTTCGGCGCAGTCCCGGTGTTGGCCCACCCTGCTTATCTGGCCGACATGGAACCCGCCATTGCGTTGCTCAAGGACGCCGGTCTTATGGGCATGGAGGTCCACTATGCCCAGTACGATTCCAAAACGGTTAACCACCTTGCCGAATTGGCGGAGGAATACGACCTCATCCCCTGTGGGGGCAGCGACTATCATGGGTTGGGCAATGCCGGTGAGTTGCTGCCAGGAACCTTGGGACCGTCGCTGGAAACAGTGGAACGATTGGAGGATGCGGCACGTAAGCTGCGTTAGCGGCTGGGGAGCATCCCGACAGTGCTGATAGAGATCGCCGGACTCTACATCTGCTCCTACCTGATAGGCTCCATTCCGACAGCGTACATCGTTGCCAAGGTATCCAGGAACATCGATATCCGGGACTATGGCAGCGGCAACGTCGGAGCATCCAACGCATTCCGGCATCTGGGAAAGTGGCCGTGGATTCCGCTTTTCCTATTCGACGTGTTGGGTAAAGGGTCCGTGCCTTTGGTTGCTGGCGCTTACCTCCTTGACCTGCGCCCGGAATCCGGCCCCATGATAGGCGTTCCCCTATTCGCATTGGCCGGGCACAACTGGTCGGTCTTTCTTAAATTCCAGGGTGGACGCGGCGTCGCCGTCGTAGTTGGCAGTTTGGCGGTCCTTTCCCCCATAGTCCTGGCTGTATCCCTTGTCATGGTGGGGATTGGCTGGCTCCTGACTCGCAGTTCCGGGGTTTGGGTTCTGATCGCCCTGGTGCTGCTTCCCCTGTGGACGGTTATTGCCCGAGACCCGGTTGTGGTAGTCTGGTATTGTGTTGGCGCGTTGGCGCTGGTCGTAGCGAAGCGATTGCTGTCCAACTGGACGCCGCTGCATCCAGGGTTGAACAGGAAAAAAGTCCTGTTCAACCGGCTGTTCCTCGACCGGGACGTGGACGACAACGCCGATTGGGTCCACAGGTCCCCGCGCACCTCAGACTAGCATATTTCTGGAGATGAAACTTGAGCGCTGACCAGACACAAGAGGTAGGTCGGGGGCCGGGGACCGTGCATTATTGCGCTTGGCACCCAGAGATTGAGACCGGACTTTCCTGCAGCCATTGTGGCAAGTCCATTTGCACTCAATGTATGGTGCAGGCGCCTGTCGGTATCCGCTGCCGGGACTGCGGCAGACCTGTCGCTAACCCCACTTACGAAGTCCGGCCTCTGTACTACCTCCGTGGTCTGACAACCGCGATTATGATGGGAATCGGTGGTGGGGTGCTATGGGGAGTCTACAATTACCTTGTCAGGTATCTGTTCGATGGGTTTGCCCCGGCCCTGCTGCTGGCTTTGGCGGGAATAGTAATCGGCCTCGCTTCCGGGGAGATAGTCAGCCGGACTGTTAACCGGAAACGCAGCATACTACTCTCATGGGCTGCCGGGGCATCGGTGATTCTCTCTTACGCCATCGCCGTGTTGCTGGGTCCGTTTTTCAGCATCTACACCCTCCTGGCCCTAGCTGTGGGAGTCTACCTGGCTATGCTGAAGCTCCGGTAACTCTTGCCACAGGCGTTCCACCGTCTCCCGGATCACATCCTGCTCAAATCCCTTCCTTCGCAGGTGCGCCCACAGCCGGCGGCGGAAATCCTGCCCAGTGGCCGCTGAAATGCGCCGTGCCACCTTGCATCCGGCCCGGTAGGCGCTGGAGGCGGCATCGAAGCCCTGAAGTGCTTCTTCTATCACATCCAGGGCGACTCCCCGCTGCAATAGCTCCTGGCGCAACAACGCTTCTCCCCGGGGACGGCGGCTTTCCCGGCTATCACGCCAGCCCCTGGCGAATGCGGCGTCATCCAGAAACCGGCGCTCCTTGAGCTGGGCAATGGTCTGGGCCACGACCTCCAGGGTGAACCGCTGTGTGAGCCGGTTACGTACCTCCGCCTCAGTACGAGCGCGGTGGGCCAGCATCCGCAGTCCGGCTGCCAGCCCTCGCTCCGCCGAGTTGTCCAGCGTCGCCCCGGTGTTCCAGTTTCCGCGTCTCACGATATCCGCCGGTCTCTGATGATGGCGGGGCTACCGGCTCCGCTTATTCTTCGCCGTCCGCGTCAGAAACGGCGGGAAGCCTGTAATCGGCCCCGTCCTCCGCTGTGGCAGCCGGCCGTGCCGGTTCCTGTGATGGTTCCATGCCACGGATTCGAGCTTCCACAGAGGCGGCGATTTCGGGGTGCTGTGTGAGGAACTCCTTGGAATTCTCCCTGCCCTGGCCCAGGCGGGTCTCGCCATAGGAGTAGAAGGACCCGGACTTCTTGATGATGCCCTGACTGGTGCCTAGTTCAAGGAGATCCCCCATCTTGCTTATGCCCTGATTGAACATAATGTCGAACTCGGCAACACGGAAGGGCGCGGCGATCTTGTTTTTGACGATCCTGGCCCGCACGCGGTTTCCGATGATCTCCGATCCCTGCTTGATCGACTCAATGCGGCGCAGGTCGATGCGCACAGAGCTGTAGAACTTCAGGGCCCTGCCGCCGGGTGTGACCTCGGGATTGCCGTAGGAGATGCCGATTTTCTCCCTTAGTTGATTGATGAAGATCACGGCGGTGTGCGAGCGGTGTATGGCTGAGGTGAGTTTCCGCAACGCCTGCGACATCAGCCGGGCCTGTGCGCCCACATGGGTATCCCCCATGTCGCCCTCGATCTCTGACTGGGGGACCAGGGCGGCCACGCTGTCGATAACTACCGAGTCGATAGCGCCGCTGCGGACCAGTTGCTCGGTGATGTCCAGGGCCTGCTCCGCGCTGTCCGGCTGGGCGATCAGCAGGCTGTCCAGGTTCAGGCCGCAATTCGCGGCGTAGTAGGGGTCGAGGGCGTGTTCCACATCCACATAAGCGGCTGTTCCGCCCTGTAGCTGAGTCTGGGCCATGATGTGGATCGCCAGGGTTGACTTCCCCGCGGATTCCGCGCCGAAGATTTCAGTCACCCGGCCCTTGGGGATCCCGCCTGCTCCCAGCGCAACGTCCAGCGCCAATGACCCGGTGGGGATTACCTCTGTAGCCAGTTGCTGGCTCATCTCCCCGAGGCGCATAACTGCGCCCTTGCCATAGTCTTTCTCGATGCGCCCAAGGGCGATCTCCAACGCGGCCTCTTTGTCCCGTTCCGTCCCTGCCATCCTGACTGCTCCTTCGCATTGACAGGCTGCCCCGCTTCCCCGGCGGCTGGCCATGTCATGGTGAATTTGGTGGGTGCCTGCTGTCGTGGTCTAGGGAAATCCTAGCATAGCGTTTTCGGCCCCCACAACGAGCAAATGTCAGTAAAGACGGAAATTTGTCCGCTTGGGAGAGGATGGGCGGCAAAGGCGCTCTCAGGAATCTGTGGGCCGACCGGCCCGGATTAGAAGTCTCAATACCCGCCCTTGAACCCGATGGTGGCAACGCCATTCTCGACAATGACCGGCGTTACCCGTTCTCCCTTGGAGTGCTCCAGAAGCTCGGACACCTTGTCAGGCTGCTTGGCGACGTCGATTTCCAGGTATGCTACGCCTCGCTTGCGGTAGTCCATCTTGGCGGCGGCGGAATAAGCGCAATCGGGGTGGGTGTAAATGGTTACATCGGTATCTGCGGCTTGGGTCACTTCAGACTCCCCTTGTCGTATTGCTTGGACAATGCCCATTGTAAGCTGGAACCGTCTCCCGTTCAACGGCAGTCTGCAGGAAGCCACCAGGGTCTTTTAGTTCTCCCTTGAGGGAGAGGGCCGGAGGTGAGGAGAATCCTTAACATCAGCAGCGGCTTCCTGTGAAAGGACACCCTCTCCCTCTCCCTCTGGGAGAGGGAACATTTCTCCGACAATTTGAAGGTCCTGCGCAGGAAGCACACTTGGGGGCGTTTTCCGTGGTATGCTACTTTGCGCGACCAAAACAAGCGTTGCCCCGGGTTCTTCCAGGGCCATCAACGTAACCCTCAACAGGACGGTTGCCGAAGTTGACTCAACCAGACACTCCACCGTTAATCAAGCTGGCTGAGCTGCTGGAGGAATACTCCATCGGCGTGTCCCGGCTTACCCCGCGGCCCAGGGGTGGCCGTCTCACCGGATATTCCCGTCAGGAAGTCGAAGAGGCTCTGAATCAAGTTGCCGCGGCCTGTGGAGAAGAGGGGATTCTTTACGGCAACGGCTGCTTCGCCTTGGGACGTTACGCGGATGCCCTTGAAGCCTTCAGACAGGTGCTTCTGGACGACCCGGAGTACACCGATGCTCGTTTCAACCTGGGACTGGCCCATCTCAGGCTAGGTCAACCCTGTGAAGCAGTAAACGAACTGAACGCCGTGTTGGACCGAGAACCCCGGTTGGCAGAGGCGTACTACCAGCGGGGCAATGCCTACGATGATCTGAGGCAGCGTGACAAGGCGGTTGCTGACTACGAGAAGGCGCTGGAAATAAGGCCTGACTACCTTCAGGCAGTCTACAACTACGGAGTCGTCCTGGCACGGATGGACCGGCACCGGGAAGCGGTGGAGGCATTCGACCGGTCCATCGGACTGCGCCCTGACCTGTCCAATGCCTATCTCAACCGGGGCGCATCGCTGGACGAACTGGGACAGCACCACGAGGCAATCGAGGACTACAGTACCGCCATCGAGCACAACCCGGCTAACGCCGACGCCTACTTCAACCGGGCCAGGACTCACTATTACCTGGAGCGGATAGATGCCGCGATAGCCGACTATTCGCAGGTACTGGAACTCGATCCCGAAGATGCCGAGGCTCTGAACAACCGGGGGCTGGCCTTTGACGCCGTAGGCGATTATGAGCGGGCCGTAGCCGACTATGGACGCGCGGTCGAGCTGAGGCCGGACTTCGCCGAGTCATTGAGCAACCGGGGAGCCGCTTTTGAAGCTATGGGAGACAAGGAGAAGGCGCTGGCTGATTATCTCTCAGCCTTGGAGTCAGTCCCGGACTTCGCCGCCGCCCATTACAACACGGCCAGGCTCTACGCCAACCGCGGTGATGTAGACAATTGCGTGTTCCACCTGGAGCGGGCTATGGCCCTCGTACCGGACCTGAGAGCTGAGGCTTCAGACGACGATGACCTGGGCTGGGTGCTGGAGCTGAGGCGGCTCAAGGAGACCCAGGAGCCGGACCGGCCGGGTTAACCGTTCCTGGGCGCGAAATCGGCATCCCCGTCCAGATCGTCATCCAGGTCCAGGTCCTCTTCGGTATCCAATTCCTTGTTCCCTTCGCGGACCATACCCCGGCGCCGCTGGGTCAACGTGCTCCTGAGCACGACCATGGCAGCCAGGAATGTCAGCCCCAGCACCAGCCCGCGCTCCATCTGGTAAGAGAAACTTAGCACCAGCATGATGGTGAAACACGCCACGATGCCCCATGCCGACCGGTAAGTGGTGCGCCACAGCAGCGCGACGAATATCAGGCCCGTTACAACTCCGACCAGCGCAAGCCTTGGCTCCATCATGGCGATGGTCAGACCCATGAGGGTCACCATACCATCGCCACCCCGGAACCTTGAGAAGATGGACTTCCAGTGGCCTAGGATTGCTGCTCCGGCCACCACCAGCGTCATGTGTTCGGGAACTTCCAGCAACCTGGCGACCATCACGGCGCTGGCGCCCTTAGCCACGTCTCCGGCGAATACCAGCGCCCCCGATCTGCGCCCGACGTTCCAATAGACGTTGGCCGTTCCCGCCAGGGTGCTGCCGGTTGAGAATATGTCCCTGCCGCGCAGCCGCGCCACGATGTGCGCACAGGGAATGGATCCCAGCAGATAGCCGACGAACACCGCGGCTATGATTTTCTGGACTAGAACGAAATCAATGGGCACGCACAGTCATCCAGCAGGGTAGGATCAGGTCGGCAACCTCATCTCAGCGCAGATGATGATGCCAGTCAATAATACAATAACTTTTTGTCCGGTTGAATAGGCTATCTGCCAGAGTAGTATCCAATAATGACCCGGAGCGGAACTATGCAGTGGCTTGGCCCAGCAAAGCACACTGGCCATTCCCCAAAATGCGGGAATGGCCAGTGTGTCGTCCAATCCAACGGCCTCCAGCTCGCCCGTAACCTGTCTTGGGCAAATGGCCAAACGCTGCGAAGAGCTAAATCCGGGTCCGGCGGGAGTGTATTCCCGATGCTCCGTCAGGCCGATTGCCCTTTCTTTCCTCGATTTGCGGGGTCCCATCGCCCTCGGCGCACCTGACCTCAAAAGTGTGCTCACCCTCCTGGAAGGGCCATTCGTAGCGCCAGAGGACCCAGGTGGCATCGGACAGGGGAGACCGCAGTTGCGCCTCTTGCCAGGGACCCTCATCCACCCTTACCTCTACCCTGGAGATGCCTCTGGCCCCAGAATAGGCGATTCCGCCAACAGGGACTAATCCCTGTCCATCGATCACTGCCAGGTCTTTGACAGCCACGGTGTCGATCACCGAGGTCGCCTTCACCCGCGCAACTTCATCCCATCCGCGCCCTACCCAGTAACCCGGATTGTACTCCGATGTGACTTCCATCCCGGTTATCCACTTGGGCTGCTTCATCCCGTACCTGTCCGGTAGCCATATCCTCAATGGGAAACCGTGGTCGAATGGCAGGGGTTTCCCGTCCCACTCGTAGCACAGCATGATTCGCTCATCTGACGCTATCATCTCCAGGTCCACCGTCTCATGGAACCCATCCCCGGAGGTGATGTTCAGGTGGCGGGCCTCAGGTTGTGGCTTGAGGTCGGCAATGATCTTCTGAAGGCTGACGCCGGTCCACCAGGTCGTGCTGATCAGGTCGCCCCCGACGCGGTTGGAAATGCATGACAGGGTGACGTACTCGCTCTGCGGCTCATAGTTGTTGCGGATGTCCTCAAGGGTCAGCACCATCGGGTTCTCCACCAACCCGGTGATGGGCAGCGTCCAGGTGTTTATGTCGATGTTGGTCGGCTCGCTGCGTATGAAGACCTTGTAGTGGTCTTCCAAAGGCGTGTATTCGGGCCGTGTGCCCGGCGCTGGGTCCACCGGGTCCCCGTCGTTGGGTAGTTGCCTGGTGCTGACCTGTGCCGGCTCCTCTCCAGTAGCCGTGACCGCTTCATCCAGAAGCCTTCGTTCCCTTTGGGCAAGTACGGACCCGACACCTCCGCTGATAACGGTAATTGTCGCCGCGGACACCCCCAGACGGACCAGGAATTGACGCCGGTTGATGCTGCGTGCCCAGCGAATTTCGTCTTCGGTTTCTATGTCGGGTCCCTCATACGCCAGCTTCCGGTACGCCGGTGCGAAAGCCCAACCCCACGCCAGGAACAGGATGCCGAGACCTATGATGGTAAACAACGGGCTGGTCCCGGACTGCTCCATCGGAATGCTGACCGCAATCATGGGAGCGCCGAAAATGACTCCCAGTACAATCCCGGTCAGCGGGCGCGGCGTGGCATTGAGCTTGCGCATGACCAGGAAATACAGGGATCCAAGTACGATACCCAGGATAAACAGGAGCAGCACCGCCGCGATTTGCTCGGAGGTCTTGGCGGCAGCCGCCACGCTCATCCCTGCCATGAGCATCGCGTCTATCATCGTGTCGATGCCAAAGGTCACCAGCCCTCCTGGCAGCACACGGGTGATCCAGTCGAACAACATAAATGGCACGAACGGCAGTCCTGCCAACTTGTCCACAAGGTACATCAGGCCAATCAATGGCGCAGTGAGGACGCCGCCGATTGCCGCCCCTTTGACTATGCTCGAATTCCAGAAACGGGACGGTTGTTTCATGGTCTCCAACGATTGCTCCGCCATGTCTGGGCACCCCCATTCTTGGGATTCTGTGGGGAATCCGATAACGTTTAACCGGGTTGCATATTCTACTACGTTTGCAACACTCGATTGGACTACTGGAATCGCTGTAGCAGCGTTCCCATTTCAGGCAATTACGCCAGTGACATTTGCCCCCTCCCAACCATGGATGCGCTTCTCTATCATATCTTGTGCCCGTGACACTTGCCCCGGTGATGAGCAGGGCCTTTCAAAAGTCCCCTCTCCCAGAGGGAGAAGGTTGGGTTGAGGGCCGGGGTAAAGGGGAGATTCCCATGTCAAACGCCATTGCCGGGACCAGTCCCCAACCAGTTCCAATGAGCCAAAACAGGTGAAAATGGCCGGAAATGACAGGGAAAATGAAATTTTCCCCGTCGGCTTGACGCCGGTTGGCCATACCGCCTGGAATGGAATACCGCCGGAGAGGCCCCTCGCCGTGCGCAACTCTCGCCGCCGGTGTAGAATCCGTGTGCGGCGATGGCCTTTCGCCGCTGCGACTGGACACCATCCGTAGAAATCGAGGAGCAACCCAATGCCCGACGATATCGGACTTTCGAGGCAATCTACACCCAGAGGGCGATCCGGGAGTTCAAGCCCGATCCCGTACCGGACGAGATGATACACAAGCTGATAGAGGCCGCGACCAAGGCTCCCAGCGGGAGCAACCGGCAGTCCTGGCGGTTCCTGGTAATCCGCGACTTCGAGCTGAAGCGGAAGATCGGTGAATATTACAATCAGGCCCGGTCATCCCGCTACGGCGCGGGCGCTCCACCGTCGAACATCCCGGCTCGTCGCCGCGCCGCCTCTGACTACATGGCTGAACACCTGCACGACGTCCCAGTGCTGATCCTGGCTTGCATCGAGCATGACGGCGCACCGAGCGCCATGAGTCGCGGCGGGTCCATATATCCGGCGGTCCAGAATCTGCTGCTTGCCGCCCGGGGGCTGGGTCTGGGAAGTGTTATCACCTCCCTGCACAAGAGGTATGAGAACGAAATCAAGGAACTGCTGGCCATCCCGGAGAATGTGGAGACTGCGGCTCTGTTGCCCATCGGCTTCCCGGCGGAGGGGGCCAGGTACGGCCCGACCAGGAGAGCGCCGGTCCACGAGGTCACATTCTACGACCGCTGGGGGGCCAGCCAATAGCGCCGAGCCTGATTGGGTAGCGTTGCAATTCAGAGCCTCCCCCGGCTCGACCGGGGATGGTTCCAGACCCGGCCCCATCCGCAATTCCCGCTTTTGCGGGAATCCACCGACGGCCGTCAGATCGTCCATACTACCCAAACTTGCCCCGTGAAGGCGGGGAACGGAACGTCGCCTCGCTGTTCCCCGCTCTTTGACCCATTGTAATTGCGCTTCTGAATCACGGGCGCGTCAACGTCCCCTCTAGTATACTTGGATGCCCACGGCGCAAGACATCCCATACGGTCCAAGGGGACTGCGCAGGGCTGACCGTCGCCGGATTCCAAGCAGGAATTTACTTGATGCACTCGGCCTCGCTCTCAGACCAATGACCGACGTGAGAAGTGACATGCAGACTGGCGAAAGACCCCTGGCCCTTTCTGGCGTAGTGGTGCTCGATCTGACCCAGATCATGGCCGGCCCGGTATGCACGATGCTGTTGGCCGACATGGGGGCCGACGTCATCAAGGTGGAAAAGCCCGCCGGCGGAGAAGATAACCGGCGCATGGGGCCGCCTTTCGTCGGCGGCAATTCGGCCGGCTTCATGGCCGCCAACCGCAACAAGCGCAGCCTGGTGCTCGACCTGCGCAGCGAAGCCGGGCAGTCGGTGTTCAAGAGGCTGGTTGACCGCGCCGATGTGGTGGTCGAGAACTTTCGCCCCGGCGTCATGGAGCGGTTCGGGTTGGCCTACCCTGAATTGGCCCGCGTGAAGCCGAGCCTGGTCTACTGTGCCATTTCGGGGTTCGGCAGCACGGGGCCTTACAAGGACCAGGGCGGGTTCGATCTCATTGCCCAGGGAATGAGCGGGTTGATGAGCATCACCGGTCACCCCGGCGGTCCTCCGGCCAAGGTGGGCGTGCCCATCACCGATATATCCGCCGGCCTGCTCGCGGCCAACGGTATCCTCTGTGCCTACATTCACGCCCAGAGGACCGGCCAGGGCCAGATGGTCGATACCTCGCTGATGGAGGCGGGCATTTCTTACACGATATGGGAATCGTCAGGTTACTTCGCAGATGGAGAAGTCCCCGGCCCGTTGGGTTCCGCCCACCGGGTTGCCGCTCCCTATCAGGCATTGCGCACCAGGGACGGGTACATCAACATCGGCTCGGCCACCCAGCCGACTTGGGAGCAGCTTTGCCGGGCCATTGGGCAGGAGCCGTTGATTGAAGACCCCCGGTTCAAGCTGCCTGGCGACCGCAAGGCCAGGGAGTCGGAACTGGCGGCATTGCTGGAAGAGACTTTCAGCCGGGAGTCTACCGCTCACTGGGTTGACACCCTTACCGCCGCCGGTGTAGTGGTGGGGCCAATCTATGACATGGAGCAGGTGTATCAAGACCCCCAGGTGCAGGCCCGCGAGATGCTGGTGGACCTGGAAGACCCTGAGCTCGGCACATTACATAACATCGGCATCCCGGTGAAACTCTCTGAAACTCCGGGGGGAATCCGCAGGCGTGCGCCGGAGTTGGGCGAACACAGCCGGGAAGTGCTGCTGGAGTCCGGCTTCTCCGAGCAGGAGATCGGCAAGTTGGCGCAGGACGGAGTAGTCCACGTGCCATGACCGCTACCTTGCGCCTACGACCGTCTTCATGGCCTCGATAGCCCAGATCCTGAATCACGGGGCCTGGGCTGCCTCTTTTCGTTTCAGGGACTTCCGGCTGCTCTGGGTATCTACCGTCCTCTACGCCCTCGGCACCGGGATGGAGCAGGTATCTGTCGGCTGGCTTGTCTTTGAGCTGACCGATTCGGAGTTCATCCTGGGCGTCAGCGCCGCCGCCCGTATGCTGCCCTTTTTCCTGTTGGGTGTCCTGTCCGGGGTGATTGCCGACCGCTGGGACCGGCGCATACTCATGGTGGCCGGGACCTTGGGCGCGGTGGCGGCGGCATCAATTATGGCTGCCCTGCTGTTGATAGGCGTCACCAACGTTTGGGTCGTGATCCTCCTGGTGATTGTGCTCGGGACCCAGATGGCGTTCGGTATCACCATACGCCAGGCTTTCACCTACGACATCGTCGGCCCCGGGTTTGCCCTGAACGGCCTGGCTCTCGGCGCGATGGCCAACCAGGGCGGCGGCATCGCCGGGTCGTTGGCGTCCGGGACCCTGCTGGAGACCGTGGGGCCGGGGTGGCAGTTCGTGGCCATTGGCGTCTGCTACCTGGCTTCCGCCCTGGTGGTCCTGATCATCCGCAATCCGGGGCGTTCCGACCGCCCCGCATCCGAGCCTGTACTTCAGAATCTGATGGGCTACATCCAACTGGTCCGTCGGAATGAAGTCCTGATGACTTTGATGGTCTTGACCGCCGTGACCGAGGTATTCGGGTTCACGCACATGACGCTGCTCCCCGTGTTTGCCAAGGATGTGCTCGGCGTGGGGGCCACGGGGCTGGGCGTGATGACCGCCATGAGGCAGGCGGGAGGGCTGCTGGGCCTGTGGTTGCTGGCCGGGTTCGGCAACATTCGCAGGAAGGGACTGATGATGTTCCTGATTGCCGGAGGTTTTGGCTGTGGTCTGATGGCCTTCTCTTTGGCGGACAACCTCTACCTTTTCCTGGGCGTGCTTCTGGTTGTCAATGCCTGCGCAATGGCGGTGGACACACTGTACAAGACCCTGATGCAGGACAATGTTGCCGACGAGGAACGGGGGCGCGCTATGGGATCCTGGGTGCTGAGCATCGGCCTCGCGCCGGTGGGGCATCTTGGAGTAGGCTCGGTGGCGTCGTTCCTGGGAGCGCCCGGCGCACTCATGATAAATGGGGCTGTTCTGGCTGTGGTCAGCGCATTCACCGCGGTACGGCTGCCCAAGATAAGGCAACTTCCGTAGAAGCCGCGTTTCCCTTGTTGCAGAGGGAGAGTTTCGAGTTCTAACCCAGTCTCCAGGGATGGCCTTCGGTGGCCCGCAGGAAACTCTGGATGAGCCGGGGGCTGGAGGCAATCACGCTGGGAGTGTGCAGCCCGGCCCGCTCACCCTGCCGGTCAACTACTTCTCCGCCAGCCTCCCGTGCCAGGAGAAGCCCTGAAACGGTGTCCCACGGGGACAGGGCATGGTGGAAGTAGAGGTCCACCCTGCCCGCCGCGGCATAGGCCATGCCCAGGGCCGACGATCCCATCAAGCGGAAACCCTGGATGTTGGGCCAGAAGGACCGCACCAGGTCCAGGGCCACGCCTGCCTTCTCATCCACGTACCCCAGGTCAAACGCGATCACCGCCGACTCGATGTCATCCTTGTCCGAAACCTCCAGCGGGCGTCCGTTGACCGTTGCCCCCTTGCCTGATTCGGCGATGAACATCTCCTCGCGCACCGGGTCATAGGTCACGCCAAGCACCGTTTCCCCGTCACGCGCGAGAGCGACCACGGTACAGAAGTGGGGCACGCCCATCGAGTAGTTGCGGGTGCCGTCCAGTGGGTCTACCACCCAGGTATAGGGCGAGCCGGTTTTGACCGGGCTGGATTCCTCGGCAAGGACCCCGAAATCGGGATATTCGTCCCGCAGCAGTCCCAGGACGGTCCTTTCGGCGGCGAGGTCCACGTCGGTTACGACGTCGGCCCGGCCTTTGAAACTGACCTGCAGGGAGGTGTGGAACCGGTCCAGTATGATCTGCCCGGCGGCACGCGCTGCCTCGGTCACGACGTCCATGGCCTGGCGGCCGGTGCGAGAGGCGGGTATTTGCGGTTGAGGTGCAGAGGTCATGTCATTCCTGGTATGCAGGGGGAGCTAGCGGCTGACCAGCCCCATCCTGTCGTAGACTTCCTCGATGGTCTGCCGGGCGATAACTCGCGCCCTGTCCGCGCCGTGGGCCAGTACCTCCCGGACGTAGCCGGGCCGCTGCTGGAACTCCTGGCGTCGCTCGCGCAGCTCCGCGAGGTAATGGTTGATGCCGCCAGCCAGGTGACGCTTGCAGTCCACACACCCGCGCTGCGCGGTGACGCACTCCTCGTATACGGTGCGGGTCTCAGTCTCCGGGCTGAAGATATTGTGCAGGCTGTAGACGTTGCAGACCTCGGGACGGCCTGGGTCGCTGCGTCGCTGCCTCTGGGGGTCAGTGAAAGCGGTCAGCACCCGGCGCGTGGTCTCCTCGGGAGACGCGGCCAACTCGATGTGATTGTCCAGGGATTTGCTCATCTTCTGCTGGCCGTCCAGCCCGAGGATCAGAGGCACTTCCGTCAGCTTGGCCTGGGGTTCGGGAAATGTGTCCCCGAAGCGATTGTTGAACCGGCGCACTATCTCCCGCGCCAGTTCCAGGTGGGGCACCTGGTCCTGGCCCACGGGCACCGTATCCGCCTTGTACAGGATGATGTCCGCGGTCTGGAGCACCGGGTATCCTACCAGCCCGTAGTTGACCAGGCCAGGGTCAACAAATTCGTCGTCCGGCCCGTCGTCGGCGTTCTCTTCCGGCTCGTCGGGCTGCCGGACCCTCTCCTTCAGCGTAGGGACCCGCATGAGCCAGCTCAGGGGAGTCACCATGCTGAGCAGTGAGTGAAGGGTCATTACCTCCGGCACGTGGGACTGCACGAAGACTATGCTCTCCTCCGGGTCAATTCCCGCCGCCAGCCAGTCGAGGGCCATCTGCTCAATGTTGGGCTGGATTTCGGCGGCTTCCTCCCCCGTCTCAATGGTGGTGAGGGCGTGGACGTCAACGATGCAGTAGATGCAACTATAGTCCGACTGCAACGTTACCCAGTTTTCCAGCGCTCCCAGGTAATTGCCCAAATGCAATTGTCCCGTGGGACGCATCCCGGAGAATATGACGCCCCTGCTGTTCCCGGAACCGTTCTCAAGCGTGGCCATGCGTCTTACCTGCCAGCGATGTGTGGATAACTGCCGTCTCCTGAAGGCGCTTGTCTAGCATATCCCCGCAACGCCGCCAAAGCAAACATGGGGGCATATAGGAATATGAAAAATCACGAAGGAGCTAGGGGGTGGTCGAGAGCAATGCAGGGCCAATGCCCCAGTCAGTTCGGTTGCACAGGCGGCTATTCTTCCCTGTCGGTGTCCAACCGCTCGCCCAACTCGCTGAGGAACCTTTCAATCTCGGGCGAAAGATCGGCAGAGGTGGCCGTCTCCTCGCTCTTGGACTCCTCCGAGTCCAGTTGGGCATCATAGTAGGCTTCCATCTGCCGGATCAGGTCCTTCAACTCCGAGTTACGCTCCACGGTGGAGTTCAACTCGCGGTACTGGCGTTGTCCCCTGCGCACCGGGGCCAAGTCGGCGGGAATGCCCTCGTACACCGAGGACAGCACCTCTATCATCCTGGAAGTGCCGGCGTAGTCCTCTTCCAACTGCACGTACTGGGGCAGGTGGACCATGAAGTTGATGGATTCGATCTCGGAACTCTCGACCCCCTCCGACAGCAGGTTCATTATCGTGGTGGGTCCCTGGTAGGTGCTGCGGCGCAGCTTGAAGTTGGCCACTGGCCTGATCTGTGGCACCTCGCCAAGGGAGCCGGTTACCAGCAATGGCCGTGTATGGGGGACCGCGTCGTACATGGCGCCGACGCGGCAGTAGCGCTTGACGTTGAAATGTCTGACCAACTCCAGGATTGAGTCGGTGTAGTCCTCTCCGTTGGAGTGGGGTTCCAGAAGATGGAAGAACAGGTAGTCCGGCCCGTTCTCCGTCTTGGCGTAACGGATGATGCTGTTGGGTATCTTGACCTCCCTGCGTCCATCCACGTTGCGCATGGTGGGCCGGTACCGGGTGAAGTCGAAAAATGTGCCGGGCCGGACCAGCTTGCCAAGTTCCTTGGACCCCAGGTATCTCTCCAACCTGTTCAAGGTCAGTGTCCCCACGCTTCCCACGTCCACCCAGGGGCGGATCATGGCGAAAACGTGCGGGTCCACCAATTCGGGCACCGGCTCGTTGAGTTCAAAAGCTCCTATACGCATGGCCATATCTTGCCAGAACAGGAGCACATTTTCAAGTGCTCCTGAATCCTGGGAAGTACATTCCTTCTGTCACTCAAGGCGTTAAATAGCGTCCTGTTCAGACGCAATCGCTGCCCGAAACGTAACATTCCGAAATTGGCTGCTACTCCCGGCGGGTGCGTCAACCGCTTGCTGTGTCCGAGTCCAGCATCGAGTCAGCGGAACCCAGTCCTTCCAGCGCCAGCCCGTAGCCCAGCAGGTCCTGCATCTGGCGCTTGACGTACTGCGTGAGGAGCACACGGCTGTAACGCAGCACCAGGTCCGGCTGTTCCGCCAGTTGCCCGGCGAGTTCCCATGCCCTGGGCAGGAGTTGGTCCCTCGGCAGGACCTCGCTGACCAAGCCCAGGTCAAGGGCCTGGCGTGCATCCAGTGTCTGTCCGGTCAGCAGGAAGTAGCGCCCCCGGTTCAACCCCAGCAGCAGCGGATAGATGATATGCATCCCGTCACCCGGAATCAGCCCGTTGATGAAATGCCCCGAGTCCTGGAAGGAGGCCCCGTCCGCCGCCAGAACAATGTCACAGAGCAGAGGCAGCTCGGAGTGGCGCAGGGCCGGACCATTGATGGCGCTGATCATCGGGACCTCGATGTCCAGCAGGTTCATCAACAACTGCTTGCCTTCCCAGTACGTCCTGTCCCACTCGGCGGGCGCCCGGCGGGGCCGGGAGGCCCGTGTGCCCGGCGGTCCGGTGAATGCCTCCCCCGTGCCGGTCATTATCACCACCCGGTTCTCCCGGTCGGAGCCTATGTCACGGAAGCACCGAGGCAGTTCTTCATGGGGTCCGCCTCCCCATTGCAGGCTGTCTCCGTTGGTGTGCAAGGTGATCTGCAAAATTCCGTTGCTGCGCTCCATGCGGACGTGCTGGTACTTGTCGGCATATTCATCGAAGGTGGCCACGATTACACCTCCTCGGCTGATGAAATCGGCTTGTTAACTGCAATAGGGGATTACGGATTCGCCAAAGGTGGAAATGGCGTTCATTATCCGGTGGTGCGGAGGCCCGCCCGAGTGGGCGTGGCGTAGACGCAGCAGAAAGTAGTCAGCGCCCGTCTCCTCGCTCCACCTGCGGAACTCAGCGGCGCATTCTTCCGGGTTGCCCAGGATCAGCCTGTCATGGGCAACCCGGTCCAGCGTTATCTCTGACTCGGACGCGATGCTCCTGAACTCCGCCAGGCCGTTCCTCCAATAATACCTGTAAGCGGTCACCACCTCTGGCCCGTATGTCTCCTCGGCCTCAGCCCGGCTGCCGGCGACCCAGGCGTCCCGCATCAAAACTATCTGCGGCTCCCGGCCTGCCTCCAATGCTGCCTGCCGGTAGGCGTCCAGCAGGCGTTGGGTGCTTGCCATATCCGTGCTCGGCCCGGCGACGAAGGCGTCGGCCATCCGGCCCGCCCGGCGCGCGCCCGGAACGGTGCTGGCCCCGATCCAAAGTGGCGGACCGCCCGGGGTGTAGGGATTGGGCCGGATGTGGAGGTCCTCCAGGTCGAAGTGATTCCCGTGAAAGGAGAACGTCTCCCCACTCCAGGAACGCCGGATTATTTCGATGGACTCCTCGAACCTGCCAACCCTCTCGTTCATCGGCACGTTGAAAGCCCGGAAGTCTGCCGGTTGGTATCCAAGTCCCACACCCAGGACAAACCGTCCCTTGGACACTATGTCCAGCGTGGTCACGTCCTCGGCCATGCCTACCGGGTGGTGGAGAGGTAGAAGAATCACCGAGGTCCCGACGTTGAGGTTGCTCGTCCGGGCCGCGACCGCCGTCGCCACGATCAACGGCGATGGGAGGAACCCGTCCCTGTCCTGGTGATGCTCGCCAAAGAAGCAGGAATCGAACCCGGACGCCTCGGCCAGTTGGGCCTCCTCGATTACTTCGTCCACTGCCCGGTCCAGGTGTTCCCCGGCGGGCGGGTCGGCGATGGAGCTATAGATGCCAAATTTCATATCGGCTTCGATCCATTTATCAGGTTCGCCCAATTATCGCAAATCGGGCAACCGTAAACTAGCGGTTGCCCGATTTATGGCTGGATGACTTGGCGGAGTCTCGCGTTGCTGACAGCCAACGTTTGTGAGACCCATCGGCTGGTCGCGGCGACGCTACGACTCAGCCGGCTCCATCGCCTCCTCAATAGCCCGCTCATACTCTTCGAGTTCGATATTTGAGGCCGATAGGGCGTGACTCATCACGAATCGAAGGGTATCACGGACCAATGGGTTGGTCAGGTCGCAGCCGTTGACAAACCCGAAATCGGGGTCCAGCTCGTTCAACATGCCCTTGACCCGGGTGTCGCCGTGATGCGCAGCTACGGCGTAGGCCAACCCGCGAGTATCTCTGTCGTTGGCCTCCTCCAGCTCCTTCCGTTGCTCCAATTCGATCTCATAGTCGATGCGGTCGATCTTGGTAAGGCAGTCGGTTGCTTCCCTGCGGTGTCGGTCGATCTCCCGGAGAGCCTCGTAAAGCTCCCTGATGGCCCTTCCGGCGCCGTCCAGAAGCTGTGGGACCTCGGACTGGCGGTTGGAGGCTGACTCTACGGAGGTGACCACAGTATTCATCAAGGCCTCTTTGGCCTTCTCCTGGGCTTTCCTCTTCTCCAATTTCGCTTTCGTGGCCCGCAGCTTAGGGGCTTCTTCGGCCATTGGTTGAAGCCGCTGCAACTCTAACTCGGCCTCTTCCGCCCTCCGAAGCCGCTCATCAAGGGTTAGATCAAACCCGTTCCCTCTAAGCATTACCCGCCTCCTTACTTTGTCCGCATATCCCCGGTCCGCCCGTCGCTCTTAATACGGCTGGGCTGAAAACATCAGCGTTATCCCCCGCCGCGCAATCCTGGGATCGCAGGGCCCGGAGGACAACTCAGCCAATGGTCCCCGTCAATTTTCCATGAAACATAATATACCTCCGATCATCAGGGAGATTCGTAGAGTTATGAAGGCGAGTTTTCAGCATTTTGTCGTGTCCAGGATGGAAAACGTGGCCTCGCTTGGCGCACCCCTCCGGGTCGATTTTTGTGGGAACAGGCACGGGACACGCCTCTCTGTATTTCCCATACGGCTCCCAACAATTCCCACAGCTTGACCCTCATGGACGTTTTTGAATAGACTCAACCCGTCTCCAACTACACTGCCGGCTGGAACCAACATGCAGCATCGGTTCGTCGTCGACGTAAACGTGGGCCGCCTGGCAAGGTGGCTGAGGATCATGGGGTACGACGCCTTGTTCCCCAGTGAGCGTGGCGACAACGAACTTGTGAGAATTGCGTTGAAGGAGTCACGGACTCTGGTGACCAGGGACTCCGGCATTGCCCGGCGCAGGGCTGCCCGCCTGGGCCAGATGCGGGTCGTCCATATCAAGGATGATGACCTGAGAGGACAACTGCGGCAACTGGTCAGGGAACTGAAACTGGACTTCAAAAGCGGGTTTACCCGGTGCGTCTGTTGCAACTTGGCCCTGGAACAGGCGGCGAAGGAAGAAGTGGCCGCGCGGCTGCCTCCTTACATTCTGGCCACCCAATGCAAATTTATGCGTTGCCCCCAGTGCCTCCGGCTGTACTGGAGGGGAACTCACTGGTCCAACATGAAGTCCGAAATTGAACGCGCTATTTCGGAGGCGTTGTGAGTCCACGAGCGGCGTTTATCTATGACGAGGCGATGTCCCGGCACCAGCTCCGGTCCGACCACCCCATGCGGCCCGTGAGACTCCGGTACACATACGAGTTATTGGAGTCCTTCGGCGCATTCGATCAGGCAGATTCTCTGCTGGTGCCGCCTCGTCCTGCCACGGAAGCGGAGCTTATGACCCTGCACAGCCGGGAATACATCGCTGCCGTCCGCAGTTTCGGCCTGGGACTCAGCGGTTACGACCCAGGCAGGTTCAACTTCAGTCTCCAGGGCGACAACCCCTACTACCGGGGAATGTACGACGCCGCTTGCCTCAGCACCGGCGCATCGTTGGTGGCCGCTGAGCTGGTCGCTGACGGGAAGGTGGATGCGGCCTTTAACATTTCCGGCGGATTGCACCACGCCGCAGCCGGACACGCATCGGGGTTCTGCGTTTTCAACGACCCTGCCGTGGCGATCAATTATCTCCTGGGGAGGGGGATGAGGGTTGCCTACGTGGACATCGACGCGCACCACGGCGACGGAGTGCAGGAGGCTTTTTATGAGGACGACCGGGTACTCACAATTTCCATCCATGAGTCCGGCCGGTATCTGTTCCCGGGTACGGGGTTCGTATCTGAAATAGGGTCCGGCACGGGAGTGGGCTATTCAGTCAATTTGCCTCTATATCCCTATACCGGCGACGAGACCTATCTCGAGGTGTTTCGAGACGCCGTCCTGCCTCTTCTGAAAGCCTTTGCGCCGGACGTGCTGGTGACCCAGTTGGGCATAGACACCTATCACAGCGACCCGCTGACCCACTTGCAGGTGACCACCAGAGGATTCGTCGAGGCGGTCCGGGAGTTTGCCGGGATGGGAGTGCCCTGGCTGGCCCTGGGTGGAGGCGGTTACGACCTGAGCGCCGTTGCCCGCTCCTGGGCGTTGGCCTACGGAGTCATGCTGGACGTGGAATGGCCTGACCGGTTGCCTGGACCCTTCGTGGCCCTCCACGGCGCTGAGCGGCTCCGGGATACCTTCATACCCCAGGTTCCCGCAGATGTACAACGGGACTCACGGATATTCGCGGTGGAGACCGTGGCCAGTGTCAGGGGACAACTATTTCCGTTGCACTCTATTTCTGGGTAGCTGGGGAAGGCCGTCACCTTCCCCGGCATTGGTGCGGGCGGGGGCCATTTCCCGCGGGCCGTTTCCAATGAATCTCCGGATGAGTCCGCTCGGCTTAGTTGACGCTATGGGTCTCCCTGAGCATTTCCTTGGCAATGTCGCCTACGTTCGACTCGATGCAGTCACGAAGAGTTGAATAGACCGACTTGTTGAGAGCGCCCATCTTCCACTCTTCGAATTCCGGGTCCGTCTGATAGCTGTTCTTTGTATCGATCAGACGCTGAAGCAGACTCAGGTAGTGGTACTGTAAAGGGGTCAGCCGCTGCTCGACTCCCTCAATTGTCCAGGTATTTTCGCCTTCCACAACCTCTTGGTCCACTCTATCTTGTTTTCCGCTCATGTCCTCTCCATCAGCACTGACCGTGACCCGCCAGATTTCGCAGGCAGGGAGGATTTTGGAATAGAGGGCCATTATACCAGATGATGGCCCCCGGCAACATCGTGCTGTGCGCCCCTAAACCTCTCGGAACTCCCCTTCCACCGTGTCGTCATCCGGTGGAACGTCTTCCACGGGGCTGTCATCCACCGTAGCTCCACCGGCTCCGGCGGCCCCGCCGGACTGAGAGTAGACTGCCTCACCCACCCGTTGCAGCGAGGCATTAAGGTCCGTCATCGCGGTCTGAATCTCCGCAATGGTGCCGCCCGATACGGCAGTCCGAAGCGTGGTCAGCTTGCCCTCCACCTCGGCCTTGAGGTCCTCGGGGATATTGTCCGCGTTGTCTTGCAGCAGTTTCTCCGTGCTGTAGACCAGCGAGTCCGCTTGATTGCGGGTCTCCGCCTCGGCGCGCCTCTGCTGGTCCTCCGCCTCGTGGGTCTTGGCCTCATCGACCATCCGGTCGATCTCATCCTTGGAAAGCCCCGACCCGGACTGGATCACTATCTTCTGCTCCTTACCGGTGCCCTTGTCCTGGGCCGACACACTGAGTATCCCATTGGCGTCGATGTCGAACATCACCTCGATCTGGGGCACGCCCCTGGGGGCGGGAAGAATCCCGTCCAGCATGAACCGGCCGATGGACTTGTTGTCCGCCGCCATTGGCCGCTCCCCCTGGAGCACGTGAATGTCTACGGTAGTTTGTCCGTTGGCAGCGGTGGTGAACGTCTCGGCCTTGCGGGTAGGTATGGTCGTGTTTCTAGGGATAAGAGTTGTCGAGACGTTGCCCAGGGTCTCCAGCCCGAGCGTAAGTGGGGTTACATCCAGCAAGACCAGGTCTCCGACCTCTCCGGCCAGCACCCCGGCCTGTATGGCCGCGCCGAGGGCCACTGCCTCGTCAGGGTTGACGTTCCGGTTGGGTTCCTGTCCGAACAGCTGCTTGACTTTCTCCTGGACGGCCGGCATCCGCGTCATGCCGCCGACCATGATCACCTCGTCTATGCCGCTTGCGCTCAGACCGGCGTCGCTGAGGGCCTGCTTGCACGGGCCTTCGGTACGAGCGATCAGGTCTCCTACCAACTGCTCCAACCTGGCCCGGCCGAGGGTCTTCACCAGGTGAGCCGGGCCTGACGCATCGGCGGTAATGAAAGGCAGGTTGATTTCCGTCTCCAGCACGCTGGAAAGCTCGACCTTGGCCCTCTCCGCCGCGTCCCGCAGCCGTTGCAGGGCCATCCGGTCCTTGCTCAGGTCAATGCCGGATTCCTGGCGGAACTCGTCGATCAGCCATTCCAGTATCTGCTGGTCGAAGTCATCGCCGCCAAGATAGGTATCCCCGTTGGTGGATTTCACCTCGAAGACCCCGTCACCGAGTTGGAGTATTGTGATGTCGAAAGTCCCTCCCCCGAGATCAAATACCGCGACCGTGGCATCGGTATTGGTCTTGTCCACACCATAAGCCAGGGAGGACGCAGTCGGCTCGTTGATGATCCGCAGCACTTCCAGTCCGGCGATGGTCCCGGCGTCCTTGGTGGCCTGGCGCTGCGAGTCGTTGAAGTATGCGGGAACGGTGATCACCGCTTGGGTGATCCTCTCGCCCAGCTTGGCCTCCGCGTCCTGCTTGATCTTTTGCAGCACGAAGGACGAAATCTGGGGCGGGGCATAGCTCTGACCGTTCATCTCAACATGAGCATCGCCATCGGAAGCCTGGACAATCTTGTACGGCAGCCTGTTGATGGCGTTCTGGACCTCTGAGTCCCGGAACTTGCGGCCCATGAGTCGCTTGACAGAGAAAAGCGTGTTCTCCGGGTTCGTCACGGCCTGCCGCTTTGCGATCTGGCCAACGTACCTCTCGTCAGTGCGGCTGTTGACGGCGACGACAGAAGGGGTCAGCCGCGCCCCCTCGGCGTTTTCTACTACTACCGGTTCGCCACTCTCGATCACCGCGGCGACTGAGTTGGTCGTACCCAGGTCAATTCCCAATACTTTAGCCATCGCGTGTCTCCTTTCTTCCAGCTTCCGGAAAGTTACTCTTCAGTCTCGTGCCGCTCTGTAGCCACGATTACCTGCGCCGGTTGGATTACCCGGTCGTGGAGGCGATATCCGCCTCTCACTGCCTGGACAATGTGGCCCGGAGTATGCTTGGTGGACTCCTCAGCCCCTATAGCATCGTGTTCGTTGGGGTCGAAAGGCTGGCCCTCGGTGGCGTTGATGAGGTTGATGCCCCGAATTTCCAGCCGGCGCTTCATCTCGCGTACAGCCAGCTTGACCCCATCGCCCCACTGGTCGCTGACCGGGGCGTTCAGTGCCAGGTCCAGCCCCTCAATTGCCGGGAGCAGGTCCCGGAGCAGGTCTTCGTCCCGGTACTTGGCAGCGTCGGCCCGCTGCTCCGCGGAGCGGCGTCGCTCCGTCTGTAACTCGGCCTCCTTGTACTGCACCTCGCCGCGGTACTTGGCGGCGTCGGCCAGCGCCGCTTCCAACTGTTCCCTAAGGTTCATGATCTGCATGTCCGGAGTCAACTCGCCCTGGTCTGCTCCATCGGGGTCTCCGCCCGGACCGTCCGTTTGGCCCGGACCGGACTCCTCCTGTGGGATCTTCCATTCGTCCTGCTCTCTCGTCATGTACAACGCCTCTGCTGTGCTTTCGATGTAGTCCGCCTGTCTGGCCAGTCCTGCTCGCTCACCGGCTAGTCGTCCAGTGGAAGGCCGGTGGACTTGAACAGCGCGGCCAGTTCCTGCTCTATAGTCTCCTGAAGCGGGGTGTCCCTGGATACCGAATCCACCCTGTCCCGGAACAGGAGCAGTTTCTCCACCATCCCAAGGGCGAACTCAACCCCGGCCAGATTCAACCCAAGGTTGCCGGACAGGTACTGGATCAGCCGCACCCTGCGAATGTCCTCCCTGGAATACAGCCGGAGCATTCCCAGGGTCCTTCCGGGGTTAATCAGGCCGAGCCGTTCGTACTTTCTCAGCGTTTGGGGGTGAACGTCCAGGATTCGGGCAGCCACGCTGATGATGTAAACCCCTTCCATTTGCGGGTCCGGTTGCTGGTCTCGTGCATTAGGCCCGGCGGCTTCGTCTGCTCGCGTGTGGGCTGCCCTCGCCAACCGTGACTCTTCTGCCAAAGAAGGCTGCCGCTGGCGGCGCGTATTGGTCTGGGTCTGCACACTGGTTTTAGAACGTTGCTGCATTTGTCTGCTCCCTCTGGGGACGGATCCTATCCGCCGCTCCCCGGCCGGAACGTTGGTATGGGGCGACGTTCTCAGATAAGGTAGCCCGACGGGGCCTGATTTGACGAATATCCCGGTCGAGACGAATCCGGCAATATCTCCTCGTCGTAATAGACAGGTAATACCGGCTTGTTATGATATTCGTAGGACACTGATTGACAAGGTACGAATTTCCAGGAGGTAGTAATCCACTGCCCTTCGTCCGGCATCGCCAAGTCTCATTGATTAAGATAGTGTCTGTATGATACATATTGACACATGCCGTGTCAAGGCTGATAATGTGAGTGAGCTAAGAGAGGAAGGAGACACCCGCGAGGAGGAAAGGAGTGATGATCAAGTTCAAGTTCTGCCCCAAATGCCGTGGCGACCTCTATCTTGCCGAGGACATCTTCGGGAAGTACCTGAGTTGTCTCCAGTGTGGTTACCTGAAGGACCTGCCTCTCGTGGAGCAGCAGTCTGCTCCCGCTCCGGCGCACGGTGAGGAAAGGGAACAGGAACTGAAGGTCGCCTGACGTAGTAGAGTTCCAAGGATCGGCCCGGGGTTGGGCTTTCGCCTGGCCCCGGGCCTTTTTGCGTTCAGTGAGGCGGCAGGATTGCCTGCCCGATGGGTTAACGGGTCAATTCAGGCCAGAAACGCTCTTCCTTCCACGGGTCGGCGTCATTGTTGTAACCGCGCTGCTCCCAGAATCCGGGGGCGTCTTCCGCCATAAACTCAATGCCGTTGACCCACTTGGCGCTTTTCCACCCGTACCGGCTGGGAACGACGAGCCTTAACGGCCAACCGTGACCCTCTCCCAGTTCCTTCCCTTCCTGCTTGTGGGCGAGAAGCCCCTCTTCCATCGCCAGGTCCAGCGGCAGGTTGGTTGTGTAACCGCCGTAGCAGTGGGCCATGATGAACTTGGCTTGGGGCTTTGGCCGCGCCAGCCCTGCGACCGTGGCCAGGGTAACTCCCTCCCAGGTATTGTCCAACTGGCTCCATTGGGTTACGCAGTGGAAGTCTGCCGTGACCGTGGTCCACTCAAGACCCGTGAACTCCTTCCAGCTAAGCTCGACCTCCCGTTCCACCAGCCCGAACAGCTTTAACGAAAAAGTGTCCAGGTCCACCTTGGGTGTGGAGCCGTAGGTTAGCACCGGAAACTTGGTGGTGAGGAACTGACCCGGCGGGACGCGCTCTCCCTTACCCTGGTCAGGGGCGGTCTTGACTTGTTCAGGCCGTTTTCTCAACATGCGGCACCTCCTGAGAACGCCGCACCCATGCCAGCGTGCCGGCCGGGGAGCGGCGGATAGGACCCGTCTCCAGTCTGACAGCGGCTCCGATAGTGTGGCGAGGCCGGGCGGAGGCAACGCTGTGTCCGCTAATCATGTTATCGGGCGGGCAAAATAGTGTCAACGAGGTCTGGAAGCCTGCCCGCAACCCACCCCGCGGGGCCTTTTGTTTGGTCCCGCCGCGAGTATAAGGTGGCCGGAGCGTAATGGCAGCCCCTAGTTCAGCACCTGGATCTGGTGATGCGAGCCATCCACTATGTCCCCTATGATCGCCGCTGACACTCCAGCGTCATCCAGGCCGGACATAAGCTTGTCCCGGTCCTCCGGCGGGACGGCCATTAGCAACCCTCCGGATGTCTGGGCATCGCACATAAGGAGTTGCATCTCCTCCGTGGTCCCAGGCTCCCAATGCACGGTGTCGGACACGGCTTGCAGGTTCCGGTGAGTCCCTCCCGGCACAACTCCCTCCTCCAACAGGTCCCAGGTACCCGGAAGGACTGGGACCTGGTCGAACCGAATCCGGGCGCTCACGTTGCTGCCCCGGACCATCGAACGCAAATGCCCCATAAGACCAAACCCGGTGATGTCGGTGCAGGCGTTGACGCCCACCATCATCATCACTTCAGACGCAGCCTTGTTCAGGGTGGCCATGGTGTTCACCGCCCCCTGGAGGACCGGATAGGGAGTCTTTCCCTGCTTGCATCCGGTGGTGATTATCCCCGTGCCGATGGGCTTGGTCAGCACCAGCACATCCCCGGGACGGGCCCCGGCGTTGGTAACCTGGTTCCCCGGCTCCACCAACCCCACCACCGAAAGACCGTACTTCGGCTCCGAGTCGTCCACAGTATGGCCCCCGGCAATCAGGCAGCCCGCCTCCGCCGCCTTGTCGTAGCCGCCTCGCAGCACCGGCCCCAACATGTCCCGGGCCAAGTCCGCCGGAAACCCCACTACGTTGAGGGCCAAAATCGGCCGCCCGCCCATAGCGTAAACGTCGCTCAGGGAATTGGCTGCCGCGATTGTCCCAAACTCGTAGGGGTCGTCCGTGATCGGGGTGAAGAAATCCACGGTGAGTATCAGCGCCGTATCCTGGTTGATGCGGTACACGGCCGCATCGTCGCCGGTCTCGGTTCCCACAAGCAGGTTGGGATGGGTGATCGTGGGTAGCTGACTCAGGACCTGGACCAGGTCCTCCATGCTGAGCTTGGCGGCTCAACCCGCGCAGTGAGACAGTTCTGTCAGTCGTATTTCGCTGCTTTGCATCATAGCCTCGCATTGAGGGGATGAGGCCCATTATAGCAAAGGGCGCAGGAGCAAGGGTTCCGGGCGCCGGCGTCTCTCGGAGAAGAGGCTGAGTACAGGCCCGTTTTCCGTGCAAACCCGTATCCAGATGACTTGCGCGCATGTTTGGACCATCGGCAAAGTATCTGTGGCCGCTGCGTCAAAGGTGAGTGGTCCAGATCGAGTTAGCGCCTTGAAAGGTTTTCATTGAACGACCTCGTCATCCACACCCAGGGGTTGACCAAGAGGTTTGGTAGAGTCCTGGCTGTCGATCAACTTTCCCTGGAAGTGCCCCGTGGCTCTGTATTCGGCCTGCTGGGCCCTAACGGCTCGGGCAAGACCACGGTCATGGGCATGTTGCTCGGCCTTGTCCGCCCAACCTCCGGCACGTACTGGCTCTTGGGAACGGACACGCCTCAGACAGAAGCCCTGCGGCGCATCGGCGCAATCATTGAAACCCCGTCCTTCTATCCCTACCTGTCCGGCAGGCACAACCTCGAATACTTCCAGGGAATCCTGGGTCGGGGTAAGCCGGGGGAAGTTGATGTGCTGTTGGAGCTGGTGGGCCTTTCTGACCGCGCCGGGGACCGTTACCATACCTATTCCCTGGGGATGAAGCAGCGGCTGGGAATTGCCTGCTCCCTCCTGGGCGGCCCGGAGCTTCTCTTCCTCGATGAACCGACCAATGGCATGGACCCGGCCGGCATGGCGGAAGTGCGAGAGCTTATCCGCAGCCTTGGCGACGGCAACCGGACGGTGCTCCTGTCCAGCCACCTGCTCTACGAGGTTGAACAGGTGTGTGACAGCGTTGCTATCCTGTCCAGGGGACGGCTGATTGCTCAGGGTACTGTGGCTGATCTCATTCGCTCCGGCGAACGGGTGAAGCTGATTACCACCAGTGATGGGGAGGCCCGCCGGATTCTGGCAGAGTTGAGTTGGGTTGAAGACGTGGCAGTAGACGGTCCTTCCCTCGTGGTCACCTGCCCGGTAGCCCGTGCCTGGGAACTGACCGCTGCCCTGAGCCGTTCCCAGGTTTACGTAACTGAGATGTGGCCGCTCCGGCAGTCCCTTGAAGGTTATTTCCTGGAAGTTACCGCCGACGATGGAGAGCGACAGCCGTGACCTCTAACTCCGCGGCCCTCGTAAGATGGGAATGGTTCAAGCTGCGTCGGCGGTGGATGCCGTGGGTGCTGCTGGCAGTGCTGATCGCAGCGACGCAAGTCCTCTACTGGGCCATGTACGCGCTGAACGCCTTGGGAGAGGCATTTCTGGACTCCCTGCTGCTCCCTAACGGTGTTGGCCTCGGCCTCACGTTTGGGAACACAGTGCTTGTGGTGGCGATTGTAATCTGGACCTCTTCAGCACTGGGGTCGGAATACAGTTGGGGGACCTTTCGGGCCGTGCTTGCGAAGGGCGCTGCCCGCTGGCAATTCCTTGCAGCCATCTTCGTGCTGATGGCGGCTACGGGAGTGGCCTGGCTGCTGGTGATGTGCGTCGGGATGGGCGCCAGCGGGTTGGTGGTGGGCGTCATCGAGGGTGAAGGGGGAATCGCCACAGCGGGCGAGTGGTCCACCGTACTTGTGCACTTGGGCAAGTCCGCCTTGGCGTTCGTCCCGTACATCGCCGTGGCCATGTTCTTCGCCGTCCTGACCACGTCCGCAAACACGGCAACGGCCATCACCCTTGTATACAAGTTTGTCGTTGAAGGAGCCATCGTGCCGATAGTCCTGGCCACGACGGATACGTTCGATAGTCTTGCTGGCTTCGTTCTCGGCAGGGCTGTAGAAGCCTGGATCGCCAATGATGCGAACAGTGGGGACCAGGGAGGGATGCTCGTCTTTGGCGATGCTGGCGCGATGACTGGGAACCTCCACGGCCTGTTGGTCATGCTGGTCTATACCACGGTGCTTATGGCCGTGGCCGTCTGGCTGTTCCAGCGCAGGGACATCGGCGGCGCAAAGGGAGCCTGACTTCGGACAGTCCGGGTCCCGGTCCACAGCAATTCAGATGTCCCTTGGCGCCTGTCGGACTAATCGGCGCCGGGATAGCTTGCTGTCCTCTAGTCTTCCCGTTCCGGCTCGTGGATTGAGTTATAGAAATCCCGGACACTGTGACAGTTCAGGCATTCTCCCCGGCTCACAGGCCCATTGGCCGGCTCTATTACCCAGTGATGACGGCACTCGCTGACTGGTCCTTCCTCGTTAAGTACGGCAATGCTCTCGTTACTGGTGACCATCTCCCGACCTCCAATCAACCCGGTACTCGCCGCCCCGGTCCACCGCTGCCACGGGATGTACTGGGGCGTTGCTTTGAAGTTACCTATGTGAGGGCAGGAGAATCAACAGTCCTGGTTATAATTTTAGACAAGTTTAAGAAACCCCTCTCAAGCAACCCCGCCCGATGAATCCGGGCAAAGCCGCTGAGAAGGGGCCATCGGGCTGCCCCGGACTACCGGGCAGCCCGTGTTGGTCTCAAGGCCCGGGGTCAGGGGTGCGGTCCCTAAACCGTGGCTTTGCTGCCTGACTTGGAGGTTACCCAGTCCACCCCGTTCAGCACCAGCTTCTGGAAACCGGGGGTCTCGAAGCTCTGCCCGTCGTGGCCCAGCAGCAGGACATAGACCTTCCCCTCGCCGTACCGGCGGGTCCACCCCAACGGGAACGTTCCCGCGGGCATGTGGGTCGGTACACGGTCCGGACCCCACGGATAGGTCCCGTCTCCCGCGGTGCCGGTGATGAAGACGTTGTTGCCGTCGCGCATGGCCAGGTTCATGTACAGCTCGTCGTTGGTCATAAAGTCCGACACGTCGCTGACGCCGGGATGGCCGGAGTTGCTGACGTTAACCTCGAACTGGCCATAGGGTGGATGGAAGCTCGTGCCGGAGATCCAGCCGCCGCCGGTGATGTCCAGGTATTCCTGCCAGTCCTGGGGCACGCAGGTGGCGATGTGGATGCAGACGAACCCCTTCCCGGAGCTGATGAAGTCCTTTATCCCGTTCCGTTCTTCAACCGTTAGCGTTGAGTCCCCGAAATCGGGAACGTTCTCCCGGCGCGTGTTGAACACCAGCGCGTCGAACTGGTCCATGTCGCCGGCGCGCCCGAGGACCGAAGCGTCCTCCGTGATGGTCACGTCATGCCCCGCCGCCTTGAGAAAGCCCTCCAGCACCGGCGTTGACTCGTGATAGGGGTGCCTCCCGCCGGAGATCACCAGCAATTTCACGATCAATTACCCCCTTATATGATACCTGGGCGGAGCCTATTATACGTCTTATACGTCAAAAGTCGATTCCTGCCTGTTTCATCTGGGTCAACACCGACTCCGGGCTGCCGACGATGATCACCGCTACTCCTGGGTCGTTCCTGCGGGCCTCGACGGTCACGTAACGCCGGTCTTCCTGGGGCAGTTCCTCTCCGATCAGCAGGGCGTCGAAGTTGGACGAACCAGCCATGTCAATGGCCACTCCCTCGCTGACGGTGCTGGTCACGGTGAACCCTACTGACTCCAGAAGCCTTGTAATCTGGTCCATCACATCCTCGTATCTACCCAGTAACAGGATTCTCTTCTCGTCGCTCATATCGCCTCGACCTGGCCTGCACAGTTTGCCGGGAGAGTATACCCGCCTCCAGCCCGCAACGATAGGCGGGGTAAACGTCGGCGGCGTTGCATTTCAGGTGGGTTACATCAGGTGGTCGGGTTGGCGGCGGCTTGGCGGTCCCCAGCCCCGGTCAATCCGGGAAAATTTACTTTTCCGGCCAAATCCGGACATTTCCGCCAATTGCGGAGGATTGGCCGGATTGCGCGTAAGAGTCACATTCCCCTGGAGTTCCGGTAACCGCAGCCCTCTCCGGGAAAGATATGAAGTGTGTCGTCCCTGGAGTCGGTGGCCTCAGCCGGCTCGCCGGTATTCTTGCCCGCGGGAGTATTCTCGGCCACGCTCCGCCCGGTCTACGTTATTGCATAGTCCGCACCGCCAAGGAACATAGGCACGGCGTTCAAGTCCGGACGCCTAACCTCGACGGCGGATGCATGGACTGCCTCTTCGTCGTGGACACTGTACCGTGTGACAGTAGAACGGAGGCGGCGTTGCGTTTCGGGAGGGCCGCCGCCCGAAGCGAGACACCGCCGCAATCGTGCCGTCAGCTTCAGCGACTACCAGGACTTCAGGACCGGCAGCACTTCTTCGGCGAAGAGTTTGAGGCCCCGCTCCGCGACATGGAAAGGCGTGCCGCCGAAGCGGAAGGCGACGTTCCACTCGAAATCGCCGAGCAGGGCACGACGCTCCTCAAGCCCCCGGAGAATCTTGTCCGGAGTGCCCCAACTGGCGGCTTTCATAAACCCTTCGATGGCCCCTTCGAGACCGGCCGAACGGGCGATCTCGGCCTTCTGCTGATAGGCGTCGTAACCCTTCACCGACCGGAAGTGGTCGCCAAGGAACTCGTAGTGATAGAAGTTGCTCTCGACAAACTTTCCCTGGTATCGGCGCGCTTCTTCTTCACACTGGGCAATGTCGGCGCCGCATATCACAAACTCGGTGAGCATCAGGGCAGGCGGCTCCGTGCCGTGAAATTCACGGTGCAGGGCCCGCCCGCGCTCGATCCCCGGCATCCGCATTTCCCAGGGACGGTCGGCGAACATGACGATGTGTGCCCCCAGCCTGGCCGCCGAGAGCACGGAATCATCGCTGGCGGCAACGGCGTAGATGCGCCCGTCAAAGGAATGCTGAGGTCGTGGCCGGATCTCCGTCCGCGCCTGCTTGTAGTAAGGACCGCCGCTCTCGATGAATCCTGTCCTGAGAGCTTCGACAATCATCGGCGCAGCTTCGTCGAACCGCTCCCGCGATTCGTCCATGCTGATGCCAAAGGTCTCGAACTCGCGCCGCGCCAGACCTCGCCCGAACCCCAGCCGGAGCCTGCCATTGCTCAACAGGTCGAGAACGGCAGCGTTTTCCGCCACCCGCAGGGGATTGTGCCAGGGGAGTATCACGGCAGCCGTCCCAACGTCGATGTTGGGATGCCTGGCCGCGATGTGGGTCATCAACTGGAGATTGTCCGGCACGAAGGAGTAATCGTTGAAATGGTGCTCCGCGGACCAGAGGCAATCGAACCCCGAGTCGGCGGCGATTTCGGCCAGGCGAAGCTCTTCCTCCCACATTTGGCCGTCCGATCCGTCTTCCCAGCCGTAACTGGAGAAGATCATCATCATTCCGACATCCATTCGGATACTCCCCCTGATTAACTTGAGCTATGAGTCCCCAAGGGACAATGGACCTCAGAAGCTCGGCTTGGTGGCGAAGGGCGTCAACTGGAGTTCGTGCGTCCAGCAGGACCTGTCCTGGGTGTGCAGGTAATAGAAGGCTTCCGCGATCTTGACGGGATTCATCAGCAACTCAGGCTGCTGCTGGGAGCGTGGGAGGGCCCGGGTGCCCGGCGAATCTATGGTCCCGTCGATGACCACGTTGGCAACATGCACGCCGTACTCGGAATATTCCTCGGTCAGCGCCTGCGCCAGCGTGCGCATCAGCACCCTCGGGTAGTACAGCGACTGCCCGGTGTACCGCTTTCGCCCCCGCAATGATGATGCGTTATTTGAAATCAGGATGGACCCCTCGCCTCGCTCACGCATGGCGGGCAATACCTCCTGGGCGACCAGGAAGGGTCCGCTGCTGGAGATATGCTGGGCGGTCTCGAGTATCTCGAAGGGAATGTGTTCCAGCAGTTCTTTTTCCGGTGGCAGATCGCGCCCCTCCAGGTAGCCCGCGTTGTATACCAGGACGTTCGGGTCGCCAGCCTGTTCCCGGATTTGGGCGAAGGCGTCGGATATGGAGTCGCGGGACGCGAGGTCAAGCTCGACGATCATGCTGTCGCCGCCCTGTTCCCGGATCGCCGCTTCCAACGGGGCCGCGTTGGGGGCGCTGCGGGTGGTGAGCACGACCAAGAAACCCTCTTGCGCAAACTTTTGGGAGATCGCTCCTCCCACGCCCCACCGCACACCGACGGGCAACTCGCTGTCGTCCAGCGCCCTGCCGTGGGCCAGGTGAGTGTTCCGCCCGTCTGACTGCCACTTGGACGTCGCCCCAATAACGACGGCTACCGGCTTTCCGGATGAGTTCATGTCAACCCCCTGTCAACTCCCTTTTGGTAGAGATGTAGCGTTCTTGCGGTGTCCGAAAGTTGAGCCTGCTTTTGGCGGTCGCCCCGTCCACGCGGTCGCCCCGTCGACAAGGCATCATCCCCGGATGGCAGTCGCTCCGCGATTTCAAGGCCAACACTTGAGGTCACTCAAGGAGCAAGGGGATGGCGGGCAGTGCGAGGCGGGCAAGAAATCGAGGCCTCGGTGAGTCGGGGTCTCGGCGAGTCATGGAAGAGCCCAAGACCCTCCGGGTCTGCGAGTTGGCGCTACCCGTGAAGTATCTCGCAGCCGCAACCGGCCAGCAGCAGGCCATGGCCCTGGCCCGTCGCCGCGGCGGGAAGCGCTCCAGGAGTTAGATGCCCTCGACGAGGAAGGTCGTGGAAATGCTGCTCCTGTCCCGAATTTCGCCCAGCCGCCTGGATTCGGGGTCGCTGGCATAGGCCCGCGCCCGCTCGAGGTTTTCGAACTCTATCACCACCACCCGGTGAGGCGTCCGG
>DAOUJS010000145.1:0-2946 GCA_034422355.1 Dehalococcoidia bacterium | reverse complement strand
GGCCAATCCCCAATCCTTCATTTCCATAAGACCCACCCATCCTCTCTCTTCAGTCCTTTGCCGCTATTTTACCCCTCCATCCTCTCCCCATCCAAAATTCTGACGGACACCCGGAAACGCTGGCCAGGGACAATCGCGTCTTAGCCAGGCAGTAATTTGGGGAGGCAGTCCTCCCTCCAGCCGGCCTGCAGCCGTTTACCCTGTATGCCCGCCTTGAGGCTCGTCTCCCGTTTCAGCAGGTTGCGGGAGATCTGCCTCAGAGCGGCCATGTTCCGGGGGCCGTGATCTTTGCGCGCCAGGCTCCGGCCCTCCCGGAAGGTCACGTCCAGGCTCCAGCGCAACGGGTTCCCGGTTCTTCGGCACCCTCGCGTTGCCACAAGCTGGCGTTGTACCGGCGTCTCCAAGCTACTGATGCAGTATCCGGCCTGCACCGTAGCTCCAGCCTTCCTCTCCCGGCGGCGCTCCGCCTTCACCACCGGGCACAGCCCGGGCCTGGCCCCGGCAATGCTCAGGTATTCCAGCAGACGGGACCGTCTGCCGCCCAGCACTCCCGCTGTTCGATCCGTCCGTGTCCCCTGTTCAGGGCGGCGGCATAACCGTGGGGCAGGCCGTCCAGCCCGATCCATCCCCAGTCTCGAACAGGTCTCTAACATCTTGGTACAGCTACTCTATCATTAAGACGCGATTGCCCTGACGGGCCTTCCAGTAAGCCTCAGGTAGGCCAGGAGCGTCATCTATAATTTAGTAACGCCAGCGCTCTAATTCTTGGACAGGGTGCATATCGGCCACTGGATGTCCTTACAAGTTCTCCTAGCCGCTACCAGCCCGCGATCCGCGCCGGGGTGCAAACACCACCAGCAAGGTCAGGTCCTCAGTGATGCTGTGGAAGTGGTGGGACACGGTCTCCCCTACGAAGACGATAGATCCGGCGGACAGGGAACGGTCCTCGCCGTCCACATGGACCATGCCGTTGCCGCCGACTACATAATACACCTCATCCTCAGTATGAGGAGATTGCGGGTCCGGCTCTCCGGCGGGCAGCACATACAACCCGAGGCTCATGCCGGGGACGGCAAAGAATTCATGGTACAGCCGCCCCGCATCCCGGTGCGCCGCAATCACTTCGGATAGCTCAAATGCGTCCATCGGCGTGGTCTACCTCAATACAGGAATGGTTATGTCCTATCGTGTCCTCGAAATGCCGTCTTCCAGTTCGGGCCAGGATCCGCGCAACTCTCCGCGTGTTTTCTGCGGCACGGTTCCAGCGTCACGGAGGATGTCTCGGAACGGAAACGCACCGTCCCGAACAGTTCAACGGGAATACGCAATTGGCGGCCGCGTCCGGCATGGCAGGCCACTACAGGCCTTCAGCCGCCAGGGCCAGAGCTTTTTCCAGGTCGTGGGGGGTGTTCACGTTGAAAAAGCTGAGACAATCCGGGTCAAGGGAGCGGACTTCTTCCTCGGGCAGGTACTTTACCCGCACATCGTTGTAGAACCCGGAAATCTTCAGATCGCGGGACACCAGCCGAGGTTCGATGAAAGGAAGGCAATCCTTGGAGTAGAGGGAGTGGGTCGGTTCGGGCCGTCCCCCAATCACCGGCACCACGGCGTCGAAACCTTCACGGAGGGACAACATACGCCGGAGCAGGTCCAGATTGAGGAAGGGCATGTCGCAGGCCACAGCCAGCGCCCATGAAGTGTCCGCGGCGTCCAGCCCGGAGAAGATTCCGCCCAGGGAGCCAGCGCCGGGATAACGGTCCACCACGATACGGCAACCGCGACCCAAAGGCAGGGCGGCTCCCCGCGCCTGGTCCGCCACCACCACCAGGACTTCATCGCAGAGTGGGCTTATTCGCTCCACCACACGCGAGATGAGGGGCTGACCACCGACGGGTTCTATGGCCTTGTCCCGTCCCAGCCGCCTGCTTTGCCCCCCGGCAATCACAACGCACGAAGCTTGTGCCTCCGGTGGATGTTCCCTGCCGGAAACGTGCCGCGACACGCACGGCATATCTTGATTGACCTCACCAGACATTGCGGGAGTATACCATAGGGGCCGATGTAGGCAATGACACACCGCGAGGGCCAGACTTTATACGACGACAATGTGTATGACCTCGACTTCTCCGTGAGACGGGTACATATCAGCATCATGAGCGATTTTATTGCGGCGGTCTACGATTACCCTGAGCCGGCCCCTCACATCATTGGGCGTAGTTTGCAAATGTGCAGCGACAGAATTCCACAGTGGTTCGTCTGAGATAAGTTTGATGGCATCCGCAATGTGGTCCGGGTGCTGGAAACTTCTATACCCGTTACGAGTTCTTATCTGTTCTTCAAGCCATTGATTATTCCCCAACGCGGCAGCCACAGTCAATGCACTTTCGAGAGAGACCTGAAATCTCAGGAATGCGTCAGTTCGGACACGGTTCCCACGGAATGCCTCCAGCATTCCTAACCGGACCAGTTCATGGACGTAGTGGTCAAGGGTGTTGACTGACATGACCCACTGGGAGCGCAGCAAGTCGGATAAGTCCAATGCTTGGGCAGTCTGCGAACTAAGGGCTTGGTACAGGGAACCAAGGTCACGGACACGCTGAACATTTCGGCGAAACTGTTCAATCGCCTGTTGCATGAGTGGCCGGCCCTATCATGTCGTCAGTCCTATCACTTTGTCCGCAAGCTGAGAGAAGAGCTCCTTGAACCGGTCACGGGACTCAATAGTCCGTTGCAGCACTGCCCCACACTGACCGATCTGCTCCTCACTCAATTGAAACACGGGTGTTTGAAAGGTGTGTGCCTTGGCAACGAGCGTGTTGAAGTCTGGGATGGATACTAAACTAAAGCCAAGGTGAAATGCGCAGAGTAGTGGGGTAAATTGGGGCCGTAACTGGTTAGCTGACATCGGGAGTTGGGAGGTGTTGCCGATGGGGGTAAGGGAGATTG
>DAOUJS010000144.1:0-19846 GCA_034422355.1 Dehalococcoidia bacterium | reverse complement strand
TCCTTCCGTCTGCCCCGGGGTCCATCGCACGGGGATCTCGCTCAGCACAATGGCGCTGTCGCCCTCTCCGAAGTGCATCTCGAGAGAAGCCTGGTAAGCTGGTTGGTCCAGGTGAAGGGAGTTCTGCATGTCGTCCCTGGGGGGGAAGTCCGGGAACTTATCGAGTCTCCCGGCGTCCGTCGTCTGACGGGTCAGCTTGCTGGTCATGGCGGTCCTCGTGCGGTTGGTGGAACGGATGGGCGCAGATGCCATTATAAGGCATCGCCGGGCCCTATGAGCGCCGGGGCGCGGCACGGTTCAGCGGCTGCCTGTTCAGACGCCGGCCCCCCTGCTCGGGTCAGGGCCGGTCGTCACCGGGCTGGCGAAGCCCCAAGAGCTTCCTGGACCTCCGACTGCCGCATTCTCAGGATGGTCACGTGGGGATGGTTTGGCGCAAGGCCCTCGGCGGTTTCCAGGTAGCTCTCCGCCGCCGCCAGGTGCTTGGGGTCCAGGTATGCCGCATTCTGGTAGACCAGGGCCAGCCTGACGTAGCCGTTCCAATACTCCGGTTCGCTCTCCGTCAGGTCCTCTGCGGCCCGGCTGACCATGCGCATGGCCTCCGCGAACGCTTCCCGGTCCTGGGTCAGGGTTTCCCAGTCTCGGAGGATGTTTGTGAGCAGGACCTCGCGCGGCCCGTTGGCCAGCGGAGGAAACAGGGTTATCGCCCTCTGGTGGTGGTGCAGTCTCGCCGGCCAACCGGCGGTGGATTCGGCGGCCTCCGCCAACCTGGCCTCGGACGCGGCCTGGTATGCCCTGATGTTGCCCAGGTATATGGCCGTTCCCAGGACGGCAGCCAGGACCGCGGCCCCGGCCCACCCGGCGTAGGGAAACCGGGCGGCCCGCGCCGTTAGTTGCCGGAGCCGGTCGAGGGCCGCGGCCGTGGCCCGCCCCTTCCCCAGGCCGCTCCCGCCGGAGCCGTCGCGGTTCGCGTCCAGGCTGGCCATGAACCCCAGCAACAGGGCGAACTGCATGAAGGTCGCCAAGGTGTCGAAGAGGGCAACGCTGTGGATGAAATAGCCGGCCAGGGCTGCCCCCAGGAACATGGTCAGCGTGTCGCCGTCCGCTCCCAGCCTACGGAGCCTGGACACGACGGCCCAGAGCAGCAGCAGCCAGAGGGAGAGGTAGCCGGCAAACCCGACAGCGCCCTTGGTGGCCAGTTCATTGATGGGAGTGACGTGTGCCAGGTCGAACAGTTCACCCGTATCGGGCCCCGCCCTCTCGGGGTCGTAATGCCTCCCCCAGGCCACGATGTAGTTCTCCGGCCCCCAGCCAAGGAGCGGCCTTTCCGCAAAGGCCTCCAGCCCAAAATACGCCGACGACAATCGTCCCCCGGTACTGATGTCCCTGTCCCCGGCCGTTTGCATTAGCCGTTTCATCGTATGGCTCCGCTCGGCCAGCAGTTGTCCCGGCGGCGTCTCTGCGCCCCAGACCAGGAACAGCCCGAACAGGACAATGCAGACCGGAATTGCCGCCGCCGCGAGCTTTACTCTCTTCAGTCTGCCCCACAGCAGGTACGCCGCGGCCAGGGCGGCCAGGGCTACGGCCAGGGCAACGACGGAGGAGCGGGTGCCGCTCTCCCACATCATCCAGAGGCTGAGGGAAACCGCCGCGCCCCAGTAGAGACGCGGCCAAAGCAGGCTGGGACCTTCCCTTGCCCTGCCACGCCTGCTCCGGCGTCCCCGTCTCCGCCTGGACGCCGGGGCGGCGCCGCTCTCCCGCCGGGCAGTTTCGCCGGTGAACGAGGAGACCAGGAGGCCCGCCCCGATCAGGGCGTTTACCAGCATGTAAGCGCCGAGGTAGGTGGGATTCCCCAGGGTGATCGAGATTCGCTGGCCCTTCTCCAGGAAGCCGTACACCGGCAGTTGCCAGCCGAAGATCAGGGCCGCGCCCATCAGCGCCATGACCAGGCCCACCAGCAGGTTGAAGTTGAGCAGGAAGCGCCAGTCTTCCCGCGTGCGGAAGAGGGACGTCAGGACGAGGATAAACGCAAGCCAGTGCGCCAGGTCTATGACGCCCTGCATTCGCTCGTAGGTTGACCAGAGGCTGCGCTGGACACTGACTCCCGTGATACTCGCCAGCAGGCTTATCAGCGCAAAGACCGCGAAGGCGATTACTATCCTGGACAGGACCGGCCGGTATGCCGCGGAGCGCGCGGCCAGGGCCGCCCAGGTTGCGAAGGCTATCTCGATCAGGACCCTGGAGTACAGGGCCTTCCCGATGACGAAGGGATATATGGTATCGGGGGTTATGACAAGAGGCATGGCCAAGACCAGAAAAACGGCAGTCCTGGCGGCAACCAGCAGGGCCCGGTCTATCGTGGTGGTCTCTATATTGGGACTGGCCTCGGCGGACTGCATGAGCGGCTCAATACCTTTCGCGGATGCTGTCCCGGCCGGCGAATCCCCGGGCTTGCAGCTCCGCAAGGATCACCCGGGCATTGTCCTCCGGGCCGTGGCGCAAAGTGTCCAGCTCCAGGTCCGGGGCCGCCGGCGCTTCGTAGGGGTCATCTATGCCGGTAAAGCCCTTTATCTCCCCCCGCCGGGCCAGGGCGTACAGTCCCTTCGGGTCGCGCTCTTCGCAGACGGCGAGCGGCGTATTGACGTACACCTCCACGAACCTGTGTGCGCCTATCATGTTCCGCACTCTTTCCCGCGCCGCCGCATGGGGGCTGATGGTGGCGCAGACTGCGATGTCGCCATTGTGAACGGCCTCACGCGCCATCAGGCCAACCCGGAGAACGTTGGTGTCCCGGTCCCTCTTGCTGAACCCCAGGTCCCTGGACTGGCGCGCCCGCACCTCGTCGCCGTCCAGCAGCCTGACGCGGCTGCCCCCCTGCGACAGGATGGCGGTCAGGGCCTTTGCGGTGGTTGACTTGCCCGAGCCGCTGAGGCCGGTGAACCAGACGCATACCCCATGCCCGGACCGGGACGGCTTGCTTTCAAGTGGAATCTTGGTCACCTCCGGGCCTCCGGCCCGGCCCGGCAACATCCCGGTCAACGGCGGGCGGCGCTGGGAGAGTCTTCCTGCTCATGCGGTCTGGCGGCCGACCATCTCGCTGAAGATTCCTCCGGCCGCGCACAGTTCCGGGTAGCTGCCCTGTTCCACCACCCGGCCCTTCTCCATCACGTAGATTATGTCGGCGTCTCTCGTGATAGACAGCCGGTGGGAGACCAGCACTACCGAGGCGTCGCCCCTGGCCTCGTCTATGTTGGACAGGATGGATTCCTCCAGGCCGCTTTCCAGCGCGGAAGCGCCTTCGTCGCAGATCAGCAGGCGGGCATTCTTGTAGAGCTCGCGGGCGATGGCGATTCGCTGGCGCTGCCCGCCGGACAGCATGGCCCCCTCGTCGCCAATGGCGGTGCTGATCCCCTCGGGCAGGTCGTTCACGAACTCCTCGCTGCCCGAGGCGCGAAGGGCCCGCCGGACCCGGGCGCAGTCAACCTGCGGGTCCCACAGGCTGACGTTGTTCTCCACGCTGTCGTTGAAGATGACGCTCTCCTGCGTCACGTAGCCGATTTGGGAGCGGAGCGCCCCTTGGTCAATTTCGCTGTACGGCGTATCTCCCAGGGAGACCACCCCGGACGTTGGCCTCAGAATGCCGGTAAGCATCGTAACCAGCGTGGACTTGCCCGCCCCCGAGGGTCCGACTATGGCCACCTTGCTGCCCGGAGGGATCGTCAGGTTCAGGTCCTTAAGGCCCTCCCCGGAGTTCAAATAGCTGAAGGACACGTTCCGGAATTCAATCGGCTGGGAGAAGTCCGGCGGGACCGTGTTGCTCCCGGCCGGTTCTTCTTTCTGGGGCAGCTCACGGTCAAGTTGCCGGAAGAGCCTTATGCTTCCGTAGAATTCCAGGAACTGCTGGAATCTGTCCTGGCCCTGGAGTCCATACAATATGGCCCGGCGGATGATGAACAGGATGAAGGCTAATTCGATAATCGGCTTGCCCATTGCTCCGCTGTATATCATGATGAGGCCCAGCACCACTAGGACGAGGGTCAGGTCGGTCGCATTGGTCAGCACCGACGCAAAGGACCTCTGAACGTAGAGCAGGCGGGCCTGGGTCCGGATGTTGCCCCGCAGGACGCTCCCAATGCGTTCTTGGGTTTCCGTAGCCCTCAGGTACTTGAAGGCCGAGAGCATCTGGACCATGAGAGCCTGGATGACGCCGTTGTTGGAGGTGTTCTCTTGGGAGAGGCGCTGGATGTATCCGGCCGCCTTCTTCAGTCCGATGTAGCACGGGATGGAGATGGCCAGGACAATGATCAAGAGTCGCGGTTCGATCATGGACGCCAGCAGCAACATGCTGAGGGAAAACAACCCGAAGGCCAGCGCGTTGGTGAGGTGGTCCAGGGCCGTCGCCATGTTGTTGAACTCCATCGTTACAGCGTTGGCCAGTCTCCCGGCCCCGGTTCCGCTGAAGATCTGGTAGTCAGTTCCGCCGATTTTCTCCATCGTCGAGGTCTTGGCGTCCATCTGCAGTTTGGAGATGCTCCGGGCGGTTACCAGCCCCTGAAGCGTGAACATCAGGTTTCTGGCGGTGTAGGTGCAGGCGATGAGCGCGATGACCGCGGGCAGGGAGTATTCGATTCCAACCACTGCGAAGAGGTTGTTCACCAGCTTCCCGACGATGGAATCCGACGCCGAAATCACCGGAAGGATCAAGCTGATGGACAGGCCGTCAAAGACCACCGTCAGGATGGTCAGCAGGAGCCACAGGACGAATCGCCATCGCAGCCTCAGATACAGGAAACCTATGATGGCCATCGGGCAGTTTACCTCGGCTTGGATGGGCGGTTGGACGGAACAGGGAAATTCATAGTCCCTGTTCCACGTTGTCAGGTCGTATAGTATAAACTCGATACGCACCGGAAAATCGTCATTCCGGCGAAAGAGGGAATATTCGGGCGGAGCTTCTGGATTCCGGGCCGGGTCCGGAACGGCCTTCCAGTGCATCTTCAAGCGCACCAGCGCCGGTACAGGCCCGGCGAAGGACTCCCTGAATGGAACGGATAGGAGAGCTTGCCGGCTTGCGGACATCCCGATCAAGTCCGGCGACGTGCGTGTTGAAGAAACCCTACGCAATCGTAATTGCGGCAATGTCCGTGGAAAAATCGTCCTCGCGCGATACCTGCAGTAACCGGCCATGCCGTACCCTGGAAAGCCGCGCCGGAAAGTCGCGCCCGCTCCATTGCCCGGCCAGTTTTGAGACGCTAATATGCAGGAACAACAGGAGAAGCCGCCAGTGACCCCTCAGCAGTATCGGCAAGCCAGCCAGCATTTCCTGGCGCAGGCCAGGCAGGAACTGTCGGCCGGCGATCTCGCGCAGGCATCCGGGAAGGGCTGGGGCGCTGCCGTTCAGATGCTCAAGGCCATCGCCGGGCAGCGAGGCTGGGAACATCACCGTCACCGCCACTACCACAGGGCAGCCAACAGGCTTCGCGCGGCAACCGGCGACAGCGACATTCGCCGTTTCTTCAACTCCGCCAGCGCGCTCCACGAGAATTTCTACGAGAACGACATGGACGCCGATTCAGTGGCCGAAAGCCTCGACGACGTGGAGGCCCTCCTGGAAAAACTCCTGCCCTTGCTGGACCAACGGACTGCACCACAGATATGAACAGGATTGCCGGTTAGGGGCATATCTCTGCCCATGGGATGAGGGCGCATCACCGGCGGCGCCGGGAAGCAGGTGGAATGGATAGCAGGGTTCGCATTTTCCAGATAGGCATGTTCAAGTGCGGGACCGCCTCCATCCACCGCTTCTACCTGCGTAGCGGGCTGCGGTCGGTGCATATAGGCACCGAGCGGCTCGGATGCGTGGCAGAGGCTCACGGTTCCTGGTCCACGTAGGTCAGGTCGTAGAGCAGGAATTCGCCCACCGTGCCTTGCTCACCCGTCAGCAGGGACGCTTCGTGTTGATTGCGGAACACCCCCAGGATGGTGCCGTCGGAGATCCTGATCTCCAAGGCGTACCCCTCGTTGGTGGACGCCACGATCAACCGCCGGCGGTCCTGGGAGACCGACAGGTTGCCCCGGATTTCTGTGAAGAAGCGGTACTGGGACGGGGTCGACGCGGTGGGGAATACCGTCCGCTCCCGCACTGCACCGCCGGCCAGGTCCACCAGCAGGACCCTGGAAGGGCCGGCCTTTGCGTCGGCGCCGAGGTTATCCACCATGACGAACTGGGAGCCGCCGAGGTGCTGTACCGAGTGCTGGAGCTTGAAGGTCCCCTGGACCATGCGCTTCATCTCCCCGGTCTCCCGGTCCATGATGCCGAAGGCGCTCATGTTTCGGAGTGAAACGACGTAATCTCCGGCAGAGACGCCTTCCATATTCGAGACGTCCTCCCGCAGTACGTCGATGTAGTTCAGGTGGAGGAGGTCGCAGCCCGTCAGTGTGTGCACCATGCCAAAGGCAAAGGGCGAACGGGCCAGCGCGTCGGTGACGCCGATGGTCCTGACCACCTGACCGTCCTCGTCTATCACCTGAATGTAGTCGGTGGTTAGGGGCCAATAGCTGTCGCACTCGTTGTAGTGGACTCCGGGAGACGGGTATTCGAACTCCGGAAGACGGATTTCTTCGTCGGCCCTGAGGTGGGGCACCAAGAGCATTTCCGAGCCGTCCGGGGCAGTGAACATGGTCGGCCAATGGTGGCTCAGGTCGTCCCTGACCCAAACCGGCTCTCCCATCGGGTTCACCCGGGCCACTCCGCCGTACCAGGGCAGAGTATTGGCGTACTTGTAGACCACCGCCAGGTCGCCGTTGGAGTACTTCCTGACCGCGTGCATGGCCCGGCTGATCTCCGGGGACCGGAACGGGGCGGTTCTGCGGCGGCCTTCGGCCAGTCGCTCCCAACCGTCCAGCTCGTGGAGCCGGTACGGATATGCGTGTACGACCTCACCATCCTTGTCGAACTCCACGGCGACGCAGCCTCGCTGCGGGCAGAGATCCGGGAAGAAGCCGTCCCCACCGGCCCACAACACCCCGGTCTCCAGCGTCTCCGGATTCTCAAACCGGCCTGCCTGGGTGTCCACTTTCCGGACCAGGGTGCGCTCGGGGACGATGTCCTTATAAATGGCCCTGGCGCTCTGTATCCCCTCTTCGACCAGGTCATGGGGCCACCATTCCGTCAATTCGATGGCGTGGGCTGCAAAGAACCCTCCAAGAAAGACCGACAGGACGAAGAGGCCCGCGGCCATTCGCCCCAACCACCTGGAAGAGAGTCGCATGCCCGCTCCTTGTTTGCAGCAAGACGACTGACGCAACGCTCGCCAGGGAGTGGTTTTGCCATTCCCGGTAAGGTCCGGAGCGCTCCGGCCGGGGTTCGCGCAAGCTCGCCGGCCAAGGGCGCCGCCGGGTCAGAGCATTGCCATGAGACTGGCCTCATTCCGAATTGGAAGCCCAATATGCGGCCTTGCATTCATCACGTCGAGCGTGCGGAAAAGTGTATTGGGAACGGCGCGCGGATGTCAATTTGACCTGGACGGAGCGACGCGACAATCTCACAGACCGAGCGACGGCTCCTACCGTGACGAGATTGCCACGCTGCGCTCGCAATGACAGGCAGTGGAAAGTTGGTACGCTGAGGGGCGCATCGGGTTGACAATTCCGGCCCGGTTGCCCGGAAATCAATTCCCATGCCAGGCTGCTCGTTGAGTCGGGCGGCGTGTCCATAATCATCGACCCCTGGCTGGTCGGTTCCTGCTACTGGCGCAGTTGGTTCAATTTTCCCGAACCTGACCGGGAGTTGATTCGCAACCTTGATCCCTCCTATATCTACCTGACGCATCTGCACTGGGACCATTTTCATGGCCCCAGCCTGCGCCGATTCAGCCGTAGCACTCCCGTACTGGCGCCGCAAATTCCATCACCCCCGTATGGTCAAAGACCCGGCCGATATGGGTTTCACCGATATTCGCGAGATTCCCCGCGGCGGCTCCGTGGAACTGGCCCCCGGCTTCACCATCCACAGCTTCCAGTTCGGTCCCTTCACCACCGACTCGGCAGCGGTGTTGCAGGATGCCACCGCCACGCTGTTGGATGCCAATGACTGCGTTCGCAAGCGAATGTTCTCTGTGTGGACTCCTTCCAAACGGCTGCGGATACGTCTGAGGGACGTTGCTATCTGGAGGGTTGCCCTTTTGCTCAGCCTGCTCGACCTCCAGGAACACGAAGGACTGCCGCTATGGCGGGTGTTCCGCCGCCGCACCATGTCCATCTGGCTGCGCCGATGGCGCGAGCCGGTCAGCATCGTTCAGGCGATGATTGGATTAAAAATCACCCGGCGCATCGACAGTGTTGCCGGTCTATATCAGAATTGAGTATCCAGCCGATAGCCTATGTACGTCGGCAACCCCCGACCCGGCGCACTCAACCGAGCCGCCATCGCTGCCCATGTGAACGGTAATCCGCCCCTGTTGACGGAAGCATGTCGTGCGTCGTGGTTCAGCCTTTTGCTCCCCGCGGTTGCGGTTATTGTGTATCATATCTTGCGCGGGACCGGCTGCGGCACATGCCATGCCGGTATCGCAGGACTTGGCGAGAGGTCATGTGAACATGGGTAGCTCTATCGATAAGCTGTCCGTCATCACCGTTGTGTATCAGGACCGCAGGCTGTCTCGCGCACTGGACTCGGTGCTGAGCCAGAAGGTCGATTGCGAAATAGAAGTGGTGGTCGTGAGCGATGAAACGGACGACGAACTGAACGAAATCCTGGAGCGCTATGGCGACCGGATCGTCGTGCTCCGGAACCCGGTCAGGGGGGGAATGTACCGGGCCAGGAACCAGGGCCTCGCTGTTGCTACCGGGCAGATAATCTCCTTCCTCAATGCGGACGATTACTACGCGGACGACGCAGTGCTGGCCGACATCGTGGAGGCGTTCCGGTCCGAACCGGTGGTCGAGTTGGTTTACGGGAACATACATAAGGTGGACCGGCACGGCAAGGTGCTGATCACCCGGGTGCCGAAGAAGCCTACGATGTTGAACTGGTATCTGGGCTGGCTGCCGCCCGACCCGGGGATTTTCTATCGAAGGGAGTTGTTTGATCGAGGGCACCGTTACCACGAATGCTTTGAAATCGCCGGCGACGCAGATCTGTTGTTCCGGCTTCTTGCCAGGGAGCGTGTGCCCTTCCGGTGGTTGCGCCGGACAGTAGCGAAGATGGAGAAAGGGGGAATGTCAAACTGTTCCGTAGGCCAGCGGCTGAAGATGGCCCGGGAACACCGGCTTGTCTGGCAGTTCAACGGCTTGCACCCTGCCCTTTGCCGACTCGCGCCGATGTTGATCGTATTCTTCTGGGTATTGTCATTCGCGGACGCGGTGGCCAGGAGCCCTTTCCGAAATGATCCCGCCCCGGGAACCCTTCGGGACGGCCAGGGCAGATGACGTATGCGGCTCCGGCCGGGCAACCGAAGCCCGAATGCGGTTGCCCGGATAATGAAGACATAACCACCGTCACCATAATTTCGGTGGTGTATCGGGACCCGCGGCTGGCGCGGGCCCTGGACTCCGTGTTGGACCAGAAACTGGACTGCCAGGTCGAGATCATAGTCGTCAGCGACGAGACTGACGGCGAGCTGGAGGCGATTCTGAAATCCTACGGAGACCGCATCAAGGTCCTGCGGAACCCCGCCCGGCAGGGAATGTACCGGGCCAGGAACCAGGGGTTGGCCCAGGCAACCGGCCAAGTGGTCGCATTCCTCAACGCAGACGATTATCTGGCCGACGACCGTGTCCTGGCTGACGTGGTCGAAGCCTTCAGGACGGCAGGGCAGGAGACCGGCATTATCTACGGTAATGCGCTGGTGCTGGATAAATCCGGCCGGCCAATGACAACGTGGGGGTCCAGGTCTCCCAACAGGTTGTACTGGTATTTCGGATGGCAGCCTCCGGACCCGGCGGTGTTCTACCGGCGGAGCGTGTTGGAACGCCATTGCCCGTACAACGAAGGTTTTGCTAACAGCGGGGACTACGAACTCCTGTTCAGGCTGATGTTCCGGGAGAAGGTGGTTTTTCTCAACCTGGACCGGCTGACAACCGTATTCCGGCTCGGCGGCATGACCACCGGCTCAGTCAGCCAGCGCACCAGGTGTTGCTACGAAATGGGAACTGCCTGGCAGCTCAACGGTATGCCCAGGGCAGCCTGCCAGCTGTTGCCTTACGTACGGATCGCAATGTGGCTTGCAGCCGTTCTGGCAAGGTCATGCGGCTTTCGGAAGGCGCCGCGGTAGCCCCAATCAGCCGGCCATGCAGTCCCAGGATGATACCGGCCGCGGCCCAGATGACAGTGTTGATGTTGGAGGCGCCGAACCAGAACGCCGGCGTCACCCAGCTCATCAGGAGCGCCACCAGGAGCACGGACAGACCGGCCGCGGCCAGCAGCGCGTCGGTTCTTGCCATGCGCCGACGCATCAGTTGACCTCCCCGGTACAGCACGGAGCCGGCCATCAGGGCAAACCAGGCAGGCCAGAGTACGCCCGTATAGACCCAAAACTTGAGCCAAAGGTTGTGAATCTCACGTCCTTCCCATTCCACCTTGACTTTGCCGAACCCATGCCCCGCCAGAGGCCGTTCGCGTATCTTGTCATGGGCTAACAGGAAATGCCCCAATCGATATACTGAGAAAACTTCCAGGCGCTTCATCAGCTCAGAATCCTTGCCTTCCGGCAGGTGGGAAGGAAGTATGTGGGGTCTTATGGGGGCGAAGGGCACCTGTCGGTCCGGCGCCTGTTGGTCCGGCGCCTGTCGGTCCATGAACAATGCGGCCTGTTGATTGAAGCTCAGGTAATAGAAGCAGGACTGATCTCCCAGGACCGCAAATGAGGCTATGGCCGTGGCGGCGACAAGGGCGGACCCGATGACCATTCCGGTGGCCCAACCCCTGATTTCTCGCCGCAGCATCAGGGCCAACGACAGCACTGGCAAAATCAGCATCATCGTCCTGGCGGTGGTCATGAAGCAGGTCGCCAGCACTAGGATGGTCAGGAAGAGGGCGGCTCCGATGCTCCAGGGGGACCAGGCTGGCCGCCTGGCGAAGAGCAGAGCGCCGGCGGGCAGCCACAGTGCAACCACCGAGGCGGTGCCGTCCTTGTTATGGTACAGCTTAAACGGGTCGTCTTCGGTGAAACCGCAGAGTCGAGACCAGTTCCAGTCCGATGCCGCCAGCATGGAGATTACCTGTATTGCCAGTATGCCGTAGAGAATCGCCAGGGCTGGGACGACAATGCGCCGCAGGTCCTCGCCGCTGCGGGCTATCCAAAAGAACAGCCAGCAGACAGCGGCGGCATGGCCCAGATCAATAGCGTACTCAACCGACCAGGCGACATGGCCCTGTAGAAACCCGGGAATGGACAGGACCGCCAGCACGGCGAATCCCAGGGGGCCAAGCAGACCGGCCGGCGGACGAAAACTTCCGGAAGATAGGGCAGCGACCGAAGTTGTGGCGACGGCTAACAGGAAGACAAGGATTTTGACCGCGCCGATGGTTTCGTCCGGTACATTGGGGGCATAGTAGTATGGAGCAATGCCCAGGTACAGGCCGAGGAACCACGGATACGTCCGCCGGCAACCGGCCGGCACCAGCCCGCTTCCACGTAGCGGTCCTATTGCTGAAATTGCTAAATTCACGCTAATTTGCCCTCTGGTCAGCAGCGGGCGTTGACTGCGCGAATCTTCAGTTCCTGCCACAACAGTGCCGCGCGTAGCGTCAGATCTGCGTTGGCGTCCGGTCCGGGGCCATAGGAATTTGGCCTCCTCAGTCGTCCTGCTTCCCGGGAAAGATCAGTACCCAACAAGTCGCCAAGCCGTTCCAGCCCGTAGACAGGATCGTTGCACAGGCGGTCGTAGTCCAGCAGTACGATCTGGCCGGTAGGGTCGTTCAGCACGGCCTCGAAGGTCACACACCAATAGCGCAGCCAGAAGTCGGTGGTGTCCGGCGAGTTGACGTTCTCGACGTCGAGCCAGCCATTGAAGTTCATTGGGCGGAGGTTGAGGCCGAAATCGAAGTGTCCGAGGTCAGCCATGTACCGCTTGGTGAAGGGCTCTGATTGATGAATCGACACGAATGCCATGTGCTGCCGCCACAGGGATACGGCATGATCGGCAGGGTTTCGAAACGGCACCAGGACGACTGCATCGGGAAACATGCTGGCGAGCTTACGTGACCGGGAGATATTGACGTTGTTCTTTGAAACATACCTGGACGCGCCCCGGAGATAAAGCACCTTTCGGATATGGGACAGGAAGAATCCATCGAACTCATCCTGCCTGCCCCCGTCTTCAGCGTCCCAGGGAGTAATGCGGTCCGCGAGGTATTTATCGGGCCAGAAGGCTCGCCAGAGGACCTCCTCGAATGCCTCCCTGCTGTCAACCCCGATGGTCATGCCATCGCCATGAGCCCGCTCGACTTCGGTCTCATCACGTTGGCGGGGCGAAACCTGCGCCCACAGCACCGGAATTAAAATGAACGGCATGTCCCGGTAGGTGTTGGTTCCGAACCCGTCGGCTGACCCGACCAAGTCCAGCAACAGGGTGGTACCGGACCTGGGCAGGGAGGTGATGAACACCGGCCCGGCTACGTCCATGCCTTCGAGTCTTGCCGAGTAGAGGCGGGTCTCGAAATCGGCCAGCACCTTCTGGATCTCGATAGTCGAGAAGGCGAGCTTGTGCAGCAGCCGGTCCAAGCGGGAGTAACGAGATTCTAAGCTCATCAGCGCAACCTCGACTGCCGCAGCAGAATTACTAGCCTGACCAGAGCGCAGACCGGAAATACAATGATGAGGAATAGCCAGTTGCTCAGCGCCGACGTGGTGGCTCCCATCGGCGCGACCCCGGCCAGGTCCATCAACGCCATAAAGCCGATGCTCACGCACCCGGCAATCGCGCTCAGCAGCGTCAAGGCCAGGAACCGCAACAGTAGACGCCCCGAGTATTTGCGGGCCGTCGCCTCCTTGAGGGAGTCTGGCAGGTCCGGGTCCGCCAGAATGGAGAAAGCCTCTCTGGACAGGCGAAGAACATCGAGAGAGACGGAATTGACCCGGAAGACCATGCACATTGCGCAGAACAGCGCCACCGACAGGCAGGCAACGACTATCGCGGACATGATTGCCAATTCTGAGGGTTATGCTTGAGGGTTATGATAGTTCTCCATACCTTCGACTCCCCGTTGGCGCCGCTTCCTGAGCCGCCGCCGCAGGCGTTGGGCCGGATACAGCACAAATCCGACCACCACGAGCGCCAGCACCGCAAAAAGGGCCAACAGAGCGCCGAGGGAAGCCATGCCCGATCCCGGACCTATGTAGCCGGTAACAACTAGCAGCGCAAACAACTTGATTCCTCCTGACAAGACTGCATAAAGCCGCAAGAATTCAACAACTTGGGAAGTTCAATAATTTGGCCTCCCGGCAGCTCTCTCACCCCAGCGCGTATTCAATGCAACGGTCCAGCGCCTCGTCCAGCCCGACCGTCGGCCGCCAGCCCAGCAGATCCATGGCTTTCCTGCTGTCCGGTTCCCGGCGCTGCACGTCGGCAGGGTACGCGGGCAGGCAGTTGAATGCCAGTGCGCCGCCCGGTTTGATGACGCCCCGTTCGACTCCCTTGGCGTAGATGCGTTCCGCCAGGCCCCGCATCGTGACCGGCTCCATATTGCCCAGGTTGAATACCTCGTTGCGAGTCTCCTCCGACACCAGGCGCTGCGCAATGGGAGCCGCCACGTCATCTATCCACGTGAAGCACCTGGTCTGATAGCCGGTCCCGATAATGTCCATGGGATTCTGCTTTCGCAACAGCAGCAGGGCGATGAAGTCGGCGAATACGTGGCTCATGCCCTGCACGGCGTCCGCTTCCTCCTGCGGGGTGATGATGTTGAAGGGCCGCCAAATGGTGTAGGGCAGGCCGTAGTCCCTCTCGTAGGCCGCGCACAGCCGTTCCCCCACCAGCTTGGACAGCCCGTAGTCGGTGGATGGAGGCTCCATACCCTCCGTGTCGCCCTCGGCCAGGGGAAACGTGTCGGCTTTCTCGTATACCACCGAAGACGAGATGTACACGAACCGCTGGACCCCCTGCCGTACCGACTCCTGGAGCAGGTTGGCGTGGAGCCGGACGTCGCCGGAGAGAATATCGGCCCCCCGCGTGTGAAACCCCCTGGTCCCGTACACCTGCGCGGCGGCCTGGAGCACCACGTCAACGCCCGCGGCCGCCTCGGCAGCCTCGGCCTCGGAACACAGGTCGCACCGGCGAAAATCGTAGCTCCGCCGGCGGTGAATCTCCCCGTACCTGAGCATGTGGTCGCAGCCCAGGACTTCGTGGCCCGCTTCCAGCAGCAGGGGGATCACCCGCTGCATCAGGCTGCCCTCGCTACCCGCGACAAGCACCTTCATACTCGCTCCCTCCTTCTGCGCCGTCCTGCCAGAATCCTCCCCTGGTCCGGTAGCGGATCGGTTCCCACCGGCCCCACGTATCGACGTAGACACAACGGGGAGTCCGGACGTGGGCCCGCACCGCGTTCCAATCGCCGAACTCATCATGGGGAGTCATCAGGACCACCGCGTCGCTTCCCGCTATGTCTCGAAGATCGTCGTACCCCTCCAGGTTCGGTTCGACGCACACCACCGCAAAGCCGGCGTTCCGCAGCCGGTCCCGCAGCTTGGGGCCCAGCGAGTTGCGCATGTCGTCCGACCCGGCCTTGAAGGTCATCCCCAGGACCGCCACTTTCTTCACGTTGGGATACTCGCCCAGCCGCCGGACCACCTGGGCCGGCATTCTCTCGTTGACCCCCACCGCCGTGCTCGTCAGGGTGTTCCACGGAATGCCGTCGGCCAGCATCAGGCTGTCCTTGTACAGGCAGGGCCCGCCCACGTTCAGGCCCGGGGTGGGCATGTCCAGTCGCGGGTAGTCCGCGTTGGCCGCTTCTATGATGCGGTTGATATTCACGTCGTAGGGGGCGCTGATCAGGGCAAACTCGTTGGCCAGGGCGAATTGCACGTACCGCGCCGTGTTGGCCATCAGCTTTGCGAATTCCGCCTCCAGGGGGGTCACGCGCAGGCACGCTCCCGACGAGTACGTCCGGCAGAATCGGGAAACGATATCGAAGTCCTCCTGGGTGTACGCGCCGATTATGGACGGCAGCCTCGGCATCTCGCTGATCGCTTGGCCCTGGACGCTGCGCTCGGGAAGGCAGGCCAGGTGCAGGTCCCTGCCGATCTCCAGCGAAGTGGCCCTCGCCAACTGCCTGGCGATGTTGTCGGTGGCGCCCGGGACCAGTGTGCTCCGCAGCATCAGGACGTGCTCGGGCACGAGGTGGCGGGCCAGGTCATCCACCAGGTCATAGAGGGCGTCCATCCGGGGAGTGAGATTCTCATCCAGGGAAGTGCCTATCAGGACGGCGATGTGCCTGGTCCGCCTAATCACCGACAGGTCGTTCCCCATGCGGAGCGAACCCGTCGCCAGCGCCCGCTCCAGGATTGGCTCCGCCCCCTCCTCGTGGAAGGGCAGCCGGCCCGACATGATGCCCGCCGCGGCCTCATCGTCTATGTCAACGCCGTGTACCAGGTAACCGGCGTTTGCCAGGACGAGGCTGAAGCCCAGTCCTATATGCCCGGCTGCGCCGATTACCGTAACCTCGTCTGGACTGATCATTCTCCGCTAATCTCTCCACCTCTGGGCTGGCCGCCAACACGGCTCAACAGGGCGCTGTTGGCTCATATCGGGCTTCCGGCCTGTAACCGCCAGGCTCGGCCAGGTTCACCCGGACTCTTTCGCTGTGGTCACTTGCCTGGGCCGGCCGGAACTTCGCTTTCCGGCATCGGTGGCCCGGCCTCCGTATCGGGAGCGGCGCTATGGCCCTGCCCGCTGCCCGCCGCCTTCGGTCCCCCCCTCAGGACCACCGGGACCGACATGGCGATCAGCTTCAGGTCCAGCCAGGGCCCCATGTTGCGGATGTACAGCAGGTCGTAACGCAGTTTCTCCCTCCGCGTCGCCCACGCATCCACCCGGACCTGGGCGAGACCCGTAATGCCGGGGAGCGCCGCCAGTCTCCGGCTGAACTCGGACATCCCCAGGTCGTCGCATTCGTAGTCCTGTGTCGGCGCGGGCCGGGGTCCCACTATGCTCATCTCCCCCCTCAGGATATTCAGGACCTGCGGACACTCATCGAGATGGCTGAGTCGCAGGTATTTGCCGACCCGGGTGATGCGCGAATCGTTGACCGCGGCAAGCATCGGGCCCTTGCGGTCGGCGTCCGGAATCATCGTTCTGAACTTCACCATCAGGAAGGGCTTGCCGTGTTTGCCCAACCGTTTCTGCCGGTAGAAGACCGGCCCCCTGTCCTCCAGGAATATCAGCAGAGGTATCAGCGACCACACCAGCGCCCAGATGGGAAGAAACGCCAGGTAAACGCAAAGCAGAGCGGTAAGGTCAAAGAGCCGCTTGTAACGCTCCTTTCCGGAGAGATTCCCCTGTTCGCCAGCGCTCATCCCAGGTAAAAGGTCACACACGGAAATGGATAATCTCGCTCAACGGCTGCTAGACCGGAATCAAGACCCTGGCAGGCAGTCTCCGCGAGTGGAATCGGGAAACTATAGGCCGGGGGGAATCGGGGGGCTGACAGGGCCAGGGAACCCGGCGCGGCGGCCAGCGGCAGGAGCGGGAGGCGGAGGAAGCCGGCCCGCGTTATGCCGGACCTCCGGCGTTTTTCAGAAGGGAAAGTCGGGGGGGGGGGGGGGGACAGGGGTATGGCCGCTCCTGGCAGGCGGCCTGCCTTCCCGGCGTTTCTGCTGGCATCGAACATGATGTGACGGACTCCTTTCGACTGCGCCCAGCCTTCCCGGCCTGTTCCACCGGACAGGACCTCCGGCTCGCGGACCCGGTTTCCCGCGTCGGCATTGGCGCAGGACCCCATAAGAACCCTACACCATAATCTATATAAGTGGGGAATTTGTTATGGTCTATTTTGTTTAATCAATTATATAATTATGTCTGAACATCTATGAGACCGGAACGGGAGGAAGAATGGGACAGCCAGACCGGCGGGACCGGCAGATCGTGGCCCTTCAGGAACGCCTGTCCCGCCTCAGCGCGGCCAGCTTGCGCATCAACGAGAGCCTGGACGTTGACGCGGCCCTGAAGTCCGTGATGGAGGGCGCCCGCTCCCTGACCGGCGCGTCCCACTCGGTGATCACCACCCTGGACGACCGGGGCCGGGTTGACGGCCACCTGGCCCTGGGCCTGGACCCCGAGGAACTGGAGCGGCTGTGGCAGACCGCTGGCGGCCCGGAGTTCTTCCAGTACCTGAATGCCCTGCCGGGGCCGCTGCGGGTGGGCCGGCTGGAGAAGTTCGCCGCGTCGATTGGCCTGGCCGGGTTCCGCCCGCCCGTGTCCCTCACCGCCTTCATGTCGGCCCCGATGCTCCACCAGGGCGCGCGGGCCGGCCACATCTGCGTGGGGAGCGACGAACCGGGCCGGGAGTTCAGCCGGGCCGACGAGGAGACCCTGGTGATGTTCGCCTCCCAGTCGGCCCTGGTCATCGCCAACGCCCGCACCCACCGGGAGGAGCGGCGGGCCCGGGCCGACCTGGAGACCCTGGTCGACACCTCGCCGGTGGGCGTGGTGGTCTTCGACGCCGCTACCGGAGTTCTCCGGTTCTTCAACCGGGAGGCGGCGCGCATCGTGGACGGGCTGCGGGACGGAGACCAGCCGGTGGAGGAACTGCTGGAGGTGATGACCTGCGTCCGTTCCGACGGAAGGGAGGTCTCCCTGCGGGAGCTGCCCCTGGCCGAGGTGCTGCGGGCCGGGGAGACTGTGCGGGCCGAGGAGGTCGCGCTGCTGGTCCCCGGCGGGCGCAGCGTCAGCGTCCTGCTGAACGCCACGCCGGTTTACTCCCGGCCCGGGCGGCTGGCGTCCTTCATGGTAACCCTGCAGGACCTCGCGCCCCTGGAGGAACAGGAGCGGCTGCGGGCCGAGTTCCTGGCCATGGTCAGCCACGAGCTGAGGACGCCCCTGGCGGCGGTGAAGGGCTCAATCACCACCCTGCTGGAGACGGCGGGCGAGCTGGACCCCGCCGAGACCGCCCAGTTCTTCCGCGTCATCCGGGACCAGTCGGACCGGATGCGATTTCTCATCGGCGACCTCCTGGACGTGGCCCGCATCGAGACGGGCGCACTGCCGGTGGCCCCGGAGCCGACGGAGTTGCCAACGCTGGTGGACGAGGCGGTGAACAGGTTCCTGGGCGGTGATAGCAGGAACCCCCTGGAGGTGGAGTTGGCGGAGGACCTGCCCATGGCGCTTGCCGACCGGCGGCGCATGGTCCAGGTGCTGGGCAACCTCCTCGCCAATGCCGCCGGCCGCTCACCCGAGGGGTCGCCCATCGTGGTGAGCGCCGTGCGGGAGGGGAGCCGCGTGGCGGTGTCCGTCTCCGACCAGGGCCGGAGCATACCGGCGGAGCTGCTGCCGGAGCTGTTCCGCCGGTACTCCCGGGGCTACGACGCTGACACGGTCCCAGGCGTCGACGGGTCGGGGCTGGGGCTATCCATTTGCAAGGGAATCGTGGAGGCCCACGGGGGCCGCATCCGGGCCGAGAGCGGCGGCCCGGGCCAGGGGGCCAGGTTCACCTTCACCCTGCCGGCGGCGGAGACCTCGCTCGCCCCTCCGGCTCCGGTTTCCTCCGTTCCGCGTTCCCGCCGGGCCGCCCGGGGCCGGGTGCGGGTGTTGGTCGTGGACGACGACCCCCAGGCGCTGCGGTACGTGCGGGACGTGCTCACCCGGTCGGGCTACGCGCCCGTCGCCACCGGCGACCCCGCCGACGTGCCCCGCCTGATGGCGGAGCACAGACCCCACCTCGCGCTGCTGGACCTGGCGCTGCCCGGCAGCGACGGCATCGAGCTGATGAACGAAGTCCACCGGATGGCCGACGTGCCGGTGATCTTCCTGTCGGAGTACGGCCAGGGCGACACCGTGGCCCGGGCCTTCGACATGGGGGCGGCGGACTACCTGGTCAAGCCCTTCTCCTCCACGGAACTGGCCGCCCGGATCCGGGCCGCGCTGCGCCGGGGGCTCGAACCCTCCCCGGTCGAGCCGACGGTATCCTTTGCCCTGGGAGACCTCGGCATCGACTATGTCCAGCGCCGGGTGACGCTGGCCGGGGAGCCGGTGGCGTTGACGGCCACGGAGTACGCGGTGCTCTACCAACTGGCGGTCCAGGCGCCCAGGGTGCTGTCCCACCGGCTGCTGCTCCGGCGGGTGTGGGGCCCGGAGCGGTTGGGCCAGGGCTGGCTGCTGCGGAACGTGGTGAACCGGCTGCGCCGCAAGCTGGGAGACGATGCCGCCGACCCCAGGTACATCATCACCGAACCCAGGGTTGGGTACAGGATGGCCGTGGCCGAAGAGGTCACCGGGCCGCCCGAGCAGTGACCGGCCTCTGACAATTCCTTGGAATTGTCAGACATCCTGGGGAGGCCCATGCGACGGTCTGCCGGAGACTGGGCGGGCTGCTGGGTGACGGCATCGCAGGTCGCGTCAGCCAGGGCACAGCCCAGCTCAGGTAGGCCGAACCGGCCCCTTCCTATTTCCATAAGGAGAAACCCGTGAGCAACACCAGAACCTTCCTATGGACCTTGGCCGCAGGACTGGCCATCGCCCTGACTCTCGCGCTCATGGCCTGCGGCCCGACCACGCAACCGGACTCGCCGGAGCAGCCGGCCATAGCCCAGGCCAACCCACAAACGACTCCAACTCCCACGCCAACCCCCGGCATCGACTGGACCTCCACCGTGGAACCGCACCCGGACAATCCGATGCTGCCGCTCCACGACCC
>DAOUJS010000143.1:0-5907 GCA_034422355.1 Dehalococcoidia bacterium | reverse complement strand
CCAACCCACGGAGGAGCCCACCCCCGAACCTACGGCAGAACCTACCCCCCAACCTACGGAGGAACCTACCCCCGAACCTACGGAGGAACCTACCCCCCAACCCACGGATGAGCCTACCCTCGAACCCACTGAGGAACCCACCCCCGAACCCACGGAAGAGCCTGCGCCGGAACCCACGGAAGAAGCTGCTCAGCAAGGGGAGGAAGAAACCAAGCCGGCGCTGGACATTACAGAATTGCCCGACGGCGGAAAGTCGTATTCAATCATGATTCCGGCTGCTTCCCAAGAGTCCGGAAATTCCGGGCGGAGCGTGCCGAAACGCGTGAGATCCATCGAAGTTTACGGGCCTACCTCGACTTGGATCACCTCTGACCCGGTGGAAATCAGAATATACTACCCGCTTTCGGACACCGCCGGCCGCGTCCATTTTAACTCCTGGAATGTCGAAATGCTGAGCTGGAGCTATAAAAAGCTGGGCAGTAGCTATCGGATAATCGCGATCCTCCAGCCCAAGCGGACATGGTTCCCCAGGGACGACTTCACCGGGCTGATGCACATTTCCGTCGAAGGGCGGCAGTGGGGGAAGAGCAGCGGAATAAAGAAATTCCCCGTGGATGCGGACCGCCCCGTACTGACCGTCATCGCGCCCGAAGGGCCGCTGCCGTCGGACAACAACTTCACCGTTACCTTCGACGTGACGGAGCCTGTCGACACCTTCGAGGAGAACGACATTCTGGTGCACGGCGGCTCGGTTGTGGCGGGTTCCTTCGCCAAGGTCCCCGACAGCCAGTGGCAATACACTGCCGAGATCGAGCCCGCCGGAGATGGGCAGGTGAGGGTGTCGGTGCTCCCCGGCGCCTTCACGGACCCGGCCGGCCACAGCAACACTGGGGGTAGTGACCAGGTGGCGGTGGGCCCAGTCACCAAGCCCCGGTTCCCTGACCCCCGGAGAACAGACCCTGTTCTTGGCTGGGATTTTGCCCACAGAGAGTTCAACCTCCGGGAGAACTCGCCGAGGGGAACACTGGTCGGCGATCCGGTTACGGCCGTGGACCTTGACGGCGACCCCCTGGGATACAGTTTCCTGTCTTACGGGTCCATATACGGGGGAGACGAAAACGACCCCATTGACACGGACCTCTTCGTTTTTCGCTTCAATCCTTTAACAGCCCAGTTCACTGTGGGCAAGCACAGCGCAAGCCTGGACTACGAGTCCGACTATTGGGATGACCACGTCTTGAAGCAGCACGTCACGACCGTGCGTGTTACCGACTGCGAGGATGAAAACGGCCTCCGAGAGACGGCGCCCTGCACCCCTGATGACACTGCGACGATATTGTTCAACATCATTAACATCGTGGCCCCTGACGCGCCGGCCCGGCCGGCTGTGACCCGCAACGAGGTCCGCCAGAACACGGTACTGGACGTCAGTTGGACGGCCCCCAACGACGGCGGCGGGGCCATCACCGGGTACGGGGTGGAATACCGGGAGAAGGATACGGAGGACTGGCTCGACACCGGCTTCACGGGCACTGGCACCAGCACGACCATCGGAAGCCTGACCCCCGGCGCCACCTACCAGGTGAGGGTGAACGCCACTAACGCCGAAGGCACCGGCGACTGGTCGCCCCCTGGCGAGCGCCAGTTGCTGAACCGTCAAGCGCCCAACAAGGTGAGTCCGCCAACCCTGGAGCGGGCCCCTTCCGCTACCGCCCCCAGGACCGGACTGAAGATCCGCTGGGAGAGCGCGATGCCGCGGCCAACCGAGGATGGCCCGACGCAGCGACCTCCGGACAACCCGCAGCCGGGCGTTACACCCGAACCGGACCTTGAGAGAATAACTGGCTACTACATCGAGTACCGCAAGCGGGGAGAGCTCGCGTGGACACCTCGCACCAGTATGGTTGCGCCCCAACTTCTCAGCGTGACAATATGGGGCCTGGAGCCTGGCACTGAGTACGAGGCCCGGATGAGCGCCGCCAACGGTCACGGGCAAGGCGACTGGTCGGAGCCCGGTACGGGGACCACCAATCATTTCCCTGCGGGCACTGGCACGTACGTGCTGGATGTCACAGGCTGGTCCGGCATCATCTACAACACCGGCATCATAAACGAGACCTACTTCGACGATCGCGACGGCGACGAACTGACGCCCTTCGTCGGGTCAGACCCCGAAGGCCTGGTGAGAACCAATCTCCGCAGCAACGGCGCAATGCGGATGAACGTAATCAACCCGGGCCGCGCACGGGTTACCTACGGGGTTACCGACGGTTACGGCGGAAGGGCCGAGCGCAGTTTCAACTTTAACGGCTTGCGGCGGAAAAGACCGCAGATCGCGGAGAACTCGCCGACGGGAACGGAGATTCCAGGGTCGGTGGCGGGCATAGGGAGCCTGCCCCTGTCGGGCTACTCCCTGAGCAGCAGCCTGCAGGGCCTGTTCACCATCGACGCCGACACCGGCGTGATCAGCGTCGGCACCGCCACCCTGGACTACGAGACGACGCAAGAGTACCTGGGCGAAGTGGAATACACGGTGGGGACCGACGGCCAGGCGGTGAGCAGGATAACCATCCGGGTGGCCGACATCCCGCCGCCGGACCGGCCGGAACCGCCAACCCTGGCGCTGGCCGATGCTGCCACGGATGTGACCTGGACGGCGCCCGACGCCCATGGCGAGACCATCGACGAGTACGAGTTGGATTACCGTACCACGGGCAGCGGCGATGCGTGGACCACTGTTTCGCACACCACCGTTGCCACCCTGGCGTACACTATCACCGGCGCCGGCAGCTACGAGGCCCGGGTGCGGGCCCACAGCCGGGAGGGCTGGAGCCAGTGGTCGGACATCAGCGGGCTGAACCGCACGCCCGAGTTCCCCGAGGAAGATCCGGAACCCGAGCCGGAGCCGGACCCCGAATTACCGGAATGGGAGATACCGGAACTGGGCCCCAACCCGAGCCCGGAGGACCCGCAGCCGCCCGAAATGGGGCCCCCGGACGGGGACGGTTTCGACCTGCCGGACGCGGACCTCTCGGTACCGGAAAACTCTCCCGCGGGTACCCCCGTCGGTGACCCGATAACGGCCTCGGACCCGGACGGCGACACCCTGGAGTACCGGCTGATCTATGACACCGTCCCTGAGGAGGAAGACCCGAACGCCCCACTTGGCTTCAACACCGCAGTACCCGCCAATTTCGTCATCAACTTCGCGAGCGGGCAAATAAGCGTGGCCCCGGGCGCCGTGCTGGACTTCGAGGCCGGCCCTACGCTGTACTCCGTTACCGTGGAGGCCAGCGACAGGAAGGACGCCCAAGGCAATGCAGAGAGCGAGTTCGTGGCCGACGCCAGCAAGGAACTGACCATCGGCGTTACCGACGTGGACGAGCCGCCGGAACAGCCCGACCGTCCGCTGGTAACCCGGGCGGCGTTGAGCTCCAGGGACGAGGCGCAGGGCGACCGGCTGCACGTAATCTGGACGGAACCGGTCAACACGGGCCCGCCCATCACCGGCTACCGGCTTCGGTACCGGCAACTGGACCAGGGCTATAAGGAAGAAGAGGGCTGGGAAGTCCACAAGTCGCCTGGCACGGATACCGTAGCGTACATCGGGGGCGTGGTACGCGGCGGCAACTACGAGGTAATCGTGCGGGCCGTCAACCACGAGGGCGCCAGTCCATTCTCGGACCCCGGCGAAATCCACACACCCGCGCCACAACCGCCGCAGCCCGAACCGGAGGCGCCTGATCCCATCGTTCCGGACCCGGTGGGGCCTGAGCCGGAACCGCCGGACACCGAGCCGACGCCTGAGCCTACGCCGGATCCGGTGGACCCTACGCCGGCGCCTGACCCTACGCCGGCACCTGATCCGAGTCCTGACCCGACACCGACGCCTGACGCTACGCCGACGCCTGAGCCGAGCCCCGACCCGACGCCGACGCCGACGCCTGAGCCGACGCCTGACCCGGAGGTGCCTGAACCGAAGGACCCGATTAACGGCCCGCCCGGTGAGGACGACGATTCCGACAACAACGATGAACCGGACAACCCCATCAACCCCGACAACGACGGCGGCCCTGGCGGCGACTACCAAGGCCCCGGCAACGGCACGTCCGACATGCCGGCCATGCCGGCCGCGGCCAGCGTGTCGGCCTCCCTTCCGGTGGCGGGTCCGGTGTCCATGGGCTTCGGGCTGGCCATACCCACGCCCACGCCGTTGCCCGTGTTTACCCTCCGGCCCCTGCCGGCGCCGCCGCCGCAGCGGAGGGCCCTGTGGCTGCCCACTCCGGTCATGGTGGTGGCGCCCCAGGCCCTGGGCACTCCCGGGCCCGTCGGCGTGGCGCCCGCGTTGTCTGCGCCCGCGCCGGAGGCAACCCCACTGCCGCCGCAGTTGAAGCAGGAACCCGTGGCGGCTCCCACGCCGGAACCCCCGGCGCAGGTTGCCGACGGCCCCTTCTGGCAATTGCGGGGCATTACCGAGGTCCACCCCCTGACCTGGTTGTGGCTGCTGCTGATATTCCTGCTGCTGGCCCTGCTCTACGCTTACAGCCGGCACCGGAAACGCCGCCGCCGCTGGGTCCCCGCGTCCATGCGGCTCGGCCCCCGCTGGCGGTAGGGGGAAGTTATCCACGAATCGCCACGAATTTTCAGAAGTGTTCATTCGTGGCGGTTCGTGCCTCTCATATTCGGGGCCGGAGTTCAGGGCCGCAACACCCCAACCCTTCCGGATTCCGGCTCAAGGCCGGAATGACGCTATAAGCAAATAGACTCCGCTCCCCTCTTCATTCCCGCGGTCCCCCTCGGCATGCCGGCAAAATTACACGCGTTCTGCACGTCCTTGGTCTATAAATAACACGCCAATTATATGACCTTGTTATATAATAATATTATATATTTCGAGTTGCGTTGATAGAGCACCTGGCAGTCCGCCGCCGGCTGCCAGGCGTTCCCCAACTCTCTAAGGAGGTTGCTATGAACATCCACAGGCCCGCCGGACTGCGCCCCTGCGCTGCCCTTGCCGCGCTGGTCTTGACTTCCGTAGTCGCGCTGGCGGCGGTGCGGTCCCAGCCGCCGGCCTACGCCGACGGGGCCGGCAAGTACGAAGCCCACCTGAGGCTGGAATGTTATGACCGGAGCGTAAATGAAGGCCACGCCTACCGGGTGATGGTCGAGAACCTGCACGGCCAGGGCAAGGGCAACGACCACATGAAGGTCTATTGGACCACCTACGCCATGACCGCCGACGGCGCCGACTACCACCACGTGCAAAACCGGCGGCAGAAATCCAACAACTACCAGCGCTGGAAGGGGAAGATGGGACGCAATTTCCCCACCGTGGCGGACCCGTATCCCGAACCGGACGAAAAATTCCAGGTCAAGTTCAGGAATGCGTCGTGGGACCGGCCCGACGGCAACCACGACGGCTGGTCTCGCTACCACTGGTGTACCGCCACCATCCACGACGATGACGGCGTGGGCATCCACGCCCTGGAGATTATCTCCGCCCCGGAGGACGGCGCGGCCTACCGGGCCGGCGAAAGGATCGAAATTCTTGCCCGCTTCACCGGCGAGGTGGAGGTCGAACCGCCGGTGCTGCTGCCCCTGCGGCTGGGCGCCGGTCCCGACTGGTGGCGGGGCGCCCACTACGACCGCCATCAGGAGGACCGGGCCCACGTCTTCAGTTACCAGGTGCAGCCGGAAGACCGGGACACCGACGGCGTGGGCGTGGAGGGCAGCTACCAGGACGACGACGGCCAAGTCCACGGCCTGGGCGGCGGCGGCAGTATCAAGGTCGCCGGGACGGACGAACCCATCAACCCCTGGTTCCGCACCCTGGCCGACGACCCCGCGCACCGGGTGGCCGGTAGTCCCAGGTCTCAGGGAACCTCCAGATAAGTCCCTTCCTCCTTT
>DAOUJS010000142.1:0-15123 GCA_034422355.1 Dehalococcoidia bacterium | reverse complement strand
GCCATGGTCAGCCACGAGCTCAGGACGCCCCTGATGTCCGTCAAGGGGTCTGCCGATACCCTGGCTGCGGAATCGGCCCGGCTGGACCCGGCGGAGATGCGCCCGTTCTTCCGCATCATCCAGGACCAGACCGAGCATATGCGCTTCCTGATCGGCGACCTGCTGGACGTGGCCCGGATCGAGACCGGCGCCCTGGTAGTGGACCCGGAGCCCACGGACATCCACGCGCTGGTGGAGGAGGCCGGGAGCCGGTTCCAGAGCGGGGACGCGAAGAACCCCCTGCAGGTGGAGCTGGCCGAGGACCTGCCCATGGTGCTGGCCGACCGGAGGCGCGTGGTCCAGGTGCTCAGCAACCTGCTCTCCAACGCCGCCGGGTACTCGCCGGAGGGTTCGCCCATCCTGGTGAGCGCGGCGCGGGACGGAATCCACGTGGCGATCTCCGTGGCCGACCGGGGCCGGGGCATACCGGAGGAGTTGCTGCCGGAATTGTTCAGGAAGTTCTTCCGGGCTTTCGACCGGGACACGCCGTCGGGCGTGGACGGGTCGGGGCTGGGGCTGGCCATCTGCAAGGGAATCGTGGAGGCTCACGGGGGCCGCATCCGGGCCGAGAGCGATGGCCTGGGCCTGGGGGCCAGGTTCACCTTCACCCTGCCGGTGGCAGAAGGGGTGGTTGCCGACTCACCGGCTCCGTCATCCCCCGCCCGTACCAGGCGGACGACAAGAGAGCGGGTGCGGGTCCTGGCGGTGGACGACGACCCTCAGGCTTTGCGCTACATCAGGGACATCCTGACCAGGGCGGGCTACGCCCCGATAGTCACCGGCGACCCGGCCGAGGTGCCCCGCCTCATGGCGGCGGAAAATCCTCACGTGGTCCTACTGGACCTGGTACTGCCGGGCAGCGACGGCATCCAGCTGATGCACGACATCCGCAGGACGGCGGACCTGCCGGTGATCTTCGTGTCGGCCTACGGCCAGGACGAGACGGTGGCCCGTGCGCTGGACATGGGGGCCGCCGACTACCTGGTCAAGCCCTTCTCGCAGACGGAACTGGCGGCCCGGATCCGGGCCGCCCTCAGGAAGCGGCGGGATCCCCTCCCTGGTGAGCCGTCGGTGTCCTTTGCTACGGGTGGGCTGAGTATCGACTACGCCCAGCGCCTGGTGGCGGTGGATGGGGAGCCGGTAGAACTGACGGCCACGGAGTACGCGGTACTCTACGAGCTGGCGGTCCATGCTCCCCTGCTGCTGAGCCAGAGCGTGCTGCTCCAGCGGGTGTGGGGTCCCGAGCGGGTGGGCGAAGGCTGGCTGGTGCGGAACGTGGTGAAGCGGCTGCGCCGCAAGCTGGGAGACGATGCCGCCAACCCCAGGTACATCGTCACCGAGCCACGGAAGGGCTACCGGATGGCGGTGGGGGAATAGAGACGCGGCGGAACCCCTGTCGAACGGCGTGTTGCCTACCATGGAGCAAGCCACAGGGAACCCATCAAACCATAAGGGAGTTCCATTCAACACCCGCAGATTAGTGCAGAAGTTGATTCATTCCGTCGCGCGTATTACGATTCCCACAGTGGTTTCCGGAGTGAGAAAACCTTGTCCACGCTGGAAGCCTGCACTCGGGAAGAATCGGCTCCGGTTCAGCCTGTCGGCCGGAACATTACGCTTTTCACCTCTTGATGCGGAAGGTGGTCCCCCAGCACCGGAACTCGTCGTCGGTGAGGATGCACTCCTTGCCTGACGCGTCATTGGCGCAGCCGAGCTTGCTGCCGTCGATGTCCCTGGCCGTGAGGGTGGCGGTCCAGACGGTGGTGGTCCTCTCCGGGGCGGCGCTGCCGGAAACCCAGGCGCTGGGGCCGGAGGGGCCCACCGAACGCACGCGCACGTTTTAGGTGACACCGTTGGTCAGGCCGATGATGGTCGCCCCGCCGCCCGTGCCGGTCAGCGCCGCGCAGATGAGGCTTTCCAGGCCATGTTCGCTGGTATCGGTGGTCACGCTATCCTTCCCGACTGCTCGGAATGGGGACTTCCCTCAATTCGCCGGGTTGTATTCTGTCGATAACTGTGCGGATTTCCGCCACTTGCAGCCTGACGTAGGGCCACCTGTTGTTGCCCAGGACCAGGATTGCCATTTGTCTGCGGTTGAGGTTCTGCTGGTAGCGCATACTCTGGTCTGCGGTAATCAACAGCTCGTAGCCTTCTCTTTCCCCATTGCCCGGCAGGCTTCCATTTCTGAGTTCGGCCCAGCCCTTTCTCTGGCGGTATCTATGGCGTGTTCCGTCAGATGGCGGCGCAACACCCTGGGGGTATTGTGGTCAAACAGGATTTTCATGCTTCAAATGGGCGACTTTGGCGTCGAGGTTCTCAACTACGTGCTCCAGCACCGCCTTGACCTGCCATTCCTCTACTCCGTAGAACCAGTCCATGAACTCTTCTATGGTGGCTCCCGCTTCGAGGTTCCCAAACAGGGCCGATACCGGCACCCGGGAATTGGTGAACACCCAGGCCCCGCCTAGCTTGCCCGGCACGCTTTCGATTCCTGGACACTTCTCCCAATCAATCACTTTCGGCCCTCCATATCGTGCGCTGGCTCCTCTACCGGCCCATCATCATTATACCCGTCAGCCTCCTCCGGCAACTGAGCCGCCACGATGCGGCTCGCCCTCGTACTCGGCGAGCCAAGCCTCTACCGCCGCTTCCGCCCGGGCCCGCTTGCGGTCATGCGCCTCAGCCCTCGTCAGGTCACCGAAGGTGTGTGAGCGAATGCCCTGCGTATCAATGCTGGCGAATACCTCGCGCAGCAAACGGCGCCTTCGTTCCGCCTCTGTCTCCCCCGGACTGGTCCCGGTGCCGTCTTGTGGCGAAGGTTCACCAACCAGGGCATTCAGGTAGTCGCGCACCAACGCCGAAACCGACGTGTCCAACTCCGCCGCACGGATGCGCGCCAACCTATGTGTCTCCTCGTCAACGGATACTGTGATATTCTTCATGCGCTGTCCTCACAGGAACTGTGATTCACAGTATAGTGAAGCCGATGTTCCCGGCTCAAGTGTATGCTTCGAGTTCTTCCCCGCCAGCTCCCCCCGGCAACTGCCCCGCCGCCCCGCGCAGGTCCAGCTTGCCCGTAACCACGTCGGCAATCAGCCGTGTGCGGTACTCCCCCAGCAACTCAATCTGGCGGCGGCCTCGGGCTGGGTTTCGCGCAGGAAGCCGGAGAGCTGGGCCAGATCCACGCAATGCTCCCGGTCGTAGTCCTGCGGGTCGCCGTGCAGCCAGCCGGGGCCGTAGTCCGCCGGGCGCTGCTGGATGGCGCCGTTGGGCGCCGGATTGCGGGCGAACCCGGTCAGCGCCGCGCAGATGAGGTTTTCCAGGCCATGTTCGCTGGTGTCGGTGGTCACGCTGCCCCCCCGTCCATCATCAGATCGGTACTTCCCTCACTTCGCCGGGTTGTATGCCCTCGAGAGCAATGCGGATGTCTTCGGTTCGCCGCGCTATCCGGGACCAGTCGGTGTTCATCAGGACGACCACGGCTATTTGCCGGTTGGCCATATTTTGTTGGTATCGGATGCCCTGGTCAGTGGTGAGCAGAACTTCAAAACCGGCTTCCTCGGCCTGGTTCAACAGGACGCCGTTGTCTAAAGTGTCCCAGCCGCGTTCCCGGGCCGTCTCGACCTGGTGTCCCAAGAGCCGGTGGCGCAACGGCCGCGGTGAGCCGTTGTCAAACAAGATTTTCATGGCTTACCCTGGCCCGGAGGTCTTGGGCGACATGCTCCAACACTGCCTTCAGGTCCGATTCCTCCGCGCCTTCAAACCATTCCATGAAGTCGTATATGGTGGCGCCTCCGGCAAGGTTTTCGAAAAGTGCGTACACCGGCAGCCGAGTTCCTTTGAATACCCAATTGCCGCTCACCTTGCCCGGTACGCTTTCCACCGCCGGACACTTCTCCCAGTCAATCATTCAGTGGCCTCCTGTTCCGCTTCTAGCGGTTGGCTGGCGTCATAGCCATCATCGAAAATGCCCTCCATGAAGCCATCATCGTCTATCGGACCATCCTCTCCGACTTCCTCCGGCAGTCGCTCTGCCGCGTCCCTCACGTCCAGCTTGCCGGTAACCACGTCGGCAACCAGCCGTGTGCGGTACTCCTCCAGCAACTCGATCTGGCGGCGGGCGCGGGCGATAGCAGCTTCACTGGATGCAGCGGTCTTGTCGAGATACTCTTTGATGGCAGTTTGTTCGGGGAGGGGAGGCAAATAAACTTTCGTCTCAAGGAAAGTGTCGTCGTAGAGGCGCAGAAAGCCTGCCGTGCCCGTACCCAGGCCCGTAGAATTCCGTCGAAAATACGATCTATAGGAATTGGTGCGAAGCAAATCACTTAAGAATTGCATGTGAAGTGGATACTTCTTTTCGAACACGGAGTAATCAGGACTTACGAGGCGATCCACAGCCGAGTTAAAGACCAATCCATTGTTAGCTTGCATGCGGTTGACTACCAACTGACCCACCCCAACCAGCTTAAAACCAACCAGTGACCTGCTCTGGGAAGGACGTGAAAAGTGGTCGGCGTATACTACTACGCCATGATCTCGGCGCAGTGACAAGAGCGTCTCGCTACCAGTGACTGACCTTCGGTCAATCGGTCTGAGGATCGTTTTGAGTCGCAGCCGTTCCCAATGCTCCGGCACATCCCCCAGCCACTCGACGCCAGAGGGCTTGAGGCGGACGTTGGGGTCCAGCCCGCGGGTGACGGCGCGGTTGATAACGGCCTGCTTCTCCTCCTCCAGCAGTCCGATGAGCTTGCGCTTGGCACTCACGTAGCGGCGGATGCGCCGATCGGCGTGGTCCAGGTAGCGGACGATGGCGGTTTGTTCGGGGAGGGGTGGGAGAGGAAGCTGAACCGACTGGATGCTCGAATGGGTAAGACCGTATCGAGTAACGCCATTCGCCCTTACGTGAAACTGATAGGCTACCTCATTGGTCTGCAAAGCTCGGGCCAGATATGCCCCCAGAGTGTCTTTGGATGGCCGCAGCAAGGCTAGATGATACCCACAGATGAGGTCGTCGGCTGATTCCGTTACCAAGGACGGAACTCCAATATCGTCCCAAGTCTCGGAGTCTTTGGTAATGAGTACGTCACCTCGCTCTAGGCGGAACCTTTCGATTTCGTCCATTGAGGCCGTAGCCCCCATGAACGCGATTCCCTGCTTGATATGGTCATTCTTGTAGACATCGGTGTAGTTGCAAAGCCGGACTGGTATTTCGCCCTCCCTAGAGTGCTTATCCACGTTGCTGACACGCATTTCCGCAACAGTCCGGAGCCGCCGCACATCCCAGTGCTCCGGCACGTCGCCGAGCCAGGGGACGCCGGAGGGTTTGTAGGTTGGGTAGGATTGTGAATACGTGCTGTTCATGGTCGATGCCTAACGTCTCAACTGCATCTGATATGCATCAATTAGCGTTGCCAGATGACCAAAGACCCTGCCAGTAATCTCCAGCCTATGGCTATCTTCAATTGCTTGCCTCATACGCGAAAGCTGTTCTGGGTTCGCATTCTGCGCCCGACGGGAGATAACTTGGAATCCAAACTCTACATTACCCTGCGATAAACTCAACAACTCTGTATGGGCATCCTCCCCGCGCATTCCGTCGTCACGATTTGCCATGTCAGCGCAATAGAGGAAACCCTCGATTCGATCCAAGGAACGAACAAGACCGTCGTCCACTAGATCTCGTCTCACTTCGTCGTCGATGTAGTCCATGATTTCATTCGTTCTAAAGTTTCCCGTCACCAACGAGTGATACAACTGAGGCCTCTTGAATTTCACAGCAATCAAGGCGGCAAGCAAGAACGGATGTGCAAACATGCCGGTAGAGATGTTCCTTGCGACAAGGGCAAGCAATCGTACTCCATAGTCGATATCTCGTAGAGAGAGGCCCAAGGCACTCCACAGTTTTGGAACGACTCGACGAAAGTTATCGTAGTCGTAAATGTGGTCTGGTCGGCCGATGGCTTCGCTTAAACCCTGAAAGGCGTTGACTAACTGGAATTTATCGATCATATGCTCGGCAAAGCCCTGCGAATCAACCTCAGATAGGTTGAACTCGAAATCGAAGAAGCGTCGAAGGTAAACATCCGAATCTATGTCTCCATATACGGACGATAATGATTTGGAGAGCTCATTCCGATTGAGACCGAAGACAAAAACCAAGTTAGGAACGTCGAAAATGTGCTTCACTCTTTCCAAGAGTTCGATGGCAAAGGTAGGACGACAACGATCAAGTTCATCGACTATAAAAACCAACGGATGTTCGGTCTCTTCTTGTACCTTGGTAGATAGGTCCATCAAGCGTTTCTTGAGTTCGACCCTAGATGTTCGTTGAGAGAGATATTCCTCTAGCGGATCTTGGGAAGTCTCGTTGCTTTGGCTGAGGGTTAGGGTGAGACCAGTATGTTTCTCCAAGACTCCCAAGACATTCTGGCGGATCAGTGGCATTGCAACTTTGGCAACGTCGTTAACCATTGACTTCAACGAGTGCTCCTCAAAGTAATCAGACAACTGACCCACTATTGCAACCAGAGGGTCATCATAGAAATCGTCTTCCCAAGCATTGAAGTAGATGGCACGAAAGTTTTCCTGTTCGAGGCTTTTCTGCCATCGCTTGAGCATGAACGTCTTGCCGGTTCCCCATTGCCCGTGCAGACTGACAGTCAGCGGAAGTTCCTGGGTTGCCACAAGGCCCGTGAGCCGTGTGGCAATGCCCTGACGAGCCAGAAGATCGTCCGACCACGGGTTGTCGGAATCGACCACTGGCTCGCTGAGCTTGAGAGCGATAGACCGTTGTGCGTCTAGGGCCATGTTGCGTTCTCTGACCGTCCTGAACTAATGCTGATTCCCTACAATCCTCTCCACGGGTCGCGTGGGTTGGGAAGTGTAGGCGGGTAGGGAGCGAGCAGTGGCATATTAGCTCAGCCACCCTCTTCTGTAATCTCTGGTTCTGTTGCGGACTAACGCCTTTCGAGAGTTGTTGGGCGGCGTCCCGTCCCTGCGCACAAAGGCACGGTGGATCCATTCCGCAACCTTGGCTGGCGTCCAGGGATTCGGCCATTGGTATATGAGCGAGTAGGAATCTACCTCATCCATAGAACGGATTCGGCGCAAATCCATAATCCCTTGCAACGATATACGAATACAGCGTCGGCGGCATCGGAATTAGCGGTAGTGTCGCGGGATGTTTTGGTAATCCCATTCTGAGCCATCCTGCCTGTACGATTTGTCAGAGTTGCCATTGATGGCGTCGATTATGCTTTCTCCGTTCCAACCAACTAAAGCGTCCCCATGCTGTCTCAGAGCTTCTGGCAGTTCGCAACCTTTCTCTCCTCGTGCCCAGACCCCAACTATCCTCTTTTCCTCATTGGCGGCATACTCGATTTCCCAATTTACCCAATCGCTGTCTTTTGTTTCAGAGGAGATATAAACGACAAGCGTACTGGCCCATTCGATGCGGGGCTTAAGTATTTCGTGCTTGATGTATTCCTCATTACTGGCATTGTTGAATTTGCCGGTAGTAATTGAACCATCACGGCAATTCATGCCATGTCGCGCCACCAAGTCCTTCAGGCGGGGCAGGCCCTCGTCGTCCTCGCGTATGTGGCTGATAAAGACGTTTCGCTGCTCTTGCGCCATAATCGCTCCTCTTCCGCCGGTCTTGTTGAGCGTATTATGCGCCGCCTTGCGGGCCGCCTCGATCTCTAGCTCGACGTTGGCAGCGGAGCGCAATTCTCCCTTCTCGAATCTATCGAGAATATCACGCTCTTCCGCATCCATTTCGTCCTTCAAGATGTCCGCCTCCTCCCGTAGTCTCTTGTCGCCTTTCGGCTGGGAATAATCGTTTTCAGAAAGCGGGTTCCATCAGCCTGTATTACGAATGGTACGAGATAAATGTATTCGCCGATCTCCAACACGTAGATCAACTGTCCCGGGTAGCGGTCCTGATTAGGGTGGTCCAGCACGTCCACCAGATTGCCCTGCTCTATGCCGGAGACAACGCGCTCGAAGGATATTCCCCGCCGCTCTATGAGTTGCCGATTCTTCTCTATGCTCCAGTCGAAGCCCGTGTTCATACTTCAATTTCCGGAGCATTTTGGCATTTTGCAACACTCTCCGCCAGCAATCCTTCCGCCTCCCGCTCCGGTGCCAGTATGTCGGCCTCTATGCCCTCCAGCCTTTGTGCCTGGGAACATCCGGCATCGTCACATTCCTCTTTTTGCTAACGGGGTATCAGACGGGATTATCAGCAACCAGGCGAGGAGTATCGTGACGGCAACCAATAGGTAGAAGGGCCAAATCGACACCGAACCGAACAGGCACCGCCCCACCAGACGCCACCCCATGCCCGTGGGGATTACCCGGTAGACGTCGGCAGGCTCAAGTTCTCCCCGGTGGAGCTTCCGCACAAACGCGTTCTGAGACCCGATGAATGCCCGCTCCAGCGCAAGGTAGTAAGAGTCCAAGAACAAAAACAACAGCGTCGGAATCAGCGCAATAAGGGCGTGTTGCGGCTCCCCTGTCCGCGCCACCAGCACCAGGACAGCGGCAACGAGGATAACGCACCATACCTTGTAGGAGCGGCTGTTCTCCGCCATCCGGTTTATCACGCCCTGCATTATCTCCAGGTGTTTCTGAACGGCGGAGGATTCAATTCCAAGGTTTGAGCTTTCAGCCATCTACCCTCCTCCCACGATCTCCGCCAGCAACCCCTCCGTCTCCCGCTCCAGGGCCAGTATGTCCGCCCGTATCTCCTCCAGCGGGCGCATGGGCTGGGGTTTGTAGAAGTGGCGGGTGAAGCTGATTTCGTAGCCGACCTTTACGCTGCCGGGGACGTACCAGGCGTCCGGGGCGTAGGGCAGCACCTCGCGGCACAGGAAGGCTTCTATGCCGCCCTTGTGCAGCAGCGGAATCTGTTCGGTGTCGCGCAGGTCAGGGTCCGGCTCGTATTCGACTACAGTGGGCTTGCCGCCGATGGAGACTGCGACCTGTCCACGCAGCGGGTCAGGCTCGGCGTCTCGCTTATGAATCTTGCGAATGACCGGCGGCGCGGATTCCGAGCGCTTTCCTTCCTCTTTGAGTGCCTTTATCTCCCTGAGGGTATAGGCCCGTTCCGGGTCAATGCCATCGATGCGCAGCGGACGCTCCACCGTAACCTTCCAGTAGCCGAAGGCTTCGTTGGGAAATATCTTGGACTGCTCCGACTCCTCGAAGGACAGGAAGGCGCCGCAGATTCGTTGGATGTCTTCCTCCGACAGTTCGCAGTTCTTGCTGCCCAGGTTCCGGCGCAACGGCGTGTGCCACTGGGTGGCGTCGATGAGCTGCACCCTGCCCCTGCGGTGCTCCGGCTTGCGGTTGCTGAGCACCCAGATGTAGGTGGCGATGCCGGTGTTGTAGAACATATTGAGAGGCAGGGCGACGACGGCCTCCAGCCAGTCGTTCTCGATGATCCAGCGGCGGATGTTGCTCTCGCCTTGTCCGGCGTCGCCGGTGAACAGGGAGCTGCCGTTATGCACCTCGGCAATGCGGCTGCCCAGCGGAGTGTCCCGCTTAATCTTGCTGAGCATATTGGCCAGGAACATCATCTGGCCGTCGCTGGAGCGGGTGATGAGAGAGTAATCCGAATCACCGCCGTGTTCCGTGATGAAGCGCGGGTCCTTGATGCCGCTGCGCCCTCCCAGCCGGTCCATGTCGCCCTTCCAACTCTTGCCGTAGGGCGGGTTGGAAAGCATGAAGTCGAACTCCCGGGCGGGAAAGGCGTCGGCGGCCAGTGTCGAGCCGTATTGCATTTTGTCGGCTTCGATCCCCTCGCCTTTCAGGATCAGGTCGGCCTTGCTGATGGCGTAGGTCTCCGGGTTCACTTCCTGCCCGTAGAGATGCACGGATACTTCCTTGCCCTGTTCTCGGGCCAGTTGGGTCAAGGTCTCCTCCGCGACTGTGAGCATTCCGCCCGTGCCGCAGGCGCCGTCATAGACCAGGTAGGTGCCTGACCTGACTTCATCGGCCACCGGCAGGAAGACCAGCCGCGCCATGAGCCGTACCACGTCGCGAGGGGTGAAGTGCTCCCCGGCTTCTTCGTTGTTCTCCTCGTTGAACCGCCGGATTAGCTCCTCGAAGACTGTTCCCATGCTGTGGTTGTCCAGTCCTTCCAGCTGCACCGAGCCATCCCCGTTCAGGACGGGTCTGGGACTGAGGTTGATGGACCTGTCGAGGAATTTCTCCAGCAGGAATCCCAGGGCGTGGGATTCAATGAGCGTCGGTATCTGATTGCGGAACTGGAACTTCTCCAGGACTTCCTGCACGTTGGCGGAGAAACCGTCAAGGTAAGCCTCGAAATCCGCGCGCAATTGCTGTTGACGTGAGCGGGATGCCAGGTCGCGGAGCCGGAATGGCGATGTATTGTAGAAAGCCTCGCCGGAAGCCTGGCGCAGGCCGGCGTCCTGATTGGTTACGCCGGCAACGTCCAACCGTTCCTTCATTCGCAGCACAGAGTCCTTGGTGGGTTCCAGCACCGCGTCCAGGCGCCGGATGACCGTCATGGGCAAAATGACGTCCCGGTACTTGCCCCGGACATAGACATCGCGCAGCACGTCGTCGGCGATGCCCCATATAAAGCTGCTGATGTTAAGGGCGCTCATTGGTTTATTCCTCGATTCATGCTGTTCGCCCTGGACCGGTCATGCTCTTATAGGCTGCCTTGACCATCTGGTCCAAAGCGGCCGCGGCCTCCTCGTTCAGTCGAGGGTCGGAGCGAAGAAAGGACGAAATCATCGCCAAAGGCTCCGGCTGCTTCTTGGGTGTGTTGCTTCTAACGAACCTGCCTACGTCCAACCCGGACCAGGCTGACAAAGCTTCAAGACTGTCCACATCCGGGCGCTTGCCCTGGGCGATGCGGGTCAGAGTAGAGGCGCTGACGCCGCTTTCTTGCGCCACCCGTCTCCAGGTGCACTCGCGAGCTTGCCTCTCGCCATCGAGGGCGGCGTAGAAAGCGTTCCCGTCGAATCTGGCCTTCTTTTCCAAAAGCCTCTCCTTTCGCCGGCTGACCCTCAAACCGATTGGGAAAACCAGCGAGGAACTGGGGTTCGACATTAGCAACTGACAACGACATTTGCAACATATGCCGGAAAGGATGGGGATTGATTGGGCCAGCTGGCACAGCAGGAAGTGACGCCCTCGCCACCAGTAGTAACTGGGGGTACGCCTTGAACAAGAGAATTGGCACTGACTCAGCCCTGTCAATTCTCGTCATTGTAATTTTGGCGGTGTTGACATTTCAGCCTAACCAAATTAAGAGCAGCGGTGAAATGAAAGAAGCCCGGGTATCGGATGTCCAGTTTCTCAAACCCGGAGCATATCCGGCGATATTGCTTTATCTTGTTGATGAAGCATTCGACCGGATGACGTTCCCGGTAAAGGCGCTGACAGGGGTAGGTAACGGCTGAGCAGGCAACCTGCCTTGCTGCTGTTGCTGCGGGTGTCGAACATGACCGTGCTGCCTCCTCGTTAACGGGCGGCGCGGCCCTTCCTCCGGCTCGCGCACCCGGCGTTTCGCGCTGGCATTGGCGCAGAAACCTAGTGAACCTCTACATTAGATTCCATATATGGTCGGCATTATTTAAGGTTTATTATATGTGATATACTATATTATTACCTGAGCTGCTATGCGGTCGGGCCTGAGTCCCGTGCCGGGGACTTCTCTCCCTAGTGGAACCGGCCGGGGCTGCTCATGCTAAACTGTCTCTAAGGCCCAGTCCCGCCCTATCGCCGGGCAACCCCGGACAACTCCAATCAGACGCCCCGGCTGGTGGAAGATCATGTCAGACACTATCCCGGAAGTAAGCGAAAGCGCCATATCGGCCTGGGTGGGCCGGCGCGGTTTCCAGCTTGGCCGCAGCTACCTGGAGAACGGCGCCCTCTTCGACCTGCGCCGCCAGGGCAGCGCCCTCAGGGCCTGCTGTCAAGGCTCCATGCCCCAGCCCTACCGGTTGCGGGTCGCCTTCGGCTCCGAGGGCATCGAGGAGGCCCATTGTTCCTGTCCGGTGGGTCGCGGCGGGCATTGCAAGCACGTCGGGGCGCTCCTGCTGGCCTGGCTGGACCAGCCCGGCGCCTTCCGGGTGCTGGCGGAACTGGACGCCGGCCTGGAGCAGCGCAGCAAGGGAGAGCTCATCGCCCTCATCAAGCAGATGCTGCAACTTCAGCCTGACCTGGAAACCCTGCTGGAAGCCGTTTTGCCCGGAGGCGACCGCCGGGGTGTTCCGGTCGACCCGGAAACCTACCGCCGCCAGGTGTCATCCGCCTTCAGGCGCGGCGGGGACGATTGGATGGCGCCGCGGGGAATCGCCGCGGATATCGGCGTAACCGTGAACGCAGGCGACGGTTTTCTGGCCCTGGATGACTACGCCAACGCCGGCATCGTGTACGGAGCGGTGGCCCAGGAGATTCTGCAACACCACGACATGATGCTGGACGAAGACGGTTTCCTGGGCGAAGTGGTGGACCGGTGCGTGGAAGGCCTGGGAAGCTGCCTGGCCGGTGGGGGAGACAATGCGGCAGTCAGGGAAAGCTCCCTGCAAACCCTCTTCGACATATACCGTTTTGATGTGGACTATGGAGGGGCTGGCCTGGGGGAAGCCGCGCCGGACCTTATACTGGAGCACGCTACCGGGGAAGAGAAGAGGGCCGTTGCCGGTTGGGTGCGGGCCGCCATGCCCGACGGCAATAGCTGGAGCGACAACTATCACCGCCAGGTGCATGGCCGCTTCCTGTTGCACCTGGAGATGGCCCACCTGGACGATGCCGCCTTCATGAGCATCTGCCGTGAGAGCGGTCTCTTGTCCGAATTGGTGGACCGGCTGCTGACCCTGGGCCGATTGGAAGAAGCGATAGCGGAGGCCGAGCCGGCTGGGGACTACGAGCTGCTGACCTTGGCGGACATCTTCCGGGAACACGGCTGCGGCCGGAGGGTGGAACCCTTGTTGGTCGAGAGAATTGAAAGCAGTCAGGACCGTCGCCTGGTTGAGTGGCTCAAGGAACGCTACAAGGAACGTGGAGAGCTGGCTGACGCCCTGGTCCTGGCCCAACGTCTGCTTGAGCGGCGTCCCAATCTCGCCGGGTATCAGGAAGTGCGAGAGTTGTCCCGGCAGCTTGGCGTCTGGCAGGAATTGCGTCCGCAGTTGCTGGCCGGGTGGTCCGGCGCCGGGGAATACGTCCTGCTGACCGACGTTTACCTGGAAGAGGGCGAAATAGACCTGGCCTTGAAGACGGTGAAGCAAAGGAAGCCCGGTTTTCGCTCTGGAGCGGAGCAGTTGGTCCGGGTGGCCCAGGCCGCCTCGGAGACCCAACCCCAATCCGCCCTTGACATCTACCGGCAGCAGGCGGAGAGCCTGATCGAAGCCCGGGGCCGGGAGAACTACCGGTGGGCGTGCGAGCACCTGGTGAAGGTGCGGGACCTGTACCGGCGGCTGTCCCAGGAACCGGCGTGGACCGGTTACGTCGCCGATCTGCGGGAACGCCATCGCCGGCTGCCCGCGCTGAAAGAGGAGTTGAGCAAGGCCGGTCTGTAGCTCTGCGCCTGCGCCGGGAAGACGGGTGCAGGCGAAATGCCGTTGCCGTTCCGGGAATTGCCGGCCATCTCCGGGCAGGGTATAGGGCATACCGGCGGACCGCTTTTGAGGACCGCCAACGCGGCGGCGCTCCCGGTCCTCATGCGACCCCGGGACAACCGTCGCCGCCTTCCTTGCTGTCCATAAGTCTCCCGGAAGTGTAGAATACCGGCCGTAGGACTGCGCTTCGCGGGGAAGCCAAAGCGCGGCAACAACGGCCTGACGGTGAGCGGGGTGGTGTTGCCGCAAACTGCCAGGTGCGAAATGACCACGCCCGACACCTTCGCCAGGACATCCCAGGCCCCGGGCCGCTTCCGGCTCCCCGACCCGCCGGAAGACCCGGAAGACAAGATGACCAGCTTCGACCGCCTGGCCGCCACCGGCAACGTCCGTTACCTGGCCCTGCACCTGATGGCCAGGCGTCCCGAGGAGCGGGACCGGATCCTGGTGGCCGGGGAACATTACACGGTGGCGCGGCCGACCCGCTACCTCGCGGGCAGCCGCTACCCGGACCTGCTGGTGGCCTTTGGGGTTGACCCGCAAGCCTACGCCGAGAGCAACGGGTACGTGATCTCGGAGCAGGGGAAGCCGCCGGACTTCGTGCTGGAAATAGCGTCGCGGCGCACCGGGCGGGCAGACACGGGGCGCAAGCGGGACGACTACGCCGCCCTGGGGATAGGGGAATACTGGCGGTTCGACCGGACCGGGAAGCATCACGGGGCGAAGCTGGCCGGGGAGCGTTTGGCGGAGGGCGTGTACGTCGCCATGGAGATTGAAGAGATGCCCGGCGGGAGCTTGCAGGGTTATAGCCCCGTACTCGACCTGAACCTGAGGTGGGAGCAGGGCGAACTGCTCTTTTACGACCCGTCCACGGAACGGCGCATCGCCACCCTGGAGGATGAGCGCTCCCGCGCCGATACCGCTGAGTCCGAACTCAGCCTGGAGCGGGAAGCCCGCACCGCCGCCGAAAACCGTGCTGACACCGCTGAAGCCCGCGTCCGCGAGTTGGAAGACCTGCTCCGCCGCCGGGACCCCTGAGGTGAGCGGCCTTCGGCAGGCCACACCCACCAGCTGCCGCCCTATCTCTCTCACCCCCATCACACCCCCCCCCAAGTCCCGAGGTCAGCTATCCGGCTACGGCCTCAATTTACCTCACTCTTCTGCGCATTTCACCTTGGCTTTGGTTTAGGAATTCGCGGCGTCTCTCGCCCACAATCTTCGGTGGGTGCCCGTGTGGCAAGGATGTATAATCGCGCAAGCAGGCAACGGATGGTTGGCCGGAACCGGCCCTCTACCTGGGGGCGAGTGCGGGGTCGGATTATCGCCGAAAACTGTAATTCCGGCGTCTCTCAGGCATGGGGCGGATATGGTGGGCCTAAAGGGGCTGTACTGCGAACTTTCCGTTGGGAGGTGCCCCTTTAGCCACCTTCTCCGCCAAGTTTAGCGCAACCAAGAGCGGGCGTCCAACCTCAGCCGGACGCCCGCT
>DAOUJS010000141.1:0-16309 GCA_034422355.1 Dehalococcoidia bacterium | reverse complement strand
TGGTCGTTGTTCACGCTGGCTATGGCCGGGGCCGCGCTTTCGCCGGTGGCCTGGGACAGCAGCCCCGCGTTGCGGCTGGCCCGGTCGGTGTCCCTCTGGTCCGCCGTGTAGGAGGCTTCCAGCGCAATGAAGCGCGGGTTCCCGTCTGGGTCGATGGTCCTCACCACCAGGTCCGAGTCGTAGAAGCTGCGGCGTTCCCCGTAGGGAAGTCCCAGGTTTCCCGCGTCCCGGAGCATCTGTATCTTCGCCCGGCGGTCGTAGTAGTCGTCGTACTCCAGTCCCAGGTATTCGGTGATCTCTTCGATTCTCGACAGGACCACGGTCCTGGCAACCTTGCCCCTGAGGTCTCCGATGGACGCCTCGATGCGGCGGTTGAACTGCCGCTGTTCCTGGTTGAACTCCCTCAGTTCGTTTACCTGTTGTTCGATGCGCTGATTGAACTGCCGCTGTTCCTGGTTGAACTCCCTCAGTTCGTTTACCTGTTGTTCGATGCGCTGGTTGAACTGCCGCTGTTCCTCGTTGAACTGCCGCTGTTCCTCGTTGAACTTGAGCTGGTCCTGGCGGAACCCCATCAGCTCGTCTACCTGCTGCTCTATGCGCTGGTTGAAGATGATCTGCGCTTCCATGAACTCGGCGGTCCGCCTCATGAACGCGGTGGTCTCGCTCATGAATGCGGTCGTCTCGCTCACGAACGTCGCGAACCTGCCCGGCAGGTCCATGAGCTCTTTGGTCAGTATCAGGCTCCTGGCCTGCTCGCGGAAGGCCGGGTCTTCTTCCAGCAGTCTCAGGAACGCCCTGGCGTTGTCTTCGGGAGTCATCTCCACTCCTCTTCCGGCCCTGATTTTAGCCCCCGCTCCGGGCCGGAGCAACCCGGGGGCCGGTGGTTGGTGGTCAGTGGTTGGCGGTCTGCGGGTTTTTCCCCGTGCCCGCCCCGGCTACCACCGGGCGTTCTCGTCAAGCAGGGCTCCTTCTCCCAGCACCGGGCGGGCCTCCTCACGGTGGTGCCACCGGCTGATTTGACCCACTTCCGCCCCGCCTTCTCCGCCGGCCGGAAACGCTGTGAGCGGACACCAGGTTGGAGCCGGGGTTGCCGAAGTGCTGGGCAGTGCGTATCCGGGAGCGTTGCCGTGGGTCCATCCCCGTGCAGGGACTCGTGCCCGCCGTCCACTAGCCACTGGCCACTGGCCACCGGCCACTTCACTCAGGTCTGAAGTCCTCCGGCTGGAGGGGGAACCAGAGCACCTGGCCGCTGTCCAGGAGGTGCTGGATCCGCTGGTCGTTGTTCACGCTGGCGATGGCCGGGGTCGCGCTTTCGCCGGTGGCTTGGGCCAGCAGCCCCGCGTTGCGGCTGGCCCGGTCGGTGTCCCTCTGGTCCGCCGTGTAGGAGGCTTCCAGCGCGATGAAGCGCACCCTCCCCTCCCGGTCTATGGTCCGGACCACCAGGTCGGAGTCGTAGAGGCTTCGGCGTTCCGTGTAGGGAAGCCCCAGGTTTCCCGCGTCCCGGAGCAGCTGTTTCTTTGCCCGGCGGTCGTAGTAGTCGTCGTACTCCAGTCCCAGGTAATCGGTGATCTCGTCGATTCTCGACAACACGACCGTCCTGGCGGTCTTGCCCCCCGGTTCTCCGATGGACTCCTCGATGAGGCGGTTGGACTCCTCGATGCGCTGGTTGAACTGCCGCTGTTCCTCGTTGAACTTGAGCCGGTCCTGGCGGAACCCCATCAGCTCGTCTATCGGCTGCTCGATGCGCTGGTTGAAGATGGTCTGCGCTTCCATGAACTCGGCGGTCCGCCTCATGAACGCGGTGGCCTCGCTCATGAACGTCGCGAACCTGGCCGGCAGGTCCATCAGTTCCTTGGTCAGTATCAGGCTCCTGGCCTGTTCGCGGAAGGCCGGGTCCTCTTCCAGCAGTCTCAGGAACGCCCTGGCTTTGTCTTCGGCAGTCATCTCCATTCCTCTTCCGGCCCTGATTTTAGCCCCCGCTCCGGGCCGGAGCAACCCGGGGCCGGTGGTTGGCGGCCAGTGGCCGTTGCCGGTGGTCAGTGGTTGGCGGTCTGCTGGGTTTTCCCCGTGCCGGCCCCGGCTACCAACTGGCGTTTTCGTCCAGCAGGGCTCCTTCTCCCAGCACCGGGCGGGCCTCCTCACGGTGGTGCCACCAGCTGATTTGACCCACTTCCGCTCCGCCTTCTCCGCCGGCCGGAAACGCGGTGAGCGGACACCAGGTTGGAGCCGGGGTTGCCGAAGTGCTGGGCCAGGTGCTGGGTGTTGCCCGGTTCGTGGAGGTGCTTGGCGCTGGTCATCTTCTCGTCCGGTTCCCGTTCCGGCGGGTCCGGCAAGCGGGACCGGCCCGGGGCTTGGGGCGTCCTGGCTGTGGTGTTGGATGTAATGCAGCCCAGGATACGGAGACGGCCGTCGTTTGAATGCTATGGCCGGCCCTGAAGGTCCATGCGCTGGTCCCTTTTCCGTGGGCACATTGAGACCTTTCCGTGTTTACGCTATCCTCGTTTCAGGAAAAATGTTTAGAGGAGAGCCGGGCATGGAAGCCAAGAAGAAGAGACTCACGCTGGACCTGGACCCTCCGGTGCAGCGCCGGCTGAAGGCCATCGCCGCGCTCAAGGGAGTCAGTATGCGGCGATACTGCCTGGCGGCCATTGGCAGGGAACTGGACCGGGACGAAGCCAACGGCCTGTCCGGGCCGGGTTTCAACCGCGAGGCCTTCGAGCGCCTGGTGGCTCGCCGGGAGGAACTCTTTGGCAGCCGGCCGTTGCCCGGCGACTCGGTGGAACTGCTCTGTGAGGCCCGTGAAATGAGGGATGCCGGGACCGGGGGAGGGCCGTGAGCGAGTTCATAGTCGCGGACGCGAGCCTGGCGTTCAAGTGGCTGGTCGAGGAAGAGAATTCCGGCAGGGCCACTGCCATCGCCCGGTTTTGGAGTAACCAGGGCCTGCGACTGGCTGCGCCATGCTTTATGCCCACGGAAGTCACCAGCATCCTGCACCGGCGGGTGGTGCGAGGCGAACTGACCATAGCGGCGGCGGCAGGCTTGGTGCGGGACCTGTTGTCCCTGGGAATAGAGCTGCATGAAACGCCGCATCTGCACACCAGGGCGCTGGAACTGGCCAGTCAGCTCAATCAGGGGGCGGCTATGACGCGCACTACCTGGCATTGGCGGAGGCCCTGGGCTGCGAGTTGTGGACCGCCGGCCAGAGGTTCCAACGGGCGGCCAGCACAATCGCCCGGAACGTGCGCTGGATTGGAGAGTTCACCGCGCCAGGATAGCAGGCAGGGGTCGTGTTGAGGGTCCTGGATGACGGGGCAGGATAGAGGCGAGGGCTGGCAGCCGCGGGACGGGGCGAGCGGGCTGCGCCGCCGGCCGGGGGACGATGCCGCCGCACCTGCGTGCATCAACACCGGGGCAGGGGTGGGGCAGCGGGTGGCGGTGGGGGGATGGAGTGCAGGACCGGATAATCCAGCCCGGGTGGAGGACCCGCTTGCCCTGGTGAGCTTCCGGCTGCCGGTCGGCTCCAGGCCCTGGGGCGTGATGCTATGGAGCCGGTGTTGGCTTGGCCGGCCCTTTCAACTCCCTGGCAGGCCCGACTGCTCTGCCCCTGTGGTTGTTCGGGTTTGGGGAAAGGACCAGGACTTGGGTGAGCGCAGCATTGTCCGGGCGTTCAGGTTGAGAGTTGGATGGTACGCTCAACCGCTCCTTACGCCTAACGCGGCCTGGAGACTCGATTCAGATATTTCTTGATTTTGGCGCTGTTCGGTATTCTGTTGATCCCTGCCACCCTGCCCTTCTTTCTCTGCTTGCGAAGCATTCTGTGCAACTTTATCCGTTCTCCTGGAGTGAGACCGGATCGCCTTATATCGACATTCATTCAGGAAAGCTCCCTTTGCGGGTATTGCCAACAGCACCATACTACACTGTCTTCGACTTGGGTCAAAAGCCATGAAGCCTGCCTGCAAACCCTTTGGCGCTACCTCCTCGGTATGGCGACGGGAGTGCTCTCGAATCCATCCTGTGGACTGTAAAGGCACTCAAGCCTTCCATGAATACCCGGGGAGTGATTCTCTATGTATAAGTGCTTCTGAGAGTAGCTGGCAGAGCGGAAGGGAGGGGAGACCGGTTAATTCCTGGCCTGGATGACGACGCGCCCACCGTCCTCAACGTCGATGTTGAGGTTGTGGCGGTCCAGCAGCCGCATACCCACGAGGGGCGTGCAGTCTGCTTCATCAGCCTCGATGTGTCTCGGCAGGCCGTCCCAGAGCGCCGTCACGCCGTAGACGTCGAAGGGCGCCTCGCTGCCATCGGCGAGAGTCGCCCAACCTCTGCCCCGGTAGCGTAGCCTCAAATCCGTCACCAGGGCTGGGGGCAGTGTCAGAAAGCCGGTGAAGCCGGTGTCTATCACGGCCTCGATCTCTATTGTATGCCCCGATGGACCTTGTACGCGAAGGGGCACCACCGGCTCATAGCCGGCGTTCACCACTCCTTCTATCACCCGGTCTCCCTATCACCCGGTCTCCGAAGGGGACGCCCCCCGAAGTGGTGCAGCGTCCGGTACCCGACGCGCACGCACCAGATGTCGTGGGCTGCCGGGTGTTGTTCCCAGAGGCTGTCCGTCGCGGCAATCACGTTGTCGCCAATGGCCCAGTGGCCGCTTTCCACGTCTATGGCAACGACCTCCCCTTGCCGGTCGGCCTCGACCTGTGACCGGATGTACCGTTCGTATATTTCTTCGCCCAGGCGGGCTGTTTCTTCCTTTGGACGGTCCGGAGGCTTGCAGGGTCTATTCAGTTGTGCGGACGCCGCGGGTTCTGGCTCCCTCATACATCCCCTTTCAAAGCATACCTCTACTGTCTGTAATCTACCACCGTGGGGAAGGATGCGACAACAAAATGGCCCCTGCCCTCGGCCCGCTTGTTGACAGCGCCGGGGAATGACTCTAGGCTTGCATCAGCTTTGACCGCTCCTGCCGGGAAGCGAGTCCTCGGCGGTCGTGCTGCCCGGCAACTCCGGCCACCGGGCATGGGGCGGCGTGCTCAGTCCGTGGTGTGGGCATCCTGGTCAACGGCGCGGCCCTGTTCAACTTCAAGGGCGTGTTGGACATGCCGGTGGAAGAGTGGCGCAGCCAGACCGACGTTATTCTCACCGGCGCGTTCCTGTTCACCAAGCATGTGGCCCATTCGATGATCCGGCAGGACCGGAAGGGCAACATCATCAACATCATTTCCACCGCGGGGCACCAGGGAGAGCCAGGCAACGTGGGTTACGGCACCGCCAAGGGCGGAATGATCAACTTCACCCGGTCGGTGGCGATGGAATTGTCCCGGTACGGCATTCGGGTCAACAGCCTGACGCCGACCGCCACCAGTCCATCGGAAGGACAGGAACGGGCCGCCAGGTGGGGCGTCGAATGGCCAAGACCCCGCCTGGGACAACGCGCGCCGGGACTTCTGCCGGACGCCAGCAGGGGCACGCCCCTGCTCAGGCTCCCCAGCCCGTCGCACTATGGCAGGGCTGCGGTCTTCCTGGCATCCGACGACGCTGAAATGATCACCGGGTTCGACCTGCGCGTCGATGCCGGAGCCGTCTCCAGGTACTGGATCTGGTCTCCGGGAGACGCCTGACACCCTCGCAGGAACGAGCGCACGGCGCGCGCTCACTGGGCGGCCGGCGGGAGCGGAACAGGAGGAACGATCATGCGCATAGGGGTTTTCGTTGGAGCCTCCACCGCCGACCTGGTGGGGCTTGACGAGTTGATTGGCCGCATCAGGCAGGCCGAGGCCGACGGGTTCGACAGCTTCTGGGTGCCCCACATCTCGGCCCGGGGTTACGACGCGCTGACGCTGCTGGCTCTGGCCGGTGCCCAGACCAGCCGGATTGAGCTTGGGGTCGGCGTGGTCCCCACGTACCCCAGGCATCCCGTCGCGCTGGCCCAGCAGGCGCTGACCACGGCGGCGGCAAGCCAAGGCCGTTTCGTCCTGGGCATCGGCCCGTCCCACCGTCCCGGCATCGAGGGCAGCTTCGGCCTGTCCTATGACCGCCCGGCCCTGCACACGCGGGAATACCTGTCGGTGCTGCGTCCCCTGATGGAGGAAGGGCGGGTGCAGTTCACCTGCTAGTTCTACAACGTGAACGCCGAGCTGGACGTCCCCGGCCGCCCCCAGTGCCCGGTCCTGGTTTCCGCCCTGGCCCCGCGTATGCTCCGGCTGGCCGGGGAACTCGCCGACGGCACCATCACCTGGATGGCGGGGCCGCGCGCCATACGGGAGTACATCGCGCCCCGCATCGGCCGGTCCGCCGCGGCCAGCGGCCGGGACGCGCCCCGCGTGTGCGTGGGGCTGCCGACGGTGGTCTGCGACGACGAGGCCGCGGGACGCCGGCAGGCCGCCGAGTCCTACGGGCGGTACGGTCAGCTTGTCAACTATCGCCGTGTGCTGGACATAGAGGGTGTGGAAGGGCCGTCGGAAGTTGCGGTTGTGGGCAACGAGGACGGCCTGCGGTGCCAGTTGGAGGAGTTCTCATCCGGCGGCGCGACCGACTTCATCGCCAACATCTTCAGCATCGGCGGCGATGGGGAAGCGGCAGCGCGGACCTACGCCGCGCTGCGTGATTTGGTGGGGCGGGTGTAGGCCGCCGCGGTGCGGCTCCCGCCGTGCCGGGTTGCTACTTCTCGTACCAGCCGGACCCGAATATCAGCCCGTCATGCCGCACGGCCCAGGCATGCTTCCGCTCCTCCTCTCCCGATTCCGGGTTTGGATACGAATAGTCCGCCCACAGCCCCGACTCGGTGACACTCCCCATGTCGTCGTAGACATGGCCCCTGGCCTCCGCCCTTGGGTTGGAGTCATCCCCCCGTGACTCCGGGTCGTGGTGAGCTATCACGGAACCGTCCTCATCAATGATGAACACGTACCACTGCCCGTCCACGCTGTCCGCGTTGTTGTAGTAGGCAACCGTCTCCTCCCGCCCCACCGCGTCGTACAGGTTGATGGCCTGCCGCACGAAGGCCCTGGTGTAGGCCGGAGCGTCGGACTTGCCCGGCCCGCGCTCGTACCACCCCGAGCCGAAGGTCAGCCCGTCGTGGATCACTATCCAGGAATGCTTGGTCTCCACGCCCCCCGTGGTGGGGTTGGGAAAGGTGTAGTCGAACCATGCCCCGTCCTCCTCTGCGGATGCTGCCACGGCAGACCCGGCCGGGTAGGCGTTGGGTCCCAGGATTTCCGAGGCGTGCTTGCCCACCAGGGCCGGGTTGGCGGCATGGGCCAGCATGTTCTTGTCCTCATCAAAGATGAACACGTACCACTGCCCGTCCACGCTGTCCACGTTGTTGTAGTAGGCAACCGTCTCCTCCCGCCCCACCGCGCCGTACAGGTTGATGGCCTGCCGCACGAAGGCCCTGGTGTAGGCCGGAGCGTCGGACTTGCCCGGCCCGCGCTCGTACCACCCCGAGCCAAAGATCAGCCCGTCGTGGATGACCATCCAGGAATGCTTGGTCTCCACTCCCCCCGTGGCGGGGTTGGGGAAGGTGTAGTCAAACCATGCCCCGTCCTCGTCTGCGGATGCTGCCACGGCAGACCCGGCCGGGTAGGCATTGGGTCCCAGGATTTCCGAGGCGTGCTTGCCCACCAGGGCCGGGTTGGCGGCATGGGCCAGCATGTTCTTGTCCTCATCGGCAATGAACACATACCACTGGCCGTCGATGCTCTCCCTAGAGTTGTAGTAGGCAATGGTGGCGTCGAGTCCCTCGGACTCGTACCGGCTGATGGCCTCCCTCACCAGGAACTCGGTGTATTCGGCGGGAAACGACTTGGGTGGCGCAGGGGCCCCGGTCATGCCTGCGGTTGGCCGGTCAACTGAAACAACCTCGCCCGCGGGCCCGGGAGGGCCGGCCTGACCTTGCAAACCCGCGGGACCCTGCGGTCCTGGAGCGCCCGCTTCACCGGCGGGTCCGGGAGGACCGGCCTGACCTTGCAGACCTGCTGGCCCCCTCGGTCCTGGAGCGCCCGCTTCACCGGCGGGCCCGGCTGCTCCCGGTGCGCCCGCGGGACCCTGCGGCCCCGGAGCGCCGGCCGGGCCTAGCGGGCCGGGAGGCCCCTGCTCACCGGCGGGTCCGGGGCTTCCCTGGCAGGCGGCGATTGACAGGATGAGGACGATGACCGGGATTGCTGTGATTAGCTGGCGCATGTTTCATCTTCCGGTTTGAGTTGTCGTTGGCGCACCTTTCCGCCGTACACTGCGAATGTATATGCGATTGTCGTTGCCTGAATGAAGTTTATCGCAATGCTGTCGAAGTTTTCAAATGCCAGGGCCACACCCGTCAACTCCGGAGCTTGACCTGCATTCCAGGGACGCTTTATCATGCCCCGCGTTTCGACTGGCTGAGACTCGCTGCGCAACGCCGCATGAAACCGCAAGTCCGGTCGTCACAGTATTCTTGGTGAAAAGGTTGAATATGTCCAAATTGCTCTTCGGCGTTCTTCTATTGGCGGTGGTTGTTCTTCTGGCCTGTGCCGGTCCGGAGCCGACCCCCGTTCCCACGTCCACTCCTGTGCCCGAGCCCACGCCCACGCCTGCCCCGACCAACACCCCGGAACCCACGGCTACGCCCACGCCTGCCCCGACCGCCACGCCGGAACCCACGCCCACGTCCGGGCCGGCGGCGGCCCCACGGGAGACAGGGTCATCCGGGACCCTTGCTCCCCTCAGCATGGACGACCCGCAGGCGTTCCTCGCCGAGCTGTCGGGCGCAGAGCAGTCCTGCGTCTCGGAAAGCGTCGCCCCTGATCGTATGCAGGCCCTCCTGACCTCCCCGGACCTCGCTACCCCCGAGGAGGGCGCGGCATTGATCAAATGCCTGGAGGATGAGACCGTTGCGCGGTTGTTCCTCACCGGACTCATCGGCGGCTTGGGTCCCTTGAGCGCCGGCACTTCGGCATGTATCCGCACCGGGTTCGAGGCCCTCGACATCCGGGCCACGATGCTTGCCGCAACGGAAGGCGCGGGCGAAGAAGCTGCCATGATGGGCAGCATGGCGGCATTTCTCCTGACCCTCTCCTGCCTGAACGAGGAGGAATGGCAGGCCGCCGCCCCATCCCTGGACATGGACCCCGATGACCGGAAGGGCCTGCAGTGCGTGATGAACGAACTGGGTGGCCCGGAAGGCATGGCCGCGGCGTTGCAACCCGCCGATGGAGGCCCGCCTGTGGCCTTCTTCGCGGCAGCCCAGAAGTGCGAGATCGCAATGGGACCCGGCGGCCCTCCAGGCTGACATGACCGGTGCGGTGCGCCGGATCTTGACGGGAGTCATGGAGATACGTCGTAACTGGAAGTCCCGGCATCACCGGCACACCGGCAATTGCCGTGACGTGGCCGGGCATGCCCGCCAGCCGGGAGTAATGGACTTCTCAGTCCGGCAGGGTTGAATGGCAGGGTTGAAGGGCAAGGCTGAAGAAGGAAGGCAGGGCGGCCGGCGGGTCCTGCCGGGCGTACCGGCAGTTTGCGCAGCCCGGCGATACACGGGAGGAGAACCTGTGCCGCTGGGACTGCGCCAACCGGCTGCCCTGCCGGGAGATGCCCCGAGACCAGCGTGGAGTGGCCTCGTGGCAATGGGATGTTTCCTGCTATTCGGGGCTGCACCAGCGGAAACCCGAGTCCACCGGGTCAGGCCCTACCCCAAGGTATTTCCGGCGAAGCCGGTTCCACAGCGCCAGGCGGCCCCAGTCCGGCTCGCTTGTGGCCTGCTCATCATCGGTCAGGAACGGGCTGGGGAGCGAGAAGGTTATCTGCTCCTGCCCCGCCCCGTTCAACAGGCGGAGTCCCCACCGGAATGCCTGTTCCCATCGGTCCAGCCGCCGGAATAGCTCGACCCGGCTCGTCCGCCGGATCTGCGCCAGTTCCGGCCTCACGCCCTCCCGCTCTCCAATGCACAGGTGAACGTGCCAGTCATGGAAGTCCACCGTCGCGTACCCGTTGTCCGCCGTGATTGACGGCTCCACGGGCGGGCGTATCTCCCACAACGCTCCGGGAATCAGCGGGCCAATGCGAATGTGCCTCCACTCCGCGAAGCAGTCCTTGAGAACGTCGAGCAGCGTGTCCTCGTCGTTGGGCAGCAGGAATACCTCGAACCTTGCCCCGCATTCGTCAACTATTTCTCCCCTGGCCATCGGCTCCTCAATCATCACGCGGCTCCTCCTTTCGGTGGATTTGGCTGCCGGAACGCCCCGCCCGCAGGCCGCCCTGGGCCGCAACAAACCCGCGCCCCATGAGGCCGGCCGTCCCCTGCGCCCGACACGCCGCGGCATGGCTGGCAGAGAAGGCGGGCAACAAAAAACCCCGGCTCTCACTCTGCCGGGGTTAAATCAGGTAGGGGCTTGCCTCGTAGCTGGTCACGGTGCATGGAGACCAGTCGCGACGGACCTTCCTCTGTTAAGCGCAGAGTAGAGTACCACTGACCCGGGCAGGTCTCCTGGCTTACGGATCGTCACCTGGCCGGCGCCTTCCCATCCCGACATACCGGGACAGTGGTACCTTGCCGGCCGGCTCCCCGTTCACAGTGGCGCAACCGCGGCGGACTCACACCGCCTTCCCTATTAAACCGTGCTGGTGCCTCGGGGGTGCAATGCAATTGTTAATGAGGACTGACCGGCCCCGATAATAATCAACCCCCCGCAACTTGTCAACGTCCCGCTGTCACGGGTTATGACGATTGCGAAGCCGGGGAGCCTGGACATAGGGGCGGGCGATGGTCTGCTTGGGGCGGAAGGCGCAGGTCCCTGGATTTCAGGGGCATGGACATCGTCGGGGCAGCCACCCCTCCAGGCGCAGGGCGTTCAGCCCAGTGTTGACCAGGCTGGCGTATACCTCGCCTAGACCCGGGCGGCGCAGCGTATGGACATCCTCGTCCCAACTGCGGTCCTTCACGTGATGCAGGCTGTTCCCAACCCCCCGGTGGTTGCGAATCGCCCGGAGCAACCCTTTCGGCCCCCACCGCCGGGAATCCAGTCTGGTCAGCAGGCGCAAGTGCTCCCGGCTCGTCTCTCCGGCGGCCCAGGTCCACCGTCTCCTTCTCCACCATCACCGCCTGCCTGGCGCCGGAACGGTGACTCCGCCGCATCCATATCCACACACTCCCATCACTCACTTGTCATCCCCTTTGCATACTCTCCCTCACCGGCTTTGCAATCCTCCTGGGGCGTGGGGGCAACCCTCACTGGGAACGCCGCCCCATACCGCCTTGCCGGCCGGGGAGCGGCGGACAGGATCCGTCCCCGGTGGCGGTTGCTCAACTCCTAGCCCGGATACAGCGCCCCGGCGATGGACACCAGGGAGCCGAAGTCCTCGTCGGCCGGGCACTGCTCGTAGGTAACCACCCTGCCGGGCGCGCCTGCCCCGGACCCTAACCGGAGGTCGCCCAGGATGGCCATCATGTAGAGTATGGGACCAACGCCGCAGATCCTGGTGGGATCGCCGTTCTGCCGCAGGTGTTCTTCCATCCTCGACTTGTCCCCCGAGCAGGCAATCTCCAGCCAGGCGTCGTCCGATTCCCTGATTCGGCCCTTGGCCGCCGCGTCGAACGCCCAGGAATCGCCGAAGGCCGGCCCGACGTGGCTTATGTCTCCGGCAGCCACCACGAGCGTCGGCCTCTGTGAGGCGGCCTCTGCCAGCAAGGCCAGTGCCTCGCCGATGCGAGGTCCCGTCTCGCCGGCCTCGGTCAGAATCTCCGGGAACCCGCACAGCGCTGGCAGTACCGTCTTGGGCTTGCCCCCCGCCATGTAGTGCAGCCACACCGCCGCAAGCTCCACCGAATGCTCCCCGATGTGGTGTACCTCTTCCTCGAAGGCGGCCTCTTCCCCCAGGATTTCCGCCAGTTGGTCCACCAGCCCCGTGTCGGTGGGCAGCGTCCCCAGGGGCGTGGCGTAGCTCTGCCGGGTCAGCGTGAACCGCCCCGGCGCGCCCGCATGGTCCGTGCCCAGGATGATGACCAGCTCCGCGTCTTCTGCCGCCGCTCTTGCCGGTTGCCACACCCGGGCGTAGGACCTCCAGCCCCGGTGATAGTCGATGTGGGGGCTGATAATGCCAACCACCCGGCCGCCCTCGGCGGCGCCCGGCTCTCCGCCGTCTTTGCAGTAATCGTCAAAGACGGCCATCAGCGCTGAAGCGCCGGCGGGGTAGATTTCCCCGGCAAAGGCGGGAGCGCGATGGGGTGCATCCCGGTACCGTTGCAGTCTCTCCCCCAGCACGCGGCGGAACAGAGAACTGTCCAGCAGGTACGCCTCGTCCAACTGCTCCACCAGGTGCTTCAACTGGGCCGCGGTCAGTCCGATGCCCGTCCGGATCTCCAGGCCCAGGCGCAGCGCATCCAGGTCCCGGGTCCCGTCCATCAGGGCCAGCAGGGGCGCGAACGGCTCCGGTACCATAAGGGAACCGTCAGCCAGCCTCAGCGGGTCCTGCAACGCAAGCATCGGCTGCCCCTGCACATTGACCCATTGGAGATTGAGCGGGCGAAGTTTTGGCAAGTCCGGCGGCATTGGGAACGATTATATACGACGCGGCTGAGCATCTGCTATCCCGGCATGGCGGTTTCGGCCTTATCCGGTTGCGTTCCGGCCCGGTTTCTGGTATACTTGCAATGGATCATACAATAGGTTTTTCACATAATTGCGCCTCACTCTTCCCGACCGGCGGATTCTCCCCGGTATTGATGCCAGTGGCGAAAGGAGACCATCCTAGTGCCAGATCGCAAGGTCCTGCTGACCGGCGCAACCGGATACGTCGCCTCCCAGCTTCTCCCAACATTTCGGGAGCAGTATGACATGACCCTGGTGGACGTGAAGGGGACCGACCGGGAAGGCCGCGAAGTCGCCAACGTCGCCATATCCGACCTGAGCGGTCCGGACCTGGGAGCGTATGCCCACCTGTTCCAGGGACAGGACTCGGTGGTCCACCTGGCCTACAAGCGCCGCCGCGGTACTCCCCTGGACGATTTCTACGATGAGCAGGTCAACGTGGCGATGGCCTACAACGTATTCCGCTCGGCCTACGACGCGGGCGCCCGTCGGGTGGTCATGGCCAGTTCCAACCATGCCGCCGACTGGTACGAGCACGCTCTGATTCACGAGCGAAAGCTGGAGAACCTTGACCCCTACAGGCTGCCCCTTTCCGACAACTTCTACGGTTGGGCCAAGGCGACCTACGAGCACATCGGGTTCCTGTTCGCTTCCGGTGTGTTCGGACGTAAGATGGAGGTGGTCATGGTCCGCATCGGCGCTCCCCGGGAGATCCGGGTGGAGGACTTCCCCGGCAACCCGGAAGGCTACAAGCGGGACCTGGGCGCATACATCAGCCCCCGCGACCTCACCCAATTGTTCACCAAAGCGCTGGAGGCCCCGTCTATCGAAAACGAGCACGGCATACCTTGGTTGGTGGTCTACGGAATCAGCGACAACGCCCGCGCCTTCTGGTCCCTGACCAGCGCCCGGGAGTACCTGGACTACCAACCCGAGGACGATTCAGAGGTCAAGTACGCCGATGACATCCGGGCTTTCCTGACTGCCCCGGGCGGACAGGCAGGCCCCGGCAGGGTTGGCTGATCATTTCGACGGAAACGAAGGAAAACGCAATTGACTCGAAGCTCCGAAGGGTGCTGGCACTCCCGCGAAGAGTTTGTCCGCAGCGACGTTAGCGGCGAAAACCCGGAAAATATCCCTTCCGGTAGCGGTGTCTCACCCTCTCCTGCAAGCTCCAGCCCTTCTGCACAACCCCCGGTACTTCCCCATTCGCAACATGCGGATTCCCTGGTCTCTGACGTATCATATTCCCCCACCCGGTCGTCTCATCTGGAAAATTCGCAGCGGTCGGATGAACAGCAAGAAGATATGCAGGAAGGACCTCTGCCCCACACGAAAGAAGCAGTCGATTGGTGGTTGAAACAGTGGGGCCGGGACGACGTGCTATCCGGTAAGGAACCTGTGTCCCGCGAAGACGTTGAGCGGTTGATATGCGCCAACGGCGGGACTGCCAGCGGCCTCGACCTGACCTTCCGCAACTTCAACTCGGCCAAACTGTCCGAGATGGACCTTCGGGGCGCGTGTTTTAGGGGCGCCGACCTGGGACACACTGATCTTCGGGAAGCTGATCTTCTCCGCGCCGATTTTCGGGAGGCAGACCTGTTCCGCACCGATCTCCGGGGGGCGTTCCTGATGCAGGCCGATTTGCGGGGGGCATTCCTGTTAGCCGTGAGAATAGACGGGCAGACCAATTTGGAAGGCGCCGACTGGGGGGGCAAGTACATCAGCGAATGGGAGCGGATAAAGCTTTATCACAATGCTCGTGTGCTCTACCGGCAGCTCAACATCTGGCACCAGAACCACGGGTACTCCGACATTTCCGGGGAATTTCTGTTCCGGGAGTGGGTCTGCAAGCGGCTGGAAGCCCAGGAGCAGTTGACTGGAGGGTTTAGCTGGCGTCACCCCTGGCGCGCGTTGCGAATCTTCAGTCTCCAGTGGTGGCGCACCCTGATATATTACCTCTGGCTTGCCGTCCACGAGGTGCTCTTCGGCTACGGGGAACGGCCCATGCGGATCATTTATACGGCCGCGGCTGTCGTCCTGGGCTTTGCGCTGCTCTACTTCCTCTACCCGTTATCTGAACTCTGGGCCTTCAACGGCAGCCAATTGTTGGACCGTTGGTGGCAGTCCCTTTACTTTTCCCTGGTCTCCTTCACTACCCTGGGTTACGGCGGGTGGATTGACCATCCGAACAACTGGCTCCGCTACCTGGGCGGAGTGCAGTCCTTCATCGGCCTGTTCATCACGGCCATGTATCTCGTCACCTTTACCCGCAAGTGGACGAAATGATGATCACACCCAAAACGATCTACGCAGCCCGGTAAGTCGCCCCCTCTTCCACGGCAACGACACGCCCCTCATCCTCTAACTTCTTCAGATGGGACACTACCTGATGGCGGGCCAGCCACAGCCGCCGCTCGCTCGACTCCCCGTAAATCATGTCCACCAGGTCGTCCACGACGCAAACTGTGTTTCCCACGCCGCCTCTGATCATATCGAGAATTTGCGCCTCCCGTTCCCGGCGGTGGCGGACCAACTCTGGTATCTGCGCCATCGGGTCGGTCATCACCGGCCCGTGCCCGGAAATGACCGTCCGCACGTCCATATCCAGCAGCATCTCCAAGGACGCGACGTGCTGGGCCATCGAACCGCCCTCGTCGCTCCGCACCACCACCGTGCCCTGGCCCATGATGTGGTCCCCGGTGAACAGGACGCCCTCCTCTTCCACCAGGTAGCACATTGTTCCCGCCGTGTGCCCTGGTGTGGCGATAGCGCGGACCCGCCGCCCTCCAAGGTCGAACACCTCCCCGCCGGTCAATGCCTCGTCAACCACGTTGGTTCCCTCTCCAACGTCGGCCTCCACCGCTGTGGCGTCTCCCCTCCCTACCCCTATCCTGGCCCCGGTCGCCTCCTTGAGTATCTTGACCCCGCCCGCGTGCTCGTAATGGCGATGGCTGACCAGCACCCAGCTTGTCGGATAGCTGCCCAGCGGCCCCCGCCAGTAGTCCAGGATGGGCTGCGTCCGCGCCAAATCGGGAAACCCCGCGTCGATGAACAACCCGCTCTCAGCCCCCTGCACGTAAAACGCGCTCACCGACGGCCCACCCTCGGTCGAGCCCGAATCACCCGCAGAGTGCCCCAACTCGATCCGGTAAATCCGGTCAAGGATCTCCATTCTTTGCCCCTTCCTGTGTCGAGGTTTGTCCTGAGACAGTGTCCGTAAGTCTCATATCTTAACGGTCGCACTACTCTGTCTTTTCCACTGCATCCATCCACGCTCCGCAGCCGGGGCAAAAGAATCCGGCAGTGTCTACGCCTTCTTCGAACATTATCAGGCGGCAGTCATGATGAGCTGCTATCAGTTCCTCGACCGTGGTGCACTCCGTGAGTAGGATGATGTACCCTTGCTGCTGCCGCCGGTCAGGCAGGTTGAACCCAAACTCCCTGGCGTCTTCGGGACACCCCGTATTGTGCCAATGTCGAATAGCCTCGTTCCGCCGGTCCAAGTACTCCACTTTATCAGGGGGCAGGTTCGGGTCCCTGAAAGGGTTGTCAGAAAAGCGTGACGTTGCCTCATGATCGCTCATGCTACCTCCACTGCCTGCTGCTCCAGATTATCGAGAATCTGAGTCTAAACCAATACCAAGGTGGGATGTGCATTTCTGGGGTCTTGAAAACGACTGAAAGGACTCCACAGCACCTCATATCACCTTTAAGCTCCAACCGGGTGGCCACCGACAGTG
>DAOUJS010000140.1:0-79465 GCA_034422355.1 Dehalococcoidia bacterium | reverse complement strand
TGTTCTTGACGTGGGGAACGATGGCCTGCGCGGCCTGCCGGGTCAGCGCCTTGAAGCCGCACTGGGCGTCGGGAAAGCCCGCGAAGAACATCGACCGGACCATCAGGTTGTATACCCGGGAAATGACCTCCCGCTTCAAAGAACGGGTGACCCGCGACTCCTTGCTCAACCGGCTGCCGACGGCTATATGGTCACCGGACTCCAGCGCCCGGACAAGCTCCGGGTAGTGGACAAGGTCCGTTGAAAGGTCAACGTCCATATAGCTCACGATGTCCGCCGTGCTGTCCATCCAGGCCGCCCGCAGCGCCCGGCCCCTGCCCTTCTGGGGAATGCGCATGTAGGTGACGCTGGGGTCCCTGGCGCAGAGCATCTCGGAGACCGGCCTGGTGTCGTCGGTGGAGGCATTGTCGGCTATGACAACCCGCCAGGGATTGGACAGGTTGTCCCTGAGAAATTCAGTGAGAATCATGATGGAACGAGGCAGCGTTTGCTCCTCGTTGTAGACCGGGATTACTACTTCAACTGTGGCCGCCATCCCTAGCTCCAGGCCCACTGAGAACGTCGCCCCGTCACCACGAGCCGGCCGGCCCGGCCGCCGGGGACCCGGCCCTCAGTATAGGCCGCAAGTTTCGGGTGCGGCTGATTGTCAATGGTAGTGGGGGCAATCCCTGCACTTCTCCACATCGTCAGCCGCCGCCCGGGATTGAGTCATTTGTATCCCGCCCACCACCCCGCGCAGCATCCGCCTGGCTCAGTGCCGGAAGTGTCTTACGCCGGTGAATACCATCGCAATGCCGTGACGGTTGGCGGCCTCCACAACCTCGTCATCCCGGATTGACCCTCCGGGCTGCACGATGGCGGCGATGCCCGCATCCGCGGCAAGCTCGATATTGTCGGGGAAGGGGAAAAAGGCGTCCGACGCCAGCGCCGCACCCTGGGACTTCTCCCCGGAGATGCGGCCCGAGAGATGGACGCTGACTACACGGTTGGGCTGTCCGGTGCCCATACCGACCAGGGTAAGGTCCTTGGCGAACACAATGGCGTTAGATTTGATATGCTTGCCGGCCTTCCAGGCAAAGGCCAGATCGGCCAGTTGAGCTTCGCTGGGCTTCCGCTCCGTCACGCATTCCCAACCGGCCGGGTCTTCCTCCATAACGTCCGGCGTCTGTACCAGCAGCCCCCCGGTGATAGGGCGAATGTCGTACCCCAACCCGCCGGAGCCTTGGTCCACGGCCAGAATGCGCAGGTTGCGCTTGCGTTGCAGGATCTCCAGTGCTTCCGGCTCGTAGTCTGGCGCCACGACAACCTCGTAGAACACCGGCCCCATCGCTTCAGCAGAGGCGGCGGTGACCGTGCGGTTGAAGCCCACGATGCCCCCGAAGGCCGAAACCGTATCGCCCTCGAAAGCCCTGCGGTACGCCTCGCTCTGGTCCGAGTGGCTGGCCAGTCCGCAGGGGTTGGCGTGTTTTATCACCGCCGCGGTGGAATCCGGGAAGTCGCTGACCACCCGCCAGGCGGCGTCGGCGTCCATCAGGTTGTTGTAGGAAAGCTCCCGGCCATGCAGTTGCCTGGCGTTGGCGACACCCCCTGCCGGCGTTCCCGCGGGCACGTACAGAGCGCCTGCCTGGTGCGGGTTCTCCCCATAGCGCAGCTTGGACACCTGTCTCAGGGCTATGGCCAGATCGGGCGTCAATGGGTCGTCCTCAACGGCAGTTCCACCCAGGTATCCGGTCACCGCGGCATCGTAGGTTGCCACGTGGCGGAAGGCTTTGGCTGCAAGACCCCGGCGTTCCTCCAGGGTCAGCCCGCCGTTGGCCAACTTCTCTCCGACCCAACCGTAGTCGCCGGGGTCCACGACCACCACTACCGAAGGGAAGTTCTTGGCCGCTGCCCGGAGCATGGTGGGGCCGCCGATGTCGATGTTCTCCAGGGCGTCGTCCAGAGTTGCCCCAGGCTTGCTGATGGTGTCCACGAATGGGTACAGGTTGACAGCTACCAGGTTGATCAGGCCCATACCGTGCCGGGCAAGCTCGTCCATGTGTTCCCGCGAGTCGCGGCGGGCCAGCAGGCCGCCGTAGATGGTCGGATGCAGCGTCTTGACCCGGCCATCGAGGATTTCTGGAGAGCCGGTAACTTCGGATACCTGGAGTACCGGCAATCCCCCTTCCTGGGATAGCGTGCTGTGGGTCCCTCCAGTGCTGATCAACTCAAACCCGGCAGCAACCAGCGCCCGCCCGAACTCCACCACACCGCTCTTGTCGTAAACGCTCAGTAATGCTCTCAAATCAGTCTCGCCCTTCATCATCACAGGAATAGTTGGCAGTGGTCATTCTGGAGGGTAGCGCAACGATTCGGATGGTCCCCTTCCTGGCCCCAACCGTCATTCCCGCCCTTTACTCGTAATTCCCGCTTTCGCGGGAATCCATCGGCTGTCGTCAGCCGGCTGGACCGCCTGGAAAGGAATACTGCCATTCTCGGAGCGGGTCTTGCCTGACCGTCCAGCGTTAGTCATCAACAAAGATTACCTGGTCCTCTCCCTCACGCTCGACAATGCTTCCAACGAGAACGGCATCGGGCAATTTCTCCTGCACCACCGCCAGATTCTCGTCACCGCAGACCGCTACCATCCCCAGGCCCATGTTGAAGACCCGGTGCATCTCCTCGGCGCTAACCCCGCCTTCCCGCTGCAGCAGGTCGAAGACCGGCGGCACGCGCCATGACCCACGCCGGAAGCTGGCGCACAGTCCGCCGGGCAGTACCGGCGGCACCTTTCCCGGAATGCCTCCCCCGGTAATGTGGGCCAGTCCCTTGACCAGCCCCAACACCGGCTCCAGCATCGGGTAGTAACAGCGGTGCCGGACCAATAACTCCTCGCCAAGCTGGTGCTGCAACTCGTCGTAGTGCCGGAACAGCACCGAGGGATTTTCGTCGATGCCAAAAACGCGGCGTACTAGAGAAAATCCGTTGGTGTGCAGTCCGTTGGACGGAATGCCGACGATATGGTCTCCGGCTTCAATGGTGTCCCCATTGAGCACCGCGCCGGACTCCGCGACGCCGACCACGAACCCGGCCAGCTCGATCTCGTCTGGGCCGTAGGTATCCGGCAACTGGGCCGTCTCCCCACCTATCAGGGCGCAGCCCACTTCCCGGCATCCCCACGCGATTCCGCGCATGAGGGTGTCCATAAGCTGAACGTCGAGTTCGCTGAACGCCACGTAGTCCAGGAAAAACAGGGGCCGCGCGCCTCGGGTGAGGATGTCGTTGACGTTGAGGGTGACCAAGTCCTGTCCGATGGACTCGTAGTGGCCCAGGTGGGCGGCAATTTTCAGCTTGGTGCCCACGCCGTCGGTGCTGGCGACCAGCACAGGCTCGGAGTATCCGTTGAGACGGTAGAGTCCGGCAAAGTCGCCGTTGGGGTTGAGGACCTCAGGGCCATGGGTCGCGGTGGCGAACGCCTTTATTCGCTCCTTGAGCGCGCCCATTGCATCCAGGTCAACCCCGGACGACCGGTAATCGGAAACGCTCAACTGTGCCTGCCTCCCAACCTGCACCACCACACACTGAGGGCCAGGTCCCCCACGGCCATGCCGGCCGGCCCGTAGTGATGGGGCGACGTTCTCACTGGGAACCGACCGGACTCGCTCCGGATTCCTCCAGAATGAGCTTGGTCAACTCCAACTGGACCGGCACCGGGTAATCGCCCGTGAAACAGGCGTTGCAGAAACCGCCCCCGCCCTTGCCGACAACTTTCATCAACCCTTTGACGCTGAGGTAGCCGAGGCTGTCCGCTCCGGTCATGGTCTGGATTTCCGGCACGGTCTTGTTGGCGGCCACCAATTCCTGGCGGCTTGCCATGTCCACGCCCATATAGCAGGGGTGCATTATGGGCGGGGCGCACACCCGCATATGTACTTCCTTAGCCCCGGCACGGCGCAGCAGCCGGACCACGTGGGGAGTTGTGGTGCCACGGACAATGCTGTCGTCCACCACAACCAGGCGCTGCCCGGAGATCACATCGGTCAGAGGGTTGAATTTCTGCCGTACCCCCAAATCCCGGGACCGCTGGTCGGGTTCTATAAAGGTACGTCCCACGTACCGGTTCTTGACCAGCCCCTCGCTGAAGGGAATACCCGATGCCCTGGCATACCCAACCGCTGCCGCAGTGGAGGAGTCGGGTATCCCTATGACCATGTCGGCGTCCACCGGATGTTCGCGGGCCAACTGGGCTCCCATTTCCTGGCGGGCTGAATGCACCAACCGCCCGTCGAGGTTGCTGTCCGGGCGGGCGAAGTATATGAGCTCGAAAACGCAGAGCGCCCGGCGGTCATTTTCCCTCGTCCACCGGGCGGAGCGAAGCCCATTGCCGTCGATGATGATGACTTCGCCCGGTTCCAGCTCCCGGAGATACTCGGCCCCCAGATGGTCCAGGGCGCAGCTTTCGGATGCGACGGCCCACCCCTCTCCCATCTTGCCCAGGCAAAGCGGCCTGATGCCCAGGGGGTCGCGCGCCGCCAAAAGGGTATCCTCGGTCAGGGCAACCATTGAATACGCGCCTTCCAACTGCCGCATACAGTGGAATACCCGATCCTCCCAGGAATGGCCGGAGGCATTGGCGAGGAGGTAAGCGATGACCTCCGTGTCGGTGGTTGCGGTGAAGGTGCAACCCCAGTCCCTCTGGAGTTGGTTCTTCAGTTGGAGGGCATTGATGATATTGCCGTTGTTGGCCAGGGCCACCGTCCCGTGAAACCCATCGACCAATAGAGGCTGGGCGTTGCAGGACTCGCTGCTGCCGGTCGTGGAGTACCGGGTGTGGCCGATGGCCCGTTCCCCGGTCAGCAGGTAGAAATCCTGTTCCCGGAACACTTGGGTCACAAGGCCCATCTGGGTATGGACCTTTATGTTAACTCCGTCGCTGGATGCGATCCCCGCGCTTTCCTGGCCGCGGTGCTGGAGCGCGAATAAGCCGAAGTATGCCTGGACGCTGGCCTCTCCTCCCGGTGTGTATACACCAACAACGCCACACTCTTCTTTAGGATGGTCGAATGCGCCGGCGAAAGGGGAAAACTCCATCTCGCTGTACACCGCCCTATCTTAAAATGGCGTATGGACCGGGTCAACCGGACTTGGAATGGTTGCCTTTGGCAGCCGGGCGCTGAGGTTCCGGGACCGGACTGGTATGAGTTACAGGCCCAGCGCGTCGGCCAGCAACCGCTTGTGGACCTTCGGCTCCCCCAGGTAGTGGTACAGGGTGCGGGAAGCCGCCGTGTGCAACGTCAACCCGTATTCCGTCATGCTTCCCACCCCGGCGTGGACCTCGTGGGCGAAGTTGCAGGCCTCGTGGTAGGCCGTGCTGCCCACCGCCTTGGCCAGGTGAATGCTGTCGGTGGCTTCCCGGCCGGCGTCCAGCTTCCAGAGGGTCTCATAGGTGGTCCACCGGGCCGCGTCAAGCTGGTTCACCAGGTTGATGATATGGTCCTGTACCCGCTGGAACCGGCCTATAGGAGTACTGAACTGGACCCGCGTCCGGCTGTACTCCACCGACATTTCATACACAGCCTGGCAGGCTCCCACCTGGTAGGCGCACAGTATGGGGATGGTGTTGGCGATTCCCCGGGTCAGGGCAGGCCAGCCCCCGGCGATGCTGCCGCCCAGTATGTTGGAGGAGTCAACCGCCACGTTCTCCAGCTTGACCTCGGCCAGGTTCCATCCGAACCCTTCCAGGGGCCGCACCGATACGCCGGGAGAGTCTGCCGGGACCATCACCAGCCCGACATCGTTGCCATTCTCGGACCTCACGGAGCAGAGTAGGTGGGTAGCGAACGTAGCATCGAAGACGTAGACCTTGACCCCATCCACCCGCACACCGCTGCCGTTGCTCCGGGCTACGGCGTGAACGTCCTCTGGGTGCCAGCTATAGTCGGCCTCGGTGATGGCCGGGACCAGAAGCCGCTCGCCCCTGGCGATGGCTGACAGCCATTCCTGTTTCTGCTCATCGGAACCGCCCGCCATCATGGTAAAGGCGCTGAGGACGCTGGAGCTTATGTGAGGACCGGGCACCGGCCCCCGTCCCAGTTCCTCGAACATCACGCCTGCATCGGTGAAGGAGCCGCCCTCGCCGCCGAACTCCTGTGGAATCAGGATGCCCATCCAGCCGGTTTCCACCAGCTTCTGCCAGGGTTCCGACGGCACGGCGTCGCCCGATTCAGCCATCTCAAGGAGTACGCTCTTGGGATACTCCTGCTGGATGAATCCTCGGACCGCCGATTTCAGCATCTCCTGTTCCGGGGTCAGCGCCAAGTCCATGTGTTAGCTCCTTCCGATCCGGACGGTTAACCCGGCACCTGTACCTTAACGACCATTTCACCATTGTCTTCGGGTATAGGCTCTCCGTAGTCGTTCAACATTTCCAATACCCCCTCGATGGCGTCCCTGGTCATCTCAATCGCTTCTTCCAGGGAATCCCCTTGGGAGCCACACCCAGGCAAGGCTGGAACTTTGGTCCAGAACCCACCATCTTCATCCGGGTGGATAACGACCGTGTACTCTCTCATCGGCAAGCCCTGGGAACGCTACGCCAGCGCTCCGGCGCGCTCCCGTACCTCGCGGCCTATGCCGATGCGGCGGGCCATGATCACCTTCTGGATGTCGGCGGTGCCGCCCGGGTGGATGGCCACGATGGCGGAACGCTGGTGCGACTCCATGTGCCCGTTGCCCGCGCCCCACGTTTCGTCGTAGGTCAGGGCCGACGGCCCCAGGATGTCCAGAATCGCTGTGGACATGCGCAGGCCCGACATCTTCCGGAAGTAGGAAGCCTGCGGCCCTTCGTAGGTCAGGTTGGTCTTGCTGTGGCGCATCCAGTAGTTCCGCAAGTTGAACAGCCGGGCAACCTCGGCTTCCATGTATATGTCAATCAGCCGGTCCCGCACGTCCGGGTCCTTGGTCAACGGCTCGCCGCGGCGGTTGGTCTTCTTGCAGTAGTCGAACAGGTTATCGACCATCCAGTTGCGCCCGATACGGCCCCCGCTGCCGTGCTCCAACTCCAGGTGGGTGGTGGCGACCTTCCAGCCCTCGTTCTCTCCGCCCACCAGGTTGAAGGCCGGGACACGGACATTGTCGAAGTAGACCGTGTTCTTGACCCCGGAACCCGCCCCCGACTCACCGCCCGCAATGAGCAGGTCCATGGGCTGCACTGTGATCCCCGGCAGGTCAGCCGGAATCATGAACCAGCCCAGGTTCTGGTGCCGGGGGGCCTCATTGTCGGTGCAGGTCAGGGTCCACATGTAGTCGCAGCCCAGGTCGCTGCCGACGAAAATCTTCTGCCCGTTGATGACGTACTCGTCACCGTCCCGCTCGGCCCGGGTCTTCACGCTGGCAACGTCAGACCCGGCTTCCGGCTCGGTGAGCAACTGCCAGGTGCGGACCTCACCCCGGAAAATCTTGGGGAGGAATTCCTGCTTCTGCTCCTCGCTGCCCCATACCATGATGGAAGCGCCGCCCAACCGCCCGCCGGAGTCGTAGTAGGGAGGAATGCTCAACCCGTAGGAGTCAACCTCTTCTTCCAGCACCACCGAGTGGTCCAGGGAGAGACCGCCGCCGCCGTATTCCTGGGGCGCGGTTGCCCAGAGCCAGCCCTTGGATCCCAGCCTGCGGCCCAGGTCGCGGCGAAGTTCATACTGCTCGGGGCCGGACTTGGCCGAGTCCGCCGGGTGGGAAATGTCCGGCGACACGTTATCCTTCAGCCATTCCCGGACCTCCTGGCGAAACTCTTCCTGCTCCTGGGTGTAGCGCGATTCAAAGTCCATCTTGTCCTCCTCTGAATGCCGGGTCCTCTGCGCCCGTGCCGGCCCGTAATGATGGGCGGTGCTCTCAGCCTGGCTCTGGGTGGCGTCAGTCTGTGTAGAACGCTTCTCTTAACTGCTCTTCCGGGATATACCGGGAGGCTTGCTGATAATTTCCTGGAGAGTGCCCAACCTCAACTCGCGGTGTCTGGGAACTGAAATGGTTTGCCTATGCCCCTCCGATGAGTATCTGCGAAGTTTCATGTGGCTGCCCCTCCGAAAATGGAGACGAAATCCAAACCCCATGAGGACTGACACCACTTGGTCTCCGGACAGCCTCCTAAGTCTGGGCACTCACAACGCCCGCATCGAAAGTCATCACTATCGACGGGTTCGGCGTCAGGCCATACTCGGCCGGGTCATCTCCCTCCAGATGCAATTCGAGGACCTCCCGGGGATTCTCGACCAATTCATCGAAGGTGCGGCCCTGAGTCACAGCCGAAATTTCACGGCATGAGGCCACGTACCAGCCTTCGCTCTTGCTTACAACAGCCGTGATCGTAGACTGTAGCGGCGTGACGGATACGTTCCCGTCGTCGCTCATTGCTGCCGCCCCGTTACTGAGACTTGAGCGCCCGTCCCGGCAAGGCCCCGGTGTGGCCCCCATTATCTATTACCACCTTACCGTTGACAAGCACAAAGTCTATGCCTTCCGGGAATTGTTTCGGGTCTTCAAAAGTCGCCTTGGCCTCCACCCGGCCGGGGTCGAACAGCACTATGTCCGCCTTCATTCCGTCCCGCAGTATTCCCCGGTCGCTCAGGCCCAACCGCTGCGCCGGCATGGCGCTCATCTTGCGGACCGCCTCCTCCAGCCGGAACAGCCCCTCCTCCCGCACGAACTGGCCCAGGACGTAGGGAAATGTGCCGTAGCTCCTGGGATTGGGCATCTCGCCGGTCAGCAGCCCGTCCGACCCCACCATCTGCGCGGGGTGACGCACGATGGTGCGGATGTTGTCCGGGTTCCCGGTGCGGGCAACGAAGGCAACCTCCAGGTCTTCCTCTATAAGCAGGTCGCAAATTGCGTCCACAATACTCTTCCCTTGGGCGTAGGCCAGGTCTGTCAGGGACCGTCCCTCCCATTCCTTGTTCCCGGCCGACTTCACGTGGCTGAAGACATAGTGGTCCAGGGTACTGCCCCACATCGGGTCCACCGATTCGCCGATCTCGTCCCGGACCCGCCGGTCCTGGATGCGCCTCAGCAGCGCATCCGGCCCTCCGGCGTGTACCCAGTATGGGAGCAGGGAATGGAGGACCGTGCTGGACGCGGCGTAGGGGTATTGGTCGAATGTTACGTCAAGCCCGGAGTTGCGGCCCCCGTCCACCAGGTCGATCATCCGCTGGCCCATCCCTTCCACCGGGCTGTGGTAATGGGAGATATGCACCGGAACGCCGCTCCTGCGCCCTATCTCCAGCGCCTCCCGGAAGGGGTCCAGCAGCCGGTCGCCCAGGGTGTACCTGGCATGGGTGACGTAAATCCCGCCGTACTCCTGGATTGCCCCGCAGACCGCCGCCAGCTCGCCGGTGTCGCTGTAGGCGCCCGGCGGATAGGTCAACCCGGTAGAGAAGCCGAATGCCCCGTCGCGCATACCCTGGACGGCCAGTTCCTGCATCCGCTGCAATTCGGCCGCAGTTGGCAGGCGCGCGTCCCATCCCAGAGCTTCGACCCTGATCGCGGCGTGGGGCACGAAGTAGACCACGTTGCAGGCAACCCGCCCGTCCAGCAAGTCCAGGAACTCGGCGACGCTGCCCCACCGGACATCAGGCGGCGGCGTGCCGTTGACCGCCGACAGGTAGCCCAGCAGGTGCTCCAGGTTCCGGGGAGAAGTGGGCGCGTAAGAGAGGCCGTCCATCCCCAGGGCTTCGGTGGTCACGCCCTGCCGGAGCTTGGCATGGTGCTCCGGCTGCTCCATGAGCATCACGTCTGAATGGGAGTGCATGTCGATGAACCCCGGACACACCACGTAGTCCGAGGCGTCAATCACACGGCCCGCTTCCACGGAAGACGTGTTACCCCGCATTACCGTCAGCGAGTCGCCGGAAACGCCGACGCTGCCGCGGAACCAGGTCTGCCCGGTGCCGTCGATGATGCGCCCGTTTTGGATCAATACGTCGAACATACCGGCTCCCCCTTTCATACCCCACAGGTCCCGGCTGAGAGCAATCCTGGAAAATCGCCCAAAGTGTACACACAACCCATCGGAGTAGCAAACAGTATCCCGCAACGCTGCACGCCGCAGCTTGCCATGATAGCCGGTTAAGGCTAATATCTGGGCAGTCCGGCGGGTGGTCCCGTTCCTCAATCCATACCGGACTTCTGAGGTTGTCTCAAATGCCCACGGAACTGATCAACGGGTACATGATGCACTTCGAGGACTACGGCTCCGGCCATCCCCTGGTCCTTATTCACGGGGGGCTGGGAGGCGGCGACGGCTCCGCGGGAATGGCCAAGCACCATGCCGCTCCCCTGAGCGAAGTGTGCCGCGCCATCTTCTATGACCGCCGCGCCGCCGGACAGTCCGAATCCCCGTCCGGAGGCTACGAAATCCCAAACCAGGTCGAGGACCTGCGTGCCCTGCTGGTCCGGCTGGGCGTGGAGCGGGCCAACGTATTGGGCAGTTCCGCGGGCGGACCCATAGCCACGCGGTTCGCACTGGACTATCCCGACATGCCCAACCGGCTGGTGTTGGTCAATACCATGTCCTACGCCAGCGAACCGGAACGCCAGGCCCGCCAGCGGGAACTGGACGCGCTGGAGTCCCGCGCCGACGCAGGCGGCAGGGAAGCCGCCGTGGCGGAAGCCCTGGAGGACCGCAACCCCGGAATGCGCGACACCTATCCCGAGGAGTTCCACCGTCTTGAGATGGAGAACCTCCAGCGGTTCGAGGGCATCCTGCAAACCCTCCGCAGCTACCTGGACATCCGTGACTCAATCGAGACCCGATTGGGAAACCTGACATGCCCCACCCTGATCGTCCACGGCGACGCCGACGCCAGAATCCCCGTGGAGTGCAGCCACCGCCTGCATGAACTGATTCCCGGCTCCGAGCTGCACGTCATACCCGGTGAGGGTCACGGGCTGATGACCAACATCCCCGAATTGATGCGGGAGCTGGTGCTGGAATTTCTGAACCGCCCCGCCCCCGACCCGCAACCATCCGCGTCCCGCGCGACGTAAACCGGCATCGACCGTAGAACAAGACCATAGAACAAGACCATCTGAACGGAGGACACCAATGGCCACGGTTAGCATCGACCACATCGCCATGCCCACGGAGAACGCCGAAAGGCTCATCGCCTTCTACAAGAAGCTGGGATTCAAGATCAACGACGAGGAAGAATGGCGGGCGGGCAATGCGCGAATCTTCTCCATCCAGATAGGGGACTCCAAGATCAACGTCCACCCCGAGGGCGTCGTCGCCAACCTGCGCGGCCCGACGGCGGTCCCCGGCTGCACCGACATCTGCTTCGTCTGGGACGGCACTGTCGAGGAGTGCCAGAAGATGCTGGCCGACGCCGGCGTGGAGGTCATCGCCGGGCCGGGACCCCGGAAGGGCGCTCGCGGCGGCGGTGGACATCCGTCGTTGAGCCTGTACGCGCGGGACCCGGACCAGAACCTGCTGGAGTGGATGGTCTACCAGTAGGCTTGCGTGAAACAACCCACGCCCGCCAACGTAAATAAGGGAGAATTCAAATGCCAACCATGACCGGCAAGGAAGCCCTGGCCCGGATGCTCATCGCCGAGGGTGTCACCCACATTTTCGGGAACCCCGGCACCAGCGAAACGCCACTGCTCGACGTTTTGCAGGACTTCCCCGAAATCCGCTATGTCCAGGCGTTGCAGGAAGGCACCGCGGTGGGCATGGCCGACGGCTACGCCCGCGCCACCGGGCGTCCCGCTTTCGCCAACATCCACATCGCCGGGGGTCTGGCCAACGGCATCAGCGCCCTCTACAACGCCTACCGGGGCGGCGCTCCCATCGTACTAACGGCGGGCAACTCGGACACCCGGATGCAGCTTGCCGAGCCAACCCTGTCGGGCGACCTGGTGGAGATGACCGCCCAGTACACCAAGTGGAGCGCGGAAGTCCTCCACCCCACGGACATCCCAATGGCGGTGCGGCGGGCATTCAAGGAAGCCAAGACCCCGCCAACCGGGCCGGTGTTCCTCTCCTTCCCCTGGGACACGATGGACGAGACCGCCGACCTGGACATTGTCCCGTCCTCGCAGGGCTACTTCCGGATGCGGCCCGACACCAGCGCCATTGAGCGGGCGTCGGAATTGCTGTCCCAGGCGGAGAACCCGATCATCGTCGTCGGTGACCGGGTGGCCCAGTCCGGGGCCATGAACGAGTTGGTGCAGTTCGCCGAAACCCTGGGAGCGCGCGTATACGCATCCGCTTTCTCCGAGGTCAACTTCCCCACCAACCATCCCCTGTACAGCGGCGCGTTGAACACCAGCAGTCCCGTCACCCGCCAGCTCCTGTCCGGCAGTGACGTGGTGGTCGCCGTCGGGGCCAACGTCTTCTCATCTTTCCTCTACGTGGACGAGCCTTTCCTGTCGCCCGAGACCAAGCTGGTCCATTTGGACAACAACCCCTGGGAGGTGGAGAAGATATACCCTACCGAGATCGGCATAGTCTGCGACCCGGGTGCTGGGCTGTCGGAACTGACCGACGCCCTGGAGCAGTCCATGTCCGGCCCTGCCCGTGAAGCGGCGGCTACCCGGAACGCAACCCTGGCCGAAGAACGGCGCAGTTCAGACGAAGCATACAATCGCCGGTTGCAGGAACGGTGGGACAACAGCCCGATGCCTGTGGAACGCATGATGCGCGAGCTCGCCCAGGCCGCCCCGCCGGACACGATCATCGCCAATGAGGCCATCACGTCCAGCCCCGCGCTCATGCGGGAGTTCACCTTCGACCAGCCCGGCACCCTCTTCGGAATCCAGGGCGGCGCATTGGGCTGGGCCATGCCTGGAGCGCTGGGGGTGCAACTTGCCAACCCGGGCAAGCCGGTGCTGGCGGTGGTGGGGGACGGGGCATCCCTGTACACGGTGCAGGCCCTCTGGACCGCGGCCCGCTACAACATCCCCGTGGTCTACGCCATCTGCAACAACCGCTCCTACCGCATCCTCAAGGTCAACATGGACACTTACCTGCGGCACATGCTGGACGACCGGGAGCGGGAGAGCGAATACGTCGGCATGGACTTCGCCAACCCCCTGGACCTGGCCGCCATAGCCCAGGCGATGGGCGTAGCCAGCGAGAAGGTGGAGAACGCCTCCGCCATCGGCCCGGCCCTGGAAAAAGCCTTCGCCAGCGGCAAACCCTACCTGCTGGACGTAAGCATCGACGGCTCGCTTTAGGAAAACGACGGGCACCAGACATCAGGTGATTTCCTCGCCAGACTCCAGCTATCCCTGACCGGCAGTGCCCTGTGGCTGGTCTACTACTTCGGAAGGGTCAGTTGACCCTTCCGCTTTCGTTTCTCCTTCATCCCACCTTCTTGCTACCCAACTCGTCAGAACGCCGAAAACCCACGAATTTTCAATCCCCGCACCACCATCCTCTGACGGGCGCGGCTTGAAAAAGTCCTCCTTCTTCCGTTGGGGGAGGCCGCTTAAATTATCTCAATGCCGGGAGTGCTGCCGCCACTTCTGGATAGGTGGCGGCTCCTGTCATTGGACCGGAACCGCCGCCACCCGCTGGCTCAGGCATCCGGATGGGTGGAAATGAACCTGCCCGCCCTGTCCGGGTCGATGTGGCCGGCCCGAACCTCGACGTTGGACTGCTCTTCCTGGAGCACCACGGTAACGCTGCTGTCTTTCTCTGCCCAACCCCGGTTCATGGCCTGCAACGCTATCTGCTCCGCCAGGGTCGTCATGGGCATGGGAACGTCGTACTCGCGGGCCAGTTCGGTGGCCAGGGAAATGTCCTTGTAGGCCAGGTTGAGAGCAAAGCTGGCCGGTTCATACTCGCCCCGGAACATCGTCCGTACCAGTCCCTCGTGCAGGACCCGCATCCGTCCCAGGGAGCCGCGGCGCATACACTCCCAGACCGCCTCGGGCTCCACACCCGCCTTGACGCCCAGCGTCAGACCTTCGGCGATGGCCTGGCGCACGCTATGGCCGATCATATTGTGGACCAGCTTGCAGATCGAGCCTGCGCCTATGCCTCCGGCGTAGAACACCTTGTCGCCGAATGCGTCCAGGATCGGCTTTATCTTCTCGTATACCTCGCGCTCGCCGCCCACCATCACTGCCAGGTTGCCGCTGGCCGCGCCGGACTTGCCGCCGCTCACCGGAGCATCCAGCACGTGGACTCCCTTCTGCCGGAAGATAGGTTCCAACTCCCGGATCAGCGTGGGACGGCTGGACGACAGGTCCACGTAAACGCCGCCGGGACGAATCCCCTCCAGTATGCCCTCCGGCCCGGTGGCCACGGCCTCAACTTCCTTGGGGCCGGGAAGGGATGTGAAGGTCACATCGCTCAGGCTTGCCACTTCCGACGGGGAGTTGGCCAGCCGCGCCCCTCCCTCCAGCAGCGGCCGGGTCACTTCCTCCCGCAGGTCATAGACCACCATCGGGTAGCCCGCCTTCTGTATATTGAGGGACATACCCCCGCCCATGTTGCCAAGCCCGATGAACCCTATCGTCTCCATAAAAACTCCGTAGACCTAAAGGCTAGCGTTGTTATAGCACAATCGGTGAGTAAGGTGTGGGTCAATATTTCATGGTCGTCGGCTCTATCGGACTTCTCCGGCAAAGAATAGGAGCCAAACTATTAGCAACACTACAATCGCACACCACCGAACATATTTGCTTGTTCCCCACACCTGGTCGCGTGCTAGCTTCCCATACCGGAAATGATTGTCTGTAGTATTCCAATTGTACCGATACAAACGGGTGATCCCGCTATTTCCTATTCGGGCGGCCCATATATTGGTGGCTCTGGTATCGTGTAAGCGTTGCAAATTGCGACCGCCTTGTTGTGCATGACCACTCTTTTGTGCTTGTTCCCAACATTCTGAACATTCATAGTAGACGAATCCAGGGCAGTTCGGTTCATTGTCGCGCCTTGGCGAGTCGCATTCTGGACAGAGGTGCTTGTGATTGCGCCTTCCAAATAGACCAACACCACCCATCCCGATCCACAAATTCCACAGCGCATTGCCTTGAATGATAGTAACAATAGAGGATACGATGACACCAAATATCAACAGCCCGTTATCATCAACGAACTCTACCCACTGCGGGTAATCAAGCCCACTCTCGTCTTCAATATATACTGGAACATCGGCACATTTGGTTCTATCGAATTGTTCGCCACAACGGTATTCGAACCCTTGAAAGACTTCAGGACCATCAGGATAGCTCGCGCTGACATAAATCAAGAATCCCGCGCCTGGAAAGGCGAGGATGAAACATAACAAGAATAACAGGGATTTCCAAGTGAGCAACCTATAAAGTCGTTCCCATGTGCTCCCATACGGACGGATAAACCAATCGTGTTCACACAGCCAGACATTCCCAACAGGGTGCGAATCTTCGAGGACCATCTGTCCTCCACACTCACAGCAGTCGGGAGGATTTCGCATATTGACCAATCCCCTCTCTTGAAATTTCCTGTGGCGATTCCATGTCGAGCAATCTTAGAAGGATCTCTGGAAAAGCAAAATACGTGGCCGCGTCTGGAGTGCGGCAGGATGTAAGGCGGGCGAAAGTGTCTAGTCTCCACCATAGGCGGACGCGCCGCCCGCCCCTCGGGCCAGCGCGTCCAGTTGCACCGCGACCCGTGAGCGGTATGGACGGACGCGGTTGGGGTGTCCCCGCTTCCCCAGTCCCACCAGGAACATGACGCTCTTGCCCTGAGCATGGGGGGAGAAGAATTCGGTGACTTCATCATCGTAGAAGGTCATGCCCGTGGCGCCCAGACCCAGGGAGTGGGCGGCCAGGTACATATTCCCGCCCATCACGCCCGCCTCCAGTTGCGCCGCCCGGTATCCCCGGCTGCCCATGCGCCGGAATACATCCTCCAGGTCGGCCATGAAGAAGGCCACCGCGCTGGAATCTCCGCCCAACGCCTGCTCAAAGCACAGGTGAGCGGCCTGCTCCCGGAACTCCCCTTCCCGGAGCAGGATCAACTCCTGGCCCTCCACTGAGAAAAAGTATGCGCCCGGAGCCAATGACTCCACGGCATTCACGATAAGGTATACGCCCTGGAGACTCCCCTGGCCCTGGAAGTCCCACTGCGATGGCCGGGTGGCGGCGGCAAGAATGGTCTCGAACTGCGTCCTGGAAATCGGATCGCGGGCGAAACGGCGGGTCGAGCCTCGCTCCAGGATTACCTCGGCCAGGGGCAGCCCTGCTTCCCGGCCAATGGCTACCGGAACGCCTGAGCCTGTAGTGCCTTTCTTCTCGGACCCGGCCAGCGCCGCAGACCTCCAGGCAGTTACGTCCTCCGGCGTCGCCAGCGCGGCTTCCGCGTGGGCAAGCGTGACCTCGTCGTACCCGATTTGCTCCCCGGCCAGATTGTACTCCGGCGTTATGTCAGGCAATGCGCCAGCGGCGGCTGACGAGGCGGGAGCACCGGACCCGGAGCCAACGGTAACGATACACAGGCCCGCTTCATCCGCCGGGTCTATACCCAGCAGCCGGTCAACGTCGCTGTCCACGAATCCCACCGACACCCTTGACGGTTGGCCCTGGGCGCGGGCAGCGGCCAGCAAGTTGGACAGGACCGTGCCGCAGTCCCAAAAACAATAGCGGTATCCCCGAGCCCGGTATTTCCACGCGCTGCGCCAGAAGTTGGCGGTGCAGATTATGCTAAATGGCGCGGTGGCCACTTCCGGGTCATTCCCGGCTGCTGCCGAAAGCTGACCTCGGAAGTCGCCCTGCCGGAGCTGCCCCAGGGAGAAGTCCGCAGCCGAGAAGTGGTACACCCCGGCCTCCAACCTCTCTATATCGCTACAGACCACATACAGATCGATGGGGTAAAGAGCGCCGGCGGAGGCTGCGGCCCGGTAATGCACCTCTCCGGCGGAGCGAAGAAACGCCTTGCGAATCAGCCCCGCTGAATAGTACAGGAGTTGGGCAACCGAAGGGATTGTCACCGGGGGCGGGGCATCGGGAACAGCCCTGCCGTTACCCAGCGCCTCCAGCGCCGGGGTGTCCGGTGACGGGAAATCCTGCGGCAGCGGCGCCACCGGTAAGTCCCGGTAGGACTTGTAGAGGGGCGGCTTGGTCCGCAGGTTGATATAGGAGAGCTTGGTGGCCTCGTGGTAGTCCCTGGCCGCTCCAGACCTGCGAGCGTTGTCCTGGGCGCTCACGGCTCAGCCGATCCCTCCCAGGGACAGCACCTCGTCCCATTCCTCCTCGGTCACCGGCTGTATCGAGAGTCGCATCCCGCGACGCGCCACGTACATATCCTTGAGGCGCGGATTGTCCTTTATCTCTGCCAAAGTGACCGGGCGGGTGAATTCCCTGTCGGCCTTTATGTCAATCATCAGCCAGGCGGGGGAGTCGGGGTTGCTCTTGGGGTCGTAGTATTTTTCCGACGGGTCGAATGCCGTCGGGTCGGGGTAGGCCCCGCTGACAATCGTGGCGGTGCCGATCACCGCCAGGGGCTTGGCGTTGCTGTGGTAGAACAGGACGCCATCGCCCACCTTCATATCGTCGCGCATGAAGTTCCGCGCCTGGTAGTTGCGCACTCCATCCCACTCAGCGGTCTGGTCAGGTTCGTTTTGCAAGTCAGTGTAAGAAAATGCCGATGGTTCCGATTTGAAGAGCCAATAGCGCCGCTCCGCCATATCCTCCTCCCATCTCATGTCGTGAAATCAATTGGCAGGACCGCATCATCGGATGCGTATACCCGCGGCCTCCCGGTCGAAGCATCCCTCGATCAGGTCCTCTCGTTCCTGGCGCAGCAGGTCCTTGCGCACTCTCAGGCTGGGCGTGCGGGGAAGCTCCGTCCGCATCTCCAGGTATCGGGGCACCTTGAAATAGGCCAGCCGCTCCGCGCACCAGTACACCACGTCCTCGGGCTTGAGCCCGGAACCCGGCGCAGTGGCGACGTAGGCTTTCACCTCGTCCTCCCCCAATTCCGACGGCACGGCGATCACGGCGCAGTCCATCACCTCGGCGTGGCTCTTGATTACGTCCTCCACTTCCTGGGAAGAGATATTCTCGCCCCTTCGCCGGATGATGTCCTTCTTCCGGTCAACGAAGTAGAGGAACCCGTCCTCGTCCAGCCAGCCAAGATCGCCGGTATACAGCCAGTCGTCCCGGAGGGTCTGTCGCGTCTGCTCCTCGTTGTTCCAGTAGCCGGGAGTAACGGCAGGATTGTTGACCGTGATCTCCCCGACAGTGTTTACGCCCACCGGCTCGCCAGTCTCGGCATCGGCGATGCGCACCTGGTTGGTGAAGCTCGGATCAGGGTGCTGGCGGGGCTGGCCCGACGACCCTGCGCGGCGGTGCTGGCCAATCTGCTCGATTGTGCCGTAGCAGGTCTCGGTCATGCCGAACCCGACGATGATGTCCGTCCCGAACCGCTCCTGGAAATCGGCCAGGAACTCCGGGGAGAAGGCGGGAGAGCCGTAGAACAGCCGCACCCGGTTCTCCCGGTCGGTTGGAGACTCCGGGTTCTTGGCCAGGACCGGCATCATCATACCGATGAAATTGACCACCGTGGCATCGGCGGCCCGCACCTGGTCCCAGAACCGGGAAGCGCTGAAACGGTCCACCACCACCAGGGTCGCTCCCGCCGCCAGCGCGCCCATCGTGGAGTAATACTGCACGTTGGCGTGGAAATAGGGCAGGCAGGTGAAGAAACGGTCGTCAGCAGTGGCCTGGGTCCAGTGGGCGAACCCCTGCCCGGCGGCCACGTACATCCGGTGTGTCACCATCACGCCCTTGGGATTACCCGTGGTGCCGGAGGTGTAGACCAGCATCGACACATCGCCGGGGGAGACCTTGGGGATGTCCGCCAGCGGCACAGCGTCGGCCAGGGCGTCGGAAAAACCGGTCCAGTCCGGGGCGTCCGCGTCATCTCCAACGAGCAGCCTGTGTCGTATCGTAGGGGCAAGGTCGGCGGCCTGCTGCGCGATGTCGAGCAACCCTGAGTCGGCAACCAGCCCGCAGGCCCCGGCGTCGTTCAGGATGTAGGCCGTCTCGTCGCGCTTGTAGGCCGTGTTGATTGGAACGCCGATTGCCCCGATGCTCGACAGTCCGAACCAGCAGAAGAGGTACTCCATGCAGTTGGGCATGAAGAGGCACACCCGGTCGCCGTGACCCACTCCCAGGGAGTGGAACAGGCCGGCAGTAGCCTTCACCGCTTCCTCGAACTCGCGGAAGGTCAGCTTCCGCCCCTGCATCTCGACGAAGACCTTGCCGGGACTCCGCTTGACGACTGTCCCAAGGAACTCGGCCAATTCCATGTCCCACGCGGGACGTTCAGGCATGTCGTGTACGGCAATCTCGCTCATGGCGCAACCACTCCAACAACCCAAACCTACCATGTACCCGCGCCACGGTCAACGGCCGTGAACGCGGGAGATTGCTAACCATATCTGTATCTGCTATTCCGGTGGCACACTGTTATTATCGTTTCCCGGTCCAGTGCGAGGACCAATCTACAATTGAGCCTTGGTTCTATACGCCGGTATGCTGATTTACCCATCTACGTCCGTGCCCTTAAACGGGACCTTTTGTCCATTTCGCAGATTATGCCCTCATGGCCGTAACGACGCCTTCCGTACTTGAGCACGACGTTCACTCCCTCGGTGGATATTCCACGTTGTTGGATTCGCCCCTGCGAATGCCTCGAATGGTCCATTTCGACCCAGGCTCCTTGAAAAAATTTGGCCCCATCAATCTATAATTGGCGCAGATAAGGCCATTAAACAGATGGCCATACACATCGCCTTCGTGTCAAGCCTCAAGGAGAATTGCGAAACTCCGGTCTAGATACGGAACCGAGTCTAACCTCTACGGTTCTCGCAATTAGGGGCCAGTATCGAAAGTGAGTTGGACCCCCGTTATTAGGGCAGACCCACAGATAAAGAAACGGCCAAGCAACCCCGAGCTAAACGCACCCCCGAACAGCACCAGGAGTACGAGCGGGCGAGAGACCAGACGCACAAACGCAGGGAGTACCGGAGCTGCAACGAGACCACCATCGCGGGCCAGACCCGCTGCCCCACACGCGCGAGTTCAACTGGCAGTCCCGCAGGTGCAGCGACGCCAAGAGGAGGGCCGCGGCCAAGGTAACGGAACGACCCGCTAGGCAGACCAATGGACGGGGAACGGAGTATAATTGGCGCCATGACGACCATCAACAATCAAGACGACTTCCTCGAAGCGCTCAGGAACAATCCCCAGTGGCGGGACGCCGTGCGTGCCCAGATACTGGGCGAGGACCTGCTGCAGCTCCCAGTGAAGTTCGACGCCTTCGCGGAGGAGCAGAAGGCGCAGAATGAGAAGTTCGACGCCTTCATGGAGGAGCAGAGGGCGCAGAATGAGATGTTCGGTGCCTTCATGGAGGAGCAGAGGGCGCAGAACGAGAAGTTCGGTGCCTTCATGGAGGAGCAGGGGGCGCAGAATGAGAAGTTCGACGCCTTCGTCGAAGAGCACAGGACAACTCACCTCAACATAGATGCGCGGCTGGACCGCATCGACACCCGGCTGGACCGCATGGAAGGGGACTTCGGCACCATCAAGGGGGACTTCGCCAGGAACCGGACCATCCAGGACGCCCGGAACATCGCGTACGATATGGGCCTGGAGTTCGTCCGGACCCTGGGCTCCGATGATCTGAGGGAGATGGCGGGAAACACCCTGCCCAGGAACGTGGGACGCAGCTTCAGGAACGCCGACCTGGTGATCGAAGCTACGGACGGGACCGGCGCCCGCTATATTGCGATGGAAGTCTCCTTCACCGCAGACCTCAGGGACTGCGACCGGGCCATCCGGAACGCCAGGCTAATCGAGTCTTTCACCGGGAAGACAGCCCAAGCCGCAGTGGCCAGCGTCAGGAACGACAGGGAAGCCGCGGAGGCGGTGGAGTCAGGAGCGGTGTACTGGCACCAACTGGAGGACCGGACGCCTAGCCTTGAGTAAACCAGGTTGGGCCCTGACTCAGCCTATGGATCCGCGTTAGCTAACCCGATGCGCAGGTTATAAAGGGGTTGAAAATCCAGGTCCAAACCCCTCTACTGGAGTTGCGGTTCCCAGTGGAGATGTGTGATGGACCTGGATACCAAAACAATTTCAGTCTTTTGCCGGATAGATGATGCCTTGCAGCGCCTTTTTCAGGGACAACTGCTCCGAAAGAGTGGCCCCGAACCATTGAACCATTTTAGTCCGATGCTGAAGTGCTGACCATGGAGGCATTGGGCGAGTTCCTGGGCTTGAACCAGGACACAGCCCTCTACCGGTACTTCTGCCAGGACTACAGCCACTTCTTTCCGGCCATAGCCCAGGTCTGCCGCACTACTTTCGTGCGCCAAGCCGCCAACTTCTGGCGGGTCAAGGAGCGGGCCTGGCAAGTCCTCCTGGGTTCCATCCGGTACGACCCGGCCTTCGCCATAGTGGACGGCTTCCCCCTTCCCAACCCCAGAGGCGCTTCCGTATCATGTCTTGCACCTTCAGTTTCTGCCCGCCGCCCTGGCCGGGACCATCCCGCTCGACCGTGGTCCCAAATGACGGAAAATGCCCGGATATAACCGGAAGTGTCCGTAAAACAAGATTTTCCTCGGCAGTCCCACTGGGGGAATCTTGAAGACTGTCCAGGTTGACACCCCCGGATACCGTGATTAAGCTGGGAATCCGCCGGAGAGGGGCGATTCGACCATGCCAAAGTCCATAGACCCACAGCGATTACGATTGTCCGATGATGGACGCGCTGGCGGCGTCCTGCTGGGGATGCGCTGCCTTGATTGCGGGGTAACGGTGTTCGGGCCGTGCGCTTTCTGCCAAAGCTGCACGTCGGACCGCCTGGAGTTGGTGGAGCTCGGACAGACAGGCGTGTTGTACAGCTATACCGTGGTGCGGGTGCCTCCCGCCGGGTGGCCGGGACCGGTCCCCTACGTCCTGGGGCAGGTGGAACTGCCGGAAGGCCCGCAGGTGCTGGCCGAGGTCATCGACTGCGAACACGACCAACTCAAGATCGGAATGGCAGTAGAACTGGCTTTGCAGTCCATTGCTTCCGAGGGCGGCGGCGAAGAGAAGCTGGTCTACAAGTGGCGTCCCGCGTCCCCTGGCGGTTAGGATACGGCAGAGTCATCGGACCGTCGAGGTACGAATCCCACCCGCGGCTCCCCGGCCGGCAAGGCTGTCCGGGGCCGTTGTTATCAGAGGTTATGGCAAATGCGCCAAGGCCGTGAAGTAGTTGTCGCAGGCGTCGGCCTGCACCCCTTCGGGCGGTTTCCCGGCAAGGACCTGGCTACCCTGGCGATGGAAGCAGTGCTTCCCGCCCTGAAAGATGCAGGGGTGCGCTGGAAGGACATTCCCGTAGCCTACTTCGGCCACGTCTACTATCACGGCATGTCGGTGGGGGAGACGGCCCTGGGGAAGCTGGGGCTGACGGGCATCCCCATAGTCAACGTCGAAAACGCCTGCTCCAGCGGCTCCACCGCCTTCTGGCAGGCATACTGGGGCGTGACCACCGGGCTGTACGACCTGGCGCTGGCCTTCGGGGCGGAAAAGGTGCCGCGCGGCCCGGTCACCGTCACCGCCGAGGACAGCCCGGACCGCTACATCGGCGGCGACCACATGATGGCCGGATATGCCCTGCGGATGCGCCGTTACATGGAGGACACCGGGGCGCCAGCGTCGGCCTTCGCCCAGATTGCGGTCAAGGCCCGGCAGAACGCATCCCTCAACCCTTTTGCCCACCGCAACGCCATATGTACCGTGGAAGAAGTGCTGGAATCGCGGCCCATAGCCGACCCGCTGACCCTGTACCAGTGCTGCCCTACCAGTGAGGGGGCGGCGGCGGCAGTACTATGCGCCCGTGAGTCCCTGGCGCGTTACGAGATCGACGAGTCGCGGACGGTGGGCATAGCCGCGGCGGTGCTGAGTTCCGGCAGCTACAACGGGCGGGGCAGCGACCACTCGGCGTTCAGCCCCTATAGAACCGAACCCGGCGCGCTCCAGGCCTACGAGATGGCCGGTATGGGGCCGGAGGACGTGGACCTGGTGCAAGTCCACGACGCCGCCACCATTGGCGAGTTGCAACAGTTGGAGTCGCTTCACCTGACGCCCTTCGGGGAAGCCTGGCGCGCGACGGCGGATGGGCGGACATCGTTGTCCGGGGATATCCCCACCAACACAGACGGCGGGCTGCTGGCGATGGGGCACCCATTTGGGGCCACGGGCATCAGGCAGGTGCATGAGACGGTCACACAGCTCCGGGGCGAGGCGGGTCAGAGGCAGGTGGCGGGAGCGAGGGCCGGTCTTGCCCAATGCTCGGGCGCGGGGGACGTAACTACCGTCCACATCCTGAAGAAGTAGGCGGGCCATGCCCACCTTCGTGATACTGGCGGCCATGAAGGGGCGCTTCGTCTCCGAGCACGGCAACCTGTACGACAACTTCCAAATGATGGGCTACGTGCAGGCTGTCGGCTCAACTGAGGCGGTCACCGAGTTCTTCGACCAGACGCCGTACCCAATACGCTGGGAGGACGTGGAGTACATGTGGGCCGAGCAACTATCGGAGTTGGCCCCCAACGCCCACTATGGAGACTATGAGCGGGTCTACATCGACTCGCTGCGGCGGCGCTGGGAGCCTGGCAACGGTTAAGCCCGGCTAATAGTCCTTGGCGAAGTCCCGCAGGGTTGAGAAGTCGGCCCGGAACCCCTCGGTCAGCGCACGCCGGTCGGTGCCGTGGAGGACGAACCGCGCGCCCTGGCTGATCCAGTAAGTGGACAGGTCCGGCGTCTGGTGATGGACCAGGGTAGCAATGCCGCGGGCCTCGGCCTTGTCGATGATCCCCTTGACCGTCTCTTTGTATTCGGGGCGGTCGTAGTCGTCGGGCATACCCAGGGAGATGCTCATATCGTTGGGTCCGACGAATATGCCGTCGATGCCAGGGACGCGGAGAATTTCATCAAGGACGTTGACCGCCGCAACGCTCTCAATGCCGATGATGCAGATGCTGTTCTTGTTCCGTTCCTCCAGGTAGGAGCGGGTGGCGTCGCTGATGTGCTCGCCGGAGTCGATCACCCGGCGCACGGCATCCCCCTTGAGGGGACGCCACTTGGCCGCGGCCACCACTTCCTTGACCTCGTCCACGGTCTCGCAGTAGGGAGCGAGGATACCCTGAGCGCCGGCATCCATGACCATCGTGACGTAGTGGGAGTCAGGTATGGGTATTCGCACGATGGGGACGATGCTGGAAGTGTTCAGCATGGTGAGGTAATCGGCCAGTTCGCCCCGGCTGCGCGCGCCATGCTCGGTGTCGATGACCACGTAGTCCAAGCCCACGCCGTCCAGCACAGGGATCCAGCGGGGGTTTCTTCCGATGCTGAGCATGGTGCCGAACACCCTGCCGCCGGACTTCAAGGTAGCCTTCAGTTCCGCTCCGTTCATTGCCAGTTCCTCCCCCCGTTTTCACGGGCGTTTCGGCTGTGTTCAGGTTCTATGGGCGCGTGGTGATGATGCTCTGGCAGAACCTGGCGGTAGTCACCAGGTCGGGGATCACCACGTATTCGTCTACGGTATGCATTTCGTTGGTGGCCATGCCCACCACCACGCAATCGATCCCGTGGAGACGCATGGCGTTGGCGTCGGTGCCTCCCCCCGACGGCTTGATGTCCGGGGTGAGGCTGAGCTTCCCCATGACCCGGGTGACCAGTCTGACTATCGGGTCCTCCGGGTCCAGGTTGTACATGTGGAACATCACCTCCACGTCTTCCTGGATGGTGGCGTCCCGGTAACGCTGCCTGGCCTGCTCAAGGGTGTTGGACACCTGCAACCGCAGCAGGTCCAGGGTCTCGGTATTTCGGCTGCGGAATTCGCCTCCGAAGGTTGCCTCGGCTGGCACGGCGTTGCGGACCGACCCGCCTGAAATCAGCCCGACGTTGAAGGTGGTCTCCTCATCCAGCCTGCCCTGGGGGAGTTCGTTGATGATGTCGCTGGCGATCCTGATGGCTGACAGACCCTTCTCCGGCTCGACTCCGGCATGAGCGGCCCGGCCCTTAACCTCGACGTCGAACCGCACGTAGGTGGGCGAAGCGCCGGTGACGGTGTTGACGGGGCCGTTGCCATCGAACACAACCGATTCCTTGGCGCGAATCATGGAGTAGTCGAGGTTGACCGCACCCACCAGACCGATCTCCTCGCCGCGGGTGAACACTACCTGGACCGGACGGCGGGAGATTCCCTGGGCGGCCACGGCTTCCAGACCTTCTAGGATGGCCGCCACACCGGCCTTGCAGTCGCCGCCCAGGATGGTAGTGCCGTCGGATGTGATGCGGTTGCCCTGGATGCGGGGCTTGATGCCCCGGCCCGGCTCCACAGTATCCATGTGGGCCGACAGCAGCAGGGGATCGTCGCCTTCCTCAGAGGCAATTACGTTTCCGTGGGCGTCGCGGGCAACCTGGAAGCCTAACCGGGCCAGGCGGCCTTCCAGATGTCGTGCAACTTCTTCCTCTTCATCGGAGGGGCTGTCAATCCGCACCAGTTCGCAGAATGACTTGACCAATCTTTCCTGGTCTACCATGTTTCACCCCCTGGGCCGTACTGTAGTGGTCAGTGGCTGGCTTGAGAACCCGCGGTTGCCCGTAGACGGCCGATATAGCTTTGGACATTATACAACAATGAAATCCAATGGCAGTGGGGTACAGGGACGGAACATGAGAAGGGGCAATGGGTAGCAGTTGGTGAGATTGGTAGCGCGTGCGGGATTCGAACCCGCGATCTCCGCCTTGAGAGGGCGGTGTCCTGGGCCTCTAGACGAACGCGCCACGCAATGGAGTTTCCAGTAGAGGCAAAACCATGTTATCAAACCCGTTTTCCCTTGTAAACCACTGTTGAACCTGCTTCCCCTACACTTAACCTCCTATGATGCGGGTCGAACCGTTCGTGCTATGTTCCGAATCTCCTGTCCGATACCACCATCATCGGACCCTCGTTGACCATTAGGCGGGACTCGATTTCTTCCAGCAAGCCATCCAGGTTCCAGCCTTTGGCCGCAGAAACGAACACGCTGGGCGTAGCAGCATCGGCAGGCAGCGAAATCGCGGAATTCCCGTCCTGGGAGCTTGTTCCGGCGGGTAGCAGGTCCATCTTGTTGACTACCAGGAGCCGCGGCTTGCCGCTCAGTCCCAAGTCCTCCAGCGTGCTTTCCACCACATCAGCCTGCTCGGAAGCCTTCGGGTGGGTTATGTCGATGACATGGAGCAGCAGGTCGGCTTCGGACATCTCCTCAAGGGTGGCACGGAACGCGGCAACGACCATCGGAGAGAGCTTCTGGATGAATCCAACGGTGTCGCTAAGGAGCAATTCCCCTCCAGACGGGAGGCGGACGCGGCGGGTGACCGGGTCGAGGGTGGAGAAGAGCTGGTCGGCAGCCTCTACCTTGGCATTGCTCAGGGCGTTGAACAAGGTGCTCTTGCCAGCGTTGGTGTACCCGACCAGGCTGGCCGACGGTATGCTGGCCTTCTTGCGGCGGTCCAGGTAAAGGGTGCGGCGGCGGCGCACGCCTGCCAATTCCCGCTCAATGCGCTGGATACGGCGGCGGACCAGACGCCGGTCGGTCTCCAACTGGGTCTCGCCGGGTCCCCTGGTGCCAATCCCGCCTCCCAGGCGTTCCAGGTGGGACCACTGGCCCACCAGCCGGGGAAGGAGGTACTGGTGTTGGGCCAGATCAACCTGCAACTTGCCCTCGTAGGTGCGGGCGTGGCGTCCGAACACATCAAGGATCAACGCAGTACGGTCAATGACCTTGATTGTCAGGGCTTCTTCCAGGTTGCGTTGTTGAGTGGGGGTCAGCTCGTCGTCGAAGATTACGACGCCGGCCTTGAGGTCATATACCGACTCGGTCAGCTCCCTGAGCTTCCCTTTGCCGACGTAAGTGGGGGTAAGTCGGTCAGCCCGCTGGGAAATCCGGCCGACCACCTGGGCGCCGGCGGAACGGGTCAGGTAGGCCAACTCGCTCAGGGTGTCTTCCAACCCCCACAGGTTGGACTCGCTTCTCAGTTCGACGGCTACGAGGATGGCGCGCTCGGGTTCCTGGATGGTTGAAACGGGTCTGTTGGCTATGACATCACCCTCCCTTGGCCGGAATTGACCATGCTTCCAGGCGTTGGCAACCCTTCTCCACCTGGTCGTCGGGCGTGGTGAGAGACAGGCGGATGTAGCCTTCACCGTACGCACCGTAGCTGGAGCCGGGGGTGACGACGATGTCAGTCTCCTCAAGCAATCGGGCAGCCAACTCCGCAGAGGTGTAGCCTTCCGGGACCCTGGCCCAGACGTACAGGCTGGCCTTCGGGACCTCGGCGGAAAGCCCCAAAACGTTCAAGGCCGACAGCACCCGGTCTCTGCGGCGCTGGTAGATGACGACGTTGTCGTCGACGCAGTCCTGGGGGCCGGTCAGTGCTTCCATTGCCATCTCCTGAATGGCCTGGGGTATGCCCGAGTCCAGGTTGGCCTTGATCTGGAACAGCGCCTTTATCATATCGGCGTTGCCGACGGCCATGCCAATGCGCCAGCCGGTCATATTGTAGGTCTTGGACAGGGAGTGGAACTCCATGCCTATGTCCTTGGCCCCGTCCACCTGCAGGAAGCTCCCCGGACGGTAGCCGTCGTATCCCACCTCACTATAGGCGGCGTCGTGCAGCAGGGCGATGTTGTTCTCGCGGCAAAAGGTGATGGCGGAGGCGAAATCTTCCTGGGTCGCCACAGCGCTGGTGGGGTTGTTCGGGTAGTTCAGCCACATCAGCTTGGCAGCCTGCGCCACATCGGCGGGAATGGCATCCAGTTCCGGCAGCCAGCCGTTGCTCTCATACAGGGGCATGAGGTGGCTTTCGGCCCCGGCGAACATGGTGCCAACGCCGTATACGGGGTAGGCAGGGTCCGGGACCAGGGCTATATCGCCAGGGTCGAGGAAGCAGAACGCCGCGTGTCCGATGCCCTCCTTGGCACCGATGAGGGGAAGGACCTCGGTGTCCGGGTCGAGGGTGACACCGAAGCGGTTTTCGTACCAGTGGGCGATGGCGCGCCGCATCTCGGGCAGGCCGTCGGTCTCCGGGTAGCGGTGGTTGGGCGGGTCCTGGGAAGCCGCCAACAGCCGGTCGATGATAGGCTGGGGGGTTGGAATGTCCGGGTCGCCTATCCCGAAGGTGACCACGTCGGCTCCCGCCGCCCGCTTGGCGGCGATGATGCGGGAAATCTCCACAAATGGGTATGGGGCCAGTTTGCCCAGGCGTTCAGAGAAGTTCATGCTGGTTGTCCTGTCTTTCCTAAAGTCCGGAGGCTTGATTAGGGCATCATGCCCGGTCGAAGTCTTCCCGGGATATTCCCAAGGCGCGTAATATCCCGGCGATTGTGCCGGGTTTCAGGTCTTTAGCTCTCCAGTTGGGGATAATAGCGGTTGCATCCGTGCGGACATTGACCCATACCTCGTGCGATCCGGCAGCCTGGCGGTCAAGTTCACAGCCCAACCGACGCAACTTGCGGGTGAGTTGGCGGTAGTTCATGCAGTGACCATGATCTCTCCATGAATAATCGGGCCTACAGGCTCGACCGCCAGTTCCTCCACGCTCTCGGGCAGAGGGGTTTCCCGGTCCAGGTAAGAGTCGATAAACGCTTCGGCGACGCCGTGGATAAACTCCAATGTTTCGGAAACTGAGTCTCCCCAAGCCCGACAGCCCGGCAACGACGGGACCTCCGCCATGTACTTGTACTCCGTGTCTTCCGAGGGTTCATAGATGACTATGGGCAGCTTGTAGAGTTTCATTCTCAGGTCTCCGAATCATACGCAGATGCGGCTAGTATATGGCAGTGCTCGTGTAATGATACCCATTGAATCTCTGCTGATAAACTAAGATCCATCATCACACCATTAACCATTTTGTAACGCTGCTTGGGTTCCCTTAACGTCCGGCCAAATTAGTCTGGCGGTCTTCTGGGTAGATTTCATGGTTCATATCGTCCCGCAGTTGCACGCAAACATCGTTTATTACAAGTACCTCTACGAATCGGTCCAACCACTTTTCAAGAAACTCAAAGCCGATGTGGAATAGAGGCTGCACGGATTCCACATTTTCGACTTCGTTATAGTTTCCGTACTGCTCAATTTGCAATTTCCCGTCCTTGATGGATGCTAAACGCCCTTGTAACTTGAACGCACTCTGGACCGGATGAGGTACATTCTCGGCTGTATGTTTTACAGTCCGCGAGAAACTCGAAAGCCATTCGCTTTCCGGTTTGTTGAACGACTCGACGTTGATAGCCTTTAGGAACAATTGCTCGGCATCGTTCCACTTGGGTGCCCAACTATATGCTTCACCGTTATTGTCCAGGAACTTGACGGTTAGCAGTCCTCTGTCACCTCGAACTGGTTCAATCTGAAAACGACTGAATTTGAGGATTTTCATATAACCTCTAACCTCCCAACCTTATGCACGTCTCAGATTAACCAAAAATCTCGCTTAGAGGCAACTCGAAGCCTTCCAGCACGGCCGACCTTAGAGTGTCCGCAATACCGTACACTGCCAAGGTGTCGATACCTTCAGGAGACAGGCTGACGACTTCCACGGTCTCTGCTTCCGGGCTAACGATCCAGCATTCCAGCACGCCCACCCGCCCGTAGTCTTCGAGCTTGTCGAGGATGTCACGACGGGCGTTGCTTGGGGAGAGGACTTCAACAGCGATGTCCGGGGAATCTCCAGCACCCGAATATCGCTCAAATCGGCCCGGCCCCTGATCCCGGTCCTTTCCGCGCTGAGGTACATGACGTCCGGTTGCCGCGTGCGCAACGGATCCCGGCGGATTACTAGGTCCAGCGGCGCGAACAACACGACTCCTAACTGCCTTGCGTGGGCAAAATTCTTCAGGCCGTCATGCACCGTCATAACTATCCATTGGCGGTCCACAGTTGGTCCCGCCATCAGCATCATTACCCCATCGATGACCTCGCAGGGTTGCTTGGTCTCGGGCATGGCCAGCCAGGCATCGAAGGTCAGCTTTGCCGTTGCCTGCGCATTCATCAGTGGTTCCATTCTCCGGTGAACACTTCCACCGCGGGGCCTTCCATGTGGACCTCGCCCGCGCCATCCCACTCGATCCGGAGGGTGCCGCCCGGGAGGGTTATGTCTACCTGATCGCCGCAGATGCCGTTGAGGCGGGCCGCTACCGCGATGGCGCAGGCTCCAGTGCCACAGGCCATTGTTTCTCCCGACCCCCGCTCCCATACGCGGGCGGTCAGTTTGCCTGGACTTTCGACATTGACTATCTCGAAATTTACCCTCCTGGGAAAAAGGCTGTGATGTTCGACTTTAGGCCCGACGGTGTGCAGGGGGAACTCGGACACGGGCTGCCCGATGAACGTTACGGCATGGGGATTTCCCATGGAAACGAAGCTCAGGGGCAGTTCCAACCCATCCATTGCAAAGGGGTGGTTGAGCACCGGGCCTTGCGCGGTGCCGCCGGACGGGAGAGCCACCGGAATATCTGCCGGGGCCAGAATTGGCGCGCCCATAGACACTCTCGCCCCGGTGATTCTGTCTCCTGAGTAGGTGGGAACGATGTTCCGGACGCCTGCCAGGGTTTCGACGGCCACACCGCCAGGGCCGGGGAATACTATATTTCGCTCGATTGCGTACTTGGCGAAGCAACGGATGCCGTTGCCGCACATTTCGCCCTCGGAGCCATCTGCGTTGAACATCCTCATCCTGGCGTCTGCAACATCCGAGTCCATGATCAGGATGAGGCCGTCGCTGCCAATGCCGAAATGGCGGTCGCTCATGGCCTTGGACAGTTCGGGCCAATCGGCGTCCAGCCCGCGGGCATCAATGTACACATAGTCGTTGCCGGTGCCGTGCATCTTGGTGAATTTCATGCTCACGCTCCGATCAAGGCGCTGGCCTATTTTAACACAGGGACCGTCCGGCTAATGCGCTCTCCACCATTGCCGCCGCCCTGTTTTCCAGGTCCGACGCACTGGCGTCCAGCCACTGAATCCTGGAATCGCTCAACTTGAACCATGTGTACTGGCGGCGGGCCAGACCATGAGTCCGGTACTTGGTCCGCTGCAACGCTTCGTCCAGCGGGAGTTGCCCGGCCAGGTGCAGGCCCAACTCGCGGTAACCGGGGGAATCAAGTGGTCCACGACCTAACTCGTATCCTAGCGCCAACAATGCGGCAACTTCTTCCAGCAACCCGGCTTCCATCATCCGATCAACCCTCTGGTCGATGCGGGGGTACAACTCCTGTCGTTCCATCGTGAGACCGATTACCAGCGGCTCACCCGTAGTTTCATCAGTTCTGTTCCGCGCCGGGACCGGCGCTTGCCTTGAGTGAGCTATCTCCAGCGCACGTATCACGCGGCGGACGTTGCGATAGTCCAACTGAACAGCCCGCGACGGGTCCAAACGCCTTAGCCTGTCGTACAACACTGCCGGGCCGTGTTCCGCCGCCTCTCGCTCCCTGGCAGCCCGGAACTCCGGATCGGGCGGGACCTCCGGCACCTGCCAGCCTTCCACCAGGGCCCAGATGTATTGACCAGTGCCGCCGGCGACCAGAGACGGTACGCCCCTGGAACGGCAATCACGGACTTGCCCGCGGGCGAGTCTGAGGAAGAGACCAAGGCCGAAATCCTGGTCGGGGTCAACGACGTCTATGAGATGGTGCGGCGCTCGCTTTCGCTCTGTGACGGTTGGTTTGGCCGTGCCGATGTCCATGTGCCGGTACACCTGCCGGCTATCGGCACTGATAATCTCGCCGCCGAACCGCTGGGCCAAGGCTACGGCCAACTGGGTCTTGCCTACAGCAGTGGGGCCTACAATGGAGATCATGGGAAGTTAGGACAACGATGCCTCACTGTGGGTGGAGAGCACATTCGCAGGTGACTTACCGGGGTGAAGTGTGCTTGGCGGACAGCCATGTACCGGTATCGAATTCCTGGAGAAACGCGTAATATCCTGTGCCCCGTACAATACGTTGCTCCAAAGCACCTATACCGACCAGTACGTCTAATGCTTTATCAAGGTACATGATATCCATCCCGTGTCGCTGCACTGGCTCCGGGCCGAGGAGAGCTTCTGCGATTTCACTAACTGAGTAGGCCAAATCGCTATGGTTTGTAAGCCATTCGTACACTTCACGCATCAGGTCTGCTTCACGGTTGTTGACTCCAAGCTCGAACTGACGTCTCGACATGGGCACTTGGACACCTCCAGTCACAGAGGGTTCTACTCTTCTGAAACTATAGAATTACAACCAGACCCCATCGACTCTCTTCGATTCAACCTGGCCTGAACCGGCCAGGTCTTCCAGCGTTACTATGACATCGCCCGGGGTGGCTCGGCGACCATAGATTTCGATCAGCGCCTCGAAGACCTCATCGGCCGTGAAAGCTTCCTCGCTACGAACTCCCAGATACTGAAGGATCGGAATGCTTAGGCTCAGATGCCCATCATCGAATTCCCGGCGGCTAACCGGCATACAGACTCTGCCCACCCTAGGCCGAGGCGGCCGCCACCGCCTGCACTATCTCCAGGAATTGGTCCGCCTGCAAGCTTGCGCCGCCGACCAGTCCGCCGTGGATGTTGGGCTGGCGGGCGAAACTTGCGGCGTTTCCGGGGTTGACGCTTCCGCCGTACAATAGTGGGACTTCCGAAGCTGCGTCGCCGAACAGGTCAGTCAAGGTTTCCTTCACCCCGCCTCCCATGATCTCTTCAGCAGTCTCCGGCGTAGCGGCCTGGCCGGTGCCGATGGCCCAGACAGGTTCATAGGCAACTATCAGGCCGGTAACGTCCTCCACTCCGGCCAGAGCCTCCCGGACCTGGTTGGCTACAACTTCCTGTGCCCGGCCCGACTCACGCTGCTCTAAAGTTTCGCCAACACACAGGATAGGGCGAATGGCGTGGGTAAGGGCTGCCTTGACCTTGAGGTTGACCGTGTGGTCGGTCTCGCCGAACAGTTGGCGGCGTTCCGAATGGCCCAGGACCACGTAATCGCAAAGGGCCTGGAGCATCGGCGGGGCGATTTCGCCGGTGAACGCGCCGGAGGACTCATGGTACATGTTCTGGGCGCCGACCATTACCTGTGACCCGGCAACAGCGCTCCGGACTGCTTGCAGAGAGATGAAGGGCGGGCACAGGATGACATCGCATCCGATACCGGAAACCACACCGTCCCGCACCTCGGAGGCGAGACGCTCCGCATCTTCCAGGGTAGTGTTCATTTTCCAGTTTCCGGCAACTACTGGTCTGGGCATATTCCGTTCCTGCAAGAAATTGTCTCGAGCTCTGGTCCCGGTCCAGACTACGGGCCGTACTTGGTCAGCTTGCCGGCGTGGGCCAGCGCAAGCAGCATCACCCTGGTCGCCGGGATGCGCCCGATGGAGCCCTGGCCACAGGACCTTTCGTTGAATGCGTCGATGCCCTCACCCCTGGTAAGCCGGGAGTGCAGCATGAACGGCACCGGGTGCCAGCTATGAGATGCCATGATCGCGGGGGTCGAGTGGTCTCCGGCCACCATGAACACGTCCGGCCCCAATTCCCGGATCTCGTTGATGAATGGGTCCAGGTCCTCGAGGCATTTCACCTTGGCGTCGAAGTCCCCATCCTCTCCGGCGGCGTCGGCGGGCTTGTAGTGGATGAAGAAGAAATCGTGCTCCTGGAACCGCTGCCGCAGGGTTTCCACCTCGTCTCCGAAGGAGTGTCCCGTGGGGATGACCTGCATTCCGGCGACGGTGGCCAGGCCCCGGTACATGGGATAGGCGGCGATTCCTGCCGGGTCCAACTGATAGACATCGCCCATCGGAGGAAGGTTGGGCAACTGGGCGAATCCCCGGAGCAGCGCCATGTTGCCCCGTTCTTCTTCCGCCAGGAGGTTCCGGGCCTGGGACACGAAGCTGTTGACCACGTCCGCGGTCTTCTGAGCTTCGGGCGCAAGGGCCTGGACTTCGAGGGCTGGGACTCCCGTGATTTGAGGGTCGGTCTCGGTTATCGCCTCTGACAACCCTTCCCCCCTGAGTCTCAGGACGAAGCGGTAGTCCTGGACGGGGAAAACGTCGAGTTCGGCGCCATCAACCTCGATACGGTCGAGCCGGCGGCACAACGGAGCACTCAACTCGGTAGGGATGCGCCCGGCCCGGCGGTCCACCAACAGTCCTGCGTCGTCTACGGTGCAGAAGTTGCCGCGGGCGGCAACGTCGCCGGGGCGGAGGTCAACCTCTATGCCCAAGGCTTCCAGTGCGCCACGGCCGATCAGGTGCTTCAAGGGGTCGTACCCGAACAGGGCGAGGTGGCCTGGACCACTGCCGGGTGCAACCCCATGGTCGACGGGCGTGGTCAGACCACAGGCGCTCTCACGCGCCATTGCGTCCAGGTTGGGCAAGTGTGCCGTCTCCAACTCCGAGAGGCCAGTGTCAGGGTGGGCAAGACCACCCAGGCCATCTACCACCAGCATGACGATCTTGGAAGGTGTGGAAACGTAGCAGTCCCGGAATAACTCTTCGTCAATCATAGTTTCACCCTTTGGCTAGTTGCGGGATGGATTCCCGCTTTTTCGGGAATGACGGTGTGGGCAGCCACCGGTAACCGGAGGTCAGGCGTCCGGCAGGGCCGCAATGCCAGGCAGTTCCTTGCCCTCCAGGAATTCCAGGGAGGCCCCGCCTCCGGTGGAGACGTGGGTCATGCGGTCCATCAGGCCGAGTTCCTCCACGGCCTCGGCAGTCGAGCCGCCGCCGACTACGCTGGTGGTCCCCTGCGCGCCTGCTATGGCCTCGGCCACGACCCGAGTCCCTTCGCTGAACCTGGGCATCTCGAACACGCCCATCGGACCGTTCCAGATGATGGTCCCGCACTCGTTCAGAGAACCGGAGAACTGGGCAGATGCCTCGGGGCCTATATCCATGATGTACCAGCCCTCCGGCACCGCCTCGGCGGACGAGGTCCGGACCTCCGGCGGATCGGCCTCGAACCGGCTGGCCACCACCAGGTCGCGGGGCAGGTGGAGTTGAATCCCCCGCTGCCGCAACTGCTCCATAATGTCCCTGGCAAAATCGATACGGTCTTCCTCTATGGAAGAAGCGCCGGTATTCTTGCCCAAGGCGTTGAGGAATGTCACGGCCATGCCGCCGCCGATATAGAGGCGGTCCAGCCTGTCCAGCAGGTTCTCCAGCACCAAAATCTTGTCGCTGACTTTCGCGCCGCCCATCAACGCAGCCAACGGCCGCTCCGGGTTCTCCAGGGCAGTACCCATTGACTCCACTTCGCGCTGGACCAAGAGACCCATTGCCGAGGGCAGTATAGCCGGTACTCCGACGGTAGATGCGTGGGCGCGGTGGGCAACGGCGAAAGCGTCCATGACAAAGCAGTCGGCCAGGGAAGCCAACGAGGAGGCGAAGCGCGCGTCGTTAGCCTCTTCGCCTGCATGGAAACGCAGGTTCTCCAAAAGGGCCACATCGCGGGGCTGCATCGCATCTATGCCAGCGACCACGTCCGGCCCTATGCAGTCGTGCAGACTCTTTACCGGATGTCCCAGCAACTCCGCAAGCCGGTCCCCGACGGGGGCCAAACGCAGGGACTCGGAGACCTTTCCGGCGGGTCTTCCCAGGTGGGAGCAGAGGATGGTCCGGCAGTCCCTTTCGACAAGGTAACGGATGGTCGGCAGTGTGGCCCGGAGCCGCTGGTCGTAGGCGGCGATTGCCTCGATGCCCTGCTCAATGGGGATGTTGAAGTCCACGCGGACCAGGACCCGTTTGCCGTCCACATCCAGCCCGGAAAGGGCGCGCTTGACCACGTAACTATTCCTCCAATACCCACTCAGAGAATTCCCGGAGCGGCACGATGTGCTGATCCGGCAGACCGGCATTGTCCAGGGACGCCAGCCCCTCTTCGACCAACTCGCGGGCCTTTTCCCTGGCGAAGCTGCGGGCGTCCACACTGTCGAGGATTTCGACGAGCCGGGCAACGTCCTCGGGTTGGAGCACACGCTTCATGTAGACTGCGCCAAGCTCCCGCTTCGCGGACACAGGGGCCGTTTCGAGGGTGTAAATCAGTGGCAGGCTCTTCTTCTTGTTGAGCACGTTGGCCGCGGTCATCCCGTCGCCGCGCTCACCCCAAAGCTCTGAAATGTCCTGGACAATCTGCCAGGCAACTCCAAACCGGTTGCCCATCACGGCGAAAGCGGCACCGACATGATCGGGCGCTCCCCCCGCCAGCACACCCAACTCAGCAGCGCAGGATGCCAGCGCCCCGGTCTTACGTCCGGCCATGTCCAGGTAGGCATGGCTGGTGACAGTAATCCGGTCCTGGAACTCCAGGTCCATGTACTGGCCTTCGCAAATAGTAAGGCAGGCCCGGTCGAGGGACTGCATGGCGCTCAAAATGCGTTCCGGGGGCACCTCCCTCTGAGCGAGGCGCATTATAGTTGTGCGCCCAAGGGCGTGCAAGCCATCGCCAGCATTGATAGCCTGGGCCGGGCCCCAGACCCACCAGATGCTGGGGCGGTCCTCGCGCCCCGGCGTGCTTCCCGACCTGTTTGATTGCACGTCGCCGTGGACCAGCGTGAAGTTGTACACCAGTTCCACCGCGGCGGCGGCGGGCAGCGCGGGACGGAAGTCCCCGGACACGGCCTCGCAGGATAGCAGGGACAGCCGGGACTGGAAGTGCAGCACGGGCTCCGCGTCCAACGGTGTCCCTTGCTGGTCGACCCAACCAAGATGATACCGGAGCACATCGTAGAGGAACCCCTGGCGGCCTTCGAACACCGCCCGCAGTTCTTCATCCACGGCTTGGCGGTGGGTATCATATCCGGTTATCAATGCGACACTTCCGTTTTCAGGGGTTGTTCGGGTAGGTGTTCGGCGGCGTTACGCCGTGGAATATGGAATATTCTGAAACGACTACCCTCTCCTCCCCTATATTAGCCCATAGCGTTATTGTATACACACCGTTTCCATGACAGTTGATAACATCCCGCAGGTTCGCGGTCACCGAAAACCGATCTCTCTTGGCAGTCCACTTTGACGCAGTAATCCAAGGGACGGTGATGGTTATCTCCTCCCGTTGCTGACTCGCATCATACGCCTGTTTCCAAAACTCGTACGCTTCGTCGTGAGATTGGGGCGCGAGTGCGTCGGGGCTAACGGAGTAGGGGTCAGGGCAGGGCGAGTACATCTCGGTGAATTGATCTGTGCTATAGCGAGACCCTCCCATCAACCACCCTCCCCCCAGGGGTTTTCTGAGCGCCGCGACGTGCAGGCCGGAGTCGTAGCAGTAGGTACGTGACACCTGTCCTCTGGTCAGGTGGTGCGGCGGCGGGTCGTAATAGACTTGGACACCAAGGTCGCTTTCATCCGTGAATTGGGCACCATTCCTGGTCTGCCCGGACAAGGTCAGGACGCCATTGTTGATGTTCGGCAATTGGTCAAACTCAACATAATCGCCCTCGAAGTGCTGGATCGCACTAAAGTTGTATCGGTCCCAAGCCAAGCCGATATTGACACTCTTATGCCATTTGTCGAGGACGTTTCGCATATGACCGGGGCTGGACATCCACCCATCCATTGCCTTACAAATTTCTGGCACGGCACCATCAAGGGCACTGTAGCCGTCAGAGATTGTAATGTGGTATCTCAACCCACTCGCATTTTCCGAGTTGGACTGGTGCCCTCCGGCCAGGCTATAGCGCATGTATGGTTTCAAGCCATCAATCCCCCAGTGGCCTGAAAGACCGTGTTCCAGAGAACTTTCGGCGTGCAATTGGGCCGCGCAATTATTTCCTAAGAGAACCGGGGAAACACCAGCCTTCACCCGTTCAGCGTTAATAAGCTCCAGCATATACTGCTTTTCGCCAATATGTCGCAAGTCTGGACTGGGATCAGGTTGGAGTCCGACTCGGCTGTCAGGGAAGGAGCGTAGGGAATCATTTTGCTGTTCTCGCAATAACTCTCTGTAGGTCGTGTTGTTCACGTTGGTCGGAAAGGGCGGGTTAGGCGCTCGACGCTCTCGCAACAGTTCTCTATAGGTCATCTTCTCATTAGGCATATTTGCCCCACATCGCGTCAGGTGCGGCTATCACGAATGATCAGTTCCGGGATTTCCTCAGATTCAAGTGATCTGATCCCGTAGAACCTATCTCAGGACCTCGGTGATGACAGAAAAGGATATCGCCCCTTCCCTGATTAGCACCGGAGTTTCCGCTGTTATGTCAACTATTGTGGATGCCGCACCCATCGGCGTCGGCCCGGCAGTTACCACGTAGTCCACTTTGTGACCAATCTGCTTCCTGAGTTCGTCCAGGTCCTGGGGGTCGGGTTGGCCGCTGATGTTGGCGCTGGTGCCGGTGATCGGGCCGCCCAGCAGGCGGGCGATGGCGCGGGGGACGGGGTGGCCGGGTATCCGCACTGCGACTGTCGGCGCGCCAGCGGTAACACGACCCGAGACTCGGGCAGCCTTCTTGACCACCAGGGTCAGCGGGCCTGGCCAGAACCGTTCCGCCAGCGCCCTTGCTGCATTTGGGATGTTCCCCGCCACCCTTTCCAGTTGGTCCCAATCGTCGATGAGGACCGGCAGAGCCAGACCCAAGGGACGCTCCTTGATGGCGAAAATCGCCTCCACCGCCGCCGGGTTGAAAACATCGGCGCCCAAGCCGTAAAGAGTGTCTGTCGGAAAAGCTACGACACCTCCGCTGCGGAGCGCACGGACGGCCTGTTCGACCCCGATATCTTCTGATGCATCACTCATTCGACCGCAACTCGCCGCCAGGTTCGGCGAGTATAACATAGCGATTTCCATACACTCGCAGGCAGCGGTCGTCGCCTGGAAAAGATGACATCCAGGTGGCCCAATAGGCTGTCTTGCCACGGCAACCGCTCGACGGCTCCTGGTGCTACGGCATGTACATGCGTGACGCTGACCCTCAATATCTGGTGGAATTTGTCTCTCACTCCTATGCGATGCCAATGCAACACGGGTATAATACCCGTGCCGACTTACATAGAAACCATACCTCGCAACACAGGAGGTGCCGCCACGGTCGGAGGGAATTTGCCCCAGGGCAGACGGGTTTCAGCCAGCGACCACCTCGAAATTTCCACCTACCTCCAGATTGCCAAGAACCTGGAGGCTATGGGCGCGGAATCCGAGAACGAAGGCCGCGCCGTAACCGAGGGCGTCGTGGTCATCGACTTCGGCTCCCAGTACAGCCATTTGATCGCCCGCCGCGCCCGCGAGTTGAGAGTCTATTCCGAAGTTGTCCCGTCATCCAGCACGTGGGAATCGGTGCGCCACATACAGCCCAAGGGGGTCATACTGTCCGGTGGCCCCGCAAGCGTCTACGAACCGGGAGCGCCGACGATTCCTAATTGGGTCTTTGAGCGCGGCCTGCCGGTACTGGGCATCTGCTACGGGATGCAGGCACTGGTACACCAGTTCGGCGGGTCGGTCATTCCGGGACTGCGACAGGAATACGGCTCAGCATCGCTCCATCAGGATGGGGACGGTTGTAGCTTGTTCCACGACCTTCCACCCTCGTTCCAGGTATGGATGAGCCACGGAGACCGGGTGGCTGAGCTGCCGCCCGGCTTCTCAAGCCTCGCCTTTACGGAGAACTCTCCGGTCGCGGCGCTGAGCAACGGGGACCGTATATTCGGCCTCCAGTTCCACCCGGAGGTCGCCCACACACCAATGGGGGTATCCATACTGGAGAATTTCCTGATGCGCGCCTGCGGCTGCGAGGGCAATTGGACTGCCGGGAACTTCGTCAAGGACTCAGTGCAGCGTATCCGGGAACAGGTGGGAGACGGCAGGGTAATCTGCGCCCTATCCGGAGGCGTGGATTCGGCCGTGACCGCAATGCTGGTGCATGAGGCCATCGGCGACCGATTGACCTGCATCTTCGTGAATAACGGGCTGCTGCGACTGGAAGAGCCGGAGCGGGTGGAGGAGACTTTCCGCAGCAACCTGGGCCTCAATCTGGTCTGCGTCGAGGCCACTGAGCGGTTTCTGACCCAACTGGCGGGTGTCACCGACCCGGAGCAGAAGAGGAAGTCCATCGGCGAGGAATTCATTCGCGTTTTCGAGGAGACGGCTGCCGACCTGGGACAGACTGATTTTCTGGCCCAGGGCACGCTGTATCCCGACGTGATCGAAAGCGAGACGCCGGAGAACAGAGCATCAGCCCGGATCAAGACCCATCACAACGTTGGCGGTTTGCCCGAGCACATGAGCCTCAAGCTGGTGGAGCCTCTGCGTTACCTGTTCAAGGATGAGGTAAGGGAGGTGGGACTGGCCCTGGGACTGCCCCACGAGATGGTCTACCGCCAGCCGTTCCCCGGACCGGGACTGGCCATCAGAATCATCGGAGAGGTTACGGCTGAGAAGCTGGACATGGTCCGTGCCTGCGACTGGATCGTCATCGACGAAATCAAGAACGCGAACCTGTACGACCGGCTCTGGCAGAGCTTCGCTGTCCTCAGCGACAGCCGCACCGTGGGCGTGATGGGCGATTACCGCACCTACGGCAACGTCTGCGCCATACGGGCCGTTGCCAGCGAGGATGCCATGACCGCAGACTGGGTCAGGCTCCCTTACGAGGTGCTGGCACGAATCTCCAACCGCATCGTCAATGAAGTCCCCGGCGTAACCAGGGTGGTCTACGACATCACCAGCAAACCGCCCGGCACCATCGAATGGGAGTAACAGCGAATGGGAGTGACGGCCCTGCCGAGGCGCTGGACCCATCATTACAGTCTTGAGGAACATGTTGGCTAACCGTGTAATGGTGCTTCAGTGAGAGTCCTGCTGGTTGGATCCGGGGGCCGCGAACATGCCCTGGCCTGGCGGTTGCGCAAAAGCCCGGCGTTGACCCGGCTGTGGGTTGCCAACGGCAACGGGGGCACGGCCCGAATCGCCGAGAACTTGGATGATGTTGCCCCGGAAGACCTGGACGGGCTTGAAGAGGCAGCCAAGAGTCTCAACGCCGACCTGGTCGTGGTAGGTCCGGAAGCTCCGCTGGCCGCGGGGTTAGTGGACCGGCTTGCGTCAGTTGGAATCCCCGCTTTCGGACCCGATGCGGCGGCGGCCCAGATCGAGGCCAGCAAGAGCTTTGCCCTGGAACTTATGCGAGACGCAGACGTTCCATGCCCTGATTTTCGCACATTCCACGAGGAGCAGGACGCCCTGGAGTTCCTGCGCCGCCACGGTGGTCCGGTGGTGGTTAAGGCCAACGGGCTTGCGGCCGGTAAGGGCGTGGCCATGTGTCCCGGTCCCGAGGATGCGGCGGATGCGGTGCGGGCCTGCATGACCGGGCGCGTATTCGGCAAGTCGGGAGAGACCGTTGTTATCGAGGAAATGCTCACCGGCCCCGAGGTAAGTGTGTTCGCATTCTGCGACGGGGTCCATATCTCCCCGTTGGTCGCTGCCTGCGATTACAAGCGCATCGGTGACAACGACGAAGGACCCAACACCGGAGGCATGGGTTCCTTCGCGCCGCCTGATTTCTGGACTGGCGACCTGTGCCGGGAGATCAATCACTCCATCATGGAGCCGGTAATCAAGGCGATGGCCGACCGGGGCACGCCCTTCAAGGGAACGCTGTACGCCGGCATAATGCTGACACCCGACGGTCCCAAGGTCCTGGAGTTCAACTGCCGGTTGGGAGACCCGGAAGCCCAGGTGGTGTTGCCCCAGCTTCTGACCGACCCTCTTGAGCTTATGACCGCCTGCATTGAAGGACGCTTGGACTCGATGACCGTCGAATGGAGCGACCGGCCTCACGTCGGAGTCGTTATGGTCTCCGGTGGTTACCCCGGAGACTACCGCACCGGGTTGGAGATTGACGGACTGTTCGATAATAGGCTGGACACCTTGGTATTCCAAGCCGGGACCCGTCTTGTCCATGGCGACGAGTCCAAGACCGTCACCGCCGGAGGACGCGTTCTGACCGTGGTCGGCAGCGGCGATTCTCTGGCACAAGCCCGGTCTGCGGCGTATCATGGAGTGCGGGAAATCTCCTTCGATGGGGCCTACTACCGCACGGACATAGCCGCCGTGGAGGGGAGGGTGTTCACATAGCAACCCGCGAGCGCGCAACGGTAAACTGGACGCCCTTGGTCGAGACCTACCGTGCAGCCCTTGAAGAGGGCAGGCTGGAATCCTACCGCAAGCGGCGCTGGACGCGCACGGAGGAGTTCTCGTCGTGGCTCACCGCGGGAGCGTTGCCCGGTCTTACGGAAAAGCAGGCTTCGGACCTGTACCGTGGTTCCGGGTCTAGCCAGTCCAGGGAATTCAAACTGAACTCGATTGATGAGGTCCGGGAGTCCCTGGACTTTCTCCTCTACGATGCGACCAAGCTGGAGGGACGGTTCCAGGAGTGCGCAGCGGACGATGGCGGGTTCAAGCTGGCGGGGGCAGGCAAACAGTTCGTCTCCTACATGATGTGTTTGCGAGACCCGGGCCTGTTCGCCATGTGGACGCCCTATTCGGAACGGCTACTGCGCATGGTGGGGCTGTATCACCCTGGTCTGCGGGGCAGAAACCTTGGCATGGGTTACATTGACCTGCTGGATGCGTTACAGGTAGTGCGCGTCCGGGCTGGACTGCCGGACTTCCGGCTTGTGGATGAGTTCGCCTTTGCGAATACGCGGCCCCGCAGACGCGACGCCGGCTGATTCCAGATGACCGGCAGGAGTATATCCAATTCGTCGAAATGGTTGGAGTGATGTCTATGGCATGGCAAGACTCGCTGGCGGAATTGAAGGGAGAGTTGGCGGACATCCGGGATGAACGGCGGCGTCTGGCCGAAGAAGAGGAGGCTGACATCCGCCGGGAGCGTGAGGAGATTTCCAAGATGGCCGAAGAACTCGCCGTCTCCGCCCTTCTGGAGGATATGAACACCGTCCTGCTGGATGGCTCGGGCGAGGTCGAGACCATCACATCCTGGGAGGAAGAGGAGGAGGACATTGTCATAGACGGGGAAGAGGATGAAGAAGAGGGGGACGCAATCGCCGCAATCCTCTCCTGGGACGAAGGGGGCGAGCGGGAAATTGCCATCGACGTGGGGGTGTCGGACGACGGCCCGTTCCTGCAGGTCAACGGCGTCGACATCCGTCCTGAGCGCGAGGCTCTGGAGGCAGCGCTGATGCAGGCGTTCCGGGACGAACTGGAAATCTAAGGGAAACCCCTCTCCTTCAATGGAGAGGGGGCATGAAAAAAGTTATCATAGATTCCCCGCTTTGTCGGGAATCACGGCAGGGAGGTTCGGGCTTTGCCATTAGTTGGTGTTATCATGGGTAGCGCCACCGATGAACCGGTGGTTAAGGACACAGTAGACACACTGGAACAACTGAAAATCGACTACGAAGTCCGCGTTATGTCGGCCCATCGGACTCCTGAGCGGGTACAGGAATACGCCACTTCCGCCCGGGACCGGGGGCTGGAGGTACTCATCGCCGCCGCGGGAGGTTCGGCGGCCCTGGGGGGAGTGCTCGCGTCCTGGACCACCCTCCCCGTGATCGGAGTGCCGCTTGCGTCGAGTGAAATCAAGGGGATGGACGCCCTGCTGGCGACCTCGCAGATGCCCCCGGGAATACCCGTCGCCTGCATGGCCGTCGGGTCATGGGGAGCGCGCAACGCCGCTTTCTTCGCCGCCGAAATCCTGGGCTTGAAGTACGACGAAATCAGACAAGCTTATGAACAGTACCGGCAGCAACTCCGCGAACGCTAGGTCCTGTCCGGCGGTGCTCACCGATTTCGACGACACCGCCGCCGTCGAAAACGTGGCCGAGCTCCTCCTGAACAGGTTTGCGGACCCTAGCTGGGAGGACGTGAGGAGGCGTTTCCGGGATGGGGAGTTCACCCTGAAGGAATACCAGGAGATCGCCTTCAACAGCATCCGCGCCAGCCGGTCGGACATGGCGGAGTACGTCCGGCAGAACGCCCGCCTTCGGCCCTATTTCGGCGAACTCTGGGACTATTGCCGGGAGCGGGAAGTCCCGATGGCAGTGGTGAGCGCGGGGCTGGACTTCTACGTCAAGGCGCTCATCGAGGGCAGCGGGCTGACCCAAGTGCCCGTGTACGCGGTAGAGACCGACTTTACCCCCGAAGGCATTTCCTACGAGTACCGGTTTGTCCGTCCCGGAATGGAACGCATGGGCAACTCCAAGGGACTCATCGTGGACCAGTTCCGGGAACAGGGTTACTACATCATATATATCGGCGACGGCATGTCCGACTTCGAGGCTGCGGAAAGGGCTGACCTTGTGTTTGCCCACCGCTCCCTGGCTGAAGAGTGCTCCCGTACCGGCATACCCTTCCGGCATTTCGAGGACTTCAAGGACGTGCTGACCGCCGTGCAGGAATGCGTCAACGATGGGACAAGGGGCACCTGAGAACGTCGCCACATACGGCTATGCCGGCCAGGGAGAGGCGCATTGGACCGTCCCCGGGAAGGACGGGCACAACCGCGGCAGGCACGCCAGGTCCCGCTAAATAGTTAAGGAGGGTCGCCAGTGATCGACCGGTATTCCCGCCCCGCCATGAAGCATGTGTGGTCGGAGGAGCACAAGTACCAGTTATGGCTGAAGGTGGAACTGGCAGTGTGCGAAGCCTGGACCGAGGAAGGGGTCATTCCCCTTGAAGATATGGAGCGGCTGCGCCATGCCAAGTACGACCACCAGCGCATGATGGACATTCTCGCCACCGTGCGCCATGAGACCAACGCTTTCCTTTCCTCCATTACGGAGGGTATCGGGCCGGAAGGCCGCTGGCTCCACCTGGGACTCACGTCCTCGGACAAGCTGGATACCGCCCTGGGCCTGCAACTGGCCGAGGCCGGGGACCTGCTGCTCCAGGACATGGACGAAGCCATCACAGCCCTGGAGAACCTGGCCGTCCGCTACAAGGACACGGTGATGATGGGCCGCACCCACGGCGTCCACGCCGAACCCATCACATTCGGGCTCAAGATGGCACTGTGGTGGGAGGAGATGCGGCGCCAGCGGGGCCGATTGGTGGACGCGCTTGAGACCGTCCGAGTCGGCAAGATTTCCGGCGCAGTGGGCACCCACGCTACCGTACCGCCATCGGTGGAGGACCGGGTATGCGAGCGGCTGGGACTGGAAGTGGCTGCGGTCTCCAACCAGATCGTGCAGCGCGACCGCTACGCCCACTTCATCCAGACCCTCGCCCTCATCGCCGCGTCGCTGGAGAAGTTCGCCACCGAGATACGGTCTCTCCAGCGCACCGAAATACGGGAGTTGGAAGAACCGTTCGACGAGGGGCAGAAGGGGTCGTCGTCCATGCCCCACAAGCGCAATCCCGAGCTGGCCGAGCGCATCTGCGGACTGGCACGGCTGGTCCGCGGCCACAGCGTAACCGCGCTGGAAAATGTGGCGCTCTGGGGGGAGCGGGACATCAGCCATTCTTCCGCGGAGCGGATCATCCTTCCCGACGCCTGCCTGGCCTTGGACTACATCCTGAGCATATTCACCCGCGTCGTAGCCGACCTGCGCGTCTACCCTGACCGGATGTGGGCCAACGTCGAAGGCACCAAGGGCCTCGTCTTCAGCCAGCGGGTGCTTCTGGCCCTTGTGGACAAGGGAATGGCCCGGGAGGACGCCTACGCCATCGTGCAACGGAACGCCATGCGCGGTTGGGACTACGGCGAGGACTTCCGGGACCTGATCAGGTCCGACCCGGAAGTCTCGCCATATCTGTCCAGCAAGGAGGTGGACGATTTCTTCGACTACGGCTATTACACCCGCTACGTTGACGACACGTTCCAGCGTTTGGGGCTTATGCAAGCCCAAGTCCCCGTCTGACCAACAACAAAAACCAGGCCATCGGCCATGTGGAAGGAGTGACAGATGCTTCTGGAGACCCCCCTACCGAACCGGATCCACCGAGGCAAGGTGCGCGACACCTATGCGATAGACGATGATATGCTTCTGATGGTGACCACCGACCGCATCTCCGCCTTTGACGTGGTCCTGCCCACAGGAATTCCCAACAAGGGCCGGGTGCTGAACCGGCTGTCCGGCTTCTGGTTTGACAAGACCCGCCACCTGGTGCCGAACCACCTGCTGGCGCTGGCCGAAGTCCCCGACCTGGCATCCCGGTTCGGGGGGAACGAGTTCCTGTCCGGGCTGCCGGAAGACGTGCGCGGGCAGGCAATGGTCGTCAGGAAGGCCGAGCGCATCGACATAGAATGCGTCGTTCGCGGCTACATCACCGGCTCCGCCTGGGCCGAGTACCGCCGTAGCGGCACCGTGTCCGGCAGGCAGATGCCCGAGGGCCTGGTGGACGGACAGCGTTTCCCGGAGCCCCTCTTCACCCCCACCACCAAGGCCGAAGAGGGCCACGACGAGAACATGTCCGAGGCCGAAGTGGTGGAGATGGTGGGACCCGAATTGGCCAAGAGACTGGAAGACTTGACCAAGGCCGTGTACCTGTTCGGCCACGACTACGCCAGGGACAGAGGCGTCATTCTGGCTGATACCAAGCTGGAGTTTGGCCTGCTGCACGGAGAGTTGATCCTTATAGACGAACTGCTTACCCCCGACTCCAGCCGGTTCTGGGACCCGGAGGGTTACGAACCGGGCAAGTCATTACCCAGCTTCGACAAGCAGTTCGTCCGCGACTGGCTCACGGACCAGGGCTGGGACCACGAACCCCCTGCCCCGGAGCTGCCCCAGGACATCGTGGAGAAGACTTCGGAACGCTACCTGGAGGCCCACCGCCGCATCACGGGGCAAGAATTGTAGAACGGAGGAAGTCCGGTGCCCGAGTCAAGACACAGGAGACGGCGTGGGCGGAATGTGCAACGCGGGGCCGGTGGAGCCGCCGCCCTGAGCATGACTCGTCCCCGCCGCAGAAAGACCAACATCTGGTATCTGATAGCCTCGGTGGTGATAGCAGTCCTGGTCATCGGCGGAATAGCATTCGCCGATATATTCGTCAACCTCCTGCCGAGAGATGCAACCGTCGGGAACGCCTCCGAATATGTAGAAGGCGTCGGCGTGAAACAGGAGTTGATGCCGGTAGGGCCGTCCGGTCTCAATGAGCATGTACCGGACGGCCAGAGCGTGGAATACAACACCGTCCCGCCCACTTCCGGAAACCACTGGAACATGCAGGCGCGGTGCGGGTTCTATGAGGAAGGGCTGCCCGATGAGCGCATCGTCCATAACCTGGAACACGGGATAATCGTGGTCAGCTACAATCTGACCACCCAAGAGGACGTGGAGGAGCTCAGGAACGCCATAGATAGCATCCCCTTGTCCCTCGCCTGGGGGCTGACCCGGTACTACGACAAGCTGCCCGCCGGCACCGTTGCCGCGGCGACATGGGGAGTGCTTGACACCATGCAGGGCGTGGACCGGGACCGGCTGGCCAGGTTCTTTGAGACCTATGCCGGCAATCTGGGGCCGGAGCATATTCCCTGCGCAGCCGCCATATCCCCGATGAACAGGTAGGTCCGGGTTGTTTCTGGCCAAGGTCTACGTAACCCTGAAACCCACCGTCAGCGATCCCCAAGGCCAGACGGTCTTGGCCACACTGACGAACCTGGGATTCGAAACCGCCGCAGACATCCGCGTCGGCAAGTACCTGGAGGTGCGCATCGACGAGACCGACCGGACCCTTGCCGATTCGCTGGTGAACCGGATGTGTGAGACCCTGCTTGCCAACCCGGTCATAGAGGAGTTCCGCTACGATCTCGAACTCACGTCAGAGGAGGAATGAGCATGACTTCCAGCGGCAACAGTACCTACGTATATGCCGGCGCGGAATCCAGCGGCCTTTACCGGCTGGCCCCGGGGTCGGACCGGTGGGAAGAACTCACCAACGGTCTGCCGGAAAACCCCATCGTCCCAGGCGTAGCCATCCATCCCGACAACCCCGAAGTGATTTACGCCGGGACCCAGGACGGCCCCTACCGCAGCGCCGACAGGGGCGCTCACTGGGAGAGGCTGGACTACCCTCGCTCCGGCGCGCCGGTCTGGTCGTTCCTGTTCCGGCCCGGCGACCCCAGGGTGATGTACTGCGGCACGGCCCCGGGCGAAATATACCGGAGCGTCAACGGAGGCGACTCCTGGGAGAAACTCAGCGCGACGATGGGCTCCAACGAATGCGCCATGGCCTTCCCCACCAGGGTAATCGCATTGGCCGCCGACCCGACCTACCCTGATGAGATGTACGCCGCCCTGGAGGTGGCAGGAGTCATCCGAAGCTCCGACGGCGGCGATACCTGGGACGAGATCACCGGCTCCCTGGCCCCCAACGAGGACACCCTGGACCTGCACGGAATCCAGTGCAGCGCGGCCTCGCCACGAACAGTGTACATCACAACACGCGACGGCCCATTCATCGGCCCGGACCGGGGCAGGGAATGGGTGCCGGTGGACTTCGGCCAGTTTTCGCCCATCACCTACACCCGCGACCTCCGGGTTGCGCCCAACGACGCCAACACCCTGTTCGTGTCCATCGGAGCGGCAGCGCGGAGCTCCCAGGGCGCGCTGTACCGCAGCCGAGACCTGTTCCAGACCTTCGAGAGGGTGGACAGGGGCATCACCGCCAACGCTACCATGATGTCCGTGGCAATCGACCCAAGAGCGCCGGAGCACATCTACTGCATAGCCCGCGACGGCCAGGTATTCGGGACGCTGGACGACGGAGCGAACTGGACCTCCCACGAACTGCCGGAAAAGGCCAAAGAGGTACGCGGTCTGGCCGCTGGCTAGACTTTAGAAACTCTCTGAAACAGGACAGCCCCGGCGTTTCCCGCTCAGGTGGGGGAAACGCCGGGGCTGTGTTGCATTTTGAACACCCTCCGGGCTTGAGAAAGTCAGCGAGCGTTTACATCAGGCCGCCGAGGGTCAGCCAGTAGAAGACAATGTACGCGCCCGCCACCACCATCAGCCACGCCCCGATGGGTTGGATGTAGGGCAGCGCCTTCCGCAGCCCGCCGACCATTGCGCCCCTGGCGAAGGCGATACCAAGGGTCAGGACAATGATAACCAGGCCCATGCCCAGGGCGTAGAGGAAGAACTGGACGAGGGACGTGAGGATGCTGGACACCGCGAAGCTGGTGCCCACCACCGCGAGAAACACCGGCAGGGTACAACTCAACGATGCGACACCGTAACTCAAGCCGAACAGGAAGTAGCCGCGCGGGCTGACCCGGGCCGGGTCTCCCAACCGGGTCGCGGCCCTGGCGGCCAGGCCGGTGTACAGCTTGCCCCCTCCAACCATCCATGCCCCGGCGAACACCAGGAGCACACCGATGGACAGCCCCAGCCACGGCAATATATCTACTACCACTGACCTTGCACCCAGGCTTATAAGCCCACCCGCCACGCCAAACAGTACCACGAATCCGGCAGTGACCGATCCTCCGACCAACCCTGCCCGTCCCAGTTGACGCGCCACCGGCGTCTTGACATCCTCTCCATCGGGGTTCGCGCCCAGATACAGCCCCAGGTAAGCGGGAAGCATGGCGAAGCCGCAGGGGTTTACCGCAGACGCCATTCCGGCTGCGAAGGCGAACCCCAGGGGCGCCCATAGGCCCAGGTCTCCCAGGAATGAACTGGACTGCCCTGACAGGGACTCAACGAACCCGTTCACCCCGTCGATGCCGGTAGTGTTGCCGATGGTCTTGGCCCCGATATAGGCGACGGCGAGAGCCAGCAGGCCGACGCCCGCAGAGAGGGCCAAGCTTCGGAGTTGCCGCGGGTCCCGGAATGCCTCGGTAATCGTCTTCGTCGCAAACATTATCGGCCTGCCCGTCTATTGGCCTGATTCCTCCAGCATTTCGTCGGTGACTTCTGTCAACGCATCCCGGTCCAGAATGCCGGACCACTTGCGGAAAATTCCGCCGTCGGGAGTGATGAACACCGTGGTGGGCATGGAAAGGACATTATAGTCGGCAATCACGCCGCGATGCATTGTATACCCTGCCGGATAGGTGACTCCCAGGTCTGTCAGCAACTGCCGGGCTTCTTCCTGGTTGCCCAAGCCCATAAACTCCCCAACGTCCACTCCGACTGTCGTAACCCTGTCCTGATATTCCTGGTGAAATTCCTCAATATCAGGCATTTCGGCACGGCAGGGAGGACACAACCCGGCCCAGAAGTTCAGCACCACCGCTTTGCCCTGCAAGGCTGAAAGCTGAATCTCACTGCCGCCCAGCGCATCCGCACCCTGGTACAGCGCAATTGGAAGGTCGGGCGCGGCTGTGCCGCCGTTTGCTGCGCTGCCGCCCTGGCCCCCGGTGCAGGCCACCAGCAGCACCGCCAGTCCCAAGACCCACAGACCCCATCGGAGGACCAACCTGACCCGGCGCAACTGTCCCTGGCATCTTACCCTCATCTCTGCATCCTTCTCCCGACTCCAATATCTGATCCGGGCCGGTAAGCAAAAGAGACTGCCCCATGCCAAGCCAATACGCTTAACACGTATGCAGGGAATTCTCAGGGGATTTCCCCGAGACTAAGCTAAAGACATCAGATAGGGGAAATCCCCCTCAGTGGGGAGTGACGCCGCCGCTCAACTCCCCGCTACACATCCCAGGCGTTGCAGCAGGCGTCATCATCAACTACGGTTGGAACTCCAAATGGGATTCATTTCCCACACCGGGACCTACCCAAAGCCAACGGCAACCCGTTCTCCGCACTTCACTTGAGTCCGCATCGCCGGTCTTTGCTTATAGCGGGGGAAGCCTCCTCCGGCTCCGGATATAACGCAGCGCCGGCAACACTTCGGGCACCTTGGCCCTCGTGCTGCCGGCGCTGTCGGGTCAGAGTATCGGCGTCAGGCTGAGGGAAACTACCCAGTAGCCATCGACGCCTGTTGGGATGCTAAGCTCCGTTGGCCTGCTTGTCCCAGAGGGCCTCGAGGATGTTCCCCGGCGACATGGGCAGCTTTTCCATGCGCACTCCCACGGCATCGTAGATCGCGTTGGCGATGGCCGCCATCGGGGGTACGATGGGCACCTCGCCCACGCCGCGGACACCGTAGGGATGGCCTGGGTTGGCGACCTCGACGATGACCGTGTCGATCATCGGCAGGTCGAGGCTGATGGGCATCCGGTAGTCCAGGAAGGTCGGGTTGGACATCTCGCCCTTGTCGTCGAATACGTACTCCTCGTTGAGGGCCCAGCCTATTCCCTGGACAGCTCCGCCCTGTATCTGCCCCTCCACGTAGCTGGGGTGGATGGCCTTGCCTGCGTCCTGCAACGCGGTGTAGCGCAGGATGTCCACCTTGCCAGTCTCCGGGTCCACCTCCACATCGACCATGTGCAGGGCGAAGGCCGACCCGACACCCCGCGGGTCAACGTTGGCCCGGCCCACAATGGGGCCGCCGGTAGCGTTGAGGCGGCTGGCCAACTCCTTGAAGGTGAACTTCAGCTCCGGGTCGGACCTGTGGGAAATGACGCCATCGGTGTAGTCCACGTCATCGGGGGAAATCTCCCAGATGCGGGCCGCACGGGCAATCATCTGGCTCTTCACGTCCTGGGCCGCTTCGTAGGCAGCCCAGCCGGTCTTGAATGCGACACCGCTGCCGCCGGTGACGGAAGTCCAGCCAACCGAGTCAGTGTCTCCCACCATCGGCTTGACGTCCTCAGCCGCGATGCCCAACACCTCGGCCAACTGCATGGCCACTGCGGCACGGGTCCCGCCGATGTCCGGCGAGCCTTCCACCAGGCTGACCGTACCATCGGCAAGCACGCTGGCGGTTGCGCTGGAGGGGCCTGCGCCGTTGAACCAGAACCCGGCCGCAACGCCCCGGCCACGGTTGGGGCCTTCCAGCGGGGCGCTATAGTGGTCATGGGCGCGGGCCGCTTCGACGGTCTCAATGAACCCGATCCTGGGGAAAGTGGGGCCGGTCAGCCGCCGGGTTCCTTCCTTGGCCCCGTTGAGCTGGCGGAAGTCCAGCGGGTCGATCTCCAGCTTCTCGCATATCTCGTCAATCACCGTTTCCACGGCGAATGCGGAAGCGGGGGAACCCGGCGCGCGGTAGGCCGCGGTCTTGGGCTTGTTGGAGACGACATCGTAACCTTCCAGCCTGCCGTTGGGTATGTCGTAGGAAGCCAACATGCACTGAAGGCCGGGGTTGACCGGGGAACCGGGGAACGCTCCCGCTTCGTAGGCCAGGGTGGCGTCGCACGCGGTGATTCGGCCTTCACTGGTGACGCCCATCTTGACACGCATGTAGCTGCCGGAAGTGGGGCCGGTCCCCTGGAAGACCTCGGCCCGGTTCATGGTGACCTTGACCGGCCTGCCGGACACCTTGGACAGCACGCAGGCCACCGGCTCCAGGTAGACCAGGGTCTTGCCGCCGAAGCCGCCGCCAATCTCCATCGGGACTACCCGGATGTCCGACACGGGCACGCCGAGAATCATCGCGGACTGGTCGCGGATGTTGAAGTGGCCCTGGCTGCTGCACCAGATGGTAATCTTGCCGTCGGAGTTCCAATGGGCCGTCGCGCTGTGGGGCTCGATGTACCCCTGGTGGACCGTGGCGGTGTTGAACTCCCGCTCTACGATCAGGTCGGCCTCGGCGAACCCCTGGTCCATGTCTCCCAACTCGAAGAAGAAGTGGTTGGCGATGTTGTTGCTCACCGCCGGGTCGTCGTCGGAGCGCAGCCCGCCGGTCCTGACGTTGGCGCTGACGTTATTGGCCAGACGCTCGTGGACCACCGGGGCGTCGTCCTTCATCGCGTCGAGAACGTTCAACACCGGAGGCAGGACCTCGTACTCGACGTCGATGAGCGCCAGAGCCTGCTCCGCCTCGTGCGCCGTAGCGGCGGCCACGGCGGCCACGGCATGACCCTTGTAAAGGGCCTTCTCCGCGGCCAGGCAGTTGTTGCTCAGGAACTTGGGGTTGGCCGTTGCCCCCTCGCCCAAGTCCAACATGCGGCCTGAAGGCTGGGGAAGGTCGGCGGACGTTACCACGGCCCGGACGCCGGGAGCGGCCTCGGCGCGGCTGGTGTCTATCTTCTTGATTCGCGCGTGAGAATGAGGACTTCGCAGAACCTTGCCGTAGAGCAGCCCGGTCAGTTGAATGTCTGCGCCATACTGGGCGCGCCCTGTCACCTTGTCCGTCCCGTCGTGGCGGATGGGCCTGCCGCCCACCACGTTATACTCCTCGTTAGATAGGACGATGTTAGAAGTCATTGACTCGTCACCTCCATACAATCGGACCCTGCTAGCGGACCCTGCTAGGTCTGGCCAACAGGATTTTACCACACGGAGCGCGCCGTCTATGCGCATTTGGGGAGCCGCCCCAGCGTTTGCGTTATGGTAACATTGGCCCGACTCCGGGTGAGTTGGCCGTGCCGGGAGCGGAGACCTCGGTCCAGTCAGCCTGAAACTATCCAGCCAGGAGACCATTGATGAGCCAACGCAGAGGCGATGACCCGCCGCCGCCCACTGGACACTCCGTGTCCGGGGACTCCGACCCGCTTCTGGCGGAGAGCAGGCGCGTGTCCGACCTGCCAGGACTGTGGGCCAAGACTGTTACCATCGCCCCGGACCAGATAGGGTTCCTGGCATCAAAGGGCGCAATAGTTAGGGAACTGGGGAGCGGGACGACCAGGGTTTGCATGTCCTTCCTGGGGCTTACCGGCGGCGGGAAAGAAGTGCGCTTGTTCCGGGTACGCCCCTTCCAGCTTCGCATCAACCTGGGACGCTTGACCTCGGGAGACGCCAGCCCCGGCGAGGATAACCCGAATCCCCGGTCGGTCGAGGTCACCGCCCTGATATCGAACCCGTCCCTCCTCTATGCCGCCCTGGATGGGCAGGGACGGCTCTACGCCTCGCAACTGGCGGAAACCATCTCTGTTGCGGTGGGGACGACCTTGCGTGAAACCCAGGAGGAAGCCGCCCCAATGGATGAACTTAACATACCCATCCGCCGGGTGATGGCCGAGCGAGGCTTGCAGGTGGACCGCATCGAGTCTGTTTCCGGGGAATAGGACTCGTAGTGCCCGATTCTACATTCCAGGGAGTCCGAGACCCCTGCTAAACCAAAGCCAAGGTGGAATGTGCATTTGCCGTAAGGCGTGAATCAGGCCAGGAATCACGCAAGAGTAGCTCGGCCCTTGATTCGGCACCGCCCGGCAGCTCCGTTTCACTTCATCTTTCCGGCTGGCCAGACCGGCCGGGGAGTTGCGGCCCGCGGGCCCTGGTGGAGCACCAGGGCCGACATGAAGTCGGTGAGGGACACGGACGGGGGAACCCGGCCAGGCCGATGGACGCGGTGAACTCCTCCAGCCGGCCCACCCGCAGCGGTCCCGGCAGAGCGTTCAGGTACTGGAAGAACTCCAGGCCGCCAGCGGTCTGCCACAGCGGCTCCAGGTCACCGGGGTCCAGGCCCAGGGCCCGGTGGTCGTCAACCCGGCCCCGGGCGTCCAGGGTGGTGATCACTGCGTGGGACGCTCCGGTCAGGGAGCGGGCGCCCTCCATCACGGCCCACAGGGCCGCGTCAAGGTCCAGGCTCTCGTTGATGCGCAGGCTGGCCTCGCTGAGTCGCGACACCCGCTCCCGCAGCGCCCCGGTCTGCCGGTCCCGCCGGTCTGACCGGTCCATTTCTTCCCTCACCGGCCCGGACGCTGGCATCCGTTGCGGCCGGGACAAAGCCGTCTCACAGCTTGATCATACTGCAAGTCTAGCAGGGTTATACAAAAGACCATATAAAATAGCATATAAATAGAAATTTAATAATGTTGATACCATACGTATAATGGTATATAGTTTTACTGGTCCTTCACGCTGCGGCATGAGCGGCAGCCCGAGGGCTTGGCGGGGAGGGAGCGGGCCGGGTGCGGTTGCCGCAGAAACAACCGCTACGCCGGGTCTGAATACGCCGCTCTGACCCGACCGGAAAGGCACCGGCAGTTAACTGAACCAATACCAAGGTGGGATGTGCATTTCTGGGGTCTTGAAAACGACTGAAAGGACTCCGCAGCACTTCATATCACCTTTAAGCTCCAACTGGGTGGGCACCGACAGTGCGGTCTAGCGATATGTACATTTCACCTTGGCTTCAGTTTAGGACTACGCCGCCCCCGTGGGCAGCCAGGCCGCCGGCGCAGCCTTCAAGTACACCTGGGACCCTCTCCGACCTGGACGTGGCCTGGAGGCCTCATCGCCGACCAGCAGCCCGCCATGGCCCAGGTGCCCAAGGCGGCGGGCCTGACCCACGGTAAGGGGATGCAGTCCTACTTGACGATGCTGGTGATTGTATTTTTTGCCGCAATAGCGATGATGGCTTGCGGACCGTCAGACATGCCAGCGGAGTCCAAGTCCGATGCAAGCCCAAAGCAATCCGGCCCTGCGTTGCTATTGGACGAATCCTCTGCGATTTCGATTCTGCAAGCTTATTTACAGGAGTGCTTACGTGGTTGGGATGGAGTCTATGCAAGCCGGACGAAAGTGGAGATTCATAGAGCGACCCGGGAAGCCTTTTACGACAAACATTATCGGAGAAACTGGATGACCCCCAGACCGCCACTGACCTATGCGCCTGTGCCATCTGACGAACTTCAACTTCCTCCATCAGAACAGGAAAAGCAATCGTGGTTGATGGGCCTAGCAACCGGAACCGTTGAAGGCGTCGCATGGTCGGCAAGTTATCACGGTGTCACGGAAGTTCCCAAAGGCTACTCACCAACCGGCCCTGCCAGGACTGAGACGTGGGTTGTTATCGGGCCGGGCTTTGACAGGCCGGACAGCCCATCGTCCGTTCCTGGGAGATGGAAGGTATACGCGGGAGTCGAGCAAGTCGATTATGTGGACGCCCCTGCCCGCCTGGCGTTAGAAGCATACGATAGCTACGATTCTTGCCCCTAACAAACCGCTGAAGGAGAGGCTAAATGGCAGACCTGAAGAAAAAAATCGGTACAATGGTTCCCTGGGACCAGAAAGTAGTACATGCAGGCGAATTGGCTTCTATGCATTACATAGCTGGCCTCATGGCAAACGACTACCCCGGTTACCATTTGTCTCAAATCCCACTTTTTGACAGCAACATAAGATATACACACGTAGTCACTACAAATGGCTTGGCGCAGTGGGTGGAACTAGGACGTCCTATTGATGACACTGCACTCAAACATAGCGAGGAAGTCCAGCCGCTTCCCTATGACACGCTATTGGAGGCCATCATTGGAACCGTAGCCAACCACGGCTACGTGATAGTGACCAGTGAAGACGGCGGGAGGGACCACATCCTGACTTATACCGAGGTCATCAGAGAGTTGGCATCAACCTAAGCGGACCACCTGGAGAACCTGCAACTGCTCTGCCCCAACTGCAACCGCATCAAGGGAGACCGGCCGATGGAGTACCTCACGTCGCAGTTGGCGGGGCTGGGGAGAATTGGGGTGTAAGATTTGCAAGAATTGTCGCCGGAGCAAGTTGCCCAAATTTGGGAAGTGATTAGTCGCGGCTACCAGTACGACCTTGGCAAACCAACGATAATCGCACAGGTTGTGAATCTTGGGTATGACAGGGAAACAGCCATACAGTTGGTCGATGAATTAGAGCAACCCTTTTTGCGGGCGATGGAGCAAGTTCAAGCCGAGAAGAAAGAGGCGAAGGAACGAGCCAAAGTTCAACTAGGATTAGGCATAGCGTGTCTTATTGGTGGCGGTGCAATAACCCTCGGAACATATTTGCTGGCGAATTCTTACGGCGGGGGAACTTATATAGTGACTACAGGACTTTTCGTGGTGGGTGGCTTTTTGCTCTTGCGCGGCTTAATCCGATGGTATTCGTAATGAGGTGGTACAATGGCTCGCTTGGAACCGATTTTTGACATTCCTGGTATCGTGGAGTGTCCTCTTAAAACTTGCAAGGGATTCTCTGAACAAGTGCCTGATGATGTGGCATAGTATGGTTGGCAGCCTCGACAAAGATTAAGGGTGAGACACGATGGACCAGCCGGCGTTCTCCAACCTGGAGTACCAGGGCAAGAAGCGCAAGACACGCCGGGAGGTGTTCCTGGAGCGCATGGACGGCCTGATTCCCTGGGGGAGGCTGGAGGAGCGCATCCGCCCCTTCTACCCCACGTCAGGAAACGACCGGCGTCCCTACCCGCTCCCGGTGATGCTGCGAGTCCACTGCGTGCAACTCTTCTACAACCTGAGCGACCCCGGTATGGAAAACCTGCTCTATGAGGCCGGGTCCGTCCGGCGGTTCGTGGGCCTGAAGCTGTCAGGGGCTTTGCCCGGCGAGACCACGATACTGAACTTCCGCCATCTGTTAGAGAGCGAAGCCAGTCCGCAGGAAGGTCCTGGCTCACTCAGATCCCTGTAAGCCGACCCTCGGCTCCAAGATCGAATATGCAAGCCTCAGCAGGCTTGTTCAGAGAATTCCTAGTTTATTCCTCAGCCATCTGTACCTATTCAGACTGCAACTCACGGGTTGGTATACGGTACAGCAAGGCTTTTCCGGCATCGATCTCTGCCTGGGCCCCGGGTAAGATTTCGACACCAGCGACGGCAGCATACGCGGGTAGACCCGTGAACCTGGCCAGATAGTCTGAATTTCTCACCGCACGCCCAACGTCGTTACTGTCCACCGTGAAGGACGCCTCGATAGCGACGTATCCGGGCTGTCCGACCGCTGTCAGCACGTAGATCACTGTGTCGGCGTTGCGGAAGCTCTCTGCTTCGTTTTTTGCCTCTCCCTGCGCGATGGCCACTTTTGAGAAGCCGATGACGGCTGCCTGTGGCACTTCTGAGATGAACTGGAAACCGAACCCATCCGCGATTCTGGGTAGATTCTGGCGCATGGCGTTCCTGGCATGGCCTCCCTTCACCAGGCCAATATCGTCCCTGAGCCCATCGACCTTGGTGCTGATGCCATCCATCCTGGAATTTAGGTCCTTGTTCCATTCTCCCAGTGTATCTATCACCAAGGCTCCCGCTTCGTGAGACTCTGAGAGAGCCTGCACGAGTGTACCCTGAGCATCCAACTGCACTCGTACCGCTTCGTGAGACTTTGAGAGAGCCTGCACGAGTGTACCCTGAGCATCCAACTGTACTCGTACCGCGTCAATATATTCCCGCAGAGACTGATCACGCTTCTCACGTACCGTGTCGGCTTCCTCAAGGCTTCTCAGCAGCGTGTTGATAGCTTGGAGTAGTTCTTCATTTCTATCTGGCGTAGTCATGAGAAAATTATACCACTTGCCGTTGGTCATTCGGTCTGCAGGGAAAGTAAGAGAGAATTGCGAAACTCCGGTCCGCCCGACATGGCACTAAACCAAAGCCAATGTGGGATGTGCATTTGCCGGAGGATGGACGCCAGTGCTAGACGCTCCCTGTCCCGGGTATTGGCTGATGGCTCGGCGTGCATCAGCGCCAGCGCGTTGATCGCGGCGCTAATCAACGTCTCCCCGTCTCTAGCCGGGCTGTGGGGATCCGGATTTCTCCATAATCCGACCAACAAAGTGGACGAGGTGATAATAGTAGCTTCGTTGCTGCTGTTCCCCTCGACATTCATCATTTACGGAGTGGCAAGGGTGATGTTCGCAGCCAAAGAAGCGGTAGAGAAGAAGGCGATGGAGAAGGGCCGGAAGGCGGAGCGCGAACGCATTGAGCGAGAGTTGGAGGCGCTGGAGAAGAGCGGGGTAAAGGTCCCGCCGGAAGTCTCCCAAATCACCGCCCGCGAATCCGGCTTGAGACCCTGATCCGTCCGGCAGAGTGCCCCACTAACGCCCGCGTGGACCCGGTCTTCGACCGAAGAACTCCCTTGCGTCGTCCGTAACTATCAGTATCGATTGGGCCTGCACGTCGCCGCCCGGGCCCACCCCGCCCAATATGCGCACCTGCACCCCCGGACCCAGGTCCTGTAGCGTTGCCTCGGAGAAGCTGACGATTCGCGCCTCAGCGCCCGCCACAACGTTCACCGGCCCTTGCGGTGTGGTGATGGTCAGCCGCTCCCCGTCAACGCTTTCCACCGTGCCTCCTATACCGGCCCCTCCGGCGCTGCCCCTGCCGGATGGACCAGGCGCGCCGTGCCCCTGGCCAGCTCCCTGAGAACCGCTATTCGCCCCGTCCGGCCGTCCCTGACGCGGCTCCACCTGTCCGCCAGACGGGGTTTGTTCAGATCGGACCGTTCCGGTGTCCGTGCCGCCGTCCGTACCGGATGGGCGCGGACCTCCGGCGCCGTCGCCCGTATTTCCCTGGCTCTCCTGTGCTGTGCCGGGTCCGCCCTGGGGGCGCTGCTGTCCGGGGGGGCCGAATCCCTGCCGCCCTTGTCCCGCGCCGCCATCTCCGGGCTGACCGCCGAACTGTCTCCCTGCTGACGGCGCGAACGGTTCGGGACGATTGGCTTGCTCCGAATCTCCTCCCTGGGACCTTCCGAGCGCCACGCCGCCGACGAATGCGCCGCCCAGGGCAACTCCGAGCACCAGGGCCACAACCAGCAAGGCCAGAAAAGGCTTGGACATCTGGATTTCCCTCCTTCTACTATGCCGCCGCCGCCCCGACACCTGCCGTCCGGCCTTGCTTACTCCGACCGCAGCGCCTCTATCGGGTGCAGCCGGGCAGCCCGCATGGCAGGGTATATCCCGAAGAACAGACCGATGCCTGCCGACACCGCCAGGGCCATAACGGCCACCTCGCCGCTGAACACGGTCTGGGTGGGCTGTCCTCCCAGCAGGCTGCGTCCGTTCAGCGTCCATGACAGCAGCATTCCGGCGAGTACGCCCACAGCACCGCCGCCCAGGCTCAACAGCGTTGCCTCAGCCACGAACTGGAGCAGGATGTCCCGGTACTTGGCCCCCATAGCCTTTCGGATGCCTATTTCCCGGGTCCGCTCGGTTACCGACACCAGCATTATGTTCATAATTCCGATGCCGCCCACCAACAGGGAGATGCCGGCTATGGCTCCCAGGAACATGACAAATGCGCCGGTCGTCTCCTGCAATGTTTCGATGGTCTCCTGCTGGCTGGTGATGGAAAAATCGTCCTCGCCGGTAATGCGGTGGCGCAGGCGCAGCACCGTAGCAACCTCGCGTATGGCCGAGTCCATCCGGTCCAGGTCGGCCACCTGGACGTTTATAGTCTGAACGTTGAAGGCTCCCTGCGCAGTCCGCTGGGAGGCGAGCCGGTGATGGGCCGTGGTAATCGGGACCAACACCTGGTCGTCCAGCGAAAAGAAACGGTTGCCCCCCTTGCTCTCCAGCACCCCTATTACCTCGAACTGGCGCCCGTTAATCCGCACCACCTGACCTGTAGGCTTTCGATTGCCGAACAGGGTTTCCGCCACTTCGGAGCCGAGGACTGCAACCAGTGAAGCCGCGTCAACGTGCCCCTGGGTGATGAACTCCCCGGATGAGAGGTCGAAGTTACGCGCCTCCAGGTACTCCGGGGTGACGCCGTAGACCCTGGTGGAAGTGTTGGACCTCCCGGCCACCACCTGCCCCGTCGTGCTCAACTCCGGCGCGACCGCGGCCACCGACGGCGCGAATACTGGGTCCTGGATAGCAATGGCGTCTTCCATCGTCAGGGAGGATGCGCTGCCCTGACCGCCGAAGACGCCTCCCTGGCTGGACGCCCCGGGGCGCACGAACAGCAGGTTCGTCCCCAGGGATTCAATGCGCTGGGTGATGCTCTGCTGTACCCCCTGACCGATGGCCATCAACGTGATGACGGCCGTAATGCCAATCACGATACCGAGCAGCGTCAGGCCGGCCCGCAGCTTGTTGACCGCCAGGGAGGACAGCGCCGTCAGAAGCAATGTAGCAGGGCTCAAAGCTATTCCTCCCGGGGCCCGCCAAATGGGTCGGCCCGCCTGGGGTTGGGATTGGGTCCGTCCTCAATTACCATCCCATCCCTGGTAACGATGACCCTCCGCGTCGAAGCGGCGATGTCCGGCTCGTGGGTCACGACGATTACCGTTAGCCCCTCCTCTTCGTTCAGGGTCTGCAACAGCGCAACAATTTCCTCACTGGACTGGGAGTCGAGGTTGCCGGTTGGCTCGTCGGCAAGGAGCAGAGAAGGGTTTTTGACCAACGCGCGCGCAATTCCCACGCGCTGCTGCTGGCCACCCGAAAGCTCCGGGGGACGGTGGTGAATCCTGTCGGCCAGCCCGACCCGCTCCAGCGCCTGTTCCGCCAGACGCTTGCGGTTTCCGCCGCTGCCGTAATTGCCGTAGAGCAATGGTAATTCAACATTGGCCCGCGCTGTGAGCCGAGGCAGCAGGTTGTAGGTCTGGAACACGAACCCGGTCTTCCGGTTGCGTATCTCCGCAAGCCGCCCGTCTCCCAGGCTCCCCACATCCTCGCCGTCCAGTATGAACGTGCCGGAGGAAGGTATGTCCAGGCACCCGATTATGTTCATCAGGGTGGACTTGCCCGACCCTGACGGGCCCATTATCGCCACCATCTCGCCGCGGTCGATGGTGAGGGACACTCCCCGGAGGGCGTGAACATCCACGCTGCCCATGCGGTAGGTCTTGGTCACCTGCCGCAGTTCGATCATTCCGGCGTCCATGAACTGCCCGCCTTACCTGCGGCCGCCCCTTGAGCTGCCGCCCGGCGGCCCTCCTCCTCCGGTTACCCGCCGGAACTGCCGGAAGCTGAACTGGCTTGTGCCAACCTCGGAGGCCTCCATCGCCACCTGTTCTCCCTCTCGCAACCCCTCCTTGACCGATACCCAGAATTCGTCCGAGGCTCCCAGCACCACGGCCCTGTCTTCAAGCGCGCCGCTGCTATCAACCACTCTCACCAGGGGTTCGTCGAAGGTCCCGTAGAGCGCCTGCTGCGGGACCAGAAGCACATCGCGCTCTTCCCGCAAAACGATGCTTGCCACTGCGCTCAACCCCTCGCGCAACTCCAACCCGTCCCTTACCTCAACGCTGATGGCGATGGGATATGTGACCACTCCCTGCTGGTTCCTGGCCCCCGGCGAAATCTGGGTCACCGTTCCCCTGATGGTCTCTCCCGGCACGGCGTCCACAGTCACCCTTGCCTGGGTGCCCAACCGGATGGACAACACGTCGATTTCGTCCACGATACCGTCAACCTCCACAACGCTGGGGTCCACCACTTCCACGATATCCGTCCGGGGTTGGACCTCATCGCCCACTTCCACCACGACCTGGGACACCAACCCGTCGAATGGCGCCCTCAACACGGCCTGGGCAAGCAGAACGTCAGATTCCTTCATAGCCTGTCTCGCTGACTCAACCCTTGCCTCCAGCAACGCGACCTCCGTTGGGTCCGGTCCCTGCCGAAGCTCCTCAAGGTCCTCGATTGCAGAGTCGAGCTCGGCCTGCGCCAGGGCTGTCCGAGCCTCCAACAGCTTGATTTCGTCCGCATCAGGCCCAGACAGAAAGTCCGACAGGTCTTCCGTGGCCTGGGCCAGCTTCGCCGCCAGCCGCGCTTCCTCGGCCTGTGCTGCTTTCGTCTCTCTGGGGTCCGGCCCGCCGGCGAGCCGGGCGACCTCCTCGCCCGCTGCCTTGAGCCTTGACTGCGCCAGCGTTACTCCGGCTTCTATCGCCGCCAGTTCCTGAGCGTCCGCACCCGATGAAAGGGCCGAAATGATGCCTCGTGCTGTGTCCAACCATTCGGTTGCAACGACCCGGGGGCTTGTGCCCGCCCCGGCCGCGGCGGCTTCGGCTCCGGAGATTCTGGTCTCCCATGCCGATATTATCTCGGGGTCTGCGGGGACAACCAGGTCTTCCAGGTCTTGCCGGGCTTCGGCCAACCCGGCCCTTGCGGTCGCCACCGCCGCCTCCAACTGCAACAGGCGCACCGAGTCAGGGCCGGCCTCAATGTCGGCCAACTCTGCGGCAGCCGTCAAGTGCCGTTGCCCGGTCAAGTCAACCGCGGCCTCCAATTGCTTGCGGCGCTGGGCGCCCCCATCCATCTCAAGTACGGCGAGGTCGTTAATGGCCGTCTGCAATTCCGTCCGCGCCAGCTCCACGGCAGCTTGCCGCTGTGTCGCCTCCAGCGGGTCAATTCCGGCATCCAACCTGGCCGACTCTGAAATGGCGTCATCCAATGTCTTTTGCGCCAATTCCTCGGCCAGTACCAGACGGGTCCAATCAGTCAGCGCATCCTCCGTGGAATCAAGGTGTTCCTTAACCGACGACACTGCGAATTCCAGCTTGTGAATGGAAGACTCCAACCCACCCGCACCAGCGCCCTGTGCTGATAGCAGGTCTGACAGTCTGGACAGGGATTCAGCCAGCACGGCCGCCAGTCCATCTCTCTCCTCAATGAGTGAGTCGAGCCGATGCCGGTTGGACTGCTCATACCGTTCCCTCGCCCCGACAGCCTGGTCCAGGGCCACCCGGGCATCGGCAACCGCTTTCCGGGACTCGACCAAGTTTCTGTCATGACCGGGGGCCAGGTCTTCCAGGGCTTCGACCGCTGCCTGAAGGGCCGCGTCCCTGGACGCCCTGGACTCTCTGGCTTCGGCCAATTGCCGGGCGTATGTGGAATTGAATACCTCGAGGTCGTCGCGGGCAGCTTCCAGAGACAGGAGGGCATCCACCTCGGACTGCCGGGCCTGTGCCAGAGATTCCAAATGCCCAGGGTCAAACTCCGCAACCGCAGTCAACGCCGCATCCAGCGCGGCCTCTGCGTCCACAGCGGCCTGCCGCGCTTGAATCACCTCCAGGCGGTGCGACGGGGCAAAGTCTGCGAAGTCCTGCCCTGCTTCCTGCAATGCGACCCGCGCATCGGCCTCTGCCTGGCGCGCCTCTGCCAGCCGGACTTCATGGTCAAGCTCCAGACCGGCCAGGGTCTCCCGCGCGTTTTGCAGGGCAAGATCGGTGTCCGCCGCCAGCTTGCGCTGAGACTCGATCTGCTCCAGCGTGTATGGTTCGCGTGCGTCCTCCAGAGCCTCGAATGCGTTCTGGAGCGCGACCCGCGCAACCGCGACCTTCTCCCCGGCATCGGCCAGGGCGAGAATGTCAATTGCTTTCGCCTCTTCCAATGCTTCAATAGCGTCCCGGAGTTCCAACTCAGCCTGGAGTTTATCTTCAATCAACGTTGCCAGCGCCAGCGAGTCCAGGCTCGCCAGGACCTGTCCCCTGGATACTGACATGCCTTCCTCCGCGGAAATTTCGGACACCGTTCCTCCGGTGCCGAAGGTCAGCATTTCCCGGTTGGGGAAGGTGAGATTGCCGCTGGTGGAAACCTCATTGACCAGGTTGCCGTACCGGATGGGGATCAGTTGCTGGTCTTCCTCCAACGCCACGGGGTCCTGGCCGTTGGCGCGGATATACCCGCCATAGGTTGCTCCGGCGGCGCTGAAGAGGACGACGAACAGCACCAGAATCTGCCACAGCGCCAGTCCTTTCAGCGCGTTCCACATTTTGTCCATAGCTCATCTTCCTCCGGGGTCCTATATTGACGGCCAACGGTTACTGAGAACGCCGTCCCACACCAAACACGCCCCATACCAAATATGCCGACCAGGGCCGCGGGTAGTATCCGTCCCCAAAAAGTCCGGCGCGGGATGCCTGTGTTATGCCCCCGTCCGTCAGCGCGTTCATCCCTGGCTCACGGGCAACTCGAAATATACTGTAGCGCCACTGAGCTCCGGACTTTCCGCCCAAATTGTCCCGCCGTGTGCTTCCACCAGCCGCCGGGCAATGGTCAGCCCGAGTCCTGCCCCGCCGGTGGCCCGGGAACGCGATGGATCAACCCGGTAAAACCGTTCGAATATCAGCGGCAGGTCTTCAGCCGGGATGCCCTCCCCGTCGTCAGCCACCGAGACCCTGGCCATTCCGGGCGCGGTCAGTCCCATAGCGACGGTGACACTGCCGCCCGGCGGTGTGTGCTGCACCGCATTGTCCAGCAGATTCGAGACAACCTGCGCGATCCGCGTCCGGTCCATCGCAGCCAGGACCTGCCGCTCCGGGGCCGTGTAGCGCAGGGAAACGCCGCCCGCCTCAGCCCGCGGGCGCGCCGCATCCACCACCCTGGCAATCACGTCGTCCAGCGAGTCGGTCGCAAGGTCCAGGTGAAGCGCGCCGGCTTCGGCCTGGGCCAGCAGCCGGAGGTCCTCGACGAGCCGGCCCAGGTGAAGGACCTGCCCGTGTATCGTGTCGATGGTGCCGGCATCAGGTTCCAACAGGCCGTCCTTGATCGCTTCCAGGTATCCCTGAATGTTGAACAGCGGGGTTCGCAGTTCGTGGGCCACATCGGCCACCAGGTTCCGGCGCTGCGATTCGGCTTCCTGCAGGCTGACCGCCATGCGGTTGAAGGAGTCGGCCAACTCCCTGATTTCCGTGGGGCCGGAACTGGCGGCACGGTGAGACAGATCGCCCCGTCCCAACCGGGACGCCACCGCGCCGAGCGCCTGGACCGGCGACAGGATTTGCCGGGACACCAGGGACACCAGCAGCACACCGCCAAGTCCGGCGGCAAGGCCGGTCCATACCAGGTAGTTGTTGATGGAAGAGACCAGGTTGGAGACACTCGGTTCGCCGGGGGTGTCGCCAGGGATGTTGGGGCCAACTTCGACAGAGCCGACCTGCCTGCCATCCATCACAATGGCAGAATGCCGGCCTCCCCGATTCCACCGGCGCCACGGAGGGCCATGACGGCGGTGGGAATCGCCCACGATGTTGCCTTTGCTGTCCCGGACGACTATGCGCCGCCCGACAAGGGGAGCCGACCTTTCCAGGACTCTCTGCAACTCCTGCTCTTCCGGGCCGCCAACGTTCTCCCCGTGTGCGGGTCCTATCCGCCGCTCCCCGGCCGGCAAGCCGGTATGGGGCGACGTTCCCAGTTCGTCTGCATACGTCCTGGAGACCAACCGCTGAATCCGGTCCTGCCGCACCCTCTCCTGCAAGCGCTCGAAGTTCCCGGCTTCCCGCTCCGCGGCGTTGGCAATGTAGAAGCTGACGCTGCCCAGGGTAACGGCAAGGATCAGGGCGAACCCGGCCACCAGCCGGAACCACAGGCTGAAAAACCATCTACGCATCGCCGAGCCTGTAACCTACCCCGTAGACCGTTTGAATGTAGCGCCGGTCCTTCGCCGCGGCGTCAAGTTTTCGTCTTAGACTGTATACGTGCGAGTCAACAGTCCGGTCAAATCCGTCGAAATCGTAACCGAACACCCGGTCAATGATCTGGTCCCTGGTGAAGGTCTTCCCCGGTTCCCTGAGCAGCATGGCCAACAGGCGGAACTCGGTGGGAGTCAGCTTCAATGGAGAGTCACCCACCGACACAGTCCGCATCTGAGTATCCATGGAGATTTCGCCGCAGGTAAGGATTGTGGGGCTGCGTTCCGCGGCATCTTGAATCGTCCGCCGCAACACAGCCCGGACCCTTGCCGCCAACTCCCGGAGGCTGAATGGCTTGGTCACATAGTCGTCCGCGCCCAATTCAAGCCCTGCCACCCGGTCTTCCTCCTCCACCCTGGCGGTGAGCATCACAATGGGCACATCCGATTCCTGTCTGATGGTACGGCAGACCTGCAACCCGTCCATGCCGGGAAGCATCAGGTCCAGGACTACCAGGTCCGGCCTGCCCTCCCGGAACAACCGGAGGCCGGACAGTCCATCCTGGGCCGTCAGCACAGAATGGCCGTCACGCTGCAAGTACAGGCGGACAACCTCAACGGTGTGCGGATCATCCTCAACTACAAGAACGGTGCTGCCCACTCTCAAATCTCCTTTGCTCAGAGCACAGACACCTTATACCGTCGCCTGTCATAGCCCTTGACCTAAAACTCTATGGAAATAATGAGTGAAGGACACCGTGATTGCGGTCTGCGGCGCGTATGGATACGGGCCCCGTTCCTCCGGTGACGAGGAATGGGGCCGCCGCCAGCGCGTTGGTTGCGCCACTTACGAAGACCCACCGGAATGGGTTGGCGCGGGGTCAACGGGAGTCATTTGTCCCTTTGCCCCTCCAAACCGGCCGTGCCGGCCTCTCCTGGGACCATCCCACCCGTCCCCGCGACCATCGAACCGGCCACGGTTGAAGGATAACCTTCCCCGCTTCCCTTTGCCATGCTCCCTGATCACGCTGTCCGGCCTGTCCTGGAACCAGGCATAGCGGGCGTCGGCTTCCTCCTGTGTCAGCCGCCCAGCCTCTACCATCCGGTCCAACCGGCTCTTATACGCCCCGTCTTCCTGGTCTCTGCGGGCCTCGGTAAACGCCTCCCGCACCGTATCAGCCTCCAGGCCGAGAATGGTCGCGACACGGTCGGCGAATGTTGTCCCCGCCGCCGGGGAGGATAAAGCGCCATTCCCTCCGTCCTGGGCCATGACCACACCCACAGTCAGTCCCAACGCCAACAGTCCTGCAGCCACCAATATGGCAATCGTGCGCTTTCTCAAGGGTCTTACCTCCCAGTCACGTGATGTTGTCCTTCCCTGTGCACATCGGTGACGATTTAGATGCTAACGCAAGACTGTCAAGAAATTTTGAGGAGTCCGGCGATTTATTGACTCACCCTGCTTCCCTCCGGAGTTGCTCAAGCACCAGCAGGTCAGTGGGGAAAGCAAGGGGGGCGGGGAGTTGGTCCAATGGAAAATAATCGACCATGTCCAGGTCGTCGCCAGCCTGCAATTCGCCGCCGGTGCGGATGCCCCGGAACCAGATTCCCACCGTCAGCGTCCTTGGATCGTGGAAGTTGGAATGCACCGTATAGACCGGGCCCAATTCCACCTCCAGCCCGGTCTCTTCCAGGAACTCCCGCCGGGCGGCGCAGCGGACGTCCTCCCCCCATTCCACGTGGCCACAGGGAATACACCACGCCTCCTTGTACCTGCCCCGGGAACGGCGCCCCATAAGAATCTTTCCATCCTCGAGAATGATCACGGCCACGCCAGCGGTGGGGTTACGAAAATATACAAAGCCACAGTCCTCGCATACCTGGCGCCTGACCGGCGTCCGCAACCGGCCCCCGCACTTGGGACAAAAGTGAAAGGGACTCACCACGCCCTCCAAAAGCGGATTCCCGGCAACAGCATTTCCCAAGGCTTCCTGACCCGGGTATTGTCCATTCTAAACCAGCCCTGCGCAGCACGGAACGCCGTGGTCAGCGCCCGGCGTTGACGCCCCCGGCTGGAGGTGATTCAATAAACGGGCCAACAGACGGGGTTGCTTCCAACGTCTGCGGTCTGACCAGACTGCGGCGGTCCACCGGGGCGTTGCCCTGTTGCCATCCCTGCCGGGATGGTTGGCCCCGCCGAGGGCGGTTAGCTCAGATGGTTAGAGCGCCTGCTTTACACGCAGGAGGCCGCAGGTTCGAGTCCTGCACTGCCCACTTCATGTCAAGCAATCTGCCCTGACAGTGAGTAGACTTGAGCCTCTGGTTCGCTATTGTCAGGAGCCGGGCCCTCACTCGCCTACTTGTCTGAATTCCGGGTTCACCTCACCCATTATTTCTTTACACTTGACGAGACGGGCGTCCCCATAGCCTGACACATCTTTGCCTTCCCTTATCCGAGCGTTTGGCACGAATGTCTACGCGGGTGCCACCACAGGAACCTGGGCGAGGACGAACGTGGGAGAGGACGAAAGATCTGAGCGCCAGAAGTTAGGGCAGGCGTCCGCCGGTTCTTCCACTTGCGGATTGTCATTTATTGGTTCGCATCCTTGACGTGTTTCTGTGTTTACGCTAACGTTGTCTCGTGGAGATTATATTGGGGAGTTGGCAACAATGGAAGCTAAGAAAAAACGGCTCACCCTCGACTTGGAACCCTTGACGCAGCGGCGCTTGAAAGCCATTGCCGCTATGAAGGGAATAAGTATGCGACAGTATTGCTTAACTGCCATAAATAGAGAGTTGGCCAAGGACGATGAAACAGGCGTGACTGGCCTCCCATTCGGACACGAAGCCCTGGACCGGCTGGATGCTCTGCGCGATGAGATATTTGGAGAAAGAATCCTGCCCGGCGATTCAGCGGATTTCATCCGGGAGGCTCGTGAGTCCAGGAGCGCGTCGTGAATGGCTTGGTTGTCGTGGACGCAAGCTTGGCTTTCAAGTGGCTGGTCAGCGAGGAGAATTCTGACCGGGCCCAGGCAATCTCCAGGGCGTGGGCCAATGACGGAATTCAAACCGCTGCCCCGTACTTAATGCCGGTTGAGGTGGCGAACGCCCTTCATCGCCGGGTCGCGCGCGGCGAATTGTCAGTTTCGGATGCAGTTCGACTACTGAGGTATCTGCTGGCCTCGGGAATAGAGTTGCGAGATGAACCGGACCTTCACCTAAGAGCCCTCCAACTTGCAAGTCACCTCCAGCAGGGAGCAGTCTATGACGCGCACTATCTCGCCCTGGCGGACATCCTCGGCTGCGAATACTGGACCGCCGATGAGAGGTTTTACCGCGCAGCGTTGTCCTCGGCCCAGAACGTGCGCTGGATTGGAGAGTTCGCCGCGCCGGGGTAGCAAGTAAGGGTCTGCCGAGAATCGATGAACAAGCACGTTCTTATACTGGGATGTTCAAGTCGAAAACATGCGGCAAGCGGCCACGGGACGATGAAAGCTGGCCTGCCCCTCCTGGAGGGTGCCGATGCTCTCCTCGATCCTGTCGAGGCGGGCCGACACCTGCAGCGGCAGCTGCATCAGCTCCTCGGTGAGGATGTGGTGCCTGAGCTCGTCCCTGAGGGCCGGGTCCTGCCGAATGGCGTCCAAGATGTCCTGGAAGCTGTTGATGGGCGTGCTCATGGCTGTTGCCTCCTGCGGTGCTCCAGGCGGGCCGGCCTCTGGACCATTTCCGGCCCGCCGCTATTTCCTGAGCGCCTGCACGGTCATCATGATGGGCACCGTGGCCATCAGCAGCACTCGGTGTGGGACAGGCTCAGCGACGCCTCCATCGACGGCAGGGTTATGCTGTGGGTGTAGTTGGCGAAGCTGGTCCCCAGGTTGACCAGGATGCCGATAAACAGCACCGCCCCGGCCTGGGTAAACACCCACTCCGGGGCGATATTGGCGACTCACTCGATACGCATTGATGACGGGCTGGGGGAGACGCGACTCTCGGGGAGTGACTGTAGGGTGTTTGGCTTGGTGACTTACGGCCCACCAGTGAAACGAGGATCAAACCCAAAATGATTGGGACCAGATTGTCCCTCCCTAGCCATGAATATTATCCCCCCAATGACCAGGGGCGCGCAGAGAACTATGGCGATCACAATTCCCATTGTCAGGGAAATGAGAAACTCCGGTGTCCGTATAGCATCCTCGAATTCCATGACCCCCCAGTATTTCTCTTTTGCTCTGAGGAGTCCGATCCAGGACCCGATGCCAATTGACAGCGCCGCAGCGAGAGCCACCAATGTGTACCATGCCAACTGCCACCAGCCAGACCTATTGATGTCGTGCAATCGCCGGGAAGTCACCGCCATGGTCGGTAGAGCGACTACCAGTAGGAATATCTCAGTCAGCAGCGAAAAGCCTATCAGAAGGCTGGCAACGATTGACACTGCTGACACTGCGAAGTAGCCGGCAATTATGGCTAGGACCCACCACCAGAACTCACGCCGTGTAGCCCTTCCGCTGAAACTGGCATACTCGCGTAAACACTGGCTAATGGCACCCCAGAAAGACATCTCCGGTTGACGTCGGGGAGAGGGGGCGTTTCGCATCGTATCCTCCTAAACCAAAGCCAAGGTGGGATGTGCATTTGCCGGACGGCGGGAATCGGGCTGGAAATCACGCAGGAGCGCCTCGGCCTTTGATGGCAGCACCGTCCGGCAGCGCTGCCTCACTTCATCTAGCCGGTTGGCCAGTCCAGGCAGAAAGCCGCCGACCCGTTCCTGCACTGCCTCTCTGGTCCCCAGGCACAGGTTGCCGGTGGCCTCCTCCCTCGCCCAGCCCCAGATGGCCTCGTCGGCGTTGAAGTCCGGGCTGTAGCCGGGCAGGTTCACCAGCCTCAGGTCCAGATCAGGCGTCCGCAGGTTTTCCCGCGACGCCTCGCCACGATGGGTCGGCGCGTTGCCCCAGATCACGTTCAGCCGCCCGCTGTGCCTCCCTCGCAACTGCTCCAGGAAGGCAACCGAGGTCCCGGAGTTGCTGTTGCCCTCCAGTCCCATCCACTCCACCTCCCCAGTCTTCAGGCACACCGCCGAGTAGTAGCTGGCCTTCTCTCCGTACTTGGGTCTGCTGGAGTCCACCAAGGCAGGCTTCCCTTTCAGCACCCATTTTCTCCGCAATTCGGCATCGGCCCGGAAATGGGCCTCATCCACAAAGAATATCCTGGCTCCCACCCGCTGGGCTTCTTCCCACAGGGCTGCGTATTCCGCTACGAAGGTATCCCGCTTCTTCTCATCGGCCTTGACCAACCGCTTTTGGGGACGCTTGAAGACAAACCCCAGTTGGTGCAGATAGTTCAGGCAACTGCTGCGGCTAATGCTGCTCTCGAACCGCTCCAATATGAACTGATGTACCGCCTTCCAATTCCAGTTGGCGAGATCCAAGCCCGACGCTGACAACAATTGCTCCACCGCCCCTTTCAACTCCTCCTGTTGCGCCGGCTCAAGGGCGAGGGGGGACCCTCCACTCTGCTCGAAGATCAGGGCTCGGGGTCCTCCCTCCCCGAAAGCTGCCGCCCACCGGCCAATGATGTGGGGATCTCGATCCAAGGCTTCCGCCGTGTCCCCTGCCGTCTTTCCCTGGGCCAGCATCAGCATGGCGTACCACCTTTCCCGTTCCCGGGGGGTTGGCGCCAGGATCATCCGCCGCTGCAGGTCCTTCTCTTCCATCTGCCATTGTTCCAAAGACTGGCCTATATCTCTCACGCCCATCATCAGCCCCTCCCATCTATCAACACCAGCTAACCCAACTGCCTCCCAATTTTCTCTATCCTTCTGCGCATTTCACCTTGGCTTTGGTTTAGGGGCCTATGCGTCTACAACACAGTGCCCTATCTCTTCCTGCAACCGGAACTCCTTGTTCAATAGTTTCAACTCAGATCCCCTGTAGAGGGTTTCCTCAACATCGTTGCTAACCGGTCCCAGAAGGTAGAACAGAGCAACACGGTCAAAGATAGGGCTGCCAGGACCAGGCTATACGCCCTGACGCCGCTCACGAATTCATCCGCAACTGCTTCTATCATATCGGCCGACCATGTTGCGATCAGAAGCAAAGTCTCCTCGAAAGGTCCTTCGAACGTGCCGGCCACCTTACCCCGCCAATCCGAGAACACTTCTCCGGCGACCACATCGTAGACTGGCCACGCGAGAATGAACACTACCGTGGACGAAACGAAGAGGGTTGCTGAAGCCCACATGACCCTGCCTCGCCATGTGGTCCCGCCCAAGACCCCAACGACTATCAACAGAGCGGGCACCGTAGCATAAGCCGCCCACTGGTAGCTACGAATGAAGTTGAACAAGTCCCGCACCGCGTCCAGGGCCGTGTCAATCCGGCGGCCAAGGCGACCCTTGGGCCTGACGCGGTCGGACAGAATGTAGCCGTCTGTGAGGAGAGTTCGCGTTACATGGATAATTCTTAGCACGTTGCCTCTTCCTTCCAAGTCGGCACGAAGATCATCTTGAGTGTATGACCATCTTCTACCGGGCAACCGCCTAAGCCTGTCGAAGTCCACCAAGGCTTCCGGTCCTCCGACATCCCGCAGTGCCGTACGGAGATCTGACGCGGAAAATGTGATGATGTCGGGCACCGGAGCCAAGATCCGCGACCGGACCAATTCGCCTATGGTGCGCGGGCCCTGCTCTCGGATGTTTGCCGCTGTAATTCCCGGGGGGATGCAGGGCGGTAGTAGCTGACGGCTGATTCTACCCACGGCGTCCCTCGTCTGTACTTCTGTAGCACAGACCGGCAGGCCCGAGAAGGCCTCAACCACCTTAAGGCCCACCAACTCAGTCAGGATTGCCGCAGCCTCTCGTTTGTTTTGTGAGAGTGAGACGTTAACTGAGAACCTGTCAGACCTTCCCGAAACGTACAAGCCTATCGCATCAGCAAGTGACTCGGCCTGCTGATGCACCAGGCCCGGCTGCGCGGACAGTCTCAGTGCATCCACAACTTCGTCGTCAGTAACAGTTAGGCCATAGGGCAGATCAATCTTTGCTCCCAGGGTGTCCTTCACGACTGACTCGACTACACCCGTGTATACCAAATCATAAGTGTCAACCTCCCGCAAGAGGGCCGCAATTTCATCGGAGGTGGTCACCATCTGCGCATCGGTGAAACGCACGCTGATCTCGAAGCCATCCGACTCACCAACCAGGTAGGATGTTACTGGCTCTAAAGCTGCTTCCACCTGGTCTGCCACCCAATCAGGTGTGATGGTATTCATGACCGCCCGTACGAACTTCTCTCTAGCCGCCATATCGTTACCAAACAGATATTGGGCCCAGCCAGATACTTGCCCGTTCCTATCAAAGGCTTCGTCGATTGCCTTCTGGATTCTCGGTTCGACCTCTCTTTCGAGTATCCGTTCATAGGCGCCAGCCTCCTGCATCAACTGATGGACTTCGTACGCCGCATCCTTGATATGCTCATCGGCCTTAATCCGAATAGTAACCGCGTCCCGCTCGGCCGATACGTACTGCCCAACGCGATAGATGGCCGGATCAGCTATCTCTTGGAGATCCTGGGGAGACATGGCGAGATTAACTGCCTCCGTGACTTGATCATTAGTGAGCCCTGTCACATCGAGGAGGTTTCCGCTCATTTCAGCCCCGAAATCTTCAGCCTCTATTGCCCATGCTTCGTCCAGGGCCGAAGTGAGCACATCTCTCATGACGAACCGGTAAGCGCCGGACTTCTCGACCTGTTCAGGGTAGAATTCCGGCTTCAGAACGGTCTCACTCATCCGCAAAACGATCAGGGCAACCAGGAGACCGGCAAGGAAGAAACCGCCCAGCAGAACAGCAGTGACTCGTCTGGCGAATATCATGCGGCTGAATCTACCACAGTATCAGTTTGAGATTGATGGTCAGATATGGCACGGCAAATGCTGCCTGACGGTGGGATGGAACCTCGGGTCTATATTTCCGGCTGTGTGATTGTGTCTCTCATCGGGGCAGAGCAGCAGTCTCTGGCTCCACCTACCAGCCCGGTTTGGTCGTCACGTGGCCAGTAAACCGGTGGACGGGATTGGGTGTCCCGGGGCACGGCCTGAAAGGGTTGGGGATCTTCCGTGTCGGCCGAGGACATGTTTCCCAGTTAACGGAACCTTGCACCATCCGAACCCACCTGGCATCCGGTGCGACCAAACGCTCAAAGTCAGCAACGCATTAGTTGGGAACTGGACGAGACCTCAATTGCATATCCTTCTAAGATGCCAAATTCAATTAGTAGTCCGATTGCCTTTTGTACGGCACCTGTAACACATACCGTCTCGCCAAGGTACCGGGGTGCAAGATGACGGTTACCTTGGACTAAGAGCCAATTGGTGACAGAAGGGTTCTGTCTGTCTTGGATTTCGAGGGCGAATGGACTTTGCTGGGCAGGAAGAGCCATGTAGTGTACAACGCTACCCTTAACCCTCATCACCTTGCCAAGGTTGTTGCGCATTTGCATGACTGGCTCATAAGCTAGATGAGCTAGTCCTGCGGGACCCTCGTTTGGTACTACGAAGGGACTCTCCTTTTCCACTATGATGATGTTTCCGTCGTCCCCTATGGTCACTTCTCTGAGAACGGGAACCTCCTTCACCACTTCCTTTTCCACATCCACGGTTGGTTCCCGTACAGCCAATCCGGGTGTGGAGCGCGGTGCCGGAGGAGGAACGCTAGCTCTTATCAAGCATTTGTCGCCGATCAAGGTTTCCAAGAGATAACAATCGCCAAGATCATCCCAGTCTATCGACGCATTCACCTCAATGAACTCGCCATCATGAATTACCTCGTACTCCAGGCTGCTCACGCTATCCTGGACCTTCTCAAGATGGCTCTCGAAGTCCTCGATATGCCGTTCGGCTGTCCTTTCACTCCCGAACAGAAACACTAAGGTGTGCTTCAGGAGATAGGACTCGCTGTCCGTAGAAACGGAAAACGCCGCCGCTTCACAGCGGCGGAGGTCATAGCGATTGTCACCGCAATCCCTTCCTCCCCTGACCACCAGGCCGGTCCCTAACCGGTCCAGGACTCGTTTCAGAGGATCCTCATCGTCCTGGAGCAAGAACCCATCTCCCTGGTTCATGACCCTCAGAATGCGCCTGACACTATCAGGGGTACCGGAGACGACGTAGTCATCTTCCTTGAGGATGGCAACGCTGTCACGAGAGCGTTCCCACAGCGTATAACCACGATAATCATCCTCAGCGAAACCATTGCCATCCAACGTGTCCTCGACCAGGTCGAAATCAATCCCCACATCCAGACCCGCAAAGATCTCTATACCATCGTGGACATCGACAAAGGTGTCTATGTCCTCAAGGATAATTCCCACGCTCCTTTCCAAATCTTGCTCCAGATCATCAAATCTGCGAATTATCAGCGAATCCGGCAGTTCAGATTCCAGCAATCGCTCATCCTTCAGAACCCCGTCCATGTCGACTATGGTTACACCCGAAGCTGAGTCAGGAACCAATCCCAAGGCACCTTGTCCTCCTGAGCCTGGACTGCTTGGTCCACAACCGGCCACCAGGTAAACCAGAGCTGCCAAAACGATCACAACCAAGTTTAACAATGGGGATTTCCCGGCTATTGACGGTGAGCGAAGCTTCATATGCGCCATCCCTCCAGCAATGTGTAGACGGCCACCACATCGTCGGATGCGGTCACCTTCGGGTTCCAGGAGTTGATTGGGAGCGTTCTGACCCACCAGCCAAGGGTTTCAACCATCCCGGTATCCTTCCAGTCCCCGTAATACGGCGGCAGGCCCTCCAGGGGTATCGGTGCGCATCACAGGTCTTCAGCAAACTTAAGCTAAGGCGTGATGCGCATTCGGTGTGCCATCGAAACTCGTTTTGGAGTCTCGCATAAGGCTTTCAGTCCTTGTCTGTTCGATGTCTCCATCCGACACCGAAACTGCTCCTCCTTTTTGGGTTGGCGTTTTCAACAAAGCGGTGCGGGTTCAGTCCTGCCCCCAGCATATGATTGTCCCGTCGGTCCTGACTCCGCAGGGCCTGACTCCTCTGCCGTCTACCGATTGCCTTGGCGGCTATCTGGCCTACTGTAGCTGAGTCCTTGGGTTGCTGATATGCAATACGCCGGAATCATAGTCTTATCATACGCTTATCGTCAAGCATTAGGGATAATCTGAGCAAGTCTGGCGCCAGCAGGTAAAATTATCCTACGGAGGAGATCAGCGACGAATTAGGTGAATGGATGATGGAACAACCGGCATCTTCTGACCTGGAATACCGGGGCAAGAAGCGCAGGACCCGCCACGAGGTATTCCTGCAGCGCATGGACGGTCTGATTCCCTGGCAGAGCCTGGAGGGCCGGATCCGTCCCTTCTACCCCCAGACAGGCCGGGGCCGGCGCCCCTGCCCGCTCCCGGTGATGCTGCGAGTCCACTGCGTGCAACTCTCCTACAACCTGAACGATCCCGGTATGGAAGACCTGCTCTGCGAATCCGGGTCTGTCCGCCGTTTCGTGACACTGAAGCTCACAGGCCCCTGCCCGGCGAGACCACCATCCTGAACTTCCGCCATCTGTTGGAACGCGCAACCTGGGACCGGGAGATGCGCCAGACCAAGAAGGGGAACCAGTGGCATTTCGGGATGAAGGCGCACATCGGGGTGGACCCGGATACGGGCATCGTCCACAGCATGAGCGCTACGGCGGCCAATAGCCACGACATTACGCGGGCGCACAACCTGCTGCACGGTGGTGAGACGGTGGTTTGGGGCGACGCTGGTTACCAGGGGGTGAACAAGGAGGAGGAGAACCGAGGGCTAGAGGTGGCGTGGCTGGTGGCCATGGGTTCGGGGAGCCGGCGGGAGCTGGAACCTGGGAGTAATGAGGCGCTGGCGGAGAAGGCCAAGGTGGAACATCCCTTCCTGAGGATCAGGGGTCTGTTCGGTTATGGGAAGGTGCGCTACCAGGGTTTGATGAAGAACACACAACGTCTGGCGCCGCTGTTCGCCCTGAGCAGCCTGCTGACGGCGGAGGGTCAACTGCGGGCGTAGTGCGCCCTGCGGCATTCCCGACCGTGCTCCTGGGCTACCCCAGGCTCCCAACGGCCCAAACTAGGGAAGAAACTCCCAGGGCTGAACGCTGGCCCACAACGCCCGGACGGCGGATTTCGTCCCCTTACCAACCGGCCGGAGACAATTCATCCCATAATAAGCCTTGTTCAGAGTATCCCTTGATAATGGGTCCCACCCCAAACCTCCCAGCAGAAAGTTCGCAATACGGTACAATTAGGTCCACATTTTTCCACCTGACTGACCCCACACTCGTGCAGTACGCAGGGAGTTGACGAACCCCAGGCATCGTTGCATATCCGGTGACTTTGATAAAGTAACGTCGCGCGGTGCCGACTCGTTAAGTGGCATATATGCGGGTCAACGAACACATACGCTACGAGCCTGAAGAGGCGTCGCCTCCCCTTGCAACACTGGGCGTTGCGTTGCAGGGCGGACTGCTTGCCCTGTCAAACTCGGTCTCCCTCGTGACCATTTTCGCGGTGGCCTCCCACGGCAGCGACAGTTACCTGGCATGGGTGGTCTTCGCATCCCTGGTCATCGGCGGCGCAGTCACGGCGCTGCAGGCGACCACGCTTGGCCGCCTGGGCTCGGGGTACATGCTCCTGATGGGTCCCGCCGCCCCGTTCATGGCGGTCTGCGTGCTGGCCGTGAACGAAGGCGGGTTCCCGCTGATGTCAAGCCTCATAGTCGCCGCTTCCCTGGTCCAGTTCGCCCTGGCATTCTGGCTGGCCCAGCTTCGCCGCATCATCACGCCCGTAGTCTCCGGCGTCGCGTTCATGGTCATATCCGCCTCCGCCATGCCCATCGGCGTCGCCAGGATGGATGATGTGCCCGCGGGCCTGTCCCCGCTGGCGGGGCCGGCGGTTGGGGCGGCCACACTGCTCGCCGCGGCGGTACTGATGCTGCGCGGTTCGGGCATTTGGCGGCTGCTGGCAATCCCCATAACCATTCTTGTGGGCTGCGCCGTCGCCGTTCCGCTCGGGGCGTACGACTTTCAAAGCGCCCTGGACACACCGTGGTTCGCCCTCCCGGAGTTATCGGCGTGGCCCGGCCTGGGCCATCCGGATACGCACTTCCTCGCCCTGCTGCCCGCGTTCCTCATCGTGAGCGCCGTGGTTGCCGTCAAGGCCGGCAACGAGGGGGCGGCGATTCAGCAGGTATCCTGGCGCAGGCCCCGGGCCATCGACTTCCGCGGCGTGCAGGGGACGCTGAACGCGGGCGGCGTGGGAGTCATGCTCTCCGGAATCGCGGGGATGCTCCCGATACTCATCTATCTGCCCTCATCCATGGCGCTGATCAGCTTTACGGGGACCGCCTCACGCCGTACAGGGTATGTCATCGGCGCAATCCTGATCGGACTGGCCCTGCTGCCCAAGGTGGTGGCCATCCTTCTGACAATACCCCGGCCGGTGACCGGGGCAATCCTGCTGGTCGTCATGGGGCTGCTCTTCGTGGAGGGAGTCCGTACCGTCATCCAGGACGGCTTCAACCAGCAGAAGGCCGTCATCGTCGGTGTATCACTATCCATCGGCATCGGACTGCAGGGCCAGAACATCCTGACCGATGCCTTGGGCAGCCCCTGGGGCGCGGCCTTCGGGAACAGCATCGTCGTCGGCGTGCTGGCCGCGGTACTGATGTCGGTGGTCCTGGATATGACCCTTTCCCGCCGCAGGCGCATGGAGGCGGAGCTGGACATTTCGGCCCTGCCAGCAATCGACGGCTTCCTCCGTGAACTCGCCGGCAGGCTGGGATGGGACCAGGCCGCCACAGACCGGCTGTGCGCCGCAGGTGAGGAGACCCTGTCCAGCATGTTGCAGTTGCGCGAGGATTACGGGGAAGACAGGCCGCCGCGCCTCGTAATCATCGCCCGTCACCGCGCCGGGTCGGTGGAGATGGAGTTTCTGGCGGTGTCCCCCGAGGAGAACATCGAAGACCGGATCGCCTATATGAGCGAGCAGGCCGAGGCGCCGGACGTGAGCGAAATGTCATTCCGCCTGCTGCGCCACTACGCATCTTCCGTGCGCCACCGGAAATATCACGGCATTGACATAGTGACGGTGCAGGTAGATGCTTAACGCATCCGTGACGGACCGGACGCTTCCGGCTTGCCGCGGACGCTCCGGGAGGACCGGAAACCAACAGGTGAGGAGAGGTTGTTGACATGGCAGCATACGCGATCGTTGATAGCGAGATTACCGACCAGGCCCTGTTCGACGAATACGCCAGGGATATCGTCGCCGTAGTGGAGAGGTGCGGAGGCAAGTACCTGGTACGCGGCGGCTCCACGGAAGTGGTGTCGGGCAACCGGACGCCTCACCGGGTGGTGGTGATAGAGTTCGAAAACCTCGAGCGGGCGCGGGCCTATGCCAGCGACCCCGAATCCAGGCGGCTGGGCGAAATTCGGGA
>DAOUJS010000139.1:0-9055 GCA_034422355.1 Dehalococcoidia bacterium | reverse complement strand
ACAACGGAAGGATTCAACCTGAACGAGGACTACCGGCCCCCGCCCTGGCCCGAGGACTTCGGGAAGCGGCTGGAGGGCCTGAAGAGGCAGACCCGCCTGCGCTGGAAGGAGTTCGCCGCCAGGCTGGGGGTGACCGACCGGGAGGTGTTGCAGTGGCGCCGGGGCAACCGGCGGCCCTCCCGGACCAGTTACCTGGCGATTATGGCCCTGGCCCGGGACCTGCCCGGCGGCTGCGACCTGATGGCCGGCGAAGCTGGCGACGGCGTTGCCAATGCCGACTCCGACGAACCGGCGGACCAGGACGGGGACGCTGCGGGCCATGACTAGGGACCGGAACGATGGCAGGTCCAGACCGGGCAACGGCTACCCCCCGCCGTCCCTGCCCCAGGACTTGCACATCCGGCTGGGGCGGCTGGAGGACCGGTCGGGGACTTCCCTGGAGGAGGTGGCCCTGGCCGCCGGCCTGCCCGTCAATCACGCCCGGCTGTGGCGTGTCGGACGGCCTCCCAGCGAGGAGGAACTGCGGGCCATCGTGCGGTTCGCCTGCACCGTGCCCGGCGGCGTGGCCGTGCTGCTGCTGGATTCCTCTGAACCTTGGCCGGTTCGGGAGTAGGGCCGTGGGGCGCCGCCAGCAGTGGGTCTATCACATTGAGCCGGAGGCGTTTCCGGCGGACTTCCCGCAAAGATTGGACGCCTTCCGGCAGGCCGCCGGGTTCAGCTGGCGGGGCCTCTCCCGCCAGCTGAAGGTCAATTCCCGCACGGTGCGCCGCTGGAAGGCCGGGGCCGCCCCAGGCTCCGGCCATTTGGTTTCCCTGTTCAGCCTGGCCGCTGGAATGGGGCTGCTGCACCTGTTTTTACCGGAGTTGGGAGAGCCGGAGGGCGGCGGTGACCCGCCGGGGTAATTGACGCCGCATTTCGCCAACCACGGTATCTAAGGCCGGACGGATCGAACTGTCCCGCTCTTGGTATACCGTAATTCAGCACTCTCGAGTATATAAAGGGAACCTACTCGGCGCTTCTGATTCGCTGCTGACATATTGGCGACCTCCCATTGGGAGATTCATCGCAGGGAACACCATTCAATCAGACTAATTCCATCTCTGTCAGGAATCGAGAAGGTGCCTTCCCCCAGCCAAAGACTTCCTGGGAATAGGTCAACGTCAAGCTGTTCTCTGCACGGGTGATCGCTACGAAGCAATTGCGCCTTTCCTCTTGGATCTCGTGGCTGTCGGGCCCCTTTTTCACCGCCCAATAGCTTGGCAACTGGTCTTCAACCAATCCTACGAGGTAGACATGGTGGAATTCAGCGCCCTTGGCTCCATGGATGGTATAGCATGGAATTGCGCCCTTTTGTGGGCTTGGGGTCTTGGCACGAAGGTCTAGCCCTTGCAGCAATACATTCAAAGTGACCTGATCTCTACCGAATTCACTAACGACTTCTGACACCAGTTCGTGCCATGTGTCTCTTTCCTCCAAGAACTCGGATTCGTTATCGTCCAATTGAGGCCCGACCTCCGGCAATTCCTCGAACCAATCAAAGGACGCCTTTATGAAGTTCCAGAAGTCCAGGTGCTCGGAAAGCGCCGGGACAGACTTTTCCAGAAAGACCCTAGTGCGAGGGTCCAGTTGCATTCGGCTCAAGGCAATTCGATGCCAAGCCCGCAGGTAGTCTCCTTCCGCTGCTGCCGCAGCGGAAATGATGTCTCGAACCTGCAAATTTACGCCGGCGAGTTCAAAAAACGACTTGCACACCCGGCGCAATTGCTCCCTATCCTGTCGAGCGTTGGCTAACCTGAGAACCGAATGCAACCAGATCATCTGGTTACTCAGGAACTCATCCTTCCGCATGGCTATATATGCGGGAACCCCGTTGTCTTCCAATGCATCGCGAACCGGTTCCAGGAGTCTCCGAGTACGGGCGAGCACTACACAATTGCTCCGGGCATTATCGGTTCTTGACGTTATATCGTCAGCAACCCAGTTCGCCTCGTCCTCAAAAGTCTCGAATGACTCCACGTTGATAACGTCGTCGTAGGCCCACGACTTGTGTGCGACCAAGGCCGCCTTATCGTAGGTCCTAGCCAAGTTACAGTTGATGAGCTTGTTCGCGACATCCACGACTTGGGGCGGACAGCGATAGTTTTCAGGAAGCTGTAGAACCGTGACTCCGAAGTCCTCCCTCAACGCGTTCAAGCGCCTTGGGTCGGCTCCGTTCCACTGGTAAATTATCTGGTCGTCATCGGCGACAACGAAAAGATTCTTGGTGGATGGGTCCACGACGTTAGCCAGGATGCGGTATTGGGCAAGGTTTGTGTCCTGGAATTCGTCGACACAAACATAGGGGTATATCCGGCTGACCAATCTCCGCACAGCAGCGTTCCCTTCCAGCAGGCCCAGTGCTTCCGCAATCAGACAACCGAAATCCAACTGGTTGTTTTCAATCATCAGCCGCCGATACGTCGAATAAGTTGCCGCCAGAACCTCGGCTTCGTCGAAGTTGCTTTTTCTGAGTTCCCCGAGGGCGTCGTCGGCCAAAACGCTATCATCAAGCAACCGGGTCACCATCGGCAACAGTTGCTCCCCCCTTCTAACGAAATCTGGGTAGTCACTCCGGATCTCTCCGATAGCTTCGTCGAGCACGGCAACCCGGTCTACCTCCTGTGGTAGGATGGTGAAATTAGGGCGCAGGCCAATCAGGTGTCCGTGTTGGCGGAGGAGGTCTACGCAGAACGAATGGAACGTCGTCAACCGAATTCTATTTCTTGAGTTCGGCACAATTTCCTCAATCCGAGTCCTCATTTCTGACGCCGCCTTGTTGGTGAACGTCAGGCCCAGAATCCTGAAAGGCTTGCCGGGGGTATCCTCGACCATCCGAGCAATTCGGTAGGTAAGTACCCTGGTTTTCCCAGACCCAGGCCCTGCCAGGACTAGCAGCGGCCCTTCGCCCCAATTCACGGCTTCAAGCTGGTTGGCGTTTAGGGATGACAAGTCAACCATTTCTGGCCTCCTCAGCTAATTCTACGGCGCGATTGACTATTTCATTCAATTGCTGGGGCACTCCTGCAATGCCTTGTCGTTCCATATCCTCAACGACTTCTACCACAGCTCGAGTCTTGGTCCTTTTGATCTGGGCTTCCGTCACCTGTTCCCAATAGGCGATGGTGTTTTTCGGTGCCGTAATGACGTTCCACTTGCCTGGAGCGACATACTGCTCGTACAAACTCCCGTAACCCTCCACGCAAAGGAAGACTTCCAAGTCCCCGTGCTGCAACTGGCTTATATGGCGCTGTTCCGTCCTGGTTCCGATTTGCTTCCGTGCCGCCTCTGCGTAATCGTCGCCCGCGCTGTCGTTGTCGGAAACTAGATGCCATTCTATGCCCATTGAATCAGCAAATTTGGTCAACACTTCGACCCCGACGCCGATGTGCTGATATTCTATGCAACTGATTCCCTCGTGAGACAAATCGTGCCCCAGTACCCTGGCGCAGCCTTCAAGTATCAGACGGTCGGCTTCACCTTCTACCAGCAACCAGCATCGGGCGAACAGGACACTTCCTCGGCTCGAGCGGATATGATGGTTCACCTTGTTGATTTGCTCCTCGGTAAGGACTCCTTCTTCGAGGCGATGGACAGTTATTTCGCCATCTTTACGTCGGAGTCGCCTCAAAGAGGTTATTGGGCAAGCTCCAACCAGATCCCCGGAGTGGGTAGCGACAATTTTCTGACCCGATAGCTCTTGTAGCAGGGCAGCCACGGAACGGGTGGCAGAGGGATGCAAGTGGGCTTCAGGTTCTTCAAGAGCCAAAACGGGCGTCGTATGTTCTCGATAGGCATCTTCCAAGCGGCTTCGCAGAAAGGCATCGAATAGACAGATCACCGCCAAACTCTGCGTGCCTTCACCATGCCTGCCTATCGGCAGCCGCGCTCCCGTTACCGACGAAAGCATCACTTGGGTTCGGGACATGATGTCAAAGACCCTTGAAGGTATCGCCTCAAGGCCAACTGCATCATCAGTAGCCAATGGGACCATGTTTCCGGTATTTCTCAGTCTCTCTTCAACGGCATCAAAGGATTCGTTCGCGTCGAGTACCCTCTGGTTCAGTTCCGCTAGTTCCTGTTCAAGTTCTTGTCTCACGTCGGGGTCCATCTTCGAAAAGCGAACAAAGGGCCCCCAGAATTGGCCTCGGGGTCGGAACTCCTGGGCGGAATCTCGAAGCGCAGACAGGTAAAAAACGGGTGCTAGTTGCTGGAGCGCAGCCAAGATACCTGGGGTTTTGGCACGCACCAGCACTTCTCCCGCAAGGTCTAGGAAGTCCCAAGATGTGACGAAATCATCCTGAACGTCATCGTATCGGCTCTGCACCCGGAAGATGACGGCCTGCGTACCGTCGGCGGCCACTTGAACCGCGTCACCCAATGCTTGCACCACCTCATCAGGCCATTCGCTTTCCTCCCTTTCCAGGAATCGTAATGTGACTTCCACCCCTTCGCTATCGGAAGGCTGGCTATCCTTTTCCGGCAAATGGTAGTCGTACTCCGAGAAGGTTCCACTACGACGGTTGAGGCTTCGACTCAAACAGAAATCTAAAGCCGCCAGGATAGTCGATTTCCCGGTATTGTTCTCTCCGATCAGGACCGTGGTCTCGTCCAGTTTGAGGCTGAGTTCACGGATGCCCCTGAAATTCTTGATGTCGATTTGGTCTACAAACATAGCTTTGAGTTTCTCGCTAGTGTAGTGGTCTCGATATAAAAATCGTTACGAAACCCTCGGATGTTCCGTGAACGGAGCTTTGACTCTTGCCGACGAGGTAGCCATCCTCCAGGAATCTGCGGGCTCCGTCCTGGCAACTGCTGCTCCAAGCCACCGGGACCTCTACGGGAGGCTCATCATTCGAGGGATTCCAATCATCCAAGTATGGGAATCCTGTCTTCCCTTCCGGCGCCTCCTCAATGTGCTCGGCCAGTTTGCCCAGAGCCCTCACCAACGATGCTTGCGGGGGTAAATAGAGAGTAAGCGCCGCGATGTCGGCATCTTCCAGTTTCTCCAGAGAGACTCCGAATCTGCCGACGAAAGCAGGGTCCTTTGAGCCGGCAATCACCCCAAGATCATTGAACCCCGGGCGGGAGTTTTTCCCGACGTCTCGCATAAGTGGGGCGAGCCTAGATGTACGGAGTTTGCTGATTAGCAGGCGCCGTATCTCCCTATAAAATTCACGGAGGACCTCTTGATCTTGCAATGTCATGATGTTCAAGTCACCCCATTCGCCAGTGGGTTAATTGGCCCCGTGGGCTGGTTCGTCTAGAGAAGGTCGAGCGTGTTATTCGCCAGTTTCTATTTTACAACCAATGCGAACATTAATGGTCAATCGCCCCGTACAAAGACCGAGACCGCCTTTGTTGGCGGTCTCGACTCTACCGGCGAAGCGATAGTTGCGGTAGAAAAAAGTTACCATTACCCGCAACTGCCGTCAACCGGGGTTTCGGTGTCCAGCCGGGGTAGCAAGCGTACCTGGACAGATCGCCGCTTTGTCCTCCGCGCTCTTCCCGTTCACCTTCTGACCACCCCCTGAGGATCGTTCCTTGACGCCCTCCGGTTCAAGCTGATGTCCAGGATTGCGAAGGCGCCGGAGTCCACACCGTCAGCGGATTCCTCCTGAACCAGCAGGGCGTGGGCCACCATGTCGGCCACCTGGAGCAGGCAATCGGCGTCGGGGCTGCGGAAGACGGGGCCGCCGATCACCCGGTCGATGGGAATGTTGCGGGTGTGCCAGCCGTCGCCGCAGGCGCCGGTGCGCACGGGCACCGCGTTGTAGTTGCGCAGCCGCTCGCAGGTACGGACCACCATGTCCTCGGGTTCCTGGCCGAAGATTGTCAGAGCGTGGTTGCGCTCCCGGGCGGCGGTGGCGTTGATGCGGTTGAAAAGGCGGTCCAGGGCGACCTGGCGGCAATGCGGCACGTTGTCCCGGTCCAGGCAGACGTTGATCACCTGGACGCCGCCGGTCTCCAGGGCAAAGTCCTCGACGACCCGCAGCCCCTGGGCCACCACCTCGGCCCCTCGTGGCGACGCCGGTTGCGCGTGGCAACCGCAGGCGCAGGCGGCGACGGGTCTTATCGGGTCGCTGAGGGGGAGGTCAGCGTCGGCGGGGACGCCGTAGCGTTGTTCCAGTTGGCGGCGCCATTCGCGGACCCGTCGGTCTAGCCGGTTCCAGGCCCGGGCGTCCACGCCCAGGGCGGTGCGGACGTGGCAGCGGTGGCCCTCGGCCTCCATCACGTAGTAGATTCTCATGGGTTCCTCCTTGCTGGTTGGTAATAAGGGTTCATCACGGTTGAAAAGCGTAGTCCGGCACTTCGCCGCCCCTGGCAATCCAGGCCCGGCCCAAGGGCCCGGCGCTCATCACCAACTCCCGGTGGGAGGCCAGCAGGGGCACCCGAACCCGGGCGCGCTCCATCTCGCGGGCGGCGACCTCCAGGAAGTGGGTCAGGGCGATGTCGTCGTCGAAGACCACCAGGACGAGGGGTTGATTGCCGTGGTCGTCGGTGGGACGGTGGGTGGCGTAGTAGCGCAGGTAGGGGGCGACGCGGGCGGCCATGGTGGCCGGCCGCACGGCGCGGCGCTCCCATTCCAGGAAGAAAGGCCAAACGGTTTCACCCCGCCGCAGCACGCCGAAGGCGTCGGGATGGACCGAGCGCAGCTTCCCCTGGTGGCGGAAGTAGCGGGACGCCCGGCGGGGCGGGTCCAGCTGCACGACCTCCCGGGAGCGGGAACGGGCCTGCCTTGCCAGGGCTGCGACGAAGGCGTGGACGGCGGCGGTGTGCTCGACGTTGCGGAGCAACTGGCGGGTCCGGGTTCCGGCCACGTTGCGCCAGTCCAGGGGCGCCTCGGGGTTGGTGGGCCGGGCGCTCCATCTCCGCTTCGCGTCACCCGGCGACGTGCGGTCGCGGCGGGCCAGCATGACCAGCCCTCTATCGGACAGGACCAGGCGGCGCTGGCCGTCCACGGCAACGTCAACCAGCAGGCCCAAGTCCTCCAACCGCTGCGTAACCTGGGACAGGCGGGAGCGCTTCACGCCCAGCAGTGCGCCCAGGTGCCGGGGCGGCAGCCAGGGCCAGTCGGAAAGCAGGTCCACGGCCCGCTTCTCCACCGGCTTGAGCAGGGACGGCAGCAGGCAGTCGGCTTGCCGGTCGAGATCGTCAGGCGGCGCGGCCCGCTGGGGCGGTCTCCGCAGCGGCCAGGACCGGGGCGGCCCGGTGTGGGCCAACGCCGTTTGCAGGTCCAGGGGCGAGGGACCGGATGGGGTGCGCCAGACGGCGGCCCCGGCCCCGGCGGATGCCGCGTCGCTCTCCAGGGCCAGGAACACCGGGCCGGGCAACGCCGCCGCCCATCGCCGGGCCTGGCGCAGCCGCACCTCGTCGGGCAGCAGCATCAGGACGGCGCTGGTCTGGTCTCCCTGCCCCAGCCGCCAGAGGCGCTTGGCGAAGGCGGTGCGGTCGGCGGTGTCGCCCTGGCGGACCACCGCCAGCGTCGTGCCGCCGGGCAGGACCATTGCGGCGTCCAGGGGCATGGCCCGATACCAGCGGAAAGCCGGGCGGTGAAACACCTGGGCGGCGGCGCAGGCCAGGCGGTAGATGACGGCCACGGCGTCCAGGCGTTCCAGCAGGCCCCGCCGCCACTGGCGGGACACGGGGCGCGTGAACAGCAGTTCCTCGACGGACACCCCTTCCAACTCGGCCAGCCGGTCCACCCCGGCGGCGGTGAGCGCATACCGATGGGTGGGGGCGACCAGGGGTGAGGCGTGGGGGACGGCTGCCACCATCCCCTCACCCTCAAGCCTCGAAACCGCTTCGTACACCGCGCCCCGGGACCGGCCGGAGAGGGTGGCCAGTTCCAGCCGGTCCAGGAAGGGCATGGTTGAAAGCTGGCGCAGGGCGTCAGCGTCGCAACGGTTGGGCGTCATTCGTCGTCCTCCCCTTCCGCGTTGTCCTGCTGGCGCTCCATCAACAGGCGACGGTACTCGCTGAGGTTTTCGTCGCCGGTCTCCGCCTCGCCCTCCGCGCCGGACTGCTCGTCGTCGGGTTCCTCCGGCTTGGGCCCTCCGGTGGGCGGCTGGAAGTGCTTGCTGCGCTGTCCGTCCCGGCCCAGGTCCTTGGGCGCAGGTGGCTGCTGCTGCTGGTCCGGCGGGGTCTGGCTCTGGCGGATGCGCTCCACCTCCTTGCGGAACTCCAGAACACGTTGGCGGCCCCGTTCCTGCTGGGCGGCGATCTCCGCCTGGGGCGTCAGGTACCTCAACGCTCCTTCGCGGATGCGGTGAGCCACGGCCAGGCTGCCCGGCTCGGGCTTCCGGACCATCATGGAGAAGGGCGGCATCCGCTCGGTGCCCACGGTGGCCCGGACGTAGCAGTGGTGCACGTCCAGGGACACGATGTCGTCCTCGGACACCTGGCCCTTGCCCAGTTCCCACACCAGTTGCCGGGCGTCGCTGCCCGCCATCTGGAAGGCGGCCAGGCAGCCCACGTTGGCCAAGATGGTGTCGCGCATGGTGCGGGACAGGTCGTCCAGCTTGGCCAGGCTCTGGGTGGCCAGGATGAAAGACGCGCCGAACTTGCCCAGCTCGCTGAGCATGGACTCGTAGTCCACGCCGGGCATGGACTGCATCTCGTCCACCACCACCAGGGCACCGCGGCGTTCCTCCGGCGGCAGGGCGCCCTGCTCGCGGATCACCGCGTCCACCAGGTTGAGCAGGGACGCGCCCACCAGGGCGGCCACGTCCCGGCCCGCCGCGCCCTGGGCGGTGGACACCAGCAGCACGCCGCCCTCGCGGATGGTCCGGCGCAGGTCGATGGTGGAACGGGGCTGGCCGATGATGGCCCTCGCCGTCTCCGAGGAGGCGTAGTAGGACAACCTGGTCTGCACCGGGGCCAGGGCGTCGCCCTGGTAGTCCCGGCGCCAGCCGGCGAAGATGCCGCCCCACCAGTCCATGATGTACTGGTCGGAGACCCGGGTCAGGACGCCGGTGCGGTAGTTGTCGTCGGACAGCAGGGGCAGCCCGTCCAGGAG
>DAOUJS010000138.1:0-22687 GCA_034422355.1 Dehalococcoidia bacterium | reverse complement strand
TCCTCGATGCGCTGGTTGAACTGCCGCTGTTCCTCGTTGAACTTGAGCCGGTCCTGGCGGAACCCCATCAGCTCGTCTATCTGTTGCTCGATGCGCTGGTTGAAGATGGTCTGCGCTTCCATGAACTCGGCGGTCCGTTTCATGAACGCGGTGGTCTCGCTCATGAATGTGGTCGTCTCGCTCACGAACGTCGCGAACCTGGCCGGCAGGTCCATGAGTTCCTTGGTCAGTATCAGGCTCCTGGCCTGTTCGCGGAAGGCCGGGTCTTCTTCCAGCAGTCTCAGGAACGCCCTGGCGTTGTCTTCGGGAGTCATCTCCATTCCTCTTCCGGCCCTGATTTTAGCCCCGCTCCGGGCCGTTGGCTGGTGGTCAGTGGCTGGTGGTCAGTGATTAGTGGTTGGCGGTCTGCGGGTCTTTTCCCCGTGCCGGCCCCGGCTACCACCGGGCGTTTTCGTCCAGCAGGGATCCTTCTCCCAGCACCGGGCGGGCCTCCTCACGGTGGCGCCACCAGCTGATTTGACGCACTTCCGCTCCGGCTTCTCCGCCGGCCGGAAACGCGGTGAATCGCACTATCCTGTACTCGCGCGGCTCCGGTTGTACCCGGGCCATCACGTCGACGTGGCCCTGTCCCCATGGGACCCGGACGGTCCTGGGGCGGTCGAACTTTTCCAGCGACAGGCCGGGGTCCCGGTCTGCTTCCTCCAGGTACAGCAGGCAGGCTTGGCGCCGGAAATGTTCGGTGAAGCCGGCCTCCCGTGCTGCTGCGTTGCTGAAGAAGTCCCTTGGGGTTATTCCGTTCCAGTTGTCCACAGGGCGTTCTCCTGTCCTGGTCCGCCGGTGTGCTGCCGGATCCTGGGGCCTGGGCCGGTCCCCGTTTCCGCGGGGTTTGCACCCAGGCTGGACCCGTTGTTCCAAAGCAGCGGGGTTCATCCCCGTGTCCACGGGGTCTTCTCGCTGGGTCAGGCTTTCGCCCATTGCCCAAAAGGTTCATCCCCGCATCCACGGGGCTGTGGCTGGAGCGGGTCCTGCCGGTCCAGGTGTGTGGCCTGGCTCGCCTCTCCCGCGGCAGGGAGGCTGGCCCCGGTGTCCTGTTACTTGGCAGAACGTTGAGGCCGGGGTTCGGAAGTCCGCCTCATACGAGGTACGGGTGTTTCACTCAGGACTCGGCGTGCGGTCCTCCAGCGGGTGCCAGTACACCGCCCCGGACTCCACCGCTTCCGAGGCCTCCCGGTGGTTCCTGACGCTGGCTATGGCAGGTTGCACCGGCTTCCCGGTGAAGGACTCAATGAGCCTGGCGTTCCGGATGGCCCGGTCGCAGTCCCTCCGGTCCGCGGTGAAGGAAACCTCCATCACGATGTAGCGGGTGCCGGTCCCGTCGGTCGCCTCGATCACCAGGTCGGCGTTCCGGAAGCTGCGTCCCACGTCCCTGGGCAGGGCGTTTCCCGCCATCTGGCTCAGGTCTGTGGCACTGAGGGTCCGGACAAATTGCAGGCCCATGTCGGATGCTATCCCCTGAGCGTCCTGGACGGTCCGGGTCCTGGCTAAGTCCCCCTTGATGGTGCCGAAGTCTCCTTCCATGCGGTCGAACCGTGCATCTATGTTGATGTGCGTTGTCCTGTGCTCTTCGACGAAGGCGTCGAACTTCTCGTTCTGCGCCCTCTGCTCCTCCATGAAAGTGTCGAACTTCTCGTTCTGCGCCCTCTGCTCCTCCATGAAAGTGTCGAACTTCTCATTCTGCGCATTCTGCTCCTCCACGAAAGCGTCGAACTTGACCGGGAGCTGCAGCAGGTCCTCGCCCAGTATCTGGGCCCGCACGGCGTCCCGCCACTGGGGGTTGTTCCTGAGCGCTTCGAGGAAGTCGTCCTGGTTGTTGATGGTCGTCATGGCGCCAATTATACTCCGTTCCCCGCCGCTTGGTCTGCCTGTTGAATCGCCACCGTTTCCTTGGCTGCAGCTTTTCTCTTGGCGTGGCTGCGCCTTCGGGACTGCCGGTGGGCCCCGGCACACGTCTCACACCGCGTTTGGCCCAGTATAGCGGGACTGCTGCAATCCCGGCGCTTGCCTGGTTCCTTGGTTTTCTGCCGTTGCTCTTGGGCGTACCGTCGGCGATATTCCCTGCGCTCTGGGGTCTTACTCCTGGCCTGGTCGTACGCCTGGCGGTCTCGGCGTGTGTCGTTAGCCTTGGCTGACGGTGTTTCCTGAAGAGGGTGGTTGCCGCCTCGCCTGTGGACGCGGTCGTCCAGCCTGGGTGGGCCACTGGTTCCGGTTGCCCGGCCTTTCCGGTTCTTCGGTGCCGTATTCTTCTCCGAACCGGCTGCTTGGGGCTGTTCTTCTTGCTCTTGGCAATGCCCGGCAGGGGGAAGGAGAACTTGAAAGTTCGTCCTTCCACCCGCTTAGGCGGGGTCTCCTTGAGGCTGGATCGTAGCTGACTCTGTGCGCCAGGTTCATCCCCGCGTCCACGGGGCAACCGGGCCGCTGGCCCGGGTCCGGAGTGGTCCGAGTATGCGGGGAAACCGCGGATGGCCGCCCATTGGCGCGTGCCGGGCCTGGGTCTACCCCCGCGTATGCGGGGAAACCGCTACGGAGACGGCTCCCTCGCATTTCCTGAACTTCCGGTCAAGCAGCGCCCGCCTCAGCATCCTGTCCTCCGGTCCCGGCGTGGCTGCGCTCATCGTAGAGCTTCCGGGCGGCTATCTCCAGCACGAAGTCCGGCGGCTTGCCCTGTTCCCCGATGACGTACCCGTTGCTGGCTTCGTAGGCCGCCGGGTCGACCCCCAGGGCTATCAGCAGGTCGGGAAAGCGCCGGAATAAACCGCTGGGCAGCCCCCGCTCCGGCATCATGGTGATGTAACGCTCGGCGGACACCAGGTTGGAGCCGGGGTTTCCGAAGTGCTGGGCCAGGTGGTGGGTGTTGCCCGGTTCGTGGAGGTGCCTGGCGCTGGTCAGGACCGGCGGGGCAACGATTGTCTGCACGGTCCCCACGCCGGAGGACTTTGATCATGGCATCAACATCCGCGTCTTGACTCGGGGCTTGGCAACTTCGCGGTTCAGGTGTGGCCGGAGAGACGGCCGGTTACGCCGCCGCCGGGGACCTGATCTGAAGGGTTCTTGATTTTACCCAGTTTGGCGGTATGGGCTGGACAGGGGCACATAAAAGAACGGCCGATTATGAAGCGCCCGCCCTGCCGCTGAACTGCGTTGCCGCCTGGGAGCGCCCCGGCCAGCCGCCTTGAGCGCAGCGCCATCTCAGGTCTGGCAGGAATTTAAGCCGTTGTGAAATCTTTGGGGCCGAACCGGGACGATGACATATGGCAGGCGTCCTGGACCTGTCTTTAATTCACCATTGAACAAACATCGGCATGACCACATGGATGTAGTCCTCGGAGTCCGTGGGCCGGAATACTCCAGGACTTGAAGACGAGGTGGTCTCAATGGTGATCTTGCCCCTTTCCAACACCGATAGCACGTCCAGCAGATAGCGGCTGTTGAAGGCGATCTTCCCCTCTGCGCCGTCCAGGGACTCGGCCTCCACCTCATCCTGATTGTCGCCGACCTCCTCTGAGCGCGCGGAGATAACCACCTTTCCGGGGTCTTCTCCGTTCTCTGCGGGCTGGGTCTCCATCCGGATGATGTTGCTGCCGTCCCGGGCGAATATGGCGGCGGTGCGGGCCGCCCGGAGCAGGGACGGCAGGTCGAACACCGCACGTGTCTGGTACGACTGGGGGATAAGCTGCTCGTAGTTGGGAAAGGTTCCCTGGAGAAGCTGCGAGACCGTTTCCACGGTCTGGGACCCCTGGACCCGGAACAGGACCTGCCCCTTGGCCGGGGTCATCATTATATCTACCGGGTCGCTCTGGTCGCCCAGCAAACGGTTGAGTTCGTTCAGGACACGGGCCGGGACGATCACCTTTATCTCCGACTCGACCGGTTCTCTCAGATTGCCGTGATGCACAGCCAGGCGGAAGCCGTCGGCGGCGGCCATGCTGAACCTGTCTTCTTCGAGCTTGATCTCAACCCCGGTGAGGACGGGGCGCGATTCCTCGGTGGCCGCGGCGAAGGCCACTCTGCCGATGGCCTCCTTCAGTGTGCTGGTCTCTATGCTGGCCGCCACCCCTTCATCGACGGTGGGAATGGGCGGAAACTCGCTGGCGTCCGCGCCGTTGATGTTGGCCTCCGTGCGGCCGCACTTGAGCTGCAGGACGCCGGACCCCGGTTGCAGCTCGATGTCGATGCGTTCGCTGGGCAGGGAATTCACAAACTCGGCCAGGAGTCTGGCTGGAACGGTTATCGCCCCTTCCTCTTCCACCATCGCTCCCACCCAGGTGGTCATGGCGATTTCCAGGTTGGTGGCGGAGAGTTTCAGCATCGACTGATCGGTGGCCAAATATACGTTCTGGGTAATTGGCAGCGTGGTGCGGCCGGCAACCGCCCTGCCGACGATGCCAAGGCCCCGGCTAAGGTTCTCTTGCAGACAGGACAGTTTCATGTTCCGGCCACCTGATTCGAGAGTGTGACGTGGCCCCGGCAAGGTCTTGAACCGTAATGAGCGGGAGCCTGGGCAACGCGAACCGTGTCAGGTATTATGGCACTTCAGCCACATCATTTACAACGTGTCACGACTTGCCGTTAGAGGAAAATGCGCCGCCGGCAACTGAACGGCGCAGGCCAATTTCCGGCCACCGGCAACCGCCGGTTTGCTATAATGGCCGCTGACGCCTCCTGTTGACTGCGGCACGGAGGGCGGAATATACAAAGCTGATAGACAGAGCTGCAAAGGACGGGAATGACGGAACTCCTCTTTCACCATGACAGCTACCTCAAGGAGTTCGAGGCTGTGGTGATCAACGCTGTCGAAAACAGCGTCGAGTTGGATCGCACCGCCTTCTATCCCGGGGGTGGCGGGCAGCCCTACGACGTGGGAACGCTGGTCGCCGGGGGACTGGAATACCCGGTAGCCCGCGTCGGCAACAGCGGCGGCAAGGTCATACACCAGATTGACGGCCCTGTCCCGCGCGCGGGCACATCCGTCAGCGGCCGGGTCGATTGGGAACGCAGATACCGGTTGATGCGCACCCACACGGCCCTGCATATCCTGTGCGGCGTGGTATGGCGGGACTACGGCGCGCTGGTCACAGGCGGCGACATGCGGCCCGGAGAAGCTAGGATGGACTTCGAGCTTGACCAGATGAGCGCTGAGTTCGCCCATGAGATCGAGGATCGGATCAATGCTGAGGTCGCGGCGGCGCGGGATGTATTGGTCAGCCATGTCTCCCGCGAGGATGCGGAGCAGATTCCCGACCTGATACGCACCAAGATAAACCTGCTCCCGGCCAACATACGGGAGGTCCGCACCATTGACATCAGCGGCCTGGACTTGCAGGCTGACGGCGGCACCCACGTCGCCAACACCAATGAGGTTGGCGCGATCAGGGTCGTGGGCCACGAGAGCAAGGGCAGGATAAACAAGAGACTGCGTATTGCGCTGGCTTAAGCGCGCTCCTGGTCCTGCCGGAGTTGCAATGCAGTACGCATCGCCCTACCTCTTAACCTGGGGATTGCAGATGGACAGGATTGATGTCGTAAAGGGCGACATCACACAGCAGCAGGTGGACGCGATTGTGAACGCCGCCAACAACTCATTGCTCGGCGGAGGCGGCGTTGACGGCGCGATACACCGTGCCGCGGGGCCGGGACTGCTGCGCGAGTGCAGGACCCTGGGCGGCTGTGCCACCGGGGAAGCCAGGATAACCGGCGGGTACGAGCTTCCCGCCCGCTGGGTCATCCACACCGTCGGCCCCGTCTGGTCAGGAGGCGCAAACGGCGAAGGGGAGTTGTTGGCAAGCTGCTACCGCAGGTGCCTGGAATTGGCCGCGGAGCATTCCATCCGCACCATGGCCTTTCCCGCCATCAGCACCGGGGCATACGGCTTTCCCGTGGATGAAGCCACCCGCATCGCGGTGACCGAGGTCGTCAGATTCATGGAGTCAAACTCGGCGATTGATAAGGTGGTGTTCGTCTGCTTCAATGACCAGGCAGCCGACGCCTACGAGGCCACTGTCTCCAGGCTGGAAGCGGACGGAGAGGCGGTCCGCAATGGTTAGGGCGGTGGTAGGCATAGACGTAGGCGGCACCTTCACCGACATCGCGGTGCTGGAGGACGGACAGCTTCGCGTCCACAAGCTGCCCTCCACTCCCCAAGACCCGTCAGTGGGCATACTCAATGGCGTAGTTGAGACGCTCCCTGAACGTAGCGGCGGTGACGGTTTCCCAGGGGTGGACTTTGTCCACGGCTCCACTGTGGCCACCAACGCCCTCCTAGAAGGCAAGGGCGGCCGCACTGCCCTGGTCACCACCCTGGGATTCGAGGACGTTCTTGAGATTGGGCGGCAGCACCGCTCCGACCTGTACGATTTCAACCTGGAGCGTCCTCCCGCGCTCGCTCCCTGGGAGCTGCGGTTCGGGTTGGCGGAACGGGTTGACCACAACGGAGTGATCATCGAGGACCTGGCCCCGGACGCCATCAAGGCCCTGGTCAATCTGCTGGAAGAATCGGAAGTGGACGCCGTGGCCGTGTCATTCCTCTTCTCCTTCCTCAATCCTGCCCACGAGGAGATTGTGCTGGAGGCGCTTCAGGCTCTTCCCAACCGGCCCTTCGTGTCCATTTCCAGTCATATACTCCCGGAGTTCCGGGAATACGAGCGGACCAGCACCGTCGTGGTCAACTCCTACGTCGGCAGGTTGATGGCCAGCTACCTCGGCGGCCTTGAGGATTCCCTGGGCAAGGGACTGCGGATCATGCAGTCGTCAGGGGGCAGCATCACCGCGGGGATGGCGGCGGAACAACCGGTGCGCACGATCCTCAGCGGGCCCGCCGGGGGAGTGGTCGGCGCGTTCTATACCGGGGTGCAGGCAGGCTACCCGGACATCATCACGCTGGACATGGGCGGCACCTCCACGGATGTATCCCTGTGCCCCGAGCGCATCAAGGAAACGACAAGCTCCAATGTGGGCGGATACCCCATTGGCGTCCCGATGATAGAGATTCACACTGTCGGGGCGGGCGGCGGTTCCATAGCCCGTGTCGACAGCGGCGGCGCTATGGTCGTCGGGCCCCAGTCGGCGGGAGCCGATCCCGGCCCTGCCTGCTACGGCAAGGGGGACCAGATCACGGTTACGGACGCCAACCTGATCCTGGGTCGCCTGCTCCCCGAACAGTTCCTCGGAGGGCGGCTGACCCTGGACCGGGAACGGGCGGAAGGTCTGATTGCCAACCTCGCTTCGCAAGCCGGGTTGGGTACAACGGAAGCCGCCCTGGGCATCATTCGCGTGGTCAACGCCAACATGGAGCGCGCCATCCGCGCCATCTCCCTGGAGCGCGGCTATGACCCCCGGTCGTTTACCCTGGTGCCCTTCGGGGGCGCGGGTCCGATGCACTGCTGCGAATTGGCCCAGGAACTGGGTATACCAAGGGTGCTGGTCCCGACCCGGCCGGGAATCCTGTCCGCACTGGGCGTGGCTATCGCCGACGTGGTGAAGGACTACTCGCGGACTATCATGCTGAGGGGCGACGATCTGACCCGGGACCGGGTGGAGGAGGAGTTCCACGGCATGGAGTTGCTGGCCCGGGAGGAACTTCGCCAGGAAGGACTGCCCGTGGAAAGAATGACGGCACGGCGATTCCTAGACGTGCGCTACGTGGGCCAGTCCTTCGAGTTGACCATCGATCATCCCGCGCTGACACGGAGACAGGACACCGACCGGATGCGCCGGGCCATCGCCAACAGCTTCCACCAGGCCCACCTGCAACGGTTCGGGTATTCCGACAAGGATGAGCCCGTTGAAGTGGTCAACCTGCGTCTCAAGCTCGAGCTTCTGTTGGACAAGCCCAGCGTCAATCAGACCGCCGAATCGGGTCCGGACTCATCTGCCGCTCAGGCAGGGGAGTCCGAGGTCGTGTTCCGTGCCGGGCCGAGACCGACGCCCCTATACCGGCGCGATTTGCTGGAGCCGGGAAACCGCATCGCCGGCCCGGCGATCGTCCTCCAGATGGACACGACCATCGTTGTGCCGCCGGAGTGGGGTGGAGTCGTTGACCCCTTGGGAAACCTGCTGCTGGAACCGGGCGCGTAACAGCCGTGTCAGCCGCACGGAAATGGCGCCAAATGGTGGAGGCTGAGCACGCACAGTCTGAGCGAATGCGTGCCGGCGTTCCGCCTCCCACGGACTTCTGGCGGGGCCGCGCCGAGGCGTTCCGGGCCGACCCTCACCGCACCGGCGACCCGCTGCTGGAGCGGCTCCACGGCTTTACAGGACCGGGAGACACCGTCATAGACGTGGGCGCGGGCGGCGGCAGGCTGGCATTGCCCCTGGCCTTGCGCTGCGCCAGCGTCGTTGCCGTGGAACCCTCGGAAAGCATGGCCGCGGTGCTGACCGGACAGGCGGCTGAGTCCGGCATTAGCAACGTCACCCTGGTCCAGTCCACGTGGGAAGACGCCGTGACGTTACCGGGCGACGTAGCTATCTGCGCCCACGTGGTCTACACCGTCCGGGACATTGCCGGTTTCCTGGAAAAGCTGGACGCCCATGCCCGGCGACAGGTCGTGGTCATCGTCTACAACCGGCCGCCGCAGAGCGCGGTCTACCCATTGTGGAAACTGGTCCACGGCGAGGAGCGGCTGCCCCTGCCGAGCCTTCCCGAGCTATGCGACGCCTTAGCGGATTTGAGCATCCGGCCTTCCCTTGACCATATGGAGCCGGGAGACCGGATGGGGTTCGACAGCGTAGAGCAGGCGCTTGAACAGCTCAGTGGAAGACTATACGTGGAGTTGGGGAGTCCCGCCGCAGGCCGGCTGGAAGCCGTATTGCCCGGCATGTTGGAAGAGGTGAACGGGCGGTGGATGATCCGAGACGCCGAACCGCTGCACCAGGTGATTGTGTCTTGGCGTCCCGGACAGGACCAGGCGTAGCCACTTTCAGGAGAACCCAACCACTTGACTGGCGACAGACATTGAACCTGGAGTAATAGTGGATGACTGAGACCCCTGCCGACCTCTCCGGCCTCCGCGTGTTGGCCGTGTTCGCTCACCCCGACGATGAGGGGTTCGGGTGCGGAGGGACTCTGGCAATGCTCGTGTCGCGGGGCGCGCACGTTACCCTGGTCTGCGCCACCAACGGGGACGTTGGTGAGATCAGCGACCCGGCCCTGGCAACCCCTGAAACCCTTGCCCAGGTGAGGCAGGAGGAACTTCGGAGCGCCATGCGAATCACCGGAGTTCCTGACGTGCGGTTTCTCGGCTACCGGGACTCCGGCATGGCCGGCACCGAGGACAACGACCACCCGGACGCTCTCTACCAGGCCCAAGCGGAGTCAGTAGTCTACAGGCTGGTTGACATCATCGGCGAGGTTGGGCCCGGAGTGGTCCTCACCCACGACCCCACCGGCGGGTACGGGCATCCCGACCACGTTACGGTCTACGACTTGACCACGAGGGCGTTCCGCCGAGCGGCCGGGGCGAACGATGTTGGTCAAATGCTGCTCTACTACGTTTGCTTTCCCCGCAGCGCCTTCCGTCGCATGTGGCAGCAAATGCTGGACGCCGGGATAACGCCGCCCTTCGCCAGCGAATTGGTGGATACTGTAGGATCGCCGGACGAAGCGGTTACGACGACCCTGAACGTTTCCGAATACGTGGATACCAAGATAGCGTCCCTGGAGTGTCACCGGACCCAGATAGACCCCGACGGCCCGTTCTCCCAGTTGCCGGAGGAGTTGATGCGCGAGAACATGAGCACGGAATACTTCACGTTGGCTTACCCGGAAGGCGTGGCTGGTGACGGGGACATTCTGACGGCCTTGGGATGACATCCTGGCATGAATGTGCGGTGCGTTCCGGTCGCCCATATCCGAAGTCTGACTGAGGTGTCCAATGGCGGTTGACCCTATAAGCCTGGAAGTCTTCAAGAACATGTTCATTTCGGTGGCCGAGGAGATGGGCGTCGCGCTTCAACGGACTTCGTACTCCCCCAATATCAAGGAACGGCGCGATTTTTCCTGCGCGGTGTTCGACCCCCAGGGTCAGATGGTGGCGCAAGCAGCGCATCAACCCGTCCACCTGGGGGCCATGCCTGCGTCCGTTTTGGCTGCATTAGAGTCTTTTCCCTCAGGACTGCGTCCCGGCGATATAGTCATCCTGAACGACCCCTACCTTGGCGGCACCCACCTGCCCGACATCACCCTCGTAGCGCCTGTCTACTCGGAAGATTCCGAGGGCAAGCGGATGGTGGGATTTGTATCCAACCGGGGCCATCACGCCGACGTGGGGGGCATGACCCCCGGTTCGCTCCCCTTGTCCACCGAGTTATACCAGGAAGGCACGATCATCCCCCCGATCAAGCTGGCCCGGGGGGGCAGGCTGAACCAGGAAGTGGTCCAGCTTATCTGCCGAAACTCCCGCACTGCCGAGGAGCGCAAGGGAGACCTGACGGCCCAGATCGCGTCCATCCGGGTCGGCGAGCGGCGGCTTGGGGAAATCGTGGAGCGCTACGGGCTTCCCGATACCTGGGAGCACATGGATGCTCTTCTGGTCTACTCGGAGCGTGTCACCCGCAACGCCATACGGCAAATTCCCGATGGCGTGTACAGTCTTACCGATTACATGGATGACGACGGCCAGAGCGAGCAGCCGGTCCCAATATCGGTAACCATCACCGTAGCCGGGGATGAGCTAACGGTGGACTTCACCGGAACGTCGCCCCAGCGGCCCGGCTGCATCAACGCGCCCCAGGCCGTTACAGTGTCGGCCTGCCTGTACGTGGTCCGGTGCATCGTCGGCGATGACGCCCCGGCCAACCAGGGCTGTCTGCGCCCCGTTACCATCATCACGCCCAGGGGGACCCTGGTCAATCCCGAGCCGCATCGCGGGGTGGCCGGCGGCAACGTGGAGACCTCCCAACGCATCACCGACGTTCTCCTGTCGGCAATGGCCCAGGCCCTGCCGGAGTTGGTCCCGGCCGCCAGCCAGGGCACCATGAACAACCTGTTGATTGGCGGGCACGACCTGGAGCGCGAAAAGCCCTTCGTCTATTACGAGACCATCGGCGGGGGCATGGGGGCCAGGCCGGCCAAGGACGGTATTTCCGGCATCCAGGTACATATGACCAACACGATGAACACGCCCATAGAAGCCCTGGAGTTTGCCTTCCCGTTGCGCATGAAGCGTTATGCGCTTCGCCGGGGGTCCGGGGGCAAAGGCCGGCACAACGGCGGCGACGGTCTGGTAAGGGACGTAGAGTTCCTGACCCCGGCCCGCGTGACCATCCTGTCGGAGCGGAGGAAAATCCCGCCTCCCGGCTACCACGGCGGCCACCACGGAGAGCCGGGAGAGAACGTCCTCCTCCGGGGAGGCTACGAGGAAGTCCACCTGTCGGGCAAGGAGACGATGGATGTGGAGTCCGGAGACATACTGAGCATCCGTACCCCAGGCGGAGGAGGCTGGGGCAAGCCGGATGACGAGCCATAGGTGAGATACATCCATCGCATGTCCGTGCCCCCAATTTCGGCGCGTTCTCAAGAGCGGGGTCAGTATTGCGGTAATGCGGTAATGCGGTATAATTGTGCCGGACTTTAGGCAGGCACGTCCCCCTGAGGCGGGCGGCCCTGCCGAATAAGGAGGAGAAAATGCCAGACGTCTACTACGCAAGGCCCAGCAACTTCCTCTCCGATTCCCGCGACAAGACAGTGATCACGGGCAGCTCGGAGGACGAGGTCTTGGAAAAGATGTACGAGTACCTGCGGAGTCCAGAGGCGCAGGCCCGCTATTCAAACGTTGATGACCCTACGGAGTTGGAGTTCAACATCCGCAAGTGCATCTTCAGGAAGGGTGACAAGGTACTGGGCACCCGTGCCCCGGACGCCCACGCATAAAAGACTCCCTTCACGAGACAGCGGCCTGTTTCGGGTCTGTATAGGCATGTCGGTGGCGGAAGTCATTGACTCTTGAATAGATAAAGCCCCGGCGCTCAACCGGGGCTTCTGCATCGGCGGGAATCCGGAGGAACAGCGCCGCCTTCCCACCAACGAGGGCGGCAGGCTGGTATCGCCCTACTTGCCGTCGTCGAATAGCACGACCACGGCCGCGTTGGCGATCACCATTGCGTCTGAACCGTCCTCATTGGGGATCTCCAGACCGCCCAGCACGGACTTGCATCTGGCGGTGCCGTGGGGCAGCACCTTCACCACCTCGTCCCCGTCAACCTGGTCGGGCTGAGGAACGCCGATGGTGACTTCCACCTGCATGTCGTCGGCAGACTTGCCGAGCAGCCGTTGAAACCCCAGGCTGCTGTGGTGGATGGCATCGAACACTGCCCTCTTGGCAGCGTTGGTGTAGTCGCGGCCGTGGACGTCCACCCCCATACCCATCTCCATGACGCATCGAACTAGAGCCATATCAATCAACCCCTTCATGCGGCGGGACCACCGCAGTCTATTCATGCCTGATGAGGACCGTAGCCCCCCGGCGAGCCTCATTACACATCAGCACCACCGTCCAGTCAAGCAGGAAAACCCGGTGCCCCGCATCTCCAGCATTAGCCTGGCACGGCTCGAACCGTTGCCTCGATGGGTCTCGTGGCGCATCTATTCCCGGTGTTATACTGCCTGACGCCCCATATGCAACCCAGCGACAGTCACCAGCCTGGCCCATCGTCCTCTCCACTACTTGTGCCAATCCCCTTCCGGTGCCTTGATCACCCGCCGTAAATTCGATGCTCAGCGTCGCCGGATTGCAGCCTGCCTGCTTGCCATGTCGTTGGTCCTGCCGATGTTGACCAGTTGTTCCGATAGTCCCGCAGGCCGGACTACCCCGGAAACCAGGGATTTGGTGGTATTCGCGGCCGCTTCACTGTCCGCCGTGTTCCCGGAGATCGGGAGGCGGTTCGAGTCAAACAGTCCCGGTGTGCGGGTCCGGTACAATTTCGCCGGTTCCCAGAGGCTCCGCGCCCAACTGGAGTTCGGGGCGAAGGCTGACGTGTTCGCCTCTGCCGATGATGTACAGATGACCTTGGCGCGGAATGCCGGTCTGCTCGCGGGGAATTCTGTGCCCTTCGCAACCAATATGCTGGTAGTGGTTACTCCGGCCGGGCAATCGGGCCGGGGCGCTTCCCAGGCTCCCCGGGTCAAGGGCCTTCGTGACTTGGCGCAGGAAGGGGTCAGAATCGTGATGGCCCAACCCGAAGTGCCCGCCGGGAAATACGCTCGTATCGTGCTCCAAAACTTGGCCGTTGACTCCCGGACCTATGGCCCACAGTATGGCGAACGGGTGCTGGACAAAGTGGTATCAACGGAGACAAGCGTCCGCGCCGTCGTTCACAAAGTGGCGCTGAACGAGGCCGACGCAGGATTCGTCTACGCTACCGATGTATCCGGCGCCGGGGTGTCGGACAAGGTGAAGACGCTGCCCATTCCAGCGGACGCTAACGTGGCCGCCGTATACCCGGCTGCGGCCCTCAAGGACTCTCATCACCCGGAACTGGCGTCCGCTTTTGTCGCCTTCCTCAGGTCTGAGGAAGTGCAGGCCCTCCTGAACGAGCATGGATTCGGACCTGCGCCACAGTGACACGCGGATGACGGTGGACACACGGGCTGACGGCGTAGGCGTTTCCGGGGTAGAATCGCGGGCATGGTGAAAATTCCCGCGCTTGGCGCTCTGGGCACAGCCTCTACGATCATGTGCGTTCTGTTCGTCGGGTTGCCAGTGGCCGCGCTCTGCATCCGTGCCGTTCAGGAGGAACGGCTGCTGACCAGTTTGACCAGCGAGGCTGCAATGACTGCGCTGCGTCTCTCGCTGGGCACCAGCATTGCCGCGATGGCCATAATTCTGGTAGTGGGAACGCCCTTCGCCTACGTGCTGGCCCGGGGAACATCGTCACTGCTCCGGGTGCTTGACGGTCTGGTTGAGTTGCCGCTGGTGCTGCCGCCCGTGGTTGCCGGGATCGCAATGCTGATGGCCTTCGGAAGGGGAGGGATACTTGGCCCCGCACTGGACGCCGCGGGAATTTCCATTGTGTCCACATCCCTTGCTGTGGTCTTTGCCCAGCTTTTCGTGGCCGCCCCATTTTACATCCGGTCGGCCAAGCTGGGGTTCCAGTCGGTGCTGCTGGACTACGAGGAGATTTCGCAGACCCTGGGCGTATCGCCCTGGCGCACTTTCTTCCGTCTGACGCTCCCCCTGGCGGGACCTTCCATAATCACGGGAATAGCCCTGGCGTGGGCCCGCGCCCTTTCCGAGTTCGGCGCAACCATGATGTTCGCGGGGAACATGATGGGCCGGACCCAGACCATGCCCTTGGCAATAATGACGGCGATGGAGACCGACCTGGCCGTCGCCCTGGCCCTCTCAGCCCTGCTGCTGGTCGTATCAGTGGGCATCCTTGCCGGGTTGACCGTTGCGTCGAGACGAGCTTGGCAGAGCCGGTGGTGACTTCCACGGTGGCAGAGGAATTGCACAGGTCAGGCAAGGGCGAATGAGCAGCGGATGGATCAGCTTTCGACGGGACGAATTCACCCTGGAAACCGACTGGAGCATCGGACCCGGGCAGGTGTTGGTGTTGTTTGGTCCCTCGGGCGCGGGCAAGACGACCACGCTGCGGGCCATCGCCGGCCTTGAGCGGCCTCAACATGGTCACGTGGAGATCGGCGGACGCATCGTCTTCGACTCTGCCGGCCGGATTTTCATGCCGCCTCACCAACGGCGCGTAGGTTACCTTACTCAGCAGACTCACCTGTTCCCCCACCTTAGCGTGTCGCAAAACATCGCCTACAGTCTTCCCCGCGCTCAACGCAGGGTCTCAGACCCACGGGTTGCGGACCTGATATCCAGCCTCCGGCTGACCGGTCTGGAATCCCGACGGGTTTGGGAGCTATCAGGCGGGGAGCGGCAGCGTGTTGGACTGGCCCGCGCCCTGGCAGCGAAGCCGAAATTGCTCCTCTTGGACGAGCCTTTCGCATCCCTCGATTCGGAGCTGCGCCGGGCGCTCAGGCGCGAACTGCGCTCGATGCTGGTTGAGACCCCCATACCCGTGTTGCTGGTGACCCATGACCGGGAAGAGGCGCTGGCGTTGGGGGACGAGGCGCAGGTCCTCGACTTCGGCAAAGTCACGGACAGGGGAGCGCCATTGAACGTGCTGGGACAACCCGGACAGGGAGAAGTGGCCCGGCTGGTGGGGGTCGAAAACCTGCTGAAACTTACGGTGACTGCCCGCTATCCAGTCGACGGGACAATGGTCTGCGAGGGCAATGGTTTGCGCTTGGAAGTGCCGTTGCGGGACAACCCGCGCACGGGGGAACAACAACTGGAAACTCCAGAGCCGGTCACCGTCGGGGTGCGATCATCCGACATTATCCTGGCCAGCCGCGAACCGGAGGCATCTTCAGCCCGGAACCGGTTCCGGGGCGAGGTCGTGAGCGTGGAACTCCGCCCCCCGGGGTACGAAGTTACCCTGGACTGCGGCGCAGAGCTGCGCTGTCACATCACGGCCCGGGCACTGGCGGAAATGAACATTGTCCCTGGTCAGGCCCTCTGGGCCATCTTCAAGGCTTCGTCATGCTTTCTGGTGTCTGATTACAAATCCAATTCCGAGAAATAGACGTAACCCAGCCTTGGATTCTCCTCAAGGCTGCAATTGCTGTAATTGATCCTATATCAAGCGTTATGCAACGAATTATTGCATCTATATGGAAGAATTCGCCGCTATGTAGTGGATTAAGACAATAGAAGATTCGAATTACCAGCTTGAATTTCCCTGAACAACCGCTATAATACAGGTCGAGGCATTGGATAGGTTGCCCAAGACCGCAGGTCCAGCTTTCAATGGATAGTATCCGCAGCAAGGGTTGACCTACAGGCCGAAATAGGAACAAGGATCACTTAGGAGGCAAGCAGTGGCACTGCAGGACCGGACCCTTGTATGCGTCGAGTGCGGAGGGGAGTTTATCTTTACCGCGGGGGAGCAGGAGTTCTTCGCTGCCCGCGGGTTTTCAAATGAGCCGAAGCGCTGTCGAAGCTGCAGGGCTGTGCGCCGCTCGGAACAACGAGGCGGCATGTATCAGGACGCACCCCGCGAGATGTACCCGATAGTCTGCGCCGAATGCGGCGTCGATGCTATGGTGCCGTTCCGCCCCCGTGGCGACCGTCCGGTTTACTGTAGCGACTGCTTCAGCAAGATGCGTAACGAAAATTCCGGTTTCTAATATCTCGCTATCCCCCCACCGGGACCAAATACCGAGGATTGATCCCAGGGCGGGTCCATGCCCGCCCTCAAGGTATGCCCGCGAAAGACCTAACTCCCCTGTCCAAATCGTCATAACCAGGTTAATGGAGCCTGCCCGGCGGCCCTGCATCTTACACCCCATGCCTCCGATTTCGCGTTCTTCCTCACTCAGAATCACCCGCAAGCCCTCCCCGGTTATTTCCCCACACCCTGCCGACCATTCAAAGGGCCCATTGGGGCAGCCGTCCCCGTGTATACCCATGTGTTTCCGCCCCCGCATAGCCATCTGGCCAAAATCTGCGAGGCAATAGGATGAGCTTCAAAGACCTGAGAGAATTCGCAGCTTTCCTGGAAGAGCGGGGAGACCTCGCCCGCATCAGCGCTCAGGTCAGCAGCGAGCTTGAAATCACGGAGATAGCCGACCGGGTGGTCAAGACAGGTGGCCCAGCCCTTCTGTTCGAGAACGTCGCCGGCTACGATATGCCGGTCCTGATCAACATCTTCGGCTCGGCCCGCCGCATGAGTTGGGCGTTGGGTGTTGATGATCTTGACGAACTCGGAGACCGGTTCCGGGAACTCCTTGGGCTGGTCCAAGGCCAGCCCGAAGGGATTATCAACAAGCTGCGTACTCTGGGTCAGATCGTCCAACTTGGGTCATTCAGCCCGAGGACTGTCCGGAACGCGCCGTGCCAGGAGGTTGTCCTGGAAGGCGAGGATGTGGACCTGTATAGCCTTCCCATCCTGAAATGCTGGCCCCTGGACGGGGGACGCTACATCACCCTGCCCCTTGTCATCAGCCGGGACCCGGAGACCGGCGTCCAGAATTACGGCACCTATCGTCTCCAGGTGTACGACTCCCGGACCACCGGGATGCACTGGCAGACTCACAAGGTCGGAACGCACCATTACCGTCTTGGGCAGGAACGAGGACTGCAACGGTTGGATGTGGCCGTAGCCCTGGGAGGCGACCCGGCGAGCATATGGACCGGTTCAGCCCCTCTGCCGCCAGACATGGACGAGATGACCGTGGCAGGATTTCTCCGCAAGCAGGCCGTGGAACTCGTTAAGGCCAAGACCTCAGACCTGCTTGTCCCGGCCCATGCCGAAATCGTGCTCGAAGGGTACGTGGTGCCGGGCGAAGAGCGTGTCGAAGGCCCTTTCGGCGACCACACCGGGTATTATTCTATGGAGGACGAATACCCGGTCTTCCACGTTACTTGCATCACCCGGCGCAGCAAACCGATTTACCTCACCATCGTTGTGGGCCGCCCCCCAATGGAGGACTACTGGATGGGCAAGGTTACGGAGCGGCTGTTCCTGCCCGCCATCCGTATGATTCTCCCAGAGGTGGTAGACATCAACATGCCCGCCGAGGGCATATTCCACAACCTGGTTATCGTTTCCATCAAGAAGGAATACCCTGGCCAGGCCAGAAAGGTGATGCACGGACTCTGGGGGCTTGGGCTGATGAGTCTGGCCAAAATCATTGTCGTAGTAGACCATTTCGTCGACGTTCAGGACCCTGCCGAGGTCACCTGGCGGGTGGCCAACAACCTCGACGCCGCCAGGGACATCGTGACCACCACTGGCCCGCTGGACGACCTGGACCACGCCACAGCCACCCCAAAATTCGGCGGCAAGGTCGGTATTGACGCCACTCACAAGTGGGCTTCGGAAGGGCGGACCCGGGAGTGGCCTCCTGAGATTGTCATGGACAGCGCCATCAAGGAAATGGTGGACAACAGGTGGGCGGAGTATGACATCCCGGGACCATCCGGCGCTTCCAGTTAACTCCATCGCAAGTGTGAAGAAACCATGAACGCGGTGGCGACAACCAGAAATCCTCTGGCCAGGATCCCCATGTACCTGAACGCGATTCGGGTATGGGAGTCCCTGTACGCGCTGCCTTTTGCCTACATGGGGATGGTGCTGGCCGCTGACGGGTGGCCTGCATGGAGCACCTTCATCTGGATTACCGTGGCTATGGCCGGGGCCCGCACTCTCGCCATGTCGGCCAACCGCCTCATCCACCGCAAGGAGGACGCAGCCAACCCTCGGACTGCTAACCGTCACCTTCCCCGCGGGCTGTTGTCGCCGCGGGAAGTCATTGTGATGATGGTCGTATCGGCGGCTGTCTTCTTCTTTGCCGCATCTCAGCTAAACACCCTGGCCCTGGTGCTCGCTCCGGTGGCGGCGGCTTACGTAATCCTCTACTCTTACGCCAAGTATTACACTTGGGCCTGCAACCTGTTCCTGGGTTGGGGGCTGGCCATCGCTCCGGCCGGGGCATGGATTGCCGTCACCGGCACGCTGGAACCCGAAGCGGTGCTGCTCTCGTTTGCCGTGGCAACCTGGGCGGGTGGGTTCGATATCCTCTATTCCTGCGCCGACTACGACTTCGACCGGGAATACGGGGTCAACTCCATCCCCAGGCGGTTCGGCATCAGGGCCGCATTCAACATCACTCGCGGCCTGCACCTGCTCTCTGCCCTGTCCTTGCTGGCCCTCGGGTTCTGGATGGAGCTGAACTTCTACTACTATATCGGCTGGGGATTCGCAGCCGCTCTGCTTGTGGTCGAAAACTTCTACCTTAAAGAGGACGACCTCTCCAAGCTGCACGCGCCATTCTTCAAGTTCAACAGCTCAGTCTCCATGGCCCACCTGGTATTCACCATCCTGGCCCTGGTGCTGTAAACCGTGCTCTCCATGCCGGTGAGCTACTGGTCAGTCCAGAGGTACACTATCCCATGAAACCGGTTATCGTTGGGATTTCAGGCGCCAGCGGTGCGCTCATGGCTCAGCGCACCATCGACCGCCTGTTGGAGCGGCGGGTCCCGACACAGGTGGTATGTTCCAACGCCGCCAGGATGGTCTGGCAAGAGGAACTGGAGGTCTCCTTCAACGAGACCCTTGGCGCCTGGCAAGAGGACCCGAACTTCACCATCTACCCCGTCGGCGACCTGCGCGCGCCGATAGCCAGCGGGACCTACCCAACCGCTGGCATGGTGGTGGTCCCGTGCAGCATGAACAGCATCGCCTCCATCGCCCACGGCATTACCGGCAACCTGCTGACCCGCGCCGCCGACGTTTGCCTGAAAGAGCGTCGCCCGCTGGTGCTGGTCCCCAGGGAAACACCCCTGCATGGCATCCACCTGGAGAACATGCTGACCCTCTCCCGGATGGGGGCAGTGGTGCTCCCCCCGGAACCTGCCTTTTACCTCAAGCCTAAATCCATCGAAGACGTGGTTGATTTCGTGGTCGGGCGGATCATGGTCGCCTTGGGAATCGACGATGCCCTTCCAGAAGGTCTCCAGTATAGGGACAAGGCGGACTAGCCATTGGCCGGGTTGACGGGCCAATCTAAGCAGCGCTACGTTGCGGACATGTTCGCCCGCATTGCGGGCCGATACGACCTGATGAACACCCTGATGACCGGCGGTCTGCACCTGCGCTGGAAGCGAAAGACTGCGCGTCTCACATCGAGAGGGCTGACGGGTAGTGCGCTGGACATCGCCACCGGGACCGGTGACCTGGCCATCGCCCTGGCGCGATGTCCCGGAATCAGTCATGCGGTGGGAGTAGACTTCCTCCCTGAGATGGTCTCACTGGCCCGTTCCAAGGCTCAGGCTAAGGGTCTGACCGGCAAGACATCCCTGCTGGTAGGCGACGCCCATGCCTTGCCCTTTTCCGATGGTGAGTTTGCCTGCGCCACCGCAGGGTTTAGCCTTCGCAACATGGCCGACCTGGATCAGGCCCTGTCTGAGATGGTCCGAGTCGTCTGTCCCGGCGGGCGTATCGGAACGCTGGAGCTTACTCCCCTGCCACGGGGCAGGCTGACTGGGCCCATTCGCTTCTATTCCCAGCGGTTGGTGCCGGCGTTAGGAGGATTCGTGGCCGGTGACCGGGCCGCGTACACTTACCTGCCTGAATCAGTGGGCTACTTTCGGGACGCTGAGGGTCTGTCCGCGACTTTCACAAAGCTCGGTCTCGTCAATGTTGGATACCTCAAGCTGGGATTTGGCTCTGTGACATTGCACTGGGGAGACAAGCCGGAGTAGGGATCCCTCCATTGGACATGGGGTTAGACGACATAACCCTTGTTGACCGGGGAGCATTGGGATAAAATTTATAATTGAGCCAAGAGATTTATTAGGGACCTCAATTTACATCGTCCAACCTTCGCCAGGAAATAGCATGACTTCGATATTCGACAAACTGGACCCCGTTCTCCAGCGTTTCCATGAGATCGAGGAACTGATGGGGCGGCAGGAAGTCGCCACCGACTACGAGCGCATCCAGGCTTTGGCCAGAGAGAGGGCATCCCTGGAAAAGCTGGTAGACATATCCCACAAACACCAGGAACTGGTGGACGAGCAAAAGGACCTTGAAGCGCTGGTGCAAGAAGGGTCGGACCCGGAACTGACCCGCATGGCCAGGGACGAGCTGGAAGAGGTCGAGGAGAGATTGGAAAAACTCGCCCTGGAACTGCGGGTGGCCCTGCTGCCAAAAGACCCCAACGACGAGCGGGACGTGATCGTCGAAATCCGCTCCGGTACCGGCGGCACCGAAGCAAGCCTGTTCGCGGGCGACCTCTACCGCGCCTATGCCCGCTACGCTCAACTCCACAACTGGCGCGTCGACGTGATGGACTCCAACCCCTCAGACTTGGGCGGGTTCAACAAGATCGTGTTTGAAGTCCAGGGTAGGGGCGCTTTCAGCCGCCTCAAGTATGAGCGGGGCGTTCACCGTGTCCAGCGCATACCGGAAACCGAGGCCCAAGGCCGCATCCACACCTCCACGGCCACGGTGGCGGTGCTGCCTGAACCCGACGAAGTGGATGTCAAAGTCAATAACGACGACCTGCGCATCGACATTTTCCATGCCGGGGGCCACGGAGGCCAGAACGTCAACAAGGTCGCCACGGCCGTCCGCATCGTCCATGAACCCACAGGACTGACGGTCATCTGCCAGGACGAGCGTTCCCAGCACAAGAACAAGCAGAAGGCGATGGCTATGCTACGCGCCCGTCTCTACGAAGCCGAAGAAGTCCGGAAGGCCGCCGAAATCACCGAGAGCCGCCGGGCGCAAGTGGGCACAGCCGAGCGCGCCGAGAAAATACGCACTTATAACTACCCACAGGACAGGATAACCGACCACCGGATCAACTCCAACTTCCACGGCATCCCCCGCGTCATGGAAGGGGGGTTGGATGACATCATCGATTCCCTGATCGCATGGGAGGAAGAGCAGAACCTGGGAGATGCGCTGGCCGCGTAGTATACCCTATGCCAATCGGCTGTGAGCATGGACAGCAGCATTTTCCCAGGCTGCGCAATCTCCCCTCCCTTTCCGGTCACAGGTACTCCCCTAGCCTTGTGGTCCGCAGATTGGCACTCGCTCCGACGGGATGTAACTATGGCCTCTGTCCGGGAAATTATTCAGCGTTGCCATCATGAATTGGAGGCCATTGGCATTCCCGACGCCCGCCTCGAAGCCGAGGTGATGGTGATGAACGTGATGCGGATGCCCCGGCAGGACCTGTTTGCCCACCAGGAAGACGAGGCAACAACCCAACATGAGCAGGACATCCAGGGGATTCTCGACCGCCGTCGGACCCGTGAACCCCTGGCCTATATCCTCGGCTACCGGGAGTTCTACGGCATCAACCTGCTGGTTAACCCGGATGTGATGGTCCCCAGGCCGGAAACCGAGACGATGGTCGAACACGCGCTCTTCATGGCGCTGATGGGGATGGAAAGCGCCCAACTGGTGATAGCCGATGTTGGGACCGGCACCGGGGCCATCGCCGTAAACTTGGCGATTCATATTCCGGCAGCGCGCATTTACGCAGTGGACCTTACCGACCCGGTGCTGAACGTGGCCAGCTACAACATCCACTCCCACAACGTGGCAGACCGGGTTACCCTCTGCCAGGGGGACCTTCTTGAGCCAGTCCCGGAGAAGGTGGACTTGATCGTGGCCAACTTACCCTACATCCCAACAGAACGCATACCCACTCTTCAGCCCGAGGTGCAGTGGGAACCCAGGGCAGCCCTGGACGGCGGGAAAGACGGGCTGGACCTGGTCTGCAGGATGATGTCCCAAGCCACTGCCAAGTTGAACGACCAAGGTATCATCCTCTTGGAATTGGACCCGGAGCAGATGCCGGTGGCGTCCGAGATAGCCCTCCAACACTTCCCCGAAGCCAACGTGACCGTTGAGCAAGACCTGGCCCGCCGGGACCGCATATTGGTTGTCACAAGAGGCCTGGAAGAGTAGAGGCCCTCACCGCCCGGTCTTGGTCAGAGGCTAGTACCGTGTCAGGGTGAAACCGATGGATAGATACGCCGGAGCTTGTGCCGGGCGTCAGCGGTGGAGAATCTCCAGCTGATGGTTGCCGCAGCCTGATTTCGTTCGGTCT
>DAOUJS010000137.1:0-3939 GCA_034422355.1 Dehalococcoidia bacterium | reverse complement strand
AATGCCTGGTACACCTGCTCGAAAGCCGCCGCATCCACTCCCCTGCCTCACTTGCTCAAACCTTCCCAAACTGCCGGCCATCCTATCACATCAAACGTCGTTGTAATACTAGTTAAATAGGACGGTCTTGGCCCTAGCAAATCGCTCTCGGACAGTATCCACATCCGTAGTCCCATACATGGTATTCCCGGTGAATTTTTCGTCCCCTAGGAGTAAGTCATACCGTTCCTTGATGTTTTTAGGAATGGTGTCTCGGTGTTCTGAGAACGCGACCATGACTGCATCGAACACCGCAGTATTCAAACCAGCGCGAACGTGAAAAGGACGATCTCCCAAGCCTTCGATTACGTGGCTACAGGTTTCTTCAAAGACCTGTTTGGCTTCTCCCAACACTTGGTCTGAAGCGTCCTTGTTCTTCCTCATGAACTTTGATAAGAAGTCCTTCATCGGCTTCTGGTAAACAGATATGTCGCGCATCGCAAAAAATCGGACCATGAGTTCGATGTCTTTTTTTCTTCTATCTGGAGTGGGGCGGCCTAAAATTTTCCGCCACTCGGGAAGCTGATTAAATGAAACTATGGACTCCACGAAGTTGCCTTGGTAAACACAATTGCGCACTTCTTGGTTAGTAAGAAGTGTTCCTCCTGTGTTAAGTCGCTCGAAGATATGGTACATGCTAGTATCGTCATCGGGATCAAGTTGCTGCACGACAAATGAACGTAAAACCGAGTTCCCTAGTCGCCGTCGATCCCTTTCGTCGAGGCTTTCAAAGGATTTTCCAGCAAAACGGCTTTCTGGACTTAGGCCAGCTAGCCGGAACACGGACCTACGTCCATGAGTTTCCTCACCGAAATAACCCTCGAAGAAACTAAAAATGCTTTTCAGGCGTTGCTGCCCGTCAATGACTATCAAGATTTCAGACTCACGTTCCGTATACACGAACACAGGAGGAACCGGTAGCCCAACTAGAAAAGATTCAATCAGTTTGCTCGCCTGAACTTGGTTCCATACGAACGCACGTTGAAACTCTGGAATGCGGAAATCTCCAGCTCGCCACTTCTGATGCAATACCTCTAGGGTGAAATCGGCCGGAAAGGTAGAGACTTTGTAGTCGGCCGGAGCACTCTCATAGTCCTCATCTTCAGAATGTACTGGTTCTAGCTCCAGGTCTGATGGAACCTGGCGTTCTCGATTAAATTCGATCGCATCATTCGCAACTTGTTCGGTAGCCACCGTTACACCTCCTCTAAAGATGGGAACGCAATCCTGCGTAGGTATCAATTGGTGGCGTCAAATTCGGCCAGTTCCCTCTGGGCGGCGGCGAGGCTTGATCCCTGGGCCACCTCGTAGCCCTGACGGGAGAGGGCGATTTCCAGGGCCGACAGCAGGGCGAATACGTTGGTCTCCCTGGCCGACTCGCCCATCAGTCCAATCCGCCACACCTTGCCTCGCAGGTCGCCGAGGCCGCCGCCGATTTCGATGTTGTGCTCCTCAAGCAGGGCCCGGCGCACCGCGCCATCATCCACGCCTTCGGGGATGACGGCGGCGGTCAGGGGGTTGAGCCGGTGGCCCGGTTCTGCGAGGACGCCGATGCCCAGGGCCTGCAAGCCCGCCCGAAGGACTGCCGCGACCCGGGCGTGTCGCTGGATGCGCTCCTCTATTCCCTCTTCCATCGCCATGCTCAGGGCTTCCCGGAGGGAGTAGGTCATGGAGATGGGGGCGGTATGGTGGTAGGACCGTGTGCCGGACCAGTAGGTCTCCAGTTCCTTGAGGCTGAAATAGAAGCTCTGTACCTTTGACTCCCGGGAGTTGACGACTTCCATCGCCCGTGGGCCGAAACTTATGGGAGCCAGGCCGGGGGGAGCGCCGAGGCATTTCTGCGCGCCGCTGTAGCAGACATCGATGTCCCATTCGTCCATGCGCATCTCGTGGCCGCCGAGGGAGGTAACTGCGTCCACGATTACCAGAGCCCCGTGCCGGTGGGACAGGTCTATGATGCCGGCCAGGTCGTTCAGTACCCCAGTGGAGGTTTCCCCGTGTATCACGCCCACGGCTTTGACCCTGGGCAATTGGTTGAGCAAGGCGGCAAGGCTGTCCACGTCCACGGGTTGTCCCCACGGGCTGTCAACCATGTGTGTTTCCGCGCCGCACCGTTCCGCGATGTCCGCTAACCGGTTGCCAAAGTACCCGTTGCGGCAGACCACCATCGTGTCCCCGCGCTCCAGGATGTTGGCGCAGGCTGCCTCCATCCCGCCCGTTCCGGTGGCGGATATGGGGAAGGTCATGGGGTTGGAGGTGCCGTAGATGCGCCTAAGCATCTCCGAAACGTCGTCCATGACCTGGAAGAAGTCCGGGTCAAGGTGGCCCACTACTGGCAGGGTCATGGCCCGCAGCACACGCGGGTGAACGGTGCTGGGGCCTGGCCCCAACAGGATTCTTGGCGACGGACGCATATCCATCATGTACGGTTCAGTCAATCAGTCCCTCCCGTATTGCAGGACCTTTGCAATGGTGTGTTCCTAATGCCAAGGTTGATATGGATTTCCGCTTTCGCGGGAACGACTTTCGAGGGCACGATTCCGCTACGGAAGAGAGACCACCGGCCTGATTCCTTGGCGAATGCTCTCTGCACCTGCCCTACGCCGGCGGATAAAACGCGCGGCCTGTTGTTACAAAGATGATTCGATGAACGCCGAGTCCATCCCACATGGGAGCGGACTCGGCGGAAAGGGTCCGGTTGGTTGGTGGCTACAGCACAGCGGATGAACCGCCGTCAATGTTGACCGCGATTCCTGTGAGGTAGCTGGCGCGTTCGGAGGCCAGGAATGTGATAACGTCGCCGGCCTCGTAGTCCTCGCCCATGCGGCCTAGTGGGACGCCCCTGCCGCGCACTGATTCGGCCCAGATGTCCTCGATGGTCAAGTCAGGGTTGTTGACCTTTTGGACTTCCAGTCGCCTTTCGGTCTGGCCACTCTTGATCAGTCCGATGCAGACTGTGGACACGAGAATGTTGTCCTTGGCCAGGTCCTTTGACAACCCCTTGGTGATGGCCTGACCGGCAGCCCTGGAGATCGACGTGGGCATGGAGTTGGCTCCCGGGGTGCGTCCGCCCAGGTTTGTCACGTTGATGATGCGGCCACCGCCGGCCTTGCGCATCTCGGGTACTGCTTCCCGGATGAATCGGATGGCTCCCCAGACCTTGAGGTCGAAGTCGAACTCCCAGTCCTCGTCGCTTACGTCCTCAAAGTTCTTGGCCATGGACGCGCCAGCGTTATTGACCAGAATGTCCACCCTGCCGAAATTGTCCACAGCGGTCTTTACCACGCGGGCCGCGGTGTCCTTGTCGATAACGTCGCCGGCCACCGGGAGGGCAACGCCTTCAGTGGCTACCTTGATGTCCTGCGCAGCCTGCTCCAAAACGTCGGGACGGCGGGCCACCAGGACGACCCGCGCACCCTCCCTAGCCATGCTAAGGGCAGCCGCTTTGCCTATACCGTAACTCCCGCCGGTGATGATCGCTACCTTGTCCTGTAGCCCCAAGTCCATTTCCCCAACTCCTTGCTATCGAATCCGCCAAGCGGTTATTCAAGCTCCACCTTGGCGAGTGGATTAGCTCCTGTTGAACGCGGCCCATTATAACAACGGCGCCAGTCCCGGCCAACCGGGAGACCGGGCAGGACGATTGCAATGTCGGTCAGGGAGAGTACACAAAGGGGATAACAAGTGAGTGATGGGAGTGTGCGGATATGGAGGCGGCGGAATCTCTGTTCCGGTGTCTGGAGCAGGTGGCGGATCCCAGGAGAGCCAGGGGAGTCCGTCATCCCTTCTAAACTAAAGCCAAGGTGAAATGCGCAGAGTAGTGGGGTAAATTGGGGCCGTAACTGGTTAGCTGACATCGGGAGTTGGGAGGTGTTGCCGATGGGGGTAAGGGAGATTGGA
>DAOUJS010000136.1:0-13939 GCA_034422355.1 Dehalococcoidia bacterium | reverse complement strand
GGTCAAAGCCGCCCTGCGACTTGGCGCCCACAGTATCGAGCACGGCTACGTAATGGACGAAGAGTGCCTGCAACTTTTCCTCGAACGGGACGCTTGGTATGTGCCGACCCTCGGCATCACTCACTTGACGCCGTCACAGGCAACGACCGACCGGGAGCGCCGCTACGTGGAAAGGCGTGCGCTGTCCCCGGACCTGGTCGAGCGGGCCGAGTCCGCAGTCGATGCCCACAGGACGTGGTTCCGGCAGGCCCTCCGCTCCGGGGTTAACATGGCACTGGGGTCAGACGTCTTCCCGCTGCGCGAGTCCGCTCTGCTGGAGATTGGCCTGTGGGTCAAGGATGGCGCAACTACCTGGGAAGTCCTTCAGGCGGCCACCGTCAACGCGGCCCAATTGTGCGGAAGGGGACGCGACCTGGGGACAATCGAACCCGGCAAGCTGGCCGACCTGATCGCGGTGGATGGCAACCCCTTGGACGACATCGAAAACCTGGGCAACCTGCTCCTGGTGGTCAAGGAAGGCACGGTCGTGTCCGACAAGCGGCGTCCGGACCCGAATCCGCCCAAAGAATAGGAGGGCAGACATGGCGGGCAACAGGATATCCATTGGAAACGTTGAGATTACGTCCCTCTCCGACGGCATCCTTGAGTTTGATCTGTGCAACTTCTTCCCCGGCATTCCATCCGAAAACTGGGCGCCATACGGAGACCATCTTACCGAAGAGCACAATGTGCGTTTCAACCTGGCCTGCTTCCTGGTGCGCTCCGACGGCAGGAACATCGTTGTGGACACCGGCCTGGGGCCAAAGCCCGCCGGCGCGCCGGAAACTCCCTGGGGCGAATTGCTCAACGACTTTTCCGCGCACCGCGTCAGGCCCGAAGAAATCGACATGGTGGTGATGACCCACCTGCACCGGGACCACGTGGGCTGGAACCTCCAGCCCCGGGACGGCAAGTTCGTCCCCACATTCCCCAACGCCCGTTACTACATGAGCGCCATCGACTGGAACGCCACCCACGACCCCGCGTTGCAGCAGGACCGCTTCCCCAACGCGCCCGATTGCGTCTGGCCGTTGCAGGAACTGGGCCTGGCAGAGTTGGTCGAGGGCGAACACTCCCTCACCAGCGAGCTGACGACATTGCCGACGCCGGGCCATACCCCCGGGCACATGAGCATCATGATCACTTCCCAGGGGGAGCGGGGCCTGATTCTCGGCGACGTGCTGCACAACACGGTCCAGGTGCATGAGACCGATTGGGTGTCCCGCGCCGACATGGACCCGGAGCAGACCCGTATCACGCGCCGGTCTCTGATGGAACGCCTGGAACAGGACGGGACAACCGTCCTGTCGGTCCATCTTCCCAAGCCCGGTTATGGCAGGATTGCCCGGATGGATGACCGCCGTTACTGGCAGCCCCTCCGGACCTGAACGCCGCCGGCTCTCGCTTTACGGCAATCGGGAAGGCATGGCACGGGCCATGCCTCTCAATGCAACACTCCCTCCTGCCGAAGCATATACAGGGTCGCTTCAAAGTCTGCCAGCGCACTCAGGTCCAATTCAGGTGGCTCCAGCGCGTCCAGTAGCGGAAGCCCGTCGGAAGGTGGCACGCCCGACGCCAGGGGATACTCATGGGTCTTCTCGGCCACATGCCGCTGTGCTTGTTCAGACAACAGGTACTCGATGAATAGGGCCGCAGCCTTCTTGTTTTCCGACGTTGTCAGTATACCCGCGCCCGCCACCAGCATCAGGGACCCGGGGTCGCCGCCTCCCATGAAGTGGTTGCGTGCGCCGAAGCCCGGCCCTTCCTCTCGTAAGAACCGTTCCACGTAGTAATGGTTCACAAATCCAACATCCACCTCTCCGCTGGCCACGGCAGCCACCGTGGCCGTGTTGCTCGGGTACTCCTTGGGGATGTTGGCCTGGATTCCCCCCAACCAGGCGCGGGCCGCATCGTCACCCCGCTTTATTCGGAATGCAGTGACGAATGCCTGGAAGGGCGTGTTCCGGGGCGCCCACCCGATTCTCTCCTTCCACTCCGGGTCTGTAAACCCTTCTATCGATCCGGGCAGTTCGGTTTCCGGGTCCACCGCCGCCACATTGTAGACCACGGTACGGACACGACCGGAAGTCCCAACCCAGTAGCCGCGGTCGTCGCGGAACCTGGAGTCCACTTTCGCCAGGAGTTCACCGGGAAGAGGGGCCAGAAACCCGCGTCTCGCCAGGAGGCCGAGCGATCCCGGCTCCGACATAAACACCACATCCGCTGGACTGTCCCCACCTTCTTCCATAATGGTCGAGGCAATGGCGGTGCTGCCGGCATACTTGACCTTGACGTCTATGCCGGACTCTTCTGCGAACGAACCTATCAGAGGCTCAACCAGGTTGCTGGACCGTCCGGCATAGATGGTGAGCGTCTTGTTTCCGTCGCCACAACCGGCAAGAAGCGGCGCTGGGGAAACCATGATAAGAGTCGAGATAATTAGGGCTTTCCACAGGGACAGGACTCCGCACCGGCTACGAAATCGGGTATCATGTAATCGGAAACAGGAGAGCATTAAACTCCGGGAGCTTCACCGCCTCATGCTGGAACACATGGGAATTCGTTGGGGGTTCGTCTTCCTTCGCTCGGCGACTCACCTGGAGCCGGAACAGTCCCGCGACCTTATGCAGCAGGCCGTGGAGATGTTCCTGGCCGGGGAGGACGAGCGAAGGGTGAAAGACTCGGACTTCGAGGGCCGTCTCTACACGGAACGACGCTATGAGGTAATTGGCGGCCTCGGCGGCCAACGCTTCGACGCCGACCTGGAGACCGTCTATGGCAAAGACTCCGCCTCTTTCCTCATCAACGAGCAAACCGGGGGCGTGGGCGCTCCAATTTCCAGGAACTGATTCTTCCGGCAAGCCATATCACAAGCCATATCAGCGGAATGGCGCGTCCCAATGGTCGGCTCCGCAGACCTCTGACAGGGGCTTGCGAGTCACTGGCCCGAACGCTCCCCTGGGGTAGCCGAGCGGTATGCAGTAGACTACCAGGGCTGTATCCGGGATACCGAATAGCTGGTGGACCCTGTCCATGACCACCGGATGCAGGGTCGTAATGGTGCCTCCTACCCCGAACCCCCTGGCCGCCAGGAGCATGTTCTGGGCGGCGGGAATCACCGATCCGGCCCCGGCAGAACTTCTCACCGTGGAGCAGATGAGCACCATTGCCGGCGCGCTGCCGATCTCGTTGGCCAGCCGCATGGCGGACCGCATCGGACTCTTGCCCGGCGGAATATCCTCCGGCCCGTTGATTCCGGCATCCTTCCGCTTTGCCCACCACGCCTCATGGTACAGTTCCCCCAGTGTACGACGCTTCTCCTCGTCCTCGACCACGATGAAGTGCCACTCCTGGGTGTTTCCGCCGTTGGGGGCGCGTATGGCCGCCTCCATGATGTCCCGCATGACCTCATGCGGAATCGGGTCCGGCTTGAAGCGCCGGATAGCCCGTTGAGTGAACATCACTTCCCCCAACGAGATGTTGCCTAGCCGCTCGGCAGCGGTCATCGGTCGTCCTCCTGTACTGTCGTTTGGTCTCCGTGAATACAGACGGCATGTGCCGCCGCGCGTTCAACTGAATCTTACCATAGCGGCTGCTGCCAAGAAGCCTGTGGTGGTTCCGTGGGGGGGTCAGGTTGACACCAATTACCTCCCTTACTACACTCACTTGAGTTTGAACAAGCGCTATGTGTCCAGACTGACAAACACCTTACCGGGGGAGAGCAATCATGGCCAGGTTCGAGTACCTGGAGGCGCACACGGTCCGGGAAGCCATGTCCCTGTACCGGCAGCATAGCCCGGACGTGCGGTACGTCGCGGGGAGCACCGACTTCCTGATTCGTTCCCGCATGGGACACTGGGACCCGGAGTATGTCGTCAACATCCAGCACATACCGGCGTTGGAACGAGTCTCCTTCAGCCGCAGGAACGGCCTGCGCCTTGGCGCATTGGTCACCGTTCAAACCCTGGAAGACCATGACGCCGTCAGGACCCACTATCCCGCCCTGGCCGCCGCGGCCGCAGCCTTCGCCGGCGTGCAGGTGCGCAACCTGGCCACCGTGGGAGGCAACATCTGCAACGCATCTCCCGCCGGAGACACTCTCCCGGCGCTGCTGGCATTCAACGCGCAATGTCTCAGCAGCGGGCCGAGGCAGGGCGACAAGCGTTCAACCCCGCTGGACCAGTTCTTTACCGGCCCCGGCCGGACGGCGCTCGCTCCTGGAGAACTTCTCACCGAGATCAGGCTTCCCCCGCCGGGACCTAACACCGGCTCCCTGTACATAAAGCACAGCCCCCGCGGCGCTATGGACATCGCTACCGTGGGCGTTGCCTCCGTCGTGACTCTCGACGCGGGAGGGATGGTGTGCCGGGAAGTGCGCATCGGCCTTGGCGCCGTCGCCCCCACTCCCGTCAGGGCTTACGCTGCCGAAGACATCCTGCGGGGCAAGGAGATTACCCCGGAACTGCTTGCGGCCTGCGCTGACGAAGCCAGGAACATCTCGACTCCCATCGACGATGTCCGCGGCTCCGCCGCATACCGCAAGGAGATCGTCGGCGTTCTCACCCGGCGCACCCTGGAACGCGCCGTCGAGATGGCCCGGGCAGGGGCCATGCCATTCGAGATGCAGCGGCGGCTGGCAGTACAGGCCGCCTTCTATTAGCCCAACCGTCCATTCCGCCAACCGCCACACCAGGAGTTAGACCCATGAAGATGCCTCTCCACCTGACCGTAAACGGAGAACCCCGGCAGGTCCTGGCAGAACCGTACTACTCACTGTTGGATATGCTGCGCGATGAACTGCGACTGACGGGCACCAAGAAGGGCTGCGACGAAGGCGACTGCGGGGCCTGTACCGTCCTGCTGAACGGCGCGCCCGTAACATCTTGCCTGGTGCTGGCCCACAGCGCCCACGATGCCGAGGTCACTACCGTGGAAGGTCTGGCCACCCGTGAGGGTCTGCACCCCGTCCAGCAGGCGTTTGCCGAGTACGGCGGGTTGCAATGCGGTTTCTGCACCCCCGGACTGATCATGTCCGCCGTGGGTCTGCTGGAGAAGAACGCCAACCCCACCGAGGAAGAGGTCAAGTACGCCATCGGGGGCAACCTGTGCCGCTGCACCGGCTACACCAAGGTCGTCCAGGCCATCATGGCCGCCGCCGAAAAAACCCGGTCGTGACGCCCCGGCCCAAGCCCCATTGTCCTGCTTCCGTGTCCCCTGCATCCGAGTCCCCTACATCAATGAGGAGTGACTGGAATGACGACTGAACACAATGTCCTTGGCCACAGCCTCCCCCGCGTGGACGCGCTGGACAAGGTCACCGGCCGCGCCACTTACGCCGCCGACGTATATCTGCCCGATATGCTCATGTGCAAGGTGCTGACCAGCCCTCGCAGCCACGCCCGAATTGTCAGCATCGATACCGGCAAGGCAGAGCAACTGCCGGGAGTCCGGGCCGTCATCACCGGCCACGACTTCCCTGACCGCTACTTCGGCTCCGGCGCGGTCAGGGACCGGCGCATCATGGCCCGCGGCGAGGTCTTCTACATTGGCGAGCCGGTGGCCGCCGTGGCCGCCGACGATGAGGTAACGGCGCAGGAAGCCCTGGATTTAATCGAGGTGGAGTACGAGGACCTGGAGGCCATAGTGGACCCCCTGGAGGCCATCAGGGAGGGTTCCACCCTGGTCCACCCGGACATGCCCAACTTCGAGGGGTACGGCTTCGCTATGGGCGGTAACAATTGCACCCTGCTGGATGCCGACCGGGGCGATGTGGACCAGGCTTTCCAGGATGCTGCCCACGTCTTCGAGGAGACCTACCACTCCCAGGCCATCAACCAGGGCTTCCTTGAGCCGATGGCCTGCGCCGCCAACGTGGAGGCCAACGGACGGCTGACCGTCTGGGCTTCAACCCAGGGACCCTACCAGGTGCGCGCTCAACTGGCGTCGGTGCTGGATATACCCCTGTCCGGCATCAAGGTCAACGCGATGGAGTTGGGAGGCGGCTTCGGGGCCAAGCTGCGGCTGGCCTTCGAGGCATTCCCGGCTCTGTTGGCCATGAAGACAGGCCGGCCGGTGAAGCTGATCAACACCAGGGAAGAGGTGTTCACCCTCAACGGTCCCCGGCTGGCCACCACCATCCATCTCAAGACTGGCGTAACCGGCGACGGACAGATCACCGCTCGGGAGGCCCACAGCGTCTTCGACGTGGGGGCCTACCTGGGTGCGGGACCCAACGCCGGCGTCGGCCACGCCCTCGGCGCGTACAATATCCCCAACTTCCGGCTCCGTTCCTACGGCGTCTACACCAACAAGATTTATGTCGGCTCCTACCGCGCCTCGGGCGTCGCGGACATGCACTTCGCCGTTGAGTCCCATATGGACAGCATTGCCCGCCGGATTGGGTTGGACCCGCTGGAGTTCCGGCTGAAGAACGTGGTCAAAGAGGGCGACGTCAACGTTTCCGGGGCCGCCGTCCCCGCCAACGGCCTGCTGGAGACCATTGATGCGGTCAAGGAGAAGATGGGGCTGCCCAGGAAGACCGAAGAGGGCCGCGGCGTGGGCATCTCCCTGGGCGAGTGGCGCAGCGGCAGCGGTCCTTCCACTGCGTCCATCAGCGTGAACGAGGACGGCACGGTCAGCCTGCTCACCGGGTCTGTGGACATCTCCGGCAGCGACACGTCCCTGGCACAGATAGCCGCCGAGACCCTGGGCGTGGAGCTGGACCAGGTCATAGTGGCGAAACGCGACACGGACATGGCCCCCTTTACCGGCCCCAGCGGAGGCAGCCGCATCGTCTACAGCCAGGGCAAGGCGGTACAGATGGCGGCAGAGGATGCCCGCGACCGGCTCGTGGGTCTAGCCGCCGAACGGTTCGGAGTACCTGCCGAGGCTTTGACTTGCCAGGGAGGGAGTGTCTACGTTCAGGACAACCCGCCCCAGTCCCTCACCCTCAGCCAGTTGGCCGCGGCCAGCCTGACCTCCCGAGGCGGCCCAATCATCGGGCTGGCCGCCCTGTCGAGTATGCCCTACGCTCCCGTGTTCAACACCCAGGCGGCGGAGGTGATAGTGGACAAGGCGACGGGCCAGGTTAGAGTCACCAGGTTCGTCCAGTCGCAGGACGTGGGCGTGGCCATCAACCCGATGGGCGTAGAGGGCCAACTGGAAGGCGGCGCAGTGCAGGGCATAGGCCGCGCATTGAGCGAGGAGATGCAGATCGACCCCGAGACGGGCCGTGTGCGCAACCCGTCCCTGTCCACCTACCTGATGCCATTGGCAATCGACATGCCGGCCATCGAGAATGTCCTGGTGGGAGTTCCCAGCGCCGACGGCCCTTTCGGTGCCAGGGCCGTGGCCGAGCCGCCCGGGTTCGGCCCCCCCGCCGCCATCGCCAACGCCATATACGACGCCGTGGGGGTCAGGATCAAGGAACTGCCCCTGTCCGCCGACCGCGTGTTGGCCGCGCTGCAAGGCCAGGAAGGGGGCGAATACCGCCTGGACGTGGAGGCCCTGAAGAATGCGGAGGTGGGCTGACCGGGGACGGAAGAATGACAACCCGACGCCAGAAAACTGTCCAGGGCCGCCCGTTGGTCAGCCAGTTTGTTCGAGACATACTGAGTATGGTGGATAGATAGGCCGTTGAGCCCGACGGCTTCTAGGACTCGAAGACTGTCTCCAGCTTGGCCGAACTGTCGAAGAAGTGCTGGAGGCTCTGGTTGACCCGGAAGAAGATGTCGGCGCGGAACTGGTCGCCCGTGGCGTTCTTGGAGATGCCGCCCTCGATCATCAGGTCCAGTGTGTTCAGGGTGTGGCGCAGGTCCGCGCCGTCATTCTCCTTGGTATTGGTGATCAGGTCGCGCCACTGCTCCATGTCCATTTCCAGGAAAAAGTCGGCGTCGATCAGGTCGTACTCGGTGCCCTCTTTGACCTCTGAGCACTCGAACGCCTCGAAGGTGATTACGAAGACCCTTTCCCCCGCCTTGACGCCCATGGTCGCGTCCACGCTGCCGATGCGACGGAACTCCGGGTCATTATTGACCAGTCCCTGCAACCCCTGAAACCACTCAACCGATGGGAATAGTAGACCGCTCGCCCCCTGGGCGTTCATCTGCTGCCTCCTGGTACTTGGTGAAAGACCCTCAATCCGGCGCTGCCCGCGGTCGCCATGGAGGTCTTACTCCTTGAAATATGGCTCCCCGTGCTCCTTGGCCTGGCTGAAGGGGACCATGCTCTTCATGTGAAAGTCCGGGTCGGAGTTGGCTGGCGCATTGGCCAATGCCTGGTCCACCATCTTGAAATACTTAGGGTCCAACTGGTCCAGTTTGTCTGCCTCGGACCTGAGGTAGGCCACGCGCGACATGATACGCTGCAAACTGCCGCCTTCACAGAGCTTGCAACTCGTTGGGTCCGGTGAACTCATCGAGCGAAGGAATACGCTGTTGACGCCGCCACAGTCCTGGCAGCGGTACTCGTAAATTGGCATGGCAGTCCTCTATGCCGGGGGCGCTTCCGGTTCGGTTTGTTCCCGCCGCAGGTACGCGGCCAGGTCCGGTGTAAGGTTCTCTTCGGTCTTGCCGATGCCAACCCACTGCATACGGGCAAGATATTGCTCGATGTACTGCTGCTGGAAGTCCTTGACCACTTCCATGCCCCTGGCAATGCTGGACACTCCCCCGCCGAATATGATGGCCAGCGCCTCCCAGAGCACCGGGTCCTTCATGTCCTGGGCCAGGTCTCGTTCCACCCCGCGCATCAGGTTGTTCAACCCCATGCCGAAACCGGGGTCCCGGTTGTCTACGGCGTACTTCAGGTGCTGCATCCCGTAGCGCATGTGCCGGGCCTTGTCTTCCAGGCAGCGGCGGAACATGTACTTGTCCGCCTTGTTCCGGGCATACGCCTCGCCGTAGCGGTACAACAGCATGGTGAGAGTTCCCCGGATGATGTACAGGAATATGCACACCTCGGTCCATCCGGCCCTGGCTTCCATCAGCCGCCGGTTGAACTGCCCCGCGCTTTCCAGGCCCAGCGCCCCGCCATTGGCCAGGGCGCGCTGGCGGAACACGGTGTAGTGCCGCCCGGTGTCGAAGACTTCTGAAGCCAGGAAGGTCTTGACCTCGTGGTAGGCATAGTTCATCCGGTGGAGCCACTGTCCGATGGTGTCGGTCTCGATGGAAGCCTGCTGCGCCAACTCGGTGCAGAGTTGCCGCATGGCAAGCTCGACATCATCGGTCTCGGCGGGGAGTTCGTCCCACGGAACGTCAGCATGGGCCATCCAGCGCCGCTGAATCGCCTCCTCGTAGAGGTCCACGGCGCAGTCGGCCCACAGGTCAACCTTCTGGCTGAGGGAATAAAGGTCCGTGCGCGGCACGCCGGGAACGGGGAACGCGCCCCGGGGCCGGCGGCTCATGTCCGTGCTGTACTCGGGGATTTCCCCGTAGCTGCCAATGTTCAGCGCCCGCATGGTCATGCCGTGTTTGCCGGGCTGCGCCCTGATGCCCCACTCCAGGGTATCGTTCATCCAGTCCAGCGGCTGCGGGCCGGTGGGAGCGGACGGCTCTTCTGCGCCGTCGGGCTGTTCCCCGGTCTGGTTGGGTCTTTCTTCGTCGTTAAGGGCCATGTCAATCCTCGGTGGGCCTGTTGGGGAGAAACCCGTGAAATGGGCCGGATAAAGTAAGACCTCCCTCGAAGCGATCTCGGGAGGTCTCGAAATGGCGCAACGCTCTTGCTACGGCGCGGCGTTGTAGGCTTCCAGCAGGGAGGGGTGGACTCGCCCGCTGTGAATCCGGTCGTCGAACCCGGCGGACTTGAGTCTCTGGAAGTATTCCTTGACCTGCCGCTGGCGAATGGCCATCAGGATTTTCTGGCCCTCGTCAATCTTGTCCTTGCCGCCGCCGAGCAGCACGGCGAGGGCTTCGCTGGTGAGCTGGTTCCGGCCCGCGGGGTTCTCGCCTCCCGCGCCGGTGGACTGGCGGCTCTCGCCCTCGTCCAGGTAGCAGTGAATCTCTTCCCGGCGCTCCGGCGTGAACTCGTTCATGTAGCGCAGGTGCAGCACCCCGATGGCCACGTGCCGGGCCTCGTCCTGGGCGCACCGGCGGTAGATCATCTTCTCGGCCTCGTTGTAGGCCATCATCTCGCCAAGACGGAAGAGGGTCAGCACGTTCCCCTCCCCGGTGATGTGCAGCCGGGAGGAAAGCTCGGTGAACTCACGGGCGTTGTCGGTGCCGCCGCCCACCACGTCGCTGACGCTGTCGGTCATCCGCATCAGGCCGCCGCCGTTGGCCAGCGCCCGCTTGCGGAACACGTCCAGGTGCCGGGACTCGTCCATCACCTGGGCCAGAAGCGCCAGGCGCACCTCGTGGTAGTCCGGGGACATGGTGGAGATGAACCGGCCCGGAACGTCGGAGGCAACGAACTCCACCTGGGTGAAGAAGGTGGCCAACTGGCACTCGGCAGCCTCAATGTCGTCGGGCAGGGCTTCCAGCGTCTCCCACGGAATGTCCGTGGCGGAACTCCACTGGCGGGTGACGAACTCCTGGTAGAGTTTGGTCAGGTTGTGCGCCCAGACTTCGCTCTTGGTGCGGAAGGTGTAGGCCCCGAATTGGGCGACGTTGCCTCGGGGAATAGACCCCTGGACGCGACCGGTGTTGTTGGCCGAGAAGTCCTCAACATCCTCGCTCGCGACGTTCTCTTCCAGCTTGCTCAGCCATGAAAGGTCAAATCCCTGTTCCCTGGCCTGTTCCCAGTAGGAAGTCCGGTCCTGAACCGTGGCCATGTCATCTACCTCCTCTGAATCCCGCCCGCGCCCCGCTGCCGCCTCCGTGAATACAACGCCCACGCCGGGAGCGCAGTCTTGGACTTCGACCGCTTGTCCACGATACTACGTGCCGGCCATACATTTGTCAACGTCCGATGCCCGAATGGCAGCGTTCCATTTCAGGCGGTATCGCCAACCGGCGGCGGGCTGCCGGAGAAAATTTAATTTCCCGGACATTTCCGGCCAGTTTTCCTTGTACCCTCCCCGCAATGAGTCCCGTGCGGCTTCTCCTGCGGCAGGGGCGTTTTCTCATCTATCCCCTTTTGACGTCAGCCGATGCACCCGGACCGGCCCCTACGAGGCCGGCCGCACCGTCACCTCGAACTCGTCGCTGACCGTGTTGCCGTCGTCATCCTCCGCCGTTACCGTGATTGTCGCCGTTCCCGTGCCCGTTCCCACCACCACCAGGGTGGAGCCGTCCACCCACATGGTCGCAACGTTGTATTTGGACGATACCGCTCTGAAGGCCAGGGCGTCGCCGTCCGGGTCGTGGAACACCTCGTCCAGGTCGAACTGCTTATGCCCCGGCCCTTCCAGGCTAAAGTCGTCTATCGGATTGGCCACCGTGGGCGCACGGTTGGACGTTTCCTCCTCCGGCGGCGGGTCCACTCCCGGCTCCGGCTCCACCGTCACGGCAAACCTGTCGCTGACCGTGTTGCCGTCGGAGTCCCGGGCCGTCACCGTGATGGTCGCCGTGCCCTCGGCCACCCCGGTAAGCGTCAGCCTGGACCCGTCGGCAGCCGCGGTTACGGTGGCGATGGCGCTGGCGGAGGATGCGGCGGTGATGGTCAGGCTGTCGCCGTCGGCGTCGCTGAACACCCCGGTCAGGGACACGTCCCGCGTGGAACCCGCCTCCAGGCCGCTCACGTCGGCCAGGGCCGAGGCCACCACCGGCGCGGCCTTCACCCTGACGGCGAAGCTGTCCGAAACCGTGCCGCCGTTCCCGTCGTCCGCCGTGACCGTGATGTTCGCCGTCCCCCGGGCCTGCGCGCTCACCGTCAGGCTGGCGTAGCCCGCCGCCACCGACACCGTGGCCGCGGCTTCATTCGACGAACCCGCCGTGATGGTCAGGCTGTCGTTGTCGGCGTCGCTGAACACCCCGGCCAGGGGCACTTGCCGTGTCCCGCTCTCGTTGACGATGGTGGCGTCCGGGATGGAGTTGGCCACCGTGGGCGCACGGTTGGACGGCGGCGGGGCGGGCACCGTCACGTCAAACTCGCCGCTGACCGTGTTGCCGTCGCTGTCCCGGGCCGTAACCGTGACCGTCGCCGTGCCCTCGGCCACCCCGGTAAGCGTCAGCCTGGACCCGTCCGAGGCCACCGTTACGGTGCCTATGGCGTTGGCAGACGACGCGGCGGTGATGGTCAGCGCGTCGCCGTCGGCGTCGCTGAACACCCCGGACAGGGACACGTCCCGCGTGGAACCCGCCTCCAGCCCGCTCACGTCGGCCAGGGCCGAGGTCACCACCGGCGCGGCCTTCACCCTGACCGTGAAGCTGTCCGACACCGAGCCGCCGTTGCCGTCCTTGGCCGTCACCGTGATGGTCGCCGTGCCCCGGGCCTTGGCCGTCACCGTCAGGCTGGACTGGCCGGCAGCCACCGACACCGTGGCCCTGGCCGTGTCCGACGATGCCGCGGTGACGGTCAGGCTGTCATTGTCGGCGTCGCTGAACACCCCGGACAGGGATGCCTGGTGCGTCCCACTCTCGCTGGTGATGGTAGCATCTGAGATGGCACTGGACACCGTGGGAGCCTGGTTGGCCGGCGGGTCCTGCTGCGGTGTGCCCACCGTTACGTCGAAGGTGTCGCTGACCGTGTTGCCGTCGGGGTCCTGGGCCGTAACCGTGACGGTGGCCGTCCCGGCCGACACGCCCATTACCGACAAAAAGTCCCGGATGGCGAAGGCGGCGGCCACGAAGTCGTCGGAGGACTCTGCGCTGGCGTCCAGGGCGTCGCCGTCGGCGTCGCTGAACACGCCTTCCAGGGAGATGTCCCTGGTCTCGAATTCGGCCAGGCTCAGGTCGGCCAGGGCCGAGGCCACCACCGGCGCGGTCTTGACCTTGACGGTGAAAGCGTCCGAAACCGAGCCGCCCCGGCCGTCCTTGGCCGTCACCGTGATGGTCGCCGTCCCCCGAGCCTTGGCCGTCACCGTCAGGCCGGACTGGTCGGCAGCGACGGACACCGTGGCCTTGGCCTTGTCCGAGGTCGCGGCGGTGACGGTCAGGCTGTCGTTGTCGGCGTCCGTGAACACCCCGGACAGGGATGCCTGGTGGGCGCCGCTCTCTGTGGTGATCGTGGCGTCGGCGATGGCCGAGGCCACCGTGGGCGCATTGTTGTCCGGGTCCACGACCTGCTGCTGCGGGGCCGGCGTCACCGCCACGTCGAAGTCGTGGCTGACCCGGTTGCCGTCGGCGTCCTGGGCCGTCACCGTGATCGTCGCCGTGCCCTCGGCCACTCCCGTCACCGTCAGGCTGGAGTAACCGGCGGCCACGGTCACCGTGGCAATGCCCGTGTTGCCGGATGCCGCGGTGACGGTCAGCGCGTCGCCGTCGGCGTCCGTGAACACCCCGGACAGCGACACGTCCCGCGTGGCTCCCACCTCCAGGCCGCTCACGCCGGACGGGGCCAGCGCCACCGTGGGCGCGGCCTTCACCGTTACGGTGAACGTATCCGCAGCCGTGCCGCCGTCGCCGTCCTGGGCTGTCACCGTGATGGTCGCCGTCCCCCGGGCCTGGGCCGTCACCGTCAGGCTTGACCCGTCGGCGGCAACCGACACCGTGGCCCTGGTTTCGTCCGACGATGCCGCGGTGACGGTCAGCGCGTCGTTGTCGGCGTCGCTGAACACCCCCGCCAGGGACACCTGGTGCGTCCCGCTCTCGCTGACGATGGTGGCGTCCGCGATGGCGCTGGCCACCACCGGCGCGGCCTTCACCGTCACCGTGAACTCATCCGAAACCGTGCCGCTCTTGCCGTCGGCGGCCGTTACCGTGATGGTCGCCGTCCCCCGCGCCTGGGCGCTCACCGTCAGGCTGGAGTAATCGGCGGCAACCGACACCGTGGCCGCGGCTTCATCCGAGGACGCGGCGGTGAT
>DAOUJS010000135.1:0-7348 GCA_034422355.1 Dehalococcoidia bacterium | reverse complement strand
ATCGGGGGCAGCGATGCCGCCCTGGCCGAACTGCGGAAGGTCCTGGAGCCGCTGTACTCCCGCAGGGAGGTCAGAGAACTTCTCGCAGGAATCATCTCAACGGACGACGGGTTAAGAGACATCCTTGCCGCTGCCGAGGCCGAGTGCCTAGCGGCCCTGGTGAGGGATGAGGAGGGTGCATGAGGCTGGAAGAGCTGCATCTGGACGGGTTCGGGCACTTTAACCAGCGGACCTTCACCCTTTCCGCCGGGCCGGTTACGGTGTTCTATGGTCCCAATGAGGCGGGCAAGACCACCCTGCTGGCCTTCATCCGCACCATCCTCTTCGGGTTCCCCAGGCAGAGGAGAAACGCCCACTACCCGCCCCTGTCGGGAGGGAGTCATGGCGGCAGGCTCCGGCTCTCCGGGGACGACGGGGCGGCCTACATCCTAGAGCGCTACTCCGCAGCCAACGGTGGCCGGGTCACCCTGCGGACCGGTGACGGCGAACCCCTGGACGCGGCCACCCTTCTGCCCCGCATCACGGGGCAGGCCACGCCCGACCTGTTCGGCAGCATCTTCGCCTTCAGCATCGACGAACTGCAGGAGATCGGGGCACTGAACGAGGCCAGCGTCAGCGGCGCCATCTACAGCGCCGGTCAAGGAGCCCCAGGTTTGCCCGACCTGATCAGGTCCCTGGGTGAACGCAGGGATAGGATCTTTACCTCGGGACGCGGCCGGGTCCAGGAAGTCCCCAGGCTGGTGAACGAACTCAGGGACATCGACGGGAAGCTCCGGGGTATCCTGGGCAACGCGGGCCGTTACCGCGACATCTCGGCCCGCAAGCTCCGGATCGAAGAGGCCCTCGGCACTCTCGATGATCAGCAGGGCCGTCTGAATGCTCGCCGGACCGAGATTGGCAGCCTGAAAGCCGCGTGGGAGGGCTGGATCGAGCTGACTGGTTGCGAGGGTCAGCTGGAGTCGTTGCCCCGGTACGAGGAGTTTCCGGATGACCCCATCCCCAGGCTGGAAGGCATCGAGGAGCGGGATCGCGAGGCGGGGAACGACCTGAATGACGCCACTGAGCAGCTCAGGCTTGCCACGGAGTCCGTCGCAGCCATCGCTCCCGAGGAGGGCCTGCTGGAAATCGCGGACAGGGTCGAGGAGATACGCCGCGGCCGCACCAGCTTCGACGGGTCCGTTCACGACCTGCCGGAGCGGCAGGAGGAACTCCAGGGTATGGAGGAGACCCTGGCCGAGCGGCTCCGAGGCTTGGGCGACTGCTGGGGCGAGACCAAGCTGGATGAGCTGGACCTTTCCATCTCGACCCATGCGGAGGTGGAGAGTTGGAAAACCCGGTTGGTGGAAACCGCCGCGCACGCCACCGGCTCCCGGATCAAGGCGGAGCAGGAGCGGGAGCGGATGGACGCGCTCCGGGTCGAGGAACAGGAGGCACAAAGGCTCCTTCAGGGGGAATCAGAGGGCCTGTCCGCCGAGGGTGGGCAACCCGTTGCCCCTGGGCGCTTGGAAGATCTCCTGGGGAAACGAGAGCGGTTAGAGCAGATCCGCCGGGGGCGAGGGAGCTTCGATGCCTCGGTCCGGGACCTGCCGGAGCGCCGTGCCGAACTGGGGGCGATGGAATCGGATCTGGTCGACCGGCTCAGGGACATGGGGCAAGGATGGGACGAAGATCGGCTCGACTCCTTTGACGCCTCCATCGTGTTCCGCCAGGAGGTCGAAGGTTGGAAGGAAACACTGACTTCCCAGGGTGACCAGGCCCGTCAGGCCCGGGAACGCCTCGAACAGGAGAGGGAACGGCTGAGCGAACGGCAGACCGCCCTTCGGGAGGCTAGGGAGGGGGTGCCCGACACCGCTCCCGACCTGGATTCCGGCGGGTTGATCGAGCAGCGGACTGCGCTTCGTTCGTCCCGGGGCAACCTCGATGAGTATGAACGTGCCCGGGTCAACTACGAAAACCTTCAGGGGCAGCTGGGGTCCCTGAACAGATCCGAGGTATCTTCCGGCCAACAAAAGGGGCCGGACTTCCCAGTATGGCCTGCGCTGCTGGCCGTGGCCGGTCTGATTCTGGGGGCTGGAGGTGTATTCCTGGGTGGGGAGGCATTGATCATGGGGCTGGTGTCGGGCCTGGTACTGCTGGCGGCGGGAGCATACCTCCTGTCCCGCGGGAGACCGGCTTCGGGCGCCGTTTCCACCGGATTGCGCGGCGAACTGGTGCGGCAGGAGAGAGCGGCGAGAGCGGCGATGGAGTCCGCCGAGTCTGCGCTCCTGGAAGCTGCAGTACCGCTGGGCATCGATGGCTTGCCCTCACCCTCCCTCTTGGCTGAGGCTGAGACCCGGTTGGAATCCGCCGCCAGCGCCCTTTCCGCATGGAACCAGGCCAATGAGCGGGTGGCGGAGGCGGAACGCTTCCAGGGGTACCAGGAACAGCGTTTGGAAGAGGCCAACCAGCGTGCCGAGGCCGCCGAGGCCACGGAGACCAGTGCCGGGCAGGGGTGGCGGGACTGGCTGGAGCAACGGCAGTTGCCCGTCAGCTTCGGTCCCGACACCGTGGTCGACTTCATGGGACGTCTCGAGACCGCGCGGGCCAGGCTGGAACAGGTGCGGCAGATGCGCCACCGGGTCAGCGCCATTCAGGTGGACATCCAGGAGTACCTGGAGATGGTCCAGCCGGTGGCTGAGAAATACAGGGTTACCCTGGATGCCGGCGACCACCAGGGGATCACATCAGTGGCCGACACGCTGATCAAACGGTTGGACCGTGCCAGGGAACTGGTCGACCGCCGCGATGATGCTGCCCGCCGTGTGAAGCTGCAGGAGCAGGCCGCGGAGGCGGCAGGGGATGAACATGGCGCCGCGGAGACGGCTCTGGCGGAAACCCGGCAGGGCTGGGAAGCATGGCTGGAGGAACATGGGCTCCCGGATGGGTTTGACCCCGATACGACGCTCGAGTTCATGGCCCGGGTGGAAACGGCACGCACCAGCTTGAGGGAGGTCCAGCGGATGCGGAGCAGGGTCGCGGCTATCGAGAAGGACATAGCCGAGTTCCAAGAGTTGGTGGCGGCACCGGCCAAGACCATCAGCCTGGACGCCGGGAACCCTTCCCAGGTGGCAGCGGTGGCGGACTCCCTGATTGACCGTCTGGATCAGGCCAAGCGGGACTCCTCCCTGCGGGTAGCAGCGGTGGATCAGCAGGAAGAAGCCCAGCGTGCGGTGAACCGGCAGACCCAGCGCCTGCAGGCAGTGCAGCAGGAGCTCGCTGCGCTCCTTGCCGCTGGTGAAGCGGCTGACCAGGAGGACTTCCGCCGGCGGGCCCGTCAGCACCAGGAACGTCAAGAACTGGAAAGGCATCGCGGAGAGTTGGAGGGGAGACTGGCTCTCCTCAGCGGGCCAGGCGAGAAGTACGATGCCTTCCGTCGTTCTCTGGCGAACACGAACCTGGACCAGCTCGACCAGGAGTACGAAGAGCTGTCCCTTGCCTTCCGGAAGGTGGAGGAGGAACGGGATCTCCTGCTCGAGGAGCGCGGCAGTCTCGACAACGAGCTGCAGCGCTTGACCGGAGAGGAGGAGTCCTCCCAGCTGCGCACCCAGCGCGAAACCCTGGTGGAACAGCTCAGGGAGTGTGCCCGGGAGTGGGCGGAACTTGCAGTCGCCGAGTCGCTCTTGGAGAAGACTCGTCAGAAGTTCGAAGAGGAGCGGCAACCCAGGGTGGTCCAGCACGCCCAGGAGTTTTTCTCCCACATCACCGGCCAGCGGTATGAGCGGCTGTTCGTGCCCATCGGAGACCGGACCGTGACCGTCATGGACGGTACGGGAGATGCCAAGCAGCCTGAGGCCCTGAGCCGGGGCACCCGGGAGCAGTTATACCTGGCCTTGCGGTTTGGGCTGGTGCGGGAGTTCGGCGAGCATGCAGAGCGGCTGCCGGTGGTGGTCGACGAAGTACTGGTCAACTTCGACCCGGAGCGGGCGAAGCTGGCCGCCGAGTCCTTCGCGACCCTTTCCGAGACCAACCAGATCCTGGTCTTCACCTGCCACCCCGGTACGGCGGATCTGTTCGCCGATGCGGCGGGGGCCGACGTGGTCGAGGTGGAATCAGTTGCGGGAACTCGCGCTTAAGTGACGGGCGGGAACGCTCGTTGCCGACTGCCTCGCGAAAACGTGGGGAAAGCGAAAGCGTGGTGGACCCGGTTAGTTGGCTCCTCCACATTTTGAACGACGCTGTTTTGGATCACCATATCCATTAACGGAGGGGCGGTAAAACTATTCCGCTAAATGCAGGATTGGTTCATAGATATTGCAACGCCTCCCGCGGAGGACGCTAAATGAGCTATGGAGCTCTGAACAAACCCACCTAACTGGAATCGAACCCCTAATTGCTCCGCGTCCTTCTATCAGTTCAAGTCCTCCCAGCCGGTGGCTTGGGCAAAGCCACTGCCCACGAGTACCGCAGTTCGATTGCAAACTCTTGAAGCAAGTTCGTACCTACACCCTATCAATACCAGAATGGAAGCAAATCGTGAGACAGGGGCTCTATATGGGTTGTTGCTCAGACAGCTTTCAGGTTCCGACAACCTGATCCCGCGGAAGCCCAGTCGGACCCGTATCGTACCGGGTCCGACTGGTTGCATCCAGTTGAGAACCCGGCGACTGGACTTTCTCGGACGCCCTGGCAACATGAAGAAAGAGGGAACCCCTGCGAATCAATCATTCCAGGGTCGCCAGGCTTGTGTGATGGTAAGTTCTAAAGCCTCCCTCGCCTCCAGGCCCTTCCCGCAGACGCCGTCTTCCCCAGCCTGTCCCCAGGGCTGACCTGCCGGTGAGACTCCCCGGCATCCTCTTCCCCCAGAGTCCAGAAGTAGGTCTCGGGAATCTTCTTCCATCCGCCAACTATCTTCAGGACCTGCTCCGGCATACCGGCCCGTAGGGCGTTGATCGCGTAGGAATGACGGAACCTGCGGGGATGCATGTCCTCTATGTTTGCCCGCTTGGCCAGGCGCTTCAGAATCTGGCAGGTCCCATTGGGCAGTAGACGTTCCCCTGTTCGGACACCCACAACGCTGTTGCGTGGGGCATCAGGGTTTCTCTTTCCTGCAAGTAGTCCCACAGCACGGACCTGGCCGTGTCGCCAATCGGCATCCTCCTTTATTTCCGGCCTTTGCCCATGACCAGCAGCGTAACATTGGTCAGATCCACGTCCTCAATCCGCAACTTGGCGATCTCGGCGAGCCGTCCCGGCGTGTCCCAGAACGCGTACAGAATGGCTCTGTCACGAGCCAGGCGGAAACGGTGAGCGGGAGTCCTGGCAAGGATAGGGTCAGCGAGGGTCAACAGGTCCCGCATCTGGCTTTCGGTGATCACGGGAACCATTTTCTCCTCAAGTTTGGGGGCGCTGATTGAGAGCATGGGGTTTTCGGCAAGGGGTCCGCGTTCCACCAGCCAGTTGAAGAACCGGTTCAGGCGGCGGTACTGGGCGTTGATATGCCCCTTGGACAGCTTCCTGGGTTCGGCGTAGGTCCGTTCCCCGAACCAGCGCACCCGGTCCTGGAGGTACGAGAGGTATTCCTCCAGGTGCTCGGTGGTGATCTCCTGAACGCCGGGCCAGCCATGTTCCTCGGCGTAGAGTGCGGCCATCGCCACTGTAGTTTCCAGGCTGGCGAGGTATCCGTCGGAGTACCGGTTGGAAGCCTTCAGGCTGCTGAGAAACCGCTTGCTGCAAGCGCGAAGACTGTGGTCAAAAACCTGCTTGACGGCCATTCACCCGGTGGCACCTGAGAGAAAAAGCCGTCATTTTGTATCTGATTCTACCAGAAGCTGCGGGGAAAGTAGGCCTGGATGGACTCGAACCATCGACCTCGGTCTTATCAGGGGTTTGGTCAAAAACCAGCCCAATTCGGGGGTTTTCAGATACAAAACGTCAGGCGCCCCGCCTCCTTTTCCAGAATAAGACTGAGGTCAGGTCCGGGCACTCAGAGGAACCTTTCCACCCATCTGACTTCCCCAATGATGGTGGGTTCGTCTAAGAAGCGCATGGGCGCGTCCCTGGTCTGGTCTAACACATACGCCCAGTTGTTGATGGGGTCGTGCCAGACAATCCGCGTTGCTACCGGGGACTTCGCGGGTACGGGACCAATGGGCGTCTCGGTTTCCACCACGAAAATGCGGTTGTCACGGAATTCGTTGCGGCGCAGGTCCACCAGAATGGTGCATTCATCCGGCAGCGTGGGGGCCATCCAGTCGCCTCTAACAGTCATCAGTTGGCAGTTCTCCGGGTCAATCTTCCGGTCCTCCAGCCACTGACGCCGAAACGGCAATCTATCTCTGACCGCCAGTTCGTACGGCGTCTCCATGCCAGTGGCGGTTGCCACCAGGGGTACTCTCACTATGTCCGGGGCGTCAGGCACGAAAGTGCTCGTATCCTGCGATAGGGACATTGCCGGTGCCGGGTTATCGGTCAGGCCGAGGAGGTAGTCGAGTGAGACCCCCAAAACCTTTGCCGCCGTAGTCAGACCATCTACTGCTAAGTTCGACCTCCCGGCCTCGACGTGGGAAATCATGCTCTGATCGTAACGGGGTCCCATGGCCACTGCAAGTTGGACCTGGGACATGCCGAGCATTTTTCTGGCCGACGCCAATCTGACTCCGAGCATGGCTAGATTGTACACGCTGTACACGCTTCATCATAAGTTGACGTATGAATGCCGTTCATATATCATAGTGACATGAGCCATATTCATGTCACGTGGGGTGCCTGGTGAGTATAGCACCTCCTAACCCGCCTCAGATGATCGATGATCGGAGCAGAGCAGCCCGCCGCCGGTATCGGCGGGAGTCCGAGGCCATGTGCCCCGCCTGCGGCGGCACCGGGCGCGTCCACACCGAGTCCATCCAGGCCCGGGCCAGGAAGGGCGGGAACGCCGCCTACTTCCAGAGCCTGCTCCCAAACCACATATGCATGTCGTAACGGGGTGCATTGGGTGGTCGGCCAAAGAACCAGAGCCTCGACCAGATCGTTGCCGCCAGGCGGTCCCCGGGCAGCCGTGAGTCGAAAGGAATGGCACCTGAGAGCACGGCTGCCCCGGGGATCCCGCGCATACCTGTCACTCCAGACGCCCAATGGCTATGGGACGAACGCGCGAAGCAAGCCATTGCAACAAAACGTGAGGGACAACCACCAGAGCCATAGTCTGGGAAAAGAATATCTCCGGCGCCTGGATTTGCAATAGCCCACCGAATCCCGGGCAGGGCAATCGCGTTATAAGGGATGAATGGTAGACTTGGTGAGGCACGGAAGATGCGTATGTGATGAGGGGAAGAGGAGGAGTGATGAAGAAATCGCAGTGCGGGTTCGTTAT
>DAOUJS010000134.1:0-10340 GCA_034422355.1 Dehalococcoidia bacterium | reverse complement strand
ACGCACTGGGGTGCTGTTCTGGGGCAGTTGAGACCGGCGCTTGCAGCGCAACACCGGCTGGGGAAGCGAAGACGCCGCCCCAATCCTCCTCGGGCTGTCGTCAGGGTGGCCTGAGCGGGGACCGGATCGGAGTTCCCGGGTGAGAGTCCCGGGCGGAGCCGCCTTGAACTGTTGGGGCGGCGGCGCGGCACGACCGCGTCTTCAGAAAAGGCTGACGATAGTCGTGTTACTAAAGTCAACCATTTTTGCAACGGTAGTGGCAAATCCCGCTATCTGGAAAGCTGACTCAAGATCCTGGCCGACTTGCGTCACGTAAGCAATCGGGTCAAATTGTCTCGACATCGTTAGTTCCTCCTAGCGAGGTTTATCGGACCAAGAAACCTGCCCTCGTTGATCAGTGTGACTCCAACTCCTCAAATCTCCTACACATATTGTACGATGTACCGTACAATATGACCATGTACACGATCCTGCGAAGTGCGGCGTTTGATAGGTGGTTGAGCAGGTTGCGGGACCGGCAGGCGGTAAACCGCATCGTCGCCAGGTTGCTGGCAGCAGAAGATGGACATCTCGGAGACGTGAGACCTGTCGGTGGCGGTGTGTCCGAGATGAGAATTCAGTACGGACCTGGATACCGCATTTACTTCATCAGGCGAGGCGCTGAACTGATCATCCTGCTGTGCGGCGGCGACAAAGACAGCCAACGTCGAGACATCGAGCGGGCCAAGAGAATGGCGACGGAATGGGGGAGCTAATGTCTGAGGAGTATCGAAAGTTCGACGCAGCAGATTACATTAAGAGCGAGGAGGATGCCCGTGGGCTTCTCAGTGCGGCTATGGATGAGGACCCGGGGGACGGAACTGTAATTCGCGCCGTTCTAAGGCACGTCGCCCGGACGCAGAACATGAGCGCCCTCGCCCGCAACACCGGGCTAAATCGCGGCAACCTCTACTCTGCGCTGTCGGAAGACGGCAACCCTACCCTCGCAACGCTGTTGAAGGTCGCCAACGCCCTGGGGCTGAGGCTACGCCTTGAGCCTGCGGAGGGCCACGCACCGGGCGCACCACCGACCGGTACCGGAATCTCCCAGTAGGGACCGGCATCGACGTAGCCCAGCCCTTGGCATCGCACGTTATTGAGGGAGGCTCTGCGATAAACGAGAAGTCAGAGTCGCCCGACGCATCGTTGTCTGACAAAGCATTCCTGTCGAGGGGCGGAGGCTACCGAGTGGCCTCCCTACACCTACACTGAAGCCGATGATCAAAAGACTGACCAAATGGATCGTCCAAGGTGCACTCGCAGTTGTTGGCGTTCTCGGCGCGCACGACCTCGCTGCCGCACCGGAGGCGTGGTTGGACGTCCTCGAAGAGTATCGGCTGATAGCCGTTGTCTTGACGTTCGGTGGGGGCGTGGGAGTCACCTTGGCACTTCAGGATGTCTGGCGGTCCCGCCTGCCGCACCGTACCGTTGAGTGGTTAGCTGATGGTGTCTGGGCGGTCCGGCAGTTCTTCTCGGAGAACATGCAGTCTGGACACGTTCGGGCCTATTATCTCCCAGGACCGGACGGGGAGGAGCCACCCGATCCCGTCTGCACGACTACCCGTGCAGGCGTCAGATTCAAGAGGCCGTGGCGCCCCATCCTTCCTTCTAATGCTGACGAATTTTGGGTAGCCACTACTTTCGTGACGGCCGGTGTCGACGGGGTGCTCAGCGCCCTGCCCCCGTCCAAAACTAAAGCATGGGGACTCGTCTATGGCGCTTGGAACGACTTACACACTGATCGGCGATCAACCGACAGATACATGCGTTACCGCCTGCCAGGTGGCCACTACTCGGCGCAAGTACACTTGGGCCGAGCACCCGCACAGGAGTGGAAGGAGCTATGCAGTCTCCATGTGTCTGGAGGCTCGAACGAACTCCGCCGTGACATACGGCTGGAAGCAATAGACTTGGACGCTGTAAACGAGCTCCTTATTACGTTCACGAATACCGAACCAGAGAGCCGCCCGCACCGGCCTAGTGCTGTATTCAGCCGAGTTAACGACCTGCAAACGGTTCCCGCCTCCGAAGAGGACCCGGCTAAGGATCGAATGCTGTACTGCCAACTGTCTGAGGGCGGCAGCTCCGCCGCCATCGGTATGCCGCCGTACGCACTCTCTCCAAGGCCGTTCAGCACTGGGTTCGGGCTCATTTTCCGCCAAGCCGCGGGATCAGCCAAGGATTCCGTGACCGACACGCTGCTGTTCTACCACCCTGGAGGAAATCACCGTTTTCACGGTCGGATATCAGTGGACTGGCGGTAGAGCCACTTTCTTTTGATATCTGTGTAGGTCTGGTCCACGACCTGTTCGCCCGTCACCGCTACGACGAGGTTGACAGTAGGGCCTGCCTCACTGGCCCCCTTCCCCCGCCTCCCCCACCGCCATCCTGTACCCCACCCGTGGCTCGGTGACGATGTACCTGGGGTCGGCGGCATCGTCCCCCAGCTTGCTGCGCAGCCGCCTCACCACATCCCGCACCAGCCAGGACTTGCCCACCCACTCCGGACCCCACACCCGCTGCAGCAGCACAGCGTGGGTCAGCACCCGGGGCGCGTGCGCCGCCAGACCGTAGAGCACCGCGTACTCCGTGGCCGTCAGCTCCGCCCGCTCCCCGGACACCGTCACCCGCCGCCGGGCGTAATCGATGCTCAGAACATCGGCGGAGTAGGGAACTCCCGACGACTCCTCCTAACTGGCGAAATCAAGAGCTTTCGAGGTCAAGTTGCCCGGCAGCTACATACAGGGCTGTGCAAACCCAGACAGGTAAGGTCGGAGCGTTCCGATTGCCGTGTTCCCGGGAGTAGTCCCTAGTCATTGGCCGCTGGGTCAGGTCAGCTCTCCCTGCGCTCTCGATCTATTTCCCTAAGTTCTTCTATGCCAGCCCTACCCTCCTCTTGTTGAACCCTCCTCTGCGTTTCGGATGGTGACTCCTCCTCGCTTGCGTACCCCAAGACGAACACCGGATATTGGCATAGTCCACTATCACTGTCCTGGCTATCTGAATACACCAACAACAGTACCCACCCCTCCCCAAGGTACTCGTTGACCCATTCAACACAGTGTTCTACCTGAATCACTCGCTTGACCTCGTAGACGCTTTTTTCAGACATTCCGTCTCCTTCCTCCCGGCGCACCCTTCGATTGCTTCGCCCTGGGGGTTGTAGCCAACATCACCGTGAGCACCATTACGAGAGCACCCGGAAATCCAAACCCACAACTGATCTGATCCCCGAAAACTGAGCCGGCCGGAATGCGGGTTTTGTGGGATGATCTGAACTCACGGCTCAGACTGTCCACCGCCCAATTGTCCGTCCTTCGACAGGCTTATAAGAATTGGCGGGCGGGCCGAACCATAGGCTATCGGATTGTCACCCACCCCTATGAGTCGCACCTGGGAAGCCCCAGTCTTTGGAAATCGTTCTGTTGTATCTCCACCAGTTCAGTAGGAAGGCATCCGGAAAACTGGTTGCCCGCCAGAAAAAGGTGATCGATAAAGTCCAGATCCCCGAGTTCCGCCGGTATCTGACCGGTCAACCCGTTTCGCTGCAGGTTGAGGCGGCGGAGCTTGGTCATTTCACCCAGCTCGGATGGGACCTCTCCGCTGAGCCGATTTTCCGACAGGTCTACGTAGAACACCTCCTTCAGATTGCCCAGTTCAGGAGGTATCTCTCCGGTCAAATGGTTATCCAATAGATACAGATGGAACAGTTCGGACAAGCCGCCCAACGCAGGCGGTATATTTCCGGTCAATTGGTTGTGGGACAGGTAGAGTTCCCACATGCTGGAAAGTCCGCCGAATTCCGGTGGAATATTTCCCGTCAGCCGGTTGTCTGACAGGTACATGTGCGTCACCCGGGACAGGTTGCCCAGTTCGGGCGGTATGCTCCCGGTCAGCCGGTTGTCCTGGAGAAACAGCACCTTAAGGCGATAGAGGCCCCCCAGCGTGGATGGTATTTCCCCGGTAAGCTGATTGTCTGACAGGTAGAGTTCTTCCAGTTTGGCCAGTTGGCCCAATTCCCGGGGTATCTCTCCCGTAATCCGGTTGCTGGCCAGGTTCAGGTGTCTCAGGTTGGCCAGCTCTCCAATTTCGGGCGGGATGGTTCCCCCGATCTGATTCCTGCCCAATCCCAGCCATTCCAGCCTGGTGAGGCGGGAAAGCTCGGGTGGTATTTCTCCCGACAGAGCGTTCCCGTCCAGTTGCAGTATCTCCAACCTGCTCATCCCGCCAAGCGCTGCGGGCAGGCTGCCGGTCAACTCGTTCTGTTCGAGCCTCAGCACAGCCAGATTGGCGAGGGACCCGTACTCGGGTGGGATGGGTCCACTCAACTGATTTCCCCATAGCCAGGCTGCGTTGAGATTGGAGAGGGAGCCCAGGTTGGCCGGCAGTTCCCCGGACAGTTGGTTGTAATGGAGATACAGTATTTCCAGGTTGGCCAGGTCTCCCAGTTCCTCCGGTATCCCGCCAACTATGCCGTTTTCCGAGAGATACAGCTCTCTCAGGTTGGAAAGATTGCCCAGTGCTGACGGTATCTCACCCGTCAGTTGGTTGCCGGACAAATCCAGGAGCACCAGGCCGGTGAGTCCTCCGAGGTCTGGCGGTATCCGCCCGGTCAGTCCTCTTCGAGAAAGGTCAATCCGGGACACGCGACCCTCCGGTCCCGCTATCTCGACGCCACCCCACTGGCCGATTGGCACCTCGTCCGACCAGTTGAGCGCGGCGCTTCCGGCCAGGGTATCCCGCGCCTGGAGAAGGGTCTCTCGGTCTGCGGCTTGGCCTGAAGGTATAACCACATCAGGCGCAGGTGTCGGACCCTCTTCGGGTTCTTGGTCCAGGCAAAGCAACTCTCGCAATCCTTCGTCAGCCGCGCCGGTCACATCGCAGACCGTGTTCCCGTCATTATTGGCCGCCGTTACGTCCGCGCCGCGGTCCAGCAGCAGCCCGACGGTCTCAACAGTCGAAGGCCAGGGCTCGCTCCGCTTCGCCGCCAGGTGCAGCGGCGTATCTCCCGCCCGGTCCGCCGCGTTGATGTCCGCCCCACCGTCCAGCAACAGGGCGACGGTGTCGGGGGAGGGAGGTCTGAGGAACGGAGCCACCGCCCGGTGCAGGGGTGTTTGCCGCGCATGGTCGGGAGCGTTGGCGTCAGCGCCATGTTCCAGCAACAGGGTTACGGTCGCGGAGGCGCCTGCGCCTGCCGCCCCGTGCAGGGGCGTATTTCCGAATTCGTTCCGTGCCGTCGCGTCCGCGCCATGGGCCATCAAGAGTTCAGCAGCATCGGGACGCGGGTCACGTGACACGGAAATCAGCGGAGTATTCCCATGTTCATCCCCGGCATTCACATCGGCGCCGTATTCCAGCAGAAGGCTGACGATCTCTGGGTCGGCGCTGTAGCCGGTGGGTCCGGAGTAGCCATCGGTCATCGCAGTATGCAGCGGAGTTTTCAGATTGTCGTCCCGGGCGGCCACATCCGCCCCGTTCTCCAACAGTATCCGGACCACCTCCGGCCCGGAGTGCCTGGCGGCGTGATGCAGCGGGGTGTCCCCATCATCAGACCTGGCGGCCACGTCCGCGCCGCCGTCCAGCAACACCCTGATGACCTGCGGGTCAAGTTCACCGTTTCGGGCCGCCAGGTGCAGGGCGGTCCAGCCGAATCCGCCCTTGGCCGTTACGTCCACCCGGTTTTCCAACAGCAGCTCGAATACCTGGGGGCCCGCGCTAAACAGCGCGGCCGCGTGCAACAGCGTGTCGCCCTCGTCCCCAGTTACCGTGGCGTCCGCCCCGTGTTCCAGCAGGAGTCTGATGACCTCGGAGTTGGCCCCAGCCCACATCGCATAGGTCATTACAAGCTCGCCGTCGTCATTCTCCATCGTCACGTCGCCGCCGTGGTCCAGCAGCAGTCTGACGACCTTCGGGTCGGCATTGTAGGTCTCCATCTCGATTAGGGTTCCAAGGTAAATGAAAATCGCGGATTGCCCGTGATCATCCCGCATCGCGGCGTCCGCGCCGTACTCCAGCAACAACTCGATAATTTCGAGAGCATACGCCGCGAAATCCACGCCGTCTTTAAGAAACGCGCTTGCAGCTTCGGGGTCGGAACCGTGGGCGGCAGCGGCAAGGGTCACCGCTTCATGCAGGAGGGGTCTGCCGTAACCATAGGCGTTAGCGTCCGCGCCATGCTCCAGCAACAACTCAATCACCTCGGAGCTGTTGCCGTTTACCAGCGCATAGGCCAGAAGGGGGGTACCGTCATAATCCGCAGCCGCATCTGCGCCGTGCTCCAGCAGCAGTCTGATGATTTCGGAGGCGGCTCCGTGGTAGATTGCCTGATGCAGAGGCGAAGCCCCTGAGCTATCCCGCGCGTTTACGTCCGCACCGCCTTCCAACTGCTTCTGCACGGATGCAACGCTGACATCCCCCTGCCAGAATTCCTCGGAGCAAAGTCGGCCGCATGTCCCGACTGCCGGGGCCGTCGTTTCCCCCAAGCCGGCTGGAGGAAAGAGCAGGGGCGTCGCCGGGTCGGGCTTGCCTGTGGGAATGGGCGCCCTTCGGCCCCCTGTTTCCCTGTAGTAGTCCGAAGCTCTCCTGTCGGCTGTCCCTGGGGGAGTGGTCTGCCCGTATTCCTCCCTCATTCCCCAGCAGACGGCGGCCCCGTTGGTTCGCAGGGCGCAGGTGAAGTCCCGGCCGGCGCTGACCGCGTCGAATGTGCCTCCGGGCGGCACCATTACGTCACGGTTGCCGTTCCAGCACACCAGGGAGCCGTCCGGCCGTATTCCGCACCCGTGAATTGCCCCCATGCTGAGCGCCGTCATTGGCCCAATCCAGCTGAGAGCGCCAACGCTGCCAAACACACTCTGGCACACTACTTCGAGGCTGGCGCTAATCCCGCAGGCGTCGTGAGCCCCGATATCGTAGGAGATGAACTCGCCGGGGGGCGAGGACCTGCCGCCGCCCCAGCATTCCACGCTGCCGCCGGCGCGGATGCCGCACGACGAGTCGTGGCCGGACGCGATAGAAGCAAACGCACCTTCCGGCGCCCCCGCTCTCACCCCGCGATAGTATATTTCCCCCCAGCAGACGGCTGCGCCGCCGGGACGCAGCCCGCAGGTGTGATATTCACCGGCGCTTATGGCAGCGAATTCCCCTCCCGGCGAGGTTGCCTGGCCCTCATTGCTGGCCCCCCAGCAGACCACGGATCTGTCGGCCCTCAGCCCACAGGCGTGAAAGCGGCCAGCGGCGATCTCCAGGAATTCTCCCTCGGGAGGATCATTCGCCCTCCTGCGCAGGTCGGGAGGCTTCCGGTTGCCGGACGGGGAACCGCCCCATAGGCTGCCCTCAGGGGCCTGGTAAGTACCCCAGCAGACGGCCTCTCCGTCCGTCGAGACGGCGCAGGCGTAAAGGTCGGCGGCGCTGACCGACCTGTAGGTTGGCCCGCCGGACTCCGTGACCTCCACATCGGGACTGCCCCAGCAGAAATTGTGAGCCTCCTGCGGTGCCATCTGCCATTGGCAGGAGTTGCTCTCTCCCACGGCAATGTAGGTCACGATGCCGGCATCCCGTACGGCGGAAACGGCGTAGATCTCCCCCAGTTCATCGATGCCGTACCCGCCAGGCGGCATGGCGCCGGGGGCTTTGCCCCAGCAGACGGTCGTTCCATCGGTCCGGGAGGCGCACGCCTGGCCGTCCCCGACAGCGATGGCCGAATAGGAGCCGTCGGGGGGCATGCCGAAGCTCTGGATACCCAGCGGCGCAAGCTGTTCCCCCCAGCACCGGACCGTACCGTCCGTTCCAATGCCGCAGGCGTCCCTCATTGCCGCATCGATGGAACTGAATGTCCCGGAAGGGGCAGTTTCGTCGTTGAATTCCTGGTCCCCGTAGCTCCAGCACGCCACCGTTCCATCAGCCTTTATGCCGCAGGAATATCCCTCTCTTGCCGCGCTAACCGCAACGAAGGTTTCGCCGGGCAGAACCGGTACCCCCTCACCGTACTCACCACCCCAGCAGATCACGCTCCCATTCGCGCGTATGCCGCACATGTGGCTGTACCCGGCCTCTACGGACAGGAATGCTCCGGGTGGAGCCCGGTCCAACCCATCCTGGGCGCCATAACTGTTGGCCCAACAGTCTGCCCTGCCGTCGCTGAGGAGAACGCACACGTGGTCTGCGCCCGAGCTGAGAGACGTGTAGGTTTCATCGGTTTTCGTGAAACGGTCGGGGACCGGGCTTGGCGGCTGGCCCCAGCATTCCACCCCGCCCTGGGTCCGGACCCCGCACGAATGGTGTCCGAAGGCGCTGATTGCCGCGAACGTGCCCCCGGTCTCCGATGACTGTCCCTCCCAGTCCCTGCCCCAGCACACCGCAGTGCCATCGCTTCGCAGTCCGCAGGTGTGTAAGGAACCGGAACTGAGACTCACCAGGTCCGCCGCCAGGTAAAAGTCTCCTGCCGGTCCTGCTGACGCGTACTGGCCGGGCGGTTGGACAGGTGGCACCCTGGGTGAATCGGCAGGTGTCGGAGCAAGGGACGCAGTCGGCTCAGGGGCGGCTGGGATTGACCGATCGGGCTTGGGAGAAGCTGACATTGAAGGCGGGTTTGCCGCCAGTGTCGGTGTGGCCCCCTCTTGCAAGGAGTCCTGTTCATTCATCGAACATGCTGCCAGAAGGGTTGCCATCAGCACGAGCAAAACAAACACTGAGGCCAAAGGCTTTGCCATCCGTCTCCCGGTTGTCATAGTCCCTTGTCCAAAGGCTCCAATCTCAAGCCTGATGCTCCAGTCGCATCTGCGGCAGGCGGCGTTTGCAGTGGCACCGCCGGGCTCTCGCCGGATGTCGCCGTCTCACCGCGACCAGTAAGCACGAAGTCAGGTCTGTACGGCAGTTCTCTCCCCCTTCGGCGCCCGGTGAACACAATAAGGGTCAACCTGAATCCTGTTCAGAGCGCCTCTATAGGCGTTCACTCCCTGCCACATCACCAGTCCTCTTGCGGAAAGCCTAACAGACCACTATGAGACCCGGTTTAGCCACAGTCCCACGCTGGCGCGACGATTCCCGGCACCCATTTCAACAACTCGACAGCGGCGGATTCTCCGAGAGCCTCCGCCAAGTCCAAAGGCGTCCAGCCATCTTCGTCCCACGCATCGGGACCAGCCCCGGCGTCCAGCAGCGCCTGGACCGCCTCCAGGTCTTCGTCGTATGCCGCACTATGCAGGAGGGTGACGCCAAAGTCGTTCCTCACCCCAAGGTCGGCCCCGGCATTCGCCAGATCTGGAATCACCGCCGGGTTTCCTTAGGATACCGCATCTGAAGAGGGGTCAGCAACTGTTCGCGTAACTGTTCAGGGTTGAGGGGAAATGAGCAACTGGCGGCATTCCAGGAAGGGATTCAGGCCCTTGGCTCGCCAGGTCCCAAAGAGGGAAGCCAAGACCATTTTGCTGTCGCTGCCCTGTTGGGAACGGGTCCCGCCGCTGATTTTACGGCTGATCACCAGGTGGCGCAGGCTCCGTTCAGCGGCATTATTGTCAGATGGCGCCTCCGGGTGCGACACGAAGACGAACAGTTCCTTATATGCCGCTCAATCCGCCGGCACAGCTTGGCTTGCACCGCCAGCGGGTCTTCCAGAAAAGGCAGGCACAGCGCCAGCAACCGCTCCCCCAGTGCCAACTGCCCGCGTGACGGTGGCCGCCTTCCCGCAGCAGCCCACGCACGGGCCTTGGCGTAGAGCTTCTTTACCTCCTTTGCCCGCCGGGCAAGCCCGGCGTCTTCCGGGTGCAACTCCTTCAGCGCGTGAATGTCCCGCAGCAGGTGGGCCCAACACCTCTGCTTGAGTCCGGGGTAGTGGTGATAGGCCGAGTAGAAGTCACTCACCAGAATCCCTTCGAAGGACTCGCCCAGGACCTCGTCCACCACCTCCCCACTCCGGCCCCGGCGCAGGAAGAACCGTTCCCCGGGCGTGCTGAAAGTCCAGACGTAGCCGTTTCTCCCATTCTCCCGCCAACCCGTTTCATCGGCGTGGACCACCGGGCTGGAACGGATGCGCTCCAGTACCTGGCCCACTTCCGGTCCGGCTTGCCGGGCAACCTGGTGCACAGCGCGGACGATGGCCCCAACGCTCAGTTTCAACTGATGGAACACTTGCAGATACCATTGGATGGTCCTCAGGGGCAGCCTTCCCTCTTCCCGCAGGGTCACCATCAGGCTCACCAGATTGGTTCCAAGGCGTTGGCGGCCCACGGCCAGACCTTGCAGAGGGTCCTGGGGCAGCCGCCGCTTCCGGCACAACGGACAGGTCCGGGCCATGAATACGTGCT
>DAOUJS010000133.1:0-47534 GCA_034422355.1 Dehalococcoidia bacterium | reverse complement strand
CAGTCATCACAGGAATCGGAGGTTCTTCGAAATGTCTCTGATCCATCATCAAGCCGTCCCCATCGCGGGTGCCACTACGCCACCTATCATTTCTCGGTTGACTGAGTACTAGGAGGCGCGGTCAGTTGCTTTTGCTGGTAATGCAGGAGTCCACCCCCAGGCACACGCCGAGGCGAATGCAGATAGACTAAAGTACGCCGATGCAGAACTTTGCCCCAGACCCGCAGCCTTCCAGCCAGACGCATGATGCGTTGCGGCCCTCCGTAACCAACCTCGACGGTACCGGCGCCCAACAGAGATTTTCCAACGCCGTCCGGCTCCTGGAATTTGACCAGGTACGCCAGCAACTGGCGTCCTACGCCCGCACCGTCATGGGGGAAGAAACCGCTCTGGCGTTGATGCCGATGCAGGACCGCCTGGGCATAGCCACCGACTTGCAGGAGACCACCGAGGCCAGGGAGTTCGTCGAGGGCGGCGGGACACTGGAGTTCGGGCCGCGCATCGACTTCCGGGAGCCGGTCCAACGGGCGTTGCTTGGGGGACTGCTGCGGGGAGAGGAGCTCCACTACATCCAGGAACTCCTGGAGGCCGCACGCTTCGACCGGTCACGCCTGGCTGACCGGGACGAGTTCCCACTGCTGTCCGGCTATGCCGGGAACATTCCCGACCTCAGCTCTGTCGAGAGCGAGATCGCCTCGGCCATCAGCCCCGCGGGAGAGGTGCTGGACGACGCCAGCCCGAACCTGCGCCAACTGCGGCAGGAATCGCGGGCTGTCCACCAGCGGCTCAACGAAACGATGGAGCGGAACCTGCGCCGGCTCCAGCGCATGGAGGTTGTCCAGGAACCCATCATTACCCAGCGCAACGGGCGGCTGGTGCTGCTGATCAAGGCGGAGATGAAGCCCCGCGTACCTGGGATAGTCCACGATGTCTCGGACAGCGGTTCCACCGTGTTCGTCGAGCCTATGGGAGCAATCGAGCTTGGGAATCGATGGAGACAGGCTAGACTGGCCGAGGAGCGGGAGGTGGAACGGGTCCTGCGACAGCTTTCCAGCCAGACCAGCCGCGTAGGCCAGGAACTGTTGCTGACCCTGGACATCCTCTCGCGGTTGGACTTCGACATGGCCAAGGGGCGATACTCCTCGGCGCTGCGGGCCGTTTCTCCCTGGGTGGCCGGCCTGCGGGATGGAGAGCGGAGACTGCGTTTGACGGCAGCCCGCCACCCGCTGCTCTCCGGCCAGGGGGCGGGCCGGACGGGTTCGGACGTGGTGCCGGTGACAATCGAATTGGGCGGCGAGTCTGTCGAGAACGCCGCCCCAGACGGCCGGGGAACGGCGGATATCATACGTCCCGCGACGGTGATGCTCATTACCGGCCCCAATGCCGGAGGCAAGACGGTTGCCCTGAAAACGGTGGGACTCCTGTCCCTCATGGCCCAGTCTGGGCTGCATGTTCCCGCAGACGAAGCGGCGCTGCCCCTGTTCGACGGCGTGTTCGTGGACATCGGCGACCAGCAGAGCATCGAGCAAGCCCTTTCCACCTTCAGCTCCCACATCCAGAACCTGCTGACCATCATGGGACAGGCCACCGCCCAGTCGCTGGTCCTGGTGGACGAACTGGGCACCAGCACTGACCCGGACGAGGGGTCAGCGTTGGGACAGGCCATCCTGAGCCACTTTCTTGAACTGGGGGCCCTGGTCGTAGCCACAACTCACCACCGGGGCGTGGCCCGGTTCGTACAGGAGACCCCAGGGATGGTCAATGCCAGCGTGGACCTGCACCCACAGACCCTGCGGCCCACATACCGCGTTACCCTGGGCGTTCCGGGACGGAGCTACGCCCTGACCATCGCCGCGCGCCTGGGGATGCCGCCGCAGGTTATCGAGCAGGCCCGCTCTGCCATCTCGCCGGTGGAACAGGCCACGGAGGACCTGCTGCTCCAGCTACAGGAAGAACGCAGGGTCGTAGAAGAACTCCGCCAGCAGGCGGAGGCAAACCTGGCCCAGTCGCGCCAGCAGCAGGCCGAAGCCGAGTCCCAATTGGCCAACGTGGAGTCGCGCAAGGCCGAGTTGGTGGAGGATGCGCGGCAGGAACTACAGGGGCGCATCGGGGACCTGCTGGACAGGCTGCGCCGCGCCGAGCGAGCGTTGGACCGCGCCCCGTCCCCGGGCGAACACCGGCTGGTCATCCAGGAGCAGCGTGCCCAACTGCGGGAGGCTGCCCGGGAGGTGCGCGCGCCCCAATGGCAGCCCATCGAGGTGAAGCGCACCCCCTGGCAGGAGCGGGTGGGCAGCGGCGACCGGGTGTTTCTCCGGGGCATCCCCCGTCCGGTGGAGGTGATCACGCCGGTCGACGAGGAGGGGCAGGTGGAAGTGCTGCTGGGTACGATGCGGGCCAAGGTGCCCCTGTACCAACTGGAGCGTCCGGCGGGCGGGCATCAGGCCGCGGCCCAGCACGGGGTTTTCTTCCAGCGGCAGTCCCCCAAGCAGAGCAACACGGAAATAGACCTGCGCGGGTGCCGCGTCGACGAAGCGTTGGGGCGTGTGGACGACCTGCTGAACAATGCCTCCCTGGACGGAGTGGAGAACATCCGCATTATCCACGGCAAAGGCACCGGCGCCCTGCGCCGCGCCATCCGGGAGTACCTGGACCGTCACCCCCTGGCCTCAGCTTACGAGGGCGGTGAAGGCAACGGCGGCGAGGGTGTGACGGTGGTGGAAGTGGGGTAGAAGCCGTATGCGAGCGGCTACACCCTCATCTCTCCCCAGCGGGTCCAGGTCCCGTTTACTTATGGGATAGAGCGCAGTGTTGCCGCCGCCGTACCACCAGCAGAACGTCCCAAGCGGGTAAAGAGAGCGCCACCGCGATCAAGATACCCACCGGCCCCAGAAACAGCCCACCCACGACATACGCAACAAACGAGAGGGGAACCAGCGCCGCCCCGCATACATATGCGACGATATGGGAACGGCGGTGGAGCAGGAATACCGACATGGTCAGCGGAATAGCAAGGAGCCAACCCAAGGCAAGCGCTGGAGTAATAGAAAGTAGATAATACGGCAAGCCGACCGACGGCCCGGTTCCACCAAGCCAACCGGCAAACCAAACGACAGCCGCCACCAGAACCAGCAATGGCATCCACAGGGAGAGCAACATAACCCGTACTGAAATGGATGACGCGGGACCGACCGCTGAGTAGTCAAATGACGCCATCCGTTATTCCCAATTTTATCTGTTGAGAATTGGAATACCCCACAAGTTAACGGAACCCCTGCGAATGAAAGAACGGGTCTCCTGCTGCGAACTACCGCCCCTGGAACCAGGGACGGCGTTTTTCGGCGAAGGCGCGGATTCCGTCGTGGAAGTCTCCGGTCAGGCCGATGTTGCTCATGGATGCGGTCTCCGCGTCCAGTTGGTCCTCCAGGTTGGAGTCCCAGGAGCGGTCGAACAGTGCTTTAACCCGTCCGTAGGCAACGGTCGGCCCCTCTGCCAGGCGCATGGCCGTCTCCAGTACGTGCCGGTCCAGGTCTCCAGAAGGACACACCTGGTTAATCAACCCTATCTCCAGGGCGGACTCGGCGCTCATGGGCTGGCTGGACATGAACAGCTCCATCGCCTTCCCCGCGCCCACCAGCCGGGGCAGCAGGTAAGTGGATCCGCCGTCGGCGGTTGCGCCGATGTTGGCGTAGGCCATCAGGAACCGGGACGCGGCGGAAGCGATGCGGATGTCGCAGGCCAGCATCAGGCTGAACCCGCCCCCGGCGGCGACCCCGTCGATGCTGGCGATAACCGGTTTCTCCAGGCGGCGTATCTCCAGGACAACGTCGCGATGCAGCGCGCCGGCAAGGTTGTTCAGGTGCTGGGAGAGCGCCTCGGGGCCGCCGCTGTCCAACTGGTCCACGAAGTCCTTGACATCCGCCCCGGCGCAGAACGCCCCGCCCGCCCCGCCGATTATCACGGCCCGGATGTCCTGCCGGCGACACGAGCGCAGGGCCTCTCCCATGTCTTCGACCATTTCAGGCGACATGGCGTTGCGGGCCTCGGGCCGGTTCATGGTGATACGCGCCACGCTTCCCCGGATGGTGAACTCGATCTGTTCTGAAGCCATGCTGCACCTCGGTGATTCTTCGGGGCGGATCGGACGCCGTCTCACTCAATCATGGGCAAAATTGGACATGGGCTCGTAGTGAGCGACGGTCAACAGGCCCGCTGCCGATGATAGAGTCTTAAGTCAAATCGGATTACTGAGTTAACGGAGAACCTCAGCTTTCGGTAGCAATTTGGGATCCCAAGTCACCGTGGAGCAGGATACGCTCCACAACCTCAAGTATCTCAACTATCTGTACGAAATATCCTCGGACATCGTTGACAGTGAGAGTTGATTGTGGGGTGGCCGTATGCGCCAGTGACATGCGGTTGCTAACGATACTGCCCAACGCCTCTCGTGCTTGTTCGCTGACGGAACGGTTGTAGGAATTTCGATAGGTTTCACTGAACTGACGCAGTACATTCGCTATATCATCGGACTTGGGATTCCTAAATTGCCTGTCTATAGAGTGCCGGACGAATTCCTGGAGTTGTGGATCGTTTGACATCCGGGCCCGTTCAACAACCAGATGCTCGACGCAGTCTTCAACGACACCGGAAATGAGCACACTCATATAGCCAGCCAGATGAGCTCCTACACTGGGGTCAGAGTCAGACTTCTCGGCAGCGTATTCGATTAGAGCATTGATTTCGGAGCACCTATCTGCCACGTAGGTATCTCGTGGCATTATTCAAACAGCACTTGCCGGGCTAATTCCAGCCTCTCTCGCACAGTATCGACGTCAGTTGTGGCAGCAGTTGTGGCGTCGACGAAGCTAGGATTGACTTTAAGGGCCTGATATCGCTCGGTGATGTCAGAAGGGGCAGAGCCTGATTTCGCAAACGCCACCATCACTGAGTCGAACACGGCTACATTGATGCCTCGACGTACATGAAACGGCCTAGTGCCCAGTGAGTCGACGACACGTTGGACCGTGTCAGTGAAGATACTTCGGTATGTCTGCGGGTTGACCTCCTTTTGATGTCTCGCCATATAGTTTGTGATGAACTCTTTCATGGGCTTTGTGTATGACTCATGCCCCTCACATAAGGCGAGGAATCTAGCAATGAGTTCAACATCGCGCATTCGGCGGTCCGGTCCAGCCGAACCAAATACTTCGCGCCAAGCAGGATAGTTGTTCACATCCACCAACATGTCGTTGAAGGGACCACTACAGGAGTTGTTCCGTATCTCCTGGGGTGTCAGAGTGGTCCCACCGGTGTTCAACCGCTCAAAAATCTTGTATATGCTAGAACTGTCGTTGGGAGGGTCTCGTTGCTCTATATTGACGACCCGGAGAACCGACCGAAGCAACGTCGTTTGTTCTCCATGGGTGAGGTCTCTGTATCTTTTGCCCATCCACCGCCCGTCCACTCCAGTCAGTCTGAAGGGACTCCCGCTAGAAGGCAGTTCGCCTTCAAAGAAGCCAAACACGCTGCGCAGCCGCTGTTGGCCATCTATAACTAGCTGCGTTGAGTCACTCTCTCCTTGGGCATTGTTTTGGACGAAGACGAAGATCCCAGGGACTGGCAGACCCATCAGGAACGACTCAACCAACCGACTGGCTTGGGCGGGTTTCCATACGAACCCTCGTTGAAACTCCGGAATAATGAGCTCTTTTCGCTTCCACCTCGAATGCAACGTCTCTAGGTCTGGATCCGACGGATATGAGGTTATTCGATGGATGGGAGCGCCAACGTCGAGGTCTTCTTCCTCGGACTCTATCCGCTCTATCAGGTCTATGTCGTCAGTTTCCATCGTCACCTCCCCCACCTCCTAATCAAATGCGGGAGTACTACCCCGTCACCGCCCCTTCGGACGCTGAGGAGACGAGCTTGGCGTACTTGGCCAGGACGCCGGTGGTGTAGTTGGGGGGCATGGGCTTGAAGTTGGCGCGGCGGTCGGCGAACTCCTCCTCGGTCAGCGCCACGTCCAGGCGGCGGTTGGGGATGTCCAGAGTGATGATGTCGCCCTCGTTGAGCAGACCGATGGGACCGCCCACGGCCGCCTCGGGCGTCACGTGGCCCACCATCGGGCCGCGGGACGCGCCGGAGAAGCGTCCATCGGTCATCAGAGCAACGTCGTCACCCAACCCCTGGCCAATCAGCGCGCCGGTGACAGCCAGCATCTCCTGCATTCCGGGGCCTCCCTTGGGACCCTCATAGCGAATCACCACGATGTCCCCCGGTCTGATTTCCTGCCGCTGGATGGACCGGAAGGCCGCCTGCTCCTGGTCGAAGACCCGGGCCGGTCCCTGGTACACCTTCTCCTGGTACCCGGCAACCTTGATGACCGCTCCCTCGGGAGCCAGGTTGCCGTAGAGTATGGCCAGTCCGCCGGTGGGACTGCGTGGCTGGTCCATTTGCATTATCACGGGCTGGTCGTCAACCGTGTCCATTGACTCCACGTTCTCGCGGATGGTCTTGCCCGTAATGGTCATGGCGTCGCCGTGGAGCAGGCCCGCCTCCAGGAGCCGCTTCATTATCAGCGAAACGCCGCCGTAGCGGTCCAGGTCTGCCATCACGTACTGGCCTCCGGGCCGCATGTCGGCGATGTAGGGGGTGCTGCGGCTGATGCGGTCGAAGTCGCTCAGCCTGAGGTCCACCTGGGACTCGTTGGCGATGGCCATGAGGTGCAGCACGGCGTTGGTCGAGCCGCCCATAGCGACCACAGTGGTGATGGCGTTCTCGAATGCCTGGCGGGTGAGAATGTCCCTGGGCCGGAGGTCCTCTTCCAGCAGCCGCATCAGGGTCCGGCCCGCCTGCCGGGCGTGTTCGATCTTGCGGGGATCTGTAGCCGGGATGGAAGCGTCGCCGGGCAGGGCCATGCCCATGACCTCGATGGCAGTGGACATGGTGTTGGCGGTGAACAGTCCTGCGCAGGAACCCTCGCCGGGACAGGCAACGCACTCCAGCGCACGCAGCTCGTCCAGGGTCATACGACCGCTGGCGTGTGCGCCCACGGCCTCGAACACATCCTGAATGTTGACGTCGTTCCCGTTGTAGCTGCCCGGCATGATGGTGCCGCCGTATATGTGCAGCGCGGGGACGTTGAGCCGTGCGATGGCCATCATGCAGCCGGGCATGTTCTTGTCGCAGCCCGCGATGGCCACCAGGGCGTCCATGCGCTCGCCGAAGGTCACGACCTCTATGGAGTCGGCGATGACTTCCCGGCTGACCAGCGAAGCCTTCATGCCCTCGGTGCCCATCGAGATACCGTCGCTGATGGTGATGGTGCCGAACTCGAAGGGGACGCCGTCGGCCTGACGCACCCCCTCCTTGGCGGCCTGGGCCAGCCGGTCCAAATGAACGTTGCACGGGGTAACGTCGCTGGCCAGGTTGGCAAGGGCGACAAAGGGCTTGTCCATGTCGTCGGGGGTCAGGCCCATAGCCGTGAGCATGGCCCGAGCGGGGGCGCGGTCCGGCCCCTCGGTGATCTCCCGGCTGCGGTGCTTGAGGGAGAGGTTGCGGCTGGTGGTGGCCATAGGTTCTCCTCCTGCGGCGCGTTGGGCCGCTATTCCATCATCTTTGAATATAGGACAGGGGGATTTCGATTATATCCACGGTGATTATCGGATACAACTTTGGTAGAATCCGGTGCGCATACCGTCGGCGTATTTAAGGAAAACCATCTATCGATTACCCAGTGGCCAACGCATTGCCTAATCCCAGCCCGTCGCGTAGGGGACATCCCGTGCTCCGGTTCCTTGCCGGTTTCAGCCTGCTGTTCACCGTTGCCATGCTGCTGGCCTGCGGCTCCGCGCCTGCGTCGGCGCCGGAACCTGTACTGCCGCCGTCCACTTCCGTTCCGACGGCGACGCAGGTTCCCACGGCCACACCAGCACCGCCTACGCTTATCCCCACGGCAACGCCGGAACCCACGGCCACGGTTCCGCCACCTACGGTCGCTCCTACGGTCGCTCCTACAGCAACCCCCGCCCCCACGGCAACATTGGCTCCCACAGGCTCGGCGACGCCCGATATCAGCAGTATAGGCAACGGCCGTTACCCGGCGGCGTTGGGGATGCAGGCGCCTACCTTCACGCTGCCCAGCGGCAACGGACCAGTTATCGACCTGGCGTCATATGCGGGCAAGAAAAACGTCGTCCTGGTCTTTTACCGGACCCACACTTGATCCTTTTGCCGGCAGCAGCTCGTGCAGCTGAACAAGGACTACCCGGCGATGATGGCGCTTGGTGCGGAGACGCTGGCGATCGCAGTCAATGAGTGGGAAGGGGCCTACTACCTGGTCAAAGGGTTCGAGCTAGAGTTCCCGGTGCTGTATGACCCGAAGGCCAGGGTCGCCCGCATGTACGGGGTATACAACCTGCTGGGCGACGGTCTGGCTGCGCCCGCGGTTTTCGTGGTGGACAAAGAAGGAAAGATCCGGTGGCGGTACATTGGGAAGGACCTTACCGACCGCCCGGACAACGCGCTCATTATGGAACAATTGAAGGGGCTGGACTGAAGCCGTCAGCCACCTCGCCGAGGCTGCACCGGGCACGCTGCCAAGGTTGCGGAAGGTGGCATTTTCTTGTAATCTGGTTCGGGCATTCAATCTTAGAAAAGAGGTAGCGCAAGTATGTTCAAGTGGTTGAGCGTGCCGAGGGCAAAGGCCCACTGCGACATTCCCTGCGGAATCTACGACCCAATAGTTGCCAAGATGGCAGCCCAGACAGTCCAGAAGATGGTGCTTCGGATGCAGAACCTTGAGCATCCGGCCCCCGGTTCAGAGATGGCAGCGCACCAGGCGTTCGCAAACACCTTCAGCCGCTATGTCCAGGTCAAGGAAGAGCACGCCGAGAAGTGCAAGGAGGAACTGCGGATCCTCTGGGCCGACTATGCTTGGCCAAACACCGACGCAAATGAGATCGCCGCCAAGTTCAACGCCGCACTCAAGCTGGCGGGCCAGTGCAAGCAGACTGTCAGCATGGAGAATGCAGAGAACCTGGTCGCGGCCTGCGACGACATCGCTGCGGCTTTCTGGGCGACGAAGAACGTGGAGTACAGCGACCCAAACGCCGCCGCCCGCTACGGCACCTAGCCGACGCCCGGCACCATCGCTTCGGACATTTACCGGCGCGGGTATCCCCCTCAACGGGTCCCGCGCCGGAACTTTTTGGCTTTGCCGGAGAAACGGTCCTGGGCGCATGGCAGATGGAACGCAAGACCGGCGCGAGTTCATCCCCGCGCCGGTCTTGTTTATCGGGTTGGTCCTGCCGAGTTTCCGGCCTGGAAGACCGGGCCCGGCCTAGCTGCCCTCGGTCCCGGATTCCTCGACGACCTGGACCGGCAGCTGCCTGGCCCGCTTGGCCTCGACCTTGGGGACGGTTATGGTCAGGACCCCGTGCTCGTAGCGGGGCTCAACCCTGTCGGCGTCCACCGAGTCGGGCAGCCTCAGGGTCCTGTGGAAGGACCCGCTCCGGCGCTCGCGCATCAGGTAGTTGCCCTCGGCTTCCTCATGCTGGCCCGACGTGCGGCCCTGGATTGTCAGCAGGTTGTCCTCGATGGACACCTGGATATCCTGGGGCGGGACGCCGGGCATGGACGCTCGGACAATGATGTCGTCGCCCAGGCGGATCACGTCCAGGGGCACGGCCCAGGCCTCAAAGTCGTGGTCATCGGAATGACCGTCGAGATTGCCGAACCTGCGCCACATCCGGTCCATTGTGGACTGCATCCTGCGAAGATCGTTGAATGGTTCCCAGCGGTTCATCATCGTGTTTCTTCCTCCATTACGCTTGTTGGTTTCTTGTTTTCTCGCTCTTCCGTGAGTCCTGCCCTTGCGGTGTTCCCGACAGCAGGTCTACCGGAAGGAGTAGTAGCGGACGCCAGCGCCGCCAACCTGGTAGTGCCACTGGCGGGTTTCCGGCTGCTCTTTCTCCCTGGCCAACTCGGCCTCTTCCAGAGCGCTCTCCACGTCCCGCGCAATGCTGGGCGAGAGATCCTCTACGGCTATGTCCGCCTGTTCGTTCCGCTCGAGAATTTCCATTGCTGCCACGGCATAACCTCCTTGCTCATCAAGAATATGGTCTGAGTATATATATTGATACGGATTGTGTCAAGTACCTATATATAATAAATTATAAACTGGACATATGATTGACACTATCATATGCTTGGTATATAAATGGACTAATACTGCAAGCGGCAGGGCATCGGATAGGGGAATGAGGCAGACTCAAGGCATATACCTGATCAGCGTGGTGGCGAAGAACCTGGACATGCATCCCCAGACACTGCGCAAGTACGAGCGGGCCGGGTTCATCGCACCGCTGCGCATGGGGAGTTTGCGGACCTACTCCGACGAGGACGTAGCCCGCCTAAGGCTGATCAAGCACTTTGTCGAGGATATGGGGCTGAACCTTGCCGGGGTGGAGATGGCCCTAAGGCTCACTAACGAACTCCTGGAGGTGCGGATGAGGCTGTCTCAGGCTATCTCCTCGTCCGAGCCGGTGGCCCAGTCGGTACGCCAGATAGACGAAATGCTGGCGTCGCTGGGGGTGCGGGTAGTCCCACGGCGCAGGCAGGAGGAACCGGCTCCGGGACATGGCTGGTTCAAGGTCAACCCGGGCGAGACGGTGGAGTTCGATTCCCGTTCGTAACAGACCGGCGGGCGGAAGCTGGAAATTCACCCGCCGCTACAGGAGACCCGGTCAGTGGGTTTCAGAAAAACTACCCCTGCGGCGGCACAAACGGCGGCATCGGCGGCGGCAGGTCAATCGTTGGATCGGTTGAAGCTTCTTCCTCGCTGAGGCGGAGCCGGTCGATGGAATGCTGCTGGCCGGGGGTAGGAACGAACTCCGGATTCGGCCCCCGCTCACGCACTTCCAACAAGTGTTCCAACAGACCGGTCACAATATCGAGATCCTGCCTCAGTTGCCAGTCGTACAAGCGGTCATCATAGAAGTTGCCGTGAAACTGGTCCGCGTATTGCTGGAGTGTGGCCAGTGCCGGATTGCCATACTCCGCAGCCATCAACGCCATGATTTCCCGCCGCAGGTTGTGGGAACCATGCCGCCATTGCCGGTCCTCGCCGATGGACTTGATGGCGTGGGCTACAGCTCCCGCCGCTTTCTCCGACGCCTGCACGCGGTCTCCCAGATGGTCCAGCTCGTAGTTGGCCTGTGAAATCATGCGGCGGCTAATTTCAGCGTGGCGGTTGGCCGTTTCGATAGACATCAGGACTCACCCCAACTCCCGCAGCGCATCCTCCGCCCTGGCGATGGTCTCGTCGATGTCCGCTTCGGTGTGGGCGGTGGACACGAACCCCGCCTCGAACTGGGACGGCGCTATGTATACGCCCCGCCCCAGCATCTCGTGGAAATAGCGGCCGTAAAGCTCGGCGTCCGACGCTTCCACCTGCTCCAGCATACTCACGGGTCCGGGGTTCATAAACCCGGTGAACATGGACCCCACCCGGTTGATTGTGCCGGGAACCTCCGCCTGCTGGAAGACCTGGGCCAGCCCGTCGGTCAGCCGACGGGCCAAGCCGTCGATCCGCTCGTAAACACCGGGAGCCTGAAGTTCGGTCAGGGTGGCGACCCCGGCGCTGACCGCCAGCGGGTTGCCGGAGAGGGTGCCGGCCTGGTACATGTTGCCCAGGGGGGCCACACGCTCCATGATCTCACGTCTGCCGCCGTAAGCGCCGACGGGGAGGCCGCCGCCGATGATCTTGCCCATCGCCGTGATGTCCGGCGTGATGCCGAACAGGCCCTGAGCGCCTTGGGGTCCTACCCGGAACCCGGTTATCACCTCGTCGAAGATCAGCAGCGCCCCGTCCCTGCTGGTGATATTCCGCAACCCTTCGAGGAAACCCTCAGCGGGCGGGACCACGCCCATGTTCCCGGCCACCGGCTCGACGATGATCCCTGCAATGGCCGAAGGGAAGGACTCGAAGCAGGCTTCCACCGAGGTCAGGTCGTTGAAGTCCGCTACGAGGGTCTCGGTGGCGTAGGACTCAGGCACCCCGGCGCTGGTGGGGATGCCGTGGGTCATGGCGCCGGAACCGGCCCTGACCAGCAGACCGTCGGCGTGGCCGTGGTAGCAGCCGGCGAACTTGATGATCTTGTCCCGCCCGGTGAAGGCCCGCGCCAGCCGGATGGCGCTCATGCAGGCCTCGGTGCCGGAGTTCACCAGCCGCACCATATCCACCGAGGGGAAGGCGTTGCAGACCAGCCGGGCCAGCTCCACCTCGTTCTCCACCGGAGCGCCGAAGCTGGAGCCGCCCTCGGCGGCCCTGCGCAGTGCCTCGACGACCGCGGGATGGGCGTGGCCCAGCACCAGCGGCCCCCATGACCCCAGGTAGTCGATGTATTCGTTACCGTCCACGTCCCAGACGTGGGAACCCTGGCCCCTGGCGATGAACGGTGGTGTGCCTCCCACGGCCCGGAAGGACCGCACCGGGCTGTTTACGCCGCCCGGAATATACTGCTGCGCCTCGTTAAAGAGTTGCTCTGACCTGGAAAACTGCATCATTTCATCCCTAGCCCAAATGTGGGATACGTTGGCCCCGAGACCGCCTTCTTAGGTTTGAATACGTCGATTCGGTCCGCAGTCCAACCTGGTAATGTCAATTTGGCGGGCCATGTCATCTGCTACATAGACGATACGGTATCGGCCTTCCCTGATTCTGTAGACATCGTCATTAAGATGCCGAGACCCTCGTGGCCGGAGGTCAACAGCCAAAGACTCAATGGCTGCGTCTGCCCGACGCTTGTATTCGGGCGGCAACCGTCGAGTTCACGGTTACCCCGTCGGCTGCTGGGCCGAACCTCATAGCGTCTCGGGGAGGCTGCGGACATATTCGTCGAAAGACATTCTCTCTTCCTCGGGACACTCCTGCGCTTCCTTCGCCGCCAGAATGTCCTCCAGGTCTTCAAATCCTTCCGGGGAAGTCATTAAGCTGCGCCATTCCTCGTAATTCGATATGAGTTCCCATCGGTTGCGGAATCCGCACAGGTGGTCGGTAAGGGGGTTGCCGTACTTCCTCTTTATACCCCCGGAGCCAGAAGCGTAGACATAGAACACATTTGACGGGAAGACCCAGACCTCTTCTACTTCATCCTAATCATGCCTTATTGTCCCTAATCCCTCAGCCATTGGGCCACTTCCTTGGCGTGGTAGCTGAGGATAATGTCCGCCCCGGCGCGGCTGATAGCGGTTAGCAGTTCCATTGTCACCAACTTTTCGTCCAGCCAGCCGTGGCCTCCGGCGGCCTTGACCATAGAGTACTCGCCGCTGACGTTGTAGGCCGCGAGCGGATGGTCGTAGCGTTCGCTGGCCCGGCGGATTACGTCCAGATAGGCCAGGGCGGGCTTGACCATGACGATGTCCGCGCCCTCGGCGATGTCGCTCTCTATCTCCCGCATGGCCATCCGGGCGTTAGCCGGGTCCATCTGGTAGCTGCGCCGGTCGCCGAACTGGGGGGTGGAGTCCGCGGCGACTCGGAAGGGGCCATAGAAGGCGGAAGCGTACTTGGCGGCGTAGCCCATGATGGGAAGGTCGTCGTAGCCCTCCTCGTTCAGGGCCTCGCGGATGGCCCGCACCTGCCCGTCCATCATGGCTGACGGGGCCACCATGTCGGCGCCGGCCTGGGCCTGGGTCACCGCGGTGCGGGCCAGCAGTTCCAGGGTGGCGTCATTATCTATTATCGGGCCGTCCCGCCCGCTCTCGATTACCCCGCAATGGCCGTGGTCGGTGTACTCGCACATGCAAACGTCGCAAATCACCATCATGCCGGGAACCTCCCGCTTGATGGTGCGCACGGCCTCCTGGATGATGCCCTCGGGGTCGTAACCCTCCAGGCCGAGGGGGTCCTTCTCCGCAGGGAGCCCGAACAGCAGGACGCCGGGGATGCCCAGCTCGTAGGCTTCGCCCACCTCTTCGGTCAGACGGTCGAGGGAGAAGTGGTAGCAGCCGGGCATCGGCTCTATCGGCTCACGCAACCCTGACCCATGGGTGACAAACATGGGATAGATAAACTGGGAGACCGACAGCCGGGTCTCCCGGGCCAGGGTGCGTACCGACGGCTGTTCCCGGAGCCTGCGAAGCCTGAGATCTGGGAATCTCTGCATGGCTGTCACCTCTGTAGTTAGCGGATAGTGAATAGTGGTTAACGGGTGCGAACCGCTAATTGCCATCTACGTATTCAACCAGGGCGTCCACCAACCCTTCTACCGTATGGACCGGCGCCACCAGGTCTACGCGCAGCCCCAACTCCGCAGCGGTGGCGGCGCTGGTGGGGCCGATGCAGGCAATCATACTACGTTCCAATGCCGTTTTGTCGCCGTCCAGCATACGCATCAGGTTGGTCACTGTCGATGAACTGGTAAACGTGACGAAATCGATTCCCGATGCCAGGGCTTCCCGCGCCTTCTCCGCCATGCCATCGGCCGGGACGGTGCGGTAGGCGGCGATGCGCTCCACCTTCGCGCCGCGTGCAGCCAGGCCTCGTTCAATGGCGTCGCGCCCGATGTCGGCCGCGGGCAGCAGCACGGGAACGCCCGTCCAGTCGTACTGTTCCAACTCGGCAAGCACCACCTCGGAAACGGAACGGCTCGGCACGAAGTCGGCGGCAATTCCCCGGCGGGAGAGAGCGTTGCGCGTTGCCGGGCCGATGGCCCCGACGGTGACACCACCGAAAACGCGGCTGTCCAGTCCCTGCTTATCCAGCCGGTCGAACACCGAGTCCACGGCGTTGACGCTGGCGAAAATGGCCCACCGGAAGTCGCCGAGGCGGGACAGCGCCCCGTCAAGCTCCGAGTAGTCCTCCAGCCCCACGGTCTGGATGGCCGGGACCTCCACGGCCTGCGCACCCAGTTCTTCCAGCAAAGCCCGGAACTGGGACGCCTGGGTGCGGGAGCGGGTTATCAGCACCTTCTTGCCGAACAGGGGACGCCGGTCGAACCAGGCCAGCTCCCGGCGCAGGTCCGCCACCGGACCTATGACCGCCGCGACCGGGGGCCGGAGCCCGGCCTCCTTACCCAATGTCACGGCGTTTTCCAGTGTGCCCGTGACCGTGGCCTGCCGGGGCCATGTGCCCCACTGCACGAGAGCCACCGGGGTATCGGGGGGCATCCCTTCTTTGACCAGGGTATCGAGGATCGATTGCAGCGGCTGCCAGCCCATGAGCACGACCAGGGTGCCGCCGGTGCGGGCCAGCGCGTCCCACCTGACCGACGAGTTGGCCTTGGACGGGTCTTCGCTGCCGCTGACCACGGTGAATGATGATGCCAGTCCCCGGTGGGTCAGGGGTATGCCAGCGTAGGCCGGGGCAGCCACCGCGGAGGTCACGCCGGGGACGACTTCGTAGGGGATTCCCGCCCTTGCCAAGGCCAGGGCTTCCTCGCCGCCGCGCCCGAACACGAAGGGGTCGCCTCCCTTGAGCCGGACGACCACGTTGCCTGCGCCGCCTTCGTCCACCAGGAACTGGTTTATCTCGGACTGGCTCATAGCCTGCCGGTCCCGCTCCTTCCCAACGAAGACGCGACGGGCCGACTCCCGGGCCAAGTCCAGCAACGCCGGGTCGAGCAGACGGTCGTACAGCACCACGTCCGCACGGTGCAGGCACTCTGCGCCCTTGACGGTAATCAGCCCCGGGTCACCAGGACCTGCGCCGACGAGGTAGACTTTACCGGACAATTGGCTCACTCTCCAGACGCATACTTAACGGTTGAACCCGTGGTACTCATCGCCAACGAGCACCGCCACCGGCTGGTTGGTCCTCTCCGCTTCGTGGAAGGCGATGGAGATCCTGTCGGCGTCCTCGTTGCCTTCAACCAGGTAGTACTTGATCCCGAAGGCATTGAGGAATCGCTCGGTGTAGGTGGCGGCGGTGTCCTGGTCTACGCCGTGGCGGGTCCATCCCCGGTAACCCACCATCAGGACGACCGGTATGTTCATGCCCATTGTCCAGCCGCGAAGCGAGTCGCCGGACTCCATCAGGCCGGTATTCTGTATCAGGATAATGGGCTTGGCCCCACCGACCGCAAGGCCGGCCGCCGTGGAGAAAGCCTGGCCCTCCCGGCTGACGGCTATCAAGTCCAGCGTCGGCTCATCCTTCATCAGCAGGTAAAGGAAATTGGTCTCGCTGTCCGGGAGCCAGACCACGTGGGTAACGCCGTTGCGCCGCATGTGCTCCAGCACCACCTCGGGGCTGAACCCGCCTTCTTGTTGAGTCATCTTCTCTCCGCTCCCTTGGCTCGCTCGTCTTTTCCGGTCCCGTGGTCGCTGCGCCTAACGCCCTCAGGTTGGCCCTGCGGGACCGGGGCCTGCCCGGCCGGTACGGGTGATTATATCCCGGTTGACGTGTCCGATAAAGGAGTGGACTGTTATGGCCCATCACTCACTGGCCACTAGCGGCCAACCGCGATAGAATCGGCCACAGGCTATTTCCATTGAGACTTGTGAGACTTGGTTTTGGAGTAGAAATATGCCACCACCGGAGCGGTACAACAGCGGCTACAACGTTGGCGTGGGAGGGGCCGTCGTCGACAACGGACGCCTGTTGCTGGTGCGCCGGGCCTCCCGCCGGGGCCGGGGCAACTGGCAGGTCCCTGGAGGCTTCATCGAACCTGACGAGACCATCGAGCAGGCCGTGGTGCGCGAGGTCGAAGAAGAGGCAGGGGTCACCGCCGAGGTGGAGGGCGTCCTGGGCATCAGGAACCGCTACGACGAGGACTCGGCCAACAGCCTCTACGTGGTGCTGCTGCTCAAGTGGATTGGCGGCGAGCCGAAGCCCGACGAACACGAGGTTGACCAGGCCCGGTTTTTCACCCTTGACGAGATTTGCGCCCTGGAGCAGGTGCCCCCCATTAACGTGGAGATCGCCAAACGCGCCCTGGACCCGGGCCGCCGTCTGCTGAACCCCATGACAGTAACCCAGCAAAACCGCACCCCCTACACCCTGTTCGTGGGGTAGGCCAGTGAGCATGCGTACACGCGTCCCACACCCTTTTCCCTATCAGGGCAGCAAGCGAAGCATTGCCCGCCACATCCTGCCTTATATTCCATCAGATACGAAGACACTGATTGAGCCATTCTGTGGTTCCGCAGCCATTTCCATTGCGGCTGCCGCCCACGGACTCGCGGGGAGGTTTCTCCTCAACGACATTAACCCATCGTTGATGACCCTCTGGTCGTGGATATTGGACCGCCCGTCTGACCTCGTAGATGGGTACGAAAGTCTCTGGAATGACCAGAGTTCGGACCGGAAGGAATTTTTCTTCAGGGTCCGATGCCAGTTCAACACCACCCATGAACCCCATCATCTGCTCTATCTGTTGGCGCGAATCGTAAAAGGCTCCGTCAGATACAGTTCGGAAGGCAAGTTCAATCAAAGCCCTGACAACCGCCGGTCCGGAATGCACCCTCATAAGATGCGGCAGCAAATCATGGGGGTGTCGGAGTTGCTGTCTAGCAGAACTATTCTGGCGTCATCCGATTTTCGTGATGTCACTGCACTCGCAAGCCCGGCGGACGTTCTCTACATGGACCCACCATACCAGGGGACTTCATTCTCCAGGGACCATCGCTACTACGACGGTCTTTCCGTCGGCGAGTTCGTAGAAGCGTTGTCCTGTATGAATGACCAAGGATTATCATTCATGGTCAGCTATGATGGGAAGACGGGCGAAAAGCAGCATGGCAGACCGCTGCCTGAACGCTTGCAATTGTCCCACATGTACATCCAGTCCGGCAGGTCAAGTCAAGCCACTCTTCTCGGGGCTAATCATGTGACGATAGAGTCGTTGTATCTGTCGCCTGCTCTCGTAAGCCGTTTGCATGAATCGCCGCCCGGTTTCATGCAGACCCTGGCGTATTCACAGGGTCATGGTGTCGTGTGACAGAGCAGAATCTCCCTGCAGAGTTCCTGGAGCTGCTCCGCAGTGTTACGGCCAGGCGTCCCAGGACTGTAATAGACCACATACTCCAGCATGGGTACGTTACAACCGAAGAGTTGCGCGACCTCTACGGTTACAACCATCCGCCCCGTGGGGCTCGGGATGTGCGAGAGCAAGGGATACCATTGGAAACGTTCCGCGTCGCCGGTTCGGACGGAAGGCGCATTGCAGCATACCGGTTTGGCGACCCATCACAGCAACGTTCGGCCCGACTGTCCGGACGGACGGTCTTCTCTTCCAAAATCAAGGAAGCCCTCATAGAGTCCGCCAGTTCCCGGTGCAACATATACCTGGAACCGTTCCCCGCAGGAGAACTCCAGATAGACCATAGGATTCCCTTTGAAATCGCAGGAAGCGGAGACCTTTCCGAGACCCGGATGACTACATGTTGCTTTGTCCGTCCGCGAATCGAGCGAAGTCCTGGAGTTGTGAACACTGCGACAATTGGCAGGCCCGAGACGTGGAAGTTTGCCGTTCCTGCTATTGGGCTTTTCCTGAGAACTATTCGCACGTAGCAATGCGGGAAATTCGGAGGCTCGACATCATGTGGACCGGTGACGAAACTGTTGATTTCGATGCGGTCAACGAACGGTCGGTTAGCGACGGACGGGAACTTCCGGACTTTGTGCCGGAAGTCCTTCGCCGACACCTGCGGAACGTTTGATTGATGTGCTGCGGCGCATCGTAGGTATCGTGCCCCGTTTGACGGGGTATCGCCGCGCTTGATAAACTCCAGCTTGCCGAGGCGTATCCCTCGGTTGTCTTGCAACTTGTAATTTTTTTCGTGGGGGATTCCTCATGGTTGCTAGTGATTCGACTCCCGAGTTCGTAACCAAAGTATACGAAACGATGCGGCGAAACCTGGAAGTCGTGAGCCGCAGAGTTGGCAAGCCCATGACCCTGGCCGACAAGCTTCTCCTGTCCCACCTGGACGACCCTGAAAATCAGGAACTGATTCCCGGCAGAAGTTACCTCCAAGTGCGTCCCGACCGGGTCATCCTCCAGGACGTGCTGGGGCAGACCGCCGTGCTCCAGTTCATGCAGACCCGCCGCACAAGCACCGCCATACCCACCACCGTCCACTGCGACCACCTGATCCAGGCCCGCGTGGAAGGAGCGCAGGACCTGCGCGAGTCTTTGGCAGAGAACAACGAGGTGTACGATTTCCTCCGCTCCGCCAGCGCCAAGTACGGCATCGGGTTCTGGGGACCCGGAGCGGGTATCATCCACCAGGTGAACCTGGAGCAGTACGCCTTCCCCGGGGCTGTCATCATCGGCACCGACTCCCACACCCCCAACGGCGGCGGGCTTGGCTCCTGCTCCGTGGGCGTGGGCGGCGCCGACGCTGTTGAAGCGATGGCGGGCCTGCCCTGGGAAGTGCTCTACCCCAACCGCATCGGTGTCCACCTTACCGGCGAGATGAACGGCTGGACCGCTCCCAAGGACGTCATCCTGTTCCTGGCGGGTGCGCTGAGCGTGTCCGGCGGCACCAACTCCATAATCGAATACTTCGGGCCGGGGACCAGCTCCATAAGCTGCACCGGTAAGGCCACCATTACCAACATGGGCGCAGAGCTTGGCGCGACCACGTCGGTCTTCCCATTCGACGAGCGGATGGTCCGCTACCTTGAGGCCACCCGGCGCGGTGAGTTGGCCAGCCTGGCCGAGCAGCACAGGGATATGCTGGCCGCCGACCCCGAGGTCGAGGCCAACCCTGAACAATACTTTGACCGCATCGTAGAGATCGACCTGTCCAGGCTGGAGCCGCACATCGTCGGCCCCCACTCCCCTGACCGGGCGCGGCCTATTTCCCAGTTTGCCGCCGAGGTGGCGGACCCCGCCAATGGGTTCGTGGACGAAATTTCCACCGCCCTCATCGGAAGCTGCACTAATTCCTCCTACGAGGACATGAGCCGCTCCGCCGACGTGGCCGAGCAGGCCGCTGCCAAGGGGATCAAGGTCGCCGTGCCCTTCATGGTGACCCCAGGTTCTGAGCAGGTCCGCGCCACCATTGAGCGCGACGGCCAGTTGGAGACTCTGCGCGATGCTGGCGCGACTGTCCTGGCCAACGCCTGCGGCCCCTGCATCGGCCAGTGGCGCCGTTCCCGGGAGGCCACCGAGCAGCCCAACTCCATCGTCACCTCCTACAACCGCAATTTCCCGGCCCGCAACGACGGCGTGCCCACGACCATGAATTTCATCGCCAGCCCGGAGGTCACAACTGCCTTCGCGTTGGCCGGTCGGCTCTCCTTCAATCCCCTGACCGACACCTTGACCGACGCCGCGGGCAACGAGGTTATGCTCGACCCGCCCAAGCCCGCGCCGGAAGTCCCGGCCACGGGCTTCGACCCCGGTCAGGCGTCCTACTTCCCGCCGCCGGACGACGGCAGCGACATCGAGGTCGCAATTGATCCCAACAGCCAGCGCCTCCAGGTTATGACCCCGTGGCCCGCGTGGGACGGCAATGACTTCACCGGCATGCCCGTCCTGATGAAGGTGCAGGGCAAGTGCACCACCGACCACATCTCCCCCGCCGGCGTGTGGCTGAACCTGCGCGGCCACTTGGACAAGTTCAGCGACAACCTGCTGATGGGCGCGACCAACGCATACACCGGCAGCAGCGGCAAGGGCCTGGACTTGTTGACCGGGGAAACGGAAAAGGCCATCGCCGCCATTGCCCGCAACTACAAGGCCAATGACGTGAAGTGGGTGATCATCGGAGACGACAACTACGGTGAGGGCAGCAGCCGCGAGCACGCCGCCCTTTGCCCCAGGCTCCTGGGAGGCGCCGCGGTCATAGCCCGCAGCTTCGCCCGCATTCACGAGACCAACCTGAAGAAGCAGGGTCTCCTGCCCCTGACCTTCCAGACCACGGACGACTACGATAAGCTACGCGAGGACGACCGGGTCAGCCTGACGGGCCTGCAGGACCTGGCCCCGGACAAGCCGGTGACCTGCACCCTGCACCACTCCGACGGCAGCACCGAGTCCATCAACCTGAACCACTCCTTCGGCGAGTCGCAAATCGTCTGGTTCCGCCTTGGCTCCGCCCTGAACCTGTTCCACCAGTAGCAGCCCATACCGGCGGCAGGGCCGGTTGTGTGAGACAAGAGACGCCCGACAGCCTCGCCTCATCTGCGAGGCTGCCGGGCGTCTCGCATCAGTTTCCTCATGGCGCCGTCCGGGACGCAAAAACCCCTTATTGCGGCTATAGGCCCCGTCGAATTCCAGTTGGTATTGCAAGCAAGAGGTAGATCCTAAATTGCCAATGCGCAACCATATGTGAGATGGAAGATGCAAGGTTGCGCCAGGCGTTTCAAAACTTACGGAAAGCCCCAAGCCACGGGGAATCTGCGTTAAGGAGGCATGGCAACGTTCGCCCGGAATGGGTGATGCGAGTCCTTGCCGAACCTTATGACCGATACGAGGAACACACCTCAAGTGGAGAACGGCGGACCGTCATCGTGGGGAGAGTGCCGCAATCCCGGCAGTGGATAAAGTTGGTTTTCATCGGTGACCCGGAGACTGGGGAGTTTCTCACTGCATACAGCGACAGAAGACTGGCAGGGAAATATGGAGGACGTCCGTGGAACATACAATAAAAATTGACGAATTGGAGCCTCTACCGCAGGCAAAAGTCGTGTACAGCCCCGAAGACCAGGTGCTGTTTATTGAAAATGGGGAGTCGAGCGCAGTTGGCGAAGAGATGGCGCAAGATGTTCTCGTCCTATATGACAGGGACGATGATAATGCGCCGGCGTCGGCAGTGGCAGTCCGTATTGACTGTGCCGAGCATGTGCTCAAGCCGTTCGTGGACGCTATTCTGGCCAAGTACGGTGTGAGTCCGGACCCGTCGCCACCAAGCACTAAAGTGCAAAATTGACAGCACTACCACCCCTCGACAGGAGATTCAGAACTTATCCACTCGTTGAGGGAGATTGCCTAATACTACAGTCGCAGATTACCGATTCAGCACTTCCGTCAGCCCACCGGGGTTGGGTTCATCTGCGTCTTTGGCAATACAGAGCCATAGGCTCGTATCTTGCACTTGTCACTCTCGGGACTGGCCTGCCGTTTCGTTAATCATGTGCGACTGTAGTACTAATGAAGGTCAACTTTGCATGAAACTCAACACTGCCTTTATTCACGGCGTACTGCGCTTCAATGGGCTGATCTTAGCAGTTGTTCTTATGTGTGGGTGTTTCGTAGCGAAAGGTCGGCAAAGAGAGCAGAACGGGACATTGAAAACGTTCTCGAAGAGACTGAGGATGAAAAGCGGAGCCTCGATTATGGGGAGGTAAAATCCGACGGCGAATTCATCGTGGTCAATTCATCAGTGGACGAAGAAGATTTTGAAGACTTTTCTGGTATTTCTCCTCATGGTTCTATCTGCTCCGGTAGTGCCCCGACAATGACAGACCGCTAACGCTTCGTCGTTGTCGCTTCCCGGCTTGGGAACTCCGCCGGAGCGTATCTGTTGAGACCGTATCTAAGACCGCGCGTTGCACACCGTGTGGGGCGGCGTCCTGGGGAACGGCGCCCAGGCAGAAGCGGCACGGGTGGGTTCTACCAGCCAGGTAATCTTCCGGGCAGTATCCCCAGGATGATTCCCCCGCTAGTCGTTGGTTGAAGCGGCCACTTGCGCCGCTGGTCCGGCTCCAATCCCCACACCCATGCGCAGGTCTCTGACCTCCGGGCTGAATGCGAAGATCGCTCCCGCCACCACTACTATCACCATCGCTCCCGATGCCACGGCCACAGGAGCGCCGAAATGTTCGGCCACGATGCCAGCCTGTGAAACACTGAGAGGGGACAGGCTCCACGTTATCCCGTACAGTCCCATCACCCTTCCCCTCAACTGCTCCGGCACCAATTGCTGAATCGTACTGAGGCCGCCCACCAGGTACCAGGAATTGGCGACTCCCACGATGAACAGGAGCGCCATCGACATTCGGTAGAGTTCCTGGCCTGCCGCCAGCGCGAACAGTATCAGGGCGAGTCCGTACAGGACGGCCCCTCCCAGGATCATCTCCCCCTTTGGGAAGCCCTCCCTCAGATTGCCCACCATCCAGGTGCCGAGAATTGCCCCCACGCCCGAAGCCCCAAGGAGCCAGCCAATCTTCTCCGCCCCTACATGAAGCACGTCTTCGGCGAAGACCGGCATCAGTCCGATATAGGCCATCCCGAACAGGCTGTTGCAGAAGGTGAGCAGCATCACGTGGAGAAACACTGGGTGATGGCGCACATAACTGAGGCTCTCGCCAATCTGCCTGATTACCTGGCCGCTGGAGGGCGGGCGTGGCCGCATCCTCAACACCGAGACAACGCACGCGAGGATATAAAAGGTGGCCGCGCTGAAGAACATTGAAGCTTCGATGCTCACCCGTTCGATGATTATCCCCGCCAGCACCGGCCCGGCTACCCGCACGGTGTTCCACACCAGGGAGTCCATCGCCACCGCGTTTACTATGTGCTCAGGACGCACCAGCCTTGGCGAAACGCTGGCCCGGCTGGGCTGGTCCACGGCCTGTCCGGCCCCGATGATCACGGCGGCCAGCAGCAGGTGCCAGCTCTGGACCACCCCGGTGAGGACTGATATGGCCAGGAGGGCGACCACCGTTGCCGAACAACTCTGGGCCGCCGCCACGAGGAACTTGGGTTCCAGCCGGTCTGCCAGCACTCCGCCCAGCAGGTTCAGCGCCAGCGCGGGCACCGCGATCGCCATGCCCAGCAAAGCCAGGTCCATCGGCTCGCCGGTCAACTTGAACATCTGCCAGTGCATGGTGAACTGCAACAGCATCTGGTGGCCGGTAACGCCGGTCAGCAGGGCAAGCCAGTAGTACCGGAAGTGCCCATAGGTCATGGACACAGGCACGAAATGTCGTATGACTCTGGTCCCGACCATCACAGCCAGCACTGCCCCCCTGTATTTTCCGCTATGGACCGGGCCGCTACGACCTGGCGTTGTACACCGTATGGGGCATCGCATCCTGGGGGACGGTGCCCAGGTAGAAGCGGCGCAGATGGGGTTCCACCAGCCGGGCAAGCTCCCGCCGTTCCTGCTCCAGCGGCGACAGCGGCCGGTCCAGCGCGGCCTTGATTTCCCGGAACAGGTCTTCCCTATTGACCTTCGTCAGTTGCCCGCCGCGCAGCACTACCTCACCGTCCACCATCACCGTGTCCACGTCGATGCCCCTGCCCCGGTGGACCAGGGCGTCCACAACCGGAGACTCTGGGTCAAGGAACGGCTCCTCGATGTTTCGCAGGTCCACCAATGCCAGGTCAGCCCGTTTGCCCGGGGCCAGTGTTCCGATGCGGTCGCCGAACCAGCTCGCGTACGCGCCGTTCTCGGTGGCCATCTGCAACACCTGGCAGGCCGTGGGAGGATCGAAATCGATCCCCGGCACCCGGTGTATCTTGAGCGCCAGCCGCATCTCCTGGAAAAGGTCTTTGTCGTCGTTCAACCCCGCCTCGTCGCTGCCCATGGCCACCCGGATGCCCGCCGCCAGAATCTTGCCCATAGGGGCAATCCCGCTCTGCAATCGCAGGTTGGAGCTGGCGTTGTGGCAGATATTGGTCCCCGTCTCGGCCATGATGCGCAGGTCATCGTCAGTGGCCCACACGCTATGACCGCAGGTAACCTCCGGTCCGAGGAACCCCAACTCGTGCAGGTGCTGGAGCGGGGTCTTGTCCCATTCCCGGAAGCCGTACAGCTTCTGGTAAACGGTCTCCTGCAGGTGAATGTGAATCCCGGTGCTGTGCCGCCCGGCAAGCTGCTTCAACGCCACCAGCAGTTCGTCCGAGCAACGGTGGACGTTGCTCGGGGCCATCGTCACCTGTACGCGCTCGTACTGGTTGCCGCCGTACTTGGCGCAGATCTCCTCCAGGATGGGAATCACCTCATCCACGGGCCGGTAGCTGGGAGCCATGAAAGCCCGGTAGCGTTCTCCCAGGTCCCCCGGCCCAACTCCTGCAATCGTCGCGGCGAACTCTTCCTCCCCGCCGTCTGCTCCAGCCACCATCGAGTTCTGGTCTGCTACGGACGGGGCGTAGGAGACGCGCATCCCCGACGCCTGGTACGCCCCGACGACCTTGTCCGCAATCTCCATGCTCACCGGCCCGACGCCCCGGCCCGGCGAGTGGATGGCCTGCACCGTCGTCGTGCCCGTCTCTATCATCTGGACCGCTCCGTATAGCTGGTCCAGATAGGGATCAATCTGGCGGACGCCGATGCGGGCCAAGCTCCACATCTCCAGCGGCAGGTCGGGGATGCCCATCTGAAATGGCGTCAGGCCCACGTGGAAATGGTCGTTGACCATGCCGGGCATCACCAGGTAGTTTGACGCCCCGATGACCTCCTCGTCCGGGTGCCTGCGACGCATTTCATCGTAACCGCCGACCTCGACGATCTCCCCGTCCCGCTGCAACAGCGCCCCGTCGGTGATTACCTCCGCCGAGTGAGGCCCCGTAACCCGGCAGACCACATACTTTCCGCGCACAATCGACGATGCCATTACGCCTCCGGAAGCAGGTCTACATAACATAATTGTTCGTTCAGCCGCCAGCATACCACTCCCCATCGGAAACCGGCCACCGGCGTCGACCCGAGGCCGTCGTCCCAAACCCGGTGAAGGTTCAGCGCGGACGCCGAAGGTCCGCGTTTCCAATGGAACGCCACTGGAACGGCAACCGGCCACGGGCTATACTGAACCGAGGAACTGGCCACCGGCCACCGGCCACTAGCCACTGACAACTGGAGGAAATATGCCGCGCGTTGAGGGTAAGGTCGCCCTGGTCAGCGGAGGCGCAAGGGGCATGGGAGCCGCCGAGGCCCGGATGCTGGCCCTGGAGGGCGCGAAGGTCGTCATCGGGGACATCCTGGACGACGAGGGACGCCGCACCGAGGCCGAGATCAACGAAGCCGGAGGCGAGTGCGTGTTCGTCCGGCTGGACGTTACCAGCGCCGCCGACTGGCAGAACGCCGTGGCCCTGGCGGTCTCCCGGTTCGGCAAGCTGGACATACTGGTGAACAACGCGGGCATCGTCGCCCGGGGCGTGCTGGAAGACTCCTCCGAAGAGGAATGGGACCGCATCATGGCCGTCAACGGCAAGGGCGTTTTCCTGGGTACCCAGGCGGCCATCCCCGAAATGCGCCGGGCCGGCGGCGGCTCCATCATCAACACATCGTCCATATCCGGCATGGTCGGCCAGGACTACGTGCAGGCTGCCTACAATGCCTCCAAGGGCGCGGTGCGCATCTTCACCAAGGCCACCGCCATCCAGTACGCCAGGGAAGGAATCCGGGCCAACTCGGTCCACCCCGGCGCAGTGGACACCCCGATGGCCGGCGCCCGCCTCAACGACCCGGAGTTGCAACGCCAGAGCGAAGAACGCATCCCCCTGGGCCGGACGGGCAAGCCGGAGGACATCGCCTACGGAGTCCTGTACCTGGCATCCGACGAATCGTCCTTCGTCACCGGCAGCGAGCTGGTAATCGACGGGGGAACAACCGCGCAGTGAGGCGGGCAACAACTTGGATACGCGAGCCGGCATCCATCACAATTCCTGATGTTGTTGACTCTGCCCGCGATGTCACGTGGGACCGAACGACTGCCGAACAGTTCGCCGCGAGGTATGCCGAATCAGAATCAGTCTATGACGCCATTTGAAGGCGAGACTTCTGGATACCTCTTGGACCTGATAATCGTTTAGACGAAGTAATGAATTCGGAGAGATATAGTGCCGGAAGTCTCCTACAGCGTTGAAGACCGCGTAGCTGTGCTGCGGCTGGAAGCCGCTGGGCGCGGGAACGCCCTTTCGCCAGACATGCGCCGGGAGTTGAGCCAGGCGTTCAACACGTTCAAGGAGGACGACGACGCCTGGGTCGGTCTGGTCTGCGGTGACGGGCCGGACTTCTGCGCCGGTTCCATCCCGGAACCCAACCCATCTCACCACTCCGGGCGGGAACGAGGCCTCCTCTGGGCCGGCGGCCGGGTTGAAACCATGAAGCCAATCATCGCCGCAGTCCAGGGTGTCTGTTCCGGCGAGGGGCTGGCCCTGGCCTTGGGCTGCGACCTGCGTGTTGCCCAAGCTGGGCGGGTTGGCGGGTCTAGTGAAAGCGCGTCCTTCCGGGCCGGAATGGAACAAGATGGCGGCGGGCCGGGCATTACCGCGGTCTGGCTGGTCAACCTCGTGGGCCTGTCCGCGGCCCTGGACATCCTCTGGAGCCGGGAGTCACTGGACGCCCAGGCCGCCCACCGCATGGGCCTGGTCAACCGTATCGTCCAGCAGGGCGAAACCCCGGATTCCCCGCTTTCGCAAACACTGGATGCCTAGGCACGCCTGCCCATCCGCCCCCTGGCTCCGGCGATAGTCACCCCGGAGGGCACTGCATTCTCCGGCGGGATGGCACTGGCCAGGGAACTGCTCCAGTACGCCCCGGTCACCCGGTCCTTCCAGAAAGAGACCGCCTACCGCTCCATCGGCGTGCCGTTCCACTACGCCCAGACCCTGGAGGTAGGTCCCAACCCCTACGCCAGCGAGGACCGCATCGAGGGCACCCGCGCCTTCGTCGAAAACCGCCGCCCGGTCTGGCGCAACCGTTAGAACGGTAGCCTGTTAGAACGGTAGGTAGAAGCGGGGCGGCGGCGGGATATCGGAGGGAGAAACACATGCAGGAATCCAACGACGTTCTCCTGCGCCGGCAGGAAGGACAGGTCCTCATTGCCACGATGAACCGCCCGGAGCGCATGAACGCCCTGGGCGGCGGACTTCCCCAGGCTTTGAACGAGGCCTGGCTGGACTTCCGCGATGACCCTGACCTGAAGGTGATGATCATCACCGGCGCAGGCGACCGCGCCTTCTGCGCCGGAATGGACCTCCGCCAGAGCGACGAGCGGGCACGCGACCTGGGCGCTCAGTCGGCCCAGGCCCTCCTGGACGCCGACCGCTCCCGCAGCATCCGTCCCTCCTTCAACGGCAACAACTTCGGCCTGTGGAAGCCTGTCATTGCCGCCATCAACGGCTGGTGCCTCGCCGCCGGATGCGAGATGGCCATGGGCTGCGACCTCAGGATAATGGAGGAACACGCCCAGATTGGCCTCCCCGAGGTCAAGCGCGGTATGGGAGCCAAGCAGACCACCCACAAGCTCTACTTCCTGGCCAACCTGAACCTGGGGTTGGAGATGGTCTGGACCGGCGACTCCCTCACCGCGCAGCGGGCCTACGATCTGGGGCTGGTCAACGAGGTCGTCCCCACTGGCCGGGGAGTTGCCCGGGCCCTGGAGGTCGCGGAGCGCATCTGCCGCTTCCCATCGTCCTATCTCAGATACCACAAGCTCAGGCTGTTCCAGAGCATCGGCCTGCCCCTGGACTACGCCATGTCCCTGGAGCAGCGGTTCCCGCCCCAGGAAAGCCCCGAGTACCTGCCCGGCCTGGAGAGGACCCTGCGCGACCGCTCCAGGTCCAACCCGCGCTGATCCCCGCCAACACTTCTTGCCGAGGCCCCATCATGACCGATGCCCACAACTCCCCGGTCAACCTCACGCGCCAGGGTCCTGTACTCCTGGTGGAAATGCACCGCCCGGAAGGGGGAAACGCCCTGAGCCGGGAGATGCAGCAGGGACTGGTGGCCGCCTGGGAAGAACTGGAGTCCGAGGACGGTCTGCTCGTTGGCGTGCTCCACGGCGCGGGCGGCGGCTTCTCCGTGGGCCACGACGTGGAAGAGTTGCTGTCCGGCGGGGTTGGCCCCGATCCTCTGGAGGGCCTGTTCCCCTACACCCTCACCAAGCCGGTGATCGCGGCGGTGGAGGGGCGGTGCCACGGCCTGGGGTTCGAGCTTGCCCTGGCCTGCGACCTCCGCGTTGCCGCTGAGGACGCCAGTTTCGGATTCCCGGACACCGGCCTCGCGGTCAGCTACCGGCTGGCCTCGGTGCTCCTGCCCCGTATGACCAATCTGGGCGCCGGGCTGGACCTGCTGCTAACCGGCGAAACTATGGACGCCCCGCGCCTGGAGAGGCTGCGCCTCGTCAACCGGACGGCCCCGCCGGGCCAGTCACTCGCCCGCGCCATCCAGATGGCCACCGGCATGGCCCAAAGGTTCGGCTCCGCAGGCGCATTCCGAAAGGAGCAAGTCTGGCAGTTGTCCGGCCTGCCCCTGCCCACGGCTCTCAACCTTGCCCGGATGTTTCCTCACAGTCCCTGAGACACTATTGGTGCGAAATTTTTGTAATGATGGGTAATCAAGTTTGTCGAGCTTACCTTTAGAGCCTGGATAGGGTACGACATCACTCAATGTAACCTATCATTTCAAAGCGGTTGGTCTACTATTGTCTCCCCCCTTTCGCAAAGGGTCTATGCTGGGTCTGGTCACTTCCATTCGCCTATTGCGATGTTGAAGATCATCCCCATGTGCTTGGATGCTTCCCAAGGATTCTCTGAACAAGTGTCTGATTATGTGGCATAGTAAGGCTGGCAGCCTCGATTTGGGTCAATGGTGAGATTCGATGGACCAGCCAACATTTTCCGGCTTGGAGTACCAGGGTAAGAAGCGCAAGACCCGCAGGGAGGTGTTCCTGGAGCGAATGGACGGTCTGATTCCCTGGCAGAAGACTGGAGGGCCGCATCTGCCCCTTCTACACCAAGGCCGGAAACGGCCGGCGTTCCTATCCGCTCCCAGCGATGCTGCGAGTCCACTGGGTGCAGCTCTTCTACAACCTGAGCGGTCCCGGTATGGAGGACCCGCTCTGCGGGGCCGGGTCAGTCCGGCGGTTCGTGGGCCTGAAGCTGCCGGGGGCGTTGCCCGGTGAGACTGCGATGCTGAACTTCCGCCATCTATATAGTTGCCAGTCCAATTCTTCGCGGCTCTCCGGGCATGTAAGCGGGCCGATATGGACTGCGGGGTTGCCGCAGGGTTTTCAGGCTCCGGTGCGGCGTTCCAATTCAGCTTCAAGTTCACGGATGCGAGCTTCGGCCTCGGTACGTGTTTGGCGCTCGCGGTCGGCGCGAGCTTCGGCTTCGATTCGGGCGTCGTCCGTTTCGTCGAAGGTGAGCAGGTAACGCTGGGCCGCGGGGTCCCACCATCGCATTCGCCCGTTTTCCCAGCACAGGTCCAGGTTGAGCACGTTGCTGTGTCCGTACAGGTGGTCCGGGCCTGATTCCAGTATCTCGATGGGCAGGTACACTCCCTCAACCAGCCGGTCGCCGCCCATCGGGTCGCCGTGGTAGCGCCCTCCCGACGGGTCGAACCGCCAGTATTCGGGGATGCCGAAAGCAGCGTAGTCGTTCCGTTTTCCAGTGTAATCTTCCCTGCCGGTGGTGGGGGAGGCTATTTCCAGCACGAAGTCAGGCGGCTTGCCCTGGTCCCGGATGGAGTAGCCCCTCTGCTCGACACCTAGCGGGAAGTCCACGCCGAAGGCGATTAGCAGGTCGGGGATGCGGTGTCCTTCCTGCTGCCCCGGAGACCATCGCACTGGGATTTCGCTGAGGACAATGGTCGTGTCGCTGCCGCCGAAGTGCCGGTAAAGGGCTGCCTGGTGGGCCGGTCTGTCCAGGTGAAGGGAGTTCTGCATATCGTCCCTGGGGGGGAAGACCGGGAATTTTTCCAGTCTCCCGGCGTCCTTCGTCTGTGAGGTCAGCTTGCTGGTCATGGCGGTCCTCGCGTGCCGGTTGGAACGGGGATGTTTGAGGCCATTATAAGGCATTGATGTGAAGTGATGGTTCTTGACCGAAGGTGTTTCCTGGAGGGCCTGGTTTCTGTTAGGCTTTGGGCGTGACCGGACGTTCCCACATTCGGGGAGACCTTGGTCCCGGAGTTGTCTGCCGCTCGGGCTTTCTCGTCGGAGTGGGACAATTGGCGCGAGTTGCCGGGGTTATGAATCCTAACCAGGAATGTCCAGGGAGGTATAGAGATGCACCTGTTGGAAGTTTTGAACCCGGTAGCGGAGCAGCGTGGGGTGGTGACGGCGCGGCCCATTAACCCCAGGCCGGCTACGCTGGAGAATCTGACTGTGGGGCTGCTTTGGAGCGGCACTCACGGGGGCGACCTGGCTTTGAAACGGGTGGGGGAGATGCTGGAGGAGCGGTTCGAGAACTGCGAAACCCGTTTCTACGCCGGTTCCGGCTATCCCATCTCACCGCCGCTGGTCAGGGCGGCCGCGGAGGAGTGCGACGTGGTCGTCGGGGCCACGGCGGATTGAGGGACATGCTGTTCGTGGATGGTCCACGACATGATTGAAGTCGAGAAGATGGGTAAGCCCGCAGTGCCAATAGTGTCGGGCAGGTTCGAGGGAGACGCCATTTCCAGCTCCCGCGCCTTTGCCATGCCCGACCTGCGGTTCGTGCTGGTGCCCCGCATCTACCGGAACCTGCCCAACGACGAGTGCGTGCGGCAGACGGAACTGGCCTTCGATGACCTGGTGCGGGCGCTTACTGACGAGACGGACGGGGCCGTCGGGCAGCACGGCATCGACACTGAGGGCGCGTTCCGCTTCGAGGGCGACGACCGCTTCGACGCGGTGCTGCGGATGAACGAGGAGTTCATCGGCCGGGACTGGGGCGACAGCTTCCCGCTGCTTCCGGCGACGCAGGAGGCGGTGGACGCGCTGGTCGCGGGTACGTGCCTGCCCGCCGACCACCTGGTCTGCGATATGCCTCCGGGATTCGGGCTGGCCACGGTGGAGAAGATCGCCATCAACGCGGCGATGGCCGGGGCGAAGCCGGAGCACATGCCGGTGATAATAGCGGCGGTCAAGGCCCTTTCTCAGGTCGGAGGACACGGGGGCAAGTCGCTGCTCATGTCCACCAGCGCCCACGCTCCTATGCTGGTGGTGAACGGCCCTATTGCCAAGGAGGTGGGGCTGAACCCCAGGGCCGCGTTGGGTCCGGGGCGGGACAACCGGGCGAACATCATCATAGGCCGGGCGTTTTCCCTGTGCCTGCGGAACATCGGCTACTGGTACCCGAACCAGATGGACATGGACACGGTGGGGACTCCACGCAAGTTCGTCCACTGCATCGCGGAGAACGAGGAGATGAGTCCCTGGGAGCCGTTCCACGTTAACCAGGGTTTCAACGACCGGGACAGTGCGGTCAGCGTGTTTACCACCGACGGTGAGCTGGACGTGCAGGACCAGGGGAACACCACCGCCGATGGGCTGCTGAAGACCATCGCCTACGGCTCGACCTTCGGCACCCGCAGCCTGGGCGAGAGCCACGGGGCGGAGCGGCTGATCCTGATGCCGCCGGACGTGGCGCGCATCGTGGGGGCCGAGGGGTTCTCGAAGCGGGCGGCCAAGGAGTTCCTCCACTTCCACGCCAATACCAGCCTGGGCAAGATGATCCAGTACATGCCCCTGGCGGGCGAGGCGCGGGTGGCAGCCAACTGGAAGTGGCTGGAAGGTCTCACCGAGGAGCAACGGCTGAACATCAACGTGCCGGTGCTGGACAACGCGGACCGCTACTACATCGTGGTGGTGGGCGCGGACCGGGCCAAGTCACTGGTGCATCCCAGCGGGCCAAGTCCGGCGACGGTGGGCATAGACCAGTTCCGGGTGTAGTTACGTCGTACATGATGGATACCGGCGGGGGCGGTGGAGGGCTGCCCCCCGCCGGTATACCAATTTTGCAAGAGGTTGGGGTAGAGTCTTAATTCGAGGGTAGAGGTGGGTGTGAAACATCTGGAGTCTCGTGCCCTGTACGGTCAACTGCCTCTCTTTGGGGTTCTTCACTCGATCCCTTGCTTGCTCCCTCAAGCGGACGGTAACCTTCAATGATTCGGTCGAATCGATCCCAATCCTCTTTCGTCATATCTGTGGGTAAAGTCACGGTACCGATCTTGCCAGGGGAAAACGGCACTGGAATGGTAATGCTACCTTGAAGTAGGGGAGGCGAGAGAACCGACGGCAGCAAAACGTCACTCTCACCCTCAAATATATCCTCTATATCCTCTTCCAGCCCCGATATTCTATCATTACTGTCAAGGTTAGCGAGGCGGAGTGTGGCCTTGTAGGTGTCTACAAATCGATCAGCACCTTCGTCCGTGAAATTACGATCAAGGATAAGAAATTCCTTCAGAGCAGAATCAGATGCGGAACCCTTCAAACTATGCAACTCGTTGAATAGCGGAGGTGCCAAAGCTGCCTCTGCTAAGGCGAGAGAATATTCTCTCGATGCAGGGTTGCGCAGAATAAATGTTAACGCCTGTCTGCTCAAACGGGGGTTCTCCCCTCGTTTGCCATCAATGAGATTATATTGACGCAACGCAGCCAACCGGACGCGCACTGGTCCACTCGCACTATTGTAGCCCCACGCTCTGGCTGCATCGGAAAGTGTAAACTCTCCCCGCTGGACCAACTGGTAAATCGATTGAGAAGCCTCAATCGCTGCTCCTAAGTCTAAACCTGGGTAATTCGGGCTACGTTGCCTAGCAACCATGCTACGCCTCCGCGATCAATTGAGCACATAATAGCCCCCAAACACCCCTTCTGTCAAGGCATATAATGCAATTGCAATAGCCTCATACACCTTGACATATATGAGTTAATAGCGTAGAGTATCGCCAGCATTAAGATGGTTGTCAGAGGTTTTCGAACCGGCCGATACCAAAATGTCCGGACGGCTAAAGGAAGGAAGGTTTGGCGTGAAGCAGGATAGCGCTTGGGCGAGGAAAGGAGGTGATGCCAGATGCGCCCGCTGTTGGTGTACGTTACCGTTCGCATCGCGATGCGATTCGTCTTGAGACTCGTCGCCGCATTTTGGGACTGGCTCTAACGGTCAGTCAAGCGACCTCGGGGCCAGCGTCACCGCACAATGAGGCTGGTCCCTTTCCACTCCTCACCCTACGTTCATTAAAGCGCAGATTTGAGCACTGTGTCAATTGTTGGAAGAACGGCGGCGGCGTTGTAATTCAGGCTTTCATGGGAATTGTGGATGAGGTAGAGTTGGCATTGTCGCACGACCTGTAACTGATGCAAGACATAGTCATCTGGTAGACTGGCGACTCGAAGGCTGTTACATATTTAAGGAGGAAACGATGGCGAACAAGAAAGGCACCGCGCTGATGATGGTCTGGGCCGATATTCCGGTGGACAAGGAGGAGGACTTCAACCGCTGGTACAACGAGGAGCACCTTCAGGAACTGCTCTCTGTCCCCGGAATCCTGAACGCCGCCCGGTACGAGGCGGTAAGGAGCGGGCCGAAGCACCTGGCCTGCTATGAGCTTGAAAGCCCGGCGGTCATCGAGACCGACGCCTTCAAGAACCGCCCACGCACCGAGTGGGGGTCGCGGGTCAGCCCCAGCATCATCGGGACGAACTTCATCAACAACGTGTACGAGATGATCTATCCGGACGCCCTGAACGATAGCATCGCCGGTGCGGACATGGCCCCCGCGCTGCAGATCGGGCGGATGGACATTTCCCCGGAGAACGAGGACGAGTGGAACCGCTGGTACAGCGGCGTCTACGTGCCCAACTACGAGAAGGTGCCCGGCTGCATCCGGGGCCGCCGCTGGCGGGTGGTGCGCGGCCAGCCCAAGTACGCCGTGGTGTACGAGTTCGAGCACGAGGGGGTGTCGGACACGGACGCATGGCAGGCGCAGCGGGACATCAACCCAGATAATCCCCGGATGCGCGACCTGATGACCCATGCGCCCGGCTCTCCCGGCATCTGGAAGAAGACCTTCCAGCTTTAGGGGGCATATGCCAATGACTGTCCCGATATCCAAGTCTTCCGGCCCGGCAGTGGTTGTCCATACCGGGCCGGATTTTCTGACCCAGGGGGTAACCCATGAGCGCCCAGTCCAATATCCGGTCATTCCTTGCCGCGGTGCGGTTCCCGGCGATTACCGCTGCCCTGTTGCTGCTGGCCCTCGTTGGATGCGAGACCGAGGGAGCCGGGCCTTCCGGCGTAGGGGCAAGGGCCGTAGCGGAAATGATGTCGCCGGAGGGCGACGCTATGGGAACGGTGGTTATGGAACAGGGTCCCAATGGCGTGCTGGTGTCGGCTGACATTACCGGGCTGGAGCCGGGTCCGCACGGCTTTCACATCCACGAGACCGGCAGTTGCTCGCCGGACTTTGCCGCGGCCGGAGACCACTTCGCGCCGGAAGGCCGTGCACACGGTTACATGAACGCCAGCGGCGACCACGCCGGGGATATGCCCAACATCTATGCCGCCGGGGATGGGACTGCCCGCGCCGACGCTTTCAACGATGCCATAACCCTGGCAGACGGGCCGGACAACTCGGTGATGGACGCGGACGGCTCTGCCATCATCATCCACGAAAAAGGGGACACCTACGGAGAGGACGCCGGGGCCGGGGGCCGGGTGGCCTGTGGCGTGATTGCTCTCAAGCTGACAACGGCTCCGTAGAACTTGTCCGGCCTGGATAGGCGGCGGTTGCACACGGTATCGCTTGACCGTTACCTTGACGCCGGGCCGACCACCTTGTATTTGCGGTCTTTGGTCCGCTCGGCCGTTGACAAAACTTCAACCACTACCCTGGAAAGCCCCACGACTTCGCCCTGTGCGTCGAAGCTGTAGTTGTCCCCGATTGCGCCGCTCCAGGTGATTTCGTACATGCAGTCGCGGAAGCCTTCGGCGTCCTGATCGTCGTTGGTCCGCTTGAGGCACTCGGAAGCGATGTAGACATCGTCGTATGCGGACCCCAGGTGCCAGGGGAGTGTGACGTAGTTGTAGCGTTCCCTGAAGTTGGCCAGGACCTCCTGGGCTTTTTCGTTGTCGGGGTCGAGGTCGGCGGTGATGGCCTTCATGCCCGTTGCCGCGTCGCCCGCGATTTCAAGGGCGGTCGTCCCGACGGACACGGTTTCGGCGTAGATGGGGCCCTGGTAGCCCAGTTCCCGGGCCTGCTTGATGATCGTGCCGGCCACGAACTCGGACTGGGGGGCCAGGTGGAGGGCATCGGGTCCGGCATCGAACAGCTTGCCCAACTGGGACCTGAAGTCGGTGATGTCTGACGCAACCCGCTCCGCGGCCACGACCGTGCCGCCGAGTTTCTCGAACTGGGCCACAGAGGTGTGCCGGACACCCTCTGCGTAGTCGGTGGCCTCGGTGATGGTAGCCAGTTTGCGCACCCCGTCGGCCCACAGCAGGTTCCCGGTATTGATGCCTACCTGTATGTCGCTAATCTGGGTCCGGAAGATGAAGTCACCGGCGTTGGCTATGTCCGGGTTGCTGGCCAGGCCGGAGAACAGGATGACGCCGTCCGCCTCGGCCAGCGGGGCCGCGCCAAGCATTGCGCCGCTGCAGGACGGCCCGAGGATTATCTTCACGCCGTCCACCCCGGTCAGTTTCCTGTAGGCGGTAATTGCGTCCTGGCCGCTGCACTTGGAGTCCTCGACTATGAGTTCCAGCCTGCGCCCGTTGATGCCGCCCGCGGAGTTGATTTCATCCGCGGCCATTTGCTTGGACTGGTTGGCGACGGTGCCGTAAGTCTCCCCCGGACCTGTCAGGGATTCCATCACGCCGATCCTGAAGGGGTTGCCCTCCCCTCCTGCTTCGCTGCCCACGCAGGCCATGACCGCCAACCCCAGGACCAGGGCCAGGCAGAAGACGGGGAGATGCTGTATGGAAAGTATGTGTGGCATAAGGTGTCCCAGCGTTTAGATTATTCCGGCGTTTCCGATTCCTGTCCTGGCTGCTGCTTTGCGTTGAATGCTCCGGGATTCTCCGACGGTCCTTCCTGGCCGCTCGATACTCCCTCTTGGGGAAGTGGCTCAAACTCTCCCTCATCGAGGGCGCCGGTGCATTTCAGCGCAACCGGGGGACGGCCGGGAAATGCGGCCACCAGGCTCAGCCTGCCGCCCATCGCCTCCACGCAGCCGATCATGGTGGTCAACAGCAAATCGGAGCGTTCTTCGATTCGTGATACATCATCCCGGCCGACGCTCAATTCCTTGGCCAGATGCGCCTTCGCCTGTTGCCGGGCTTTGCGCAAGGCCCGGCGCGTCAGTTCTTCGGCTATCAACTCTTGCGCCCGCTCCTCTATTTTCCTGCGTTCCTCTTCGGGCAACTCGGCCATTATCTCCGATAGAGGTATCGTCATTCCGACCGCCTCCTTTCCTCTCGCAGTCTGTCCAGGTGCCTATCGAACCGTTCGTCAGCCTTCCTTATAAGTTCCCGGTAAAATCGTCTCTCGCTAACTCCCGACTTATCTCCGGCCACAAGCAAAATAGCCTGGCGGTTGGGGTCGAAGGCAAATGCGACTCGCCAGGCCCCGTTATCCGCGTTGAAGCGAAACTCCTTCATGTTGGCGTGGCGGGACCCGTTCAATGTATCTACTTGAGGGCGGCCCAGCATCGGTCCGAAATCCCTCAGGAGGCGTGACATCGCTACAATTTCACGCCGTACTCCGACGGGCATAGCGCGAAACTCCATGCGAAAGGTCGCGTCGAATTCGACCTCCCAAGGCATGGGGCAAGTATATCCCGGACAGGATATGCCTTCAACGATATATAGCTCGTGCAGCCATGCCGCCCTCATCGTGGAACTTGGCGGCCCTCGTGGATATACTAGCCCTGTCTGAGTCAGTAATCGTTCCCGCTGGAGTAGGAGGGGGTTATGGGTAGCCCAATCGCGCCTGATGTTATCTACAAGCTGAAGAGTGTGGGAGACCCGGCGTTGTCTCCCGACGGGTCACGGTTGGCCTACACGCTGTCATGGGTGGACGCAGAGAAGATGGAAGGGTGCTCCCGGATCATGCTCATGGACCTGGAGTCTGGGCAGACCGTGGAGTTTACCCAGGGTACCAGGGACGGCGCCCCCAAGTTCTCGCCCGACGGCCGGACCCTGGGGTTTCTCCGGCCCGACGATAAGGACAAGCGGCAGGTGTGGCTCATGGGAGCGGGCGGCGGCGAAGCGCGGCGGCTCACGTCCCTTGCGGGCGGCGTGTCTGATTTCTCCTGGTCTCCCGACGGCGGGAGGCTGCTGGTGTGCGCGGATGTTCCTGATGAGTCTCCAGAGAGCGATGGTCTTGCCGGCTCGGTCCCGCGAGTGACGGAAATCCACCGCATCCGCTACCGCTACGACACCCTGGGCTGGCGCGGCGACGCCCACTTCCACCTGTTCATTATCAGTGTGGCGGATGGAGAGACCACGCAGCTTACGGACGGGGACTGGGACGACTACGCCGGTGCGTGGTCTCCCGACGGCTCGCGGGTGGCCTTCATTTCCGGGCGGCGGGACGACCGGGACATCTATGCCCTGACCGAGGCTTACGTGGTGTCCGCCAGTGGCCCGCCCATTCAATCCGGGGATGGTGCAGGGGGCGGAACACCGGAGCTATGGTCGAAGGGACTGCACGGGGTGGGAGCGTTGGCATGGTCGCCCGATGGAGACAGGCTGCTGGCCGCGGCCAGCGATGTTCCCACGGGCATGGTGTCATGGCAGTCATGGCTGTACGTCATCCAGCCCGGACACGCCCCGGAGCGGATCACCGACGACTCTATCAAGCCCTTCGTCAGCTTCCCTCCGATGAACCCCGGCCCGTCAATGCGCTGGCAGCGTGACGGCCGCATCCTGTTCCTGGGGGAACGCCGGGGCGAGTCATACCTCTTCGAGGCCAACGTTGATGATGGAGGTGTCCACGAGCTTTACGGCGGGTCGCGGCAGACCTCGGGCCTGGCACTGGACCGGGACGCCCGCCGCGCGGTTGAACTGTCGGCGTCGCCGTCCTCGCCGGGAGACCTGCTGCTTCTGGACCTGGACACCGGGGCGAGCAGGCAGCTTACCGAGGTCAACGCAGAGTACCTGGCCGAGTGTCCACCGGCCACAATGGAAAAGTTCACCTTCGAGCGGGGCGGGTTCGCCATAGAGTCACGGTTGTGGTTCCCGCCGGACTTCGACCCGTCGCGCCAGTACCCGCTGGTCATTGACATCCACGGCGGCCCCAACGGGGCATTCTACGACGCCTTCGCCACGGTGCAGCAGGTGCTGGCCACCGCGGGCTGCCTGGTGCTGGCAGTGAACCCACGGGGTTCTTCCACCTACGGTGATGACTTTATGACCGCAGTGCTGGAGGATTGGGGCGGCGAGGACTACCTGGACCTGATGGCCGCGGTTGACCTGGTTGCCGAGCGTCCCTACGTGGACGCGGCCCGGCTGGGCGTCCATGGCTACAGCTATGGAGGGTTCATGACCAGTTGGACCCTGGGCCACACCGACCGTTTCGCCGCCGGAGTCGTCGGCGCTCCCTGCACCAATCTCTACAGCATGTACGGCACATCGGACATCGGCACCAGCTTTGGGGAGGTCCAGTGGGGCGGGACGGTGGCCGACGCCGCGCAGGAGCTGCTCTTCCGCTCGCCGATAACCTACGCGGCCAATGTTACTGCGCCGGTGCTGCTGCTGCACGGGGAGTCGGACTACCGCTGTCCCATATCCCAGAGCGAGGAGTATTACACGCTGCTGAAGCGGCTGGGCAAGGAGGTGGAGTTCGTCCGGTTCCCCGGTTCGGCTCACTCCTTCACCCGGCTGGGGCATCCGAAGATGCGGGAAGAGTACCTGGCCCGCACGTTGGGGTGGTTCCGGAGGTATCTGTTCAATTCAGACACATAGGGAACGGCAAGGCTATGACGACATCGAAGGCAAGACCGAAACTGCTGACTGCGGAAGACTTGCTCCGGCTTGCCGCCGAGGGCGCCGGCGGCGAGTTGATAAGGGGGGTGTTGGTAGAAAAAGTGTCAGTTAGTCTTCTTCACGGCGAGATTGTCATGCTTTTGGGTTCTATACTGATCTCATTCATCAGGCCCCGGGGCCTTGGCCGGATCGCTGGCTCCGACTCGGGGATGATGCTGGAGCGGGGAACCCGACACGGTGCGGGAACCGGACATTGCGTTCATCTCCGCGGAGAAGCTGCCTCTGGATGTTGACGTCCCCGGGTTCTACGAGGGCGCGCCCGATCTGGTGGTTGAAATTGCCTCTCCGTCCGATAGTTTGGCCGATAGTTTGGCCGATAGTTTGGCCGATAGTTTGGCCGCGGTGAACGACAAAGCGCAGATGTGGCTGCGCTTCGGCGTTGGGCTGGTCTGGCTGGTGTTCCCGGAGTCCCGCACCGTGGAAGTGCATCCTGCATCCGGCCCTCCGGCACTGCTTGGGGAGCAGGACAATCTGGATGGCGGGGAGTTCCTGTCCGGCTTTACCTGCGCCGTGAAGGATATGTTCCCCCGGTAGCTCTTGTTGCCCGCTCCACCCGGATGCAGGGCAGTGGTACAGCACAGAGAGACGACTTTCAGGAGAGACGATACCAGCGAATTGGGGAGGTTTTGGCATGATGCGAGGGGTTGGGGTGCGGTTCCGCGCTCTGGATGCGACGCTGAGCGCGACGTGGTTTCTGCTGGCGTCCCCCATAATGATTCACTACGTGAACGCCGGTCCCGGCATGGCTATGGGGTGGCTGGAACACCTGCCGTTGCTGGTGGCATTGGTGTGCATGGCTATTTCGGCCCTATTTCTGATCGAGTTCCTGCTGCCGTCGCCGCTGCGGAGGCTGATCGAGTCCTTCAGGAACTCGCGGGGGCACCGGGTGTCGCTGCTCGTCGGGCTGGTGGTCACTTTCTCAGTGGCGTGGAGGACGTGGGTCAACGACATTTTCGGCTTCCTGGGGGAGTCAGGGTGGCTCTTCGACCTGGTGCTGTACCTGGGGGCGTTCATCTGGCTGGTATTGGCGGTGCAGCTATTCGTGGCCTTCGTGTCGCGGCGGTCGACGATACGCTAGGGGTGGCTGGCTTCTGCGTATGGGAACTCGGGTTCGATGAGATCGCCTTCACGGAAGCGGCTTGCCCGGAAAGCGTGGACAGGATGGTTCGTGCTTTCGCCGTGCAGCACCAACTCCGCCACCATCCGTCCCACCACCGGCGACAACTTGAAGCCGTGGCCGCTGAACCCGGTCGCCCAGTATAGCCCGTCGACGACTTCCGACGTGTCCAGTATCGGGTTCCCGTCCGGCGTCATGTCGTACAGCGACCCGTAGCCGCCCAGCGGCGTGGTCGCGGCGAATCCGGGGATACGCATCCGGGCCCGTTCCCAGAACCTGGTGATAGTGTCGTGGTCGGCATTTAGGCCGTAAGCATCAGGGTTGACCACCTCGGTCAGGTCTTCCGGCGCCTCGCCGCCCAGCAGGGAGTTGACCCCGGCATTGGCCCGGAAGTAGGCCCCGTTGGTGCGGTCGATCACGGTGGTGGTCAGCGACTCCAGGGCTGGGGGACGTCGGAGGTGTACCATCTGCACCCGTATGGGCGTGATTGGAAGGGGTTCGCCCAGCGGCGCAGCGAGCCGGCTGGACCAGGCACCCGTTGCCGCTACCACTGCATCAGCCTCGATTGTCCCGTGCTCCGTTTCCACGCCGGCAACGCGCCCTCCGGAGACCCTTATGCCGGTGACCTCACAACTGGTCACGAACTCCGCTCCCAGGTTTGCCGCCTGTTCAGCGAAGGCATAGGCCGTGGCCAGGGGGTCCGCATAGCCGGAGTTTGGTTCATACACCCCTATGGCAACGCCGTCGGTGGACAGTGGCGGGACCAGATGGGCAATATCGGACGGGGCCAAAGTCTCGATGTCCACTCCCAGTTCCCGGTTCATCGCCACGTTGGCCCGGGCAGCCTCCATATCGTGCTGCCCGAACAGTAGCAGCCTGCCAGTCTGGATGAACCGGGCGTCACCGCCCACCGCCTCTCCGAAGCTGTGGAATATATCGCTGCTCTCCATCGCCATCCTGACCAGAACGGGGTGGAGGTAGTGTTCCCGTACCATCGCTCCCGACCTGCCGCTGGTGCCGGAGGCCAGGTATCCCTTTTCGACGAGCAGCACCCTGCCGGCCCCCATTCGGGCCAGGTGCATGGCGATGCTGGTGCCGATGACGCCGCCTCCGATGACCACCACGTCAGCGGTTTTGTATGGCATTGTTTGATCCCTCGCTTCCAGTCGGAAAGCTTGTTACGGCAGCTCAGAGGTGAATTTGCCGGCCGCTCCGTCGTAGGTGAAACGGCCATGGTTCAGGATGTCACGGCCTATGAGGGCTATCAGCCTCTCCGTTGGAGGCTGTCCCGGCCTCGGTGCAGGCCCGGTAAATCCTCTGACCCGAAGTTCCTCACTATGCCCCGGCAGATCCAGGACTTCGACCACCGCATGGTATGTTGGCACTTCCACAGCCCTCTGACTCGCGGTGTTCACTGTTACTGCGTCGAGTCGTCTGAATCCATAGGCTTCAGCGGTCTCCCGGTCGATATGAGTGTGAGAAGTGCCAGTGTCAAGAAGTCTCCCCCTGTTATCGGGATGGCTCCTCCGCGCGTTGGTGTAAGCCTGACCCTGACCCTTGCTCCGTTTTCGATCCGGCCGGTGAATTCAGGCACGATGTACCGCCCAGGAGAATGGGCTGAACTCGGTCTTGCCATCACTGACGTAGCGGACGAGGGCCGGGCTGTCCGCCAGTTCCTGTTCCTCTGTGGTCGCCAGGTCATCGAGTGTGTTCAGGACTCCCTGGATTTCTTCGCCGCGAATTATCAGGTGCTTGCCCAGATACTGCTTGCGCAGTTCCGCTTTGTTGGCTTCCCAGAAGGCGACTTCGGTTGGGAAGTCTTCGTCGCGGACTTTCCTGGTTTCCGACATTGCGTGCCTCCTGTTGTGGAGTGTTCCCCGAGTGCGGTCAGGTCATTGTATCACCGCGCTTCGGATAGCATCGGGAACCTTTACCCACTCGTGGCTCCAGGGGACTTCGGGGAGGTTGCGGGAGCGGCGGACGTCGAACCTGATGGCGAGGTTGGGGTAGCTGAAGCGGGGCCGGAGCCGGGTTTTGCGGGGGCACGGCCTGTGACGGCGACCCAACGGGCGGGCTGAAGAGGAAGCCGCGGTCGCGGCAGCGGACGATGTGGTTGTCCCTGGGGTGTTTTCGGTTGAGCACGGGCAATCTGGTGGAGTAGCAGCGTCTGCCACGCACTGGCGGTCACCTCGGCAAAAATAAATGGACGGGCCGACTTGTCAGCCGGGTCCGTCCCTGCAATACCATGCTAGAGGGTGGTTGCGAGGGCAGTCAACGGGCGGATGTCAGTGGGGGAGGTTTCATGTCCTCAGTCGGCCCGGAAATGGGACCCAGAACAGGCCGAAATTCGGATACATGTCTGGGGAATGGAGTTGAAATGAGCCGGAAATGAAGTTGAAATGAAACCCCAAATTTCAGACGTGAAACCGGGAACTGAAATTGAAATGAACCTGAAATGAAAGCCTGAAAATGCTATAATTCAGATACGAAATAGTGAAATGAGCCGGAAATGAAATTGAAATGAAGCCCCAAGTTTCAGATGTGGAACTGTGAAATGACACGGAAATGAGACCGAAATGACCACTGTAAATATCAGCCGTTACATGCTACCCCAGAGTTGGATTCACTATGACAAATCCGCTATTTTGGAGCAGTTGGTGGAAGCCAAAACTGCGGCAGGAGTGCTGCGGCGGCTTCCCTATTTGCCCCAATGGGTTGAAACGGCACACCAGGAGCAACTGCGCTTGGAGGCTGTCGGCACTTCCCGAATCGAGGGAGCCGAGTTCACTCCCCAAGAAGAGAATGAAGCCTTGGCTCCTGATGCAGAGACCCGTATAGACTTGACTCGTTCACAGCGGCAGTTGCGCGCCGCCGAAGCTACCTACAAGTGGATAAGTGACCAACCGCCAGAGCGTCCCGTAAATAGTGATTTCGTGTTGGAAGTCCACCGCCGAATTGTTACTGGCTGTGATGACGACCACTGTGAGCCGGGAGCACTCCGCAGGCACGGCGACAATGTCAACTTCGGCTCGCCACGCTGCCGGGGTGTTGAAGGCGGCGACGAATGCCGGGATGCTTTCGATGCGCTGTGTGGTGCCATCGGCAGGGAGTTCAGAGAACACGACGCCATTATTCAGGCGATGGCCGTCCATTACCACATCGGAGCAATGCACCCCTTTGGAGACGGCAACGGACGCACCGCGCGGGCCGTGGAAGCCTTTATGCTGAGGAATGCCGGAGTCAGCGACCGGATAATGGTCAGCCTTTCCAATTATTACTACGAGCACCAGGACGAGTATCGGGCTGCCCTTTTCGAGTCCCGCCAACGTGGACACGACCTGACTCCGTTCCTCTGGTTTGCGTTGCCTGCGGTGACTGAGCGGTGCAATACTGTTGCAGGGGAAATCCTAGACCACCATAGACGGTCACTGTTCCGGGAATTTGCGCGGTCCTTGTTTGGGCAACTCCAGAATCCACGAAGGCGAGTCTTGGCGGCGCGTCAGTTGCAAGTGTTGGAAGCTCTGCTCGATAGCAATTCTATGGACACGGGTGATTTTGTCAGGCGCACTGAAATTCACTATCGAAAATTGAAGCATCCGACCCGGGCGCAAGGGCGAGACCTGTTTGGACTGCTTAACTTGGGCGCGGTGGAGTTTTATGACGGCTATTCACAGGTGCGAGCCAACCTTGATTGGCCACAGCAGTTTTCCCAGTCCACACTCTTGGAGCGATATGAAAAGATGCCCTCCGCCGCGTCTGCAAATCATCCGGCGATGCCGGAGTTGTCACGGCTCTTGGGGCGCCGCCGTTGGTAAGAGAGTGAAACTCGGGGACATTCCAAATTTCGGGGAATCTCCCCAAATACAAAACCCGCTGGAGGGGCTGTTGTCTTTGGCCCATCCTCAAGCGGGTCTTGCATCTGCCATGCGTGGTGATCACGGACGGCGGAAAACAGTCCTCCCTGGCCCATGAAGCGCCGGGGCAGGCCGACCTTCGTGTCGGCCTGGGGTTGTGGGAAGCCTATTCGGGATTGTGCTTTTCGATCAGGGCTACGACGCGGGAATCAATGCCTTCCAGGTCCACACCGGCGTCGGCGCGGGCTACGCCCAGGTGGGCATCTCGCTGGATGTCTTCCCATTCCGGCTCAAGCTCGAATTCGTCCCGCAGTTCTTCAAGCAACGCTTCCAAGGATTCTCTATCGAACATAGCTGGTGACTCCGTACCTCCATTTGTGGGACCGGCCCTCCTCCGATTTGTGACCGGTCTTGGTATTCATCACCCCTTCGGCCCGGATAGGCTGCTGCCGCTTCCGGCCCAAGGGTAGCGGGCACGCCTGATGCGCTAGGACAGTCTACTCTTTTCAGGTTGTATGGGCAAGGGCATGGGGGAAATCCGCGAGGGGATCTGGCTGACGCTCGCCATGGGATGCCGTTTTTGAGGATGGGCCCACGGCGTGCCCCGGTCAGCCGGAGGCCGCGCCCGCCGGGACGGGGGGCTGGTAGCGGATGGAGTATTTCTTCTCTTTGATGGTGAACGCCGCCAGCGCAGCCGGGAAGAGCAGGGATCCGGCGATGGCGAAGGGCAGCCGGTAGGAGCCGGTGAGGTCGTAGAGGACACCGGCCATGAGGATGCTGGCCGCGCCGCCGATCTGGTGGAACAGGAAGGAGACGCCGCCGATGGTGCCCAGGGCGCGGACACCGTAGATGTCGGCGGTCAGCGAGGTGGTGGGCGGGTTGGTGGCTATCCAGGAGGTCCCGGCGACGACGGCGAATATCCACATCCCGATCTCGCCGGGTACGGTGAGCAGGATGACGTAGGCCATGCCCCGGGTGAAGTAGGTCAGGGCCAACAGGTTCTTGGCGCTGAACCGGTCGGCCAGGAAGCCGACACTGATGCTGCCGGTGGCGTTCATAAACATCATCAGTCCGAAGATGATGGCCGCGGTGGGGCCTGGGACTCCCTTGTCGTTGGCAAAGGCGAGGAAGTGGAAGGAGATTATGGCGGTGGTAGTGCCGCAGACAGTGAGCGCGCCGCTGAGCTGCCAGAAGGGGAGGGAACGGAATGAGTCGGACCACTTGTCCACTTCCAGCGGCCCCCGGCGGCGGGTCTCGGCATTGCCGCCGCTCTGCTCGGGAGGCTCCGGGTCGCCGTCGGGCTGGAGTCCCATCCGGGCGGGGTCGTCGCGCAGGGACAGAAAGGCCAGGGGCGCGGCCAGCACCAGGATTATCAGTCCCAGCGCGCCCCAGGCAACGCGCCAGCTTGCGGCGTCTATCAGGTAGACGGCGAAGGGGACCATTATCAGTCCGCCCAGGGAAACGCCCCCGGTGTTCAGCCCCATGACCGTGGCGCGGCGGCGGCGGAACCACCGGGCCAGCACGGCGCCGGTGTTGGTGGTGGACGCTCCGCTGAGGGCGATGGAGGACACCAGGCCAAACATGAAGACCAGGAAGAGCAGGTGGAAGGTGAAGCTGAGCAGGGCGGTGGAGATTCCCAGGACGACCAGGCTGATGCTGATTACCTTTCTCCCGCCCAGCATGTCGAGGATCTGTCCCATGAAGGGCTGGGACAGGCCGCCAATGACGAAGCCGACGGCCCCGGCCATTGAGATGGTGCCCCGGGTCCATTCGAAGTCGGTCTCCATCGGGATCACGAACGCGCCGAATGCGTTCCGCGCACCGTTGCTGACCACGGAGATGAAGAAGATTGCGGCCAGGATGTACCAGCCGTGGAAGATTCCCCCCGGTCTGGGCTGGGAGGCTTCGGCTTTCGGTTGTGCGTCGGGTGCGTTCATGTTTTGTTGGCCGTCATGGGCGGGTCGGGGCGTTGCCGCGATTATACCCGGTTTTTGCCTTGCTTGTTGGCTGGTGTGCTTGCGGGGGAGAATTTCCAGGCTCCCGAAATGAGACGCTTGCTAACAATCCGTCCTTTGACCAGAACAATCCAGCACGGCACAATGGTGGAAATTCCCCCGACCGGAATGCAGGAACTGGAGAAGAAGTAATGGACATCTACCAGTTAGACTATGTTCTTCACGAACCAACTGAGGACCACGGCTGGATGTACAGGGCAGAAATTCCGGCCCTGCAAGGCTGCAGGGCGTGGGGAGATACCCCGGCGGAAACTCTGGAGGATCTGAGGGAAGTCGCCAAAACCATGATCCAACTCCTCAAGGAGGAAGGGGAACCCCTGCCGCCGGAGATCACATGCCGAGAGAGCCACGAGGGCAGCATGATGGTAGCCGCGTGGCCTACCGCCATCTACGCCGGAAGCTGGAAAGTTTGGGCTGCATCTTCGAACGCCAGGGGTCTGGTTCCCATGATATCTGGCTCAACCCTGCAAACGGGCGGCGGACCACCATCCCAAGGCATGGGAACCGGGATCTAGCCACAGGAACTCTCCACGAGATCCGGAGGGACATGGGAATCCCAATGCCGGAATTCGACCAGGCATAAGTCGAAGCGCCCCACGTATCTCCTCTCCCGGATCTGCCGGGCAAGCATCTTCTGAGATACCCGCTCCTCCGTTAAATGCGAGACCCACAAAGGAGTTTTGCGACCCAATCACGGACACATTATATCTTCACATAATACTAACTATGTGATATAATCATAGAAGGGTAGTATGAGAGTCCTGTCTAGCCGATTGGCGCCTTCTTCCGAGGACTAAACTAAAGCCAAGGTGAAATGTACATATCGCTAGACTGCACTGTCGGTGGCCACCCGGTTGGAGCTTAAAGGTGATATGAGGTGCTGTGGAGTCCTTTCAGTCGTTTT
>DAOUJS010000132.1:0-36328 GCA_034422355.1 Dehalococcoidia bacterium | reverse complement strand
CGATTCATGGCCTTCTCCTTCCCGCGCTGCCACTATCCGTCTATTCAGGAGATTGCCATCTCTTTTCACTCTTGTAAACTGCCTCCATTTCCAACCACTTTCGGTCACACCCTTGGCCGGCGCGAGGTAAGTGGCAGCGCAAGTGCCGCGCACAGCGGTGTATAATGGGGGCGCGTTCACCAGCCGACCTGCGGGAATTATAAGAGGACGCGGATGCGGCCTGTCTAATGTCCCGCGATGGGAGTTGCCATGCCAATAGTCCAGCGTCCCTATGTTCCCCCTGAAGACCAGGTCCCCCAGGAAGACACCTACATGAATCCCGGAGATACCCAGGCTGCCGACGGGTTCTCGGGAGAACCGATCACATTCTACTGCGATTCGATGCACATCTTCAGCAGCCTTTACTCGGCCGTGCTGTTCTTCGGCGAGCAGATGGAAGAGCGGGAGCCGATACTGCGAGCGCGGATCAAAGTAAGCCCCCAGATGTTGAAGGCCATCGCCCTGCTTTCCAGCAAGCACGTGCGGGAGTATGAGGAGGCGGTAGGCCCCATCACACTGCCCGAGCAGGTCTATGCAGCCTGGGAAATCGAGCCGGAGGTCTAAGCCATGCAGCCCGCCAGCGGTGACCCCGAGGACCGCCCACTGGCCGAGGACCTGGCCTGCCCGGTAGTGGTGCAGCCGGGAGTCGATCACGCCACCCCTGCAGACTGGGACTGGCGGCTGATAGGCACCAGCCTGCCCAACAAGGCCACCTACCACCTCAACCACAGCGACGTCAACCAGGTGATAGTTGACGTTCTGCATCCTTCCGATTCCCCGGAAGATGGCCAGATGGCGATTTCCAGGGACGTTCCCATCATCATTATGGACAGCCTGGACAAGTACTGGGCGGGAGAGTCGCGGACCCAACTGCCCTTGAACGGCATCCGGGTGCCAGTGGAAGGGGAAACCATGGCAGAGGCGAAGCGGGCCCTGGCCGCGGACCTGGCGGCCCAGTTCCGGCTGCTGTCTCTGCTGGCCTCCAGCCATCAGGACCAGCTCGCGCCAGAGCTGCGGGACAATCTGCGCTACCTGTTCTCCATCCTGGAGCAGCGTCCCGGCTCCAGGGGTTGACCGGCAGAGGTCAGGGAAGCTGCCCCGGCCCCGTGAGAATATCCATGACCAGCAGACCGAAGCCACACGCTCCTTCCGCCGCCCGGTTTACACCATCGCCGCGAGTCCCCTATGACCCGGGGGACGGCAAGTTCCCTGTGTTTCCGCCCAGGGGAGATATGCGGAACTCTCTCTATCTCTACGGCCCCGGCTACCTGGCGTCCCTGGCCCGTCACTTCGGCGGCTCCCCTGAGACGATAGCAATCATGGGCGAAATCCCGGTGGGCCGTGGCCTGCGGCAGCGGTTGGGCCTGCGGGTCCCTGATTTGACTATCGCCTTCGGGGTTGACCGGAGGAGGATCATAAGCGACCGTGGCTACTCCATAGAAGACCAGGGCAAGCCCCCGGACTTTGTGCTGGAAGTGGCCTCGGAAAACACCGGACAGCGGGACATCGGGGAGAAGCGGGAGAACTACGCGGCCTTCGGCATCCCCGAGTACTGGCGGTTTGATCCATCGGGCGGCCTGTATCACGGCGTACCCCTGGCCGGGGACAGGCTGGCGGGCGGCGTCTACCGGACCATTGACATCGTGCAGGTGGACGACACCCATCACTGGGGACGCAGCCAGGTCCTGGGGCTGGACATCTGCTGGGAGGAGGAACTGCTGCGCTGGTACGACCCGGCGACGCGGAGTTACCTGCGGACGTTTGATGAAGCGGATGAAGACCGCATAGCAGCCGAGGAGCGAGTGCGGGAGCTGGAAGAGGAGATCAGGCGCTTGCGGGGTTAGGGATAGCGGTTTGGGACAGGACTTCAGAGAACTGGGTCTTCAGCGACTCACGGACTTTGACGGCGACTTCACCCAGCGGCACCATGACGGCTTCATCGCCCTTCCGTTCCTTCATCTCAATCATGCCGTTGCGCAGGTTCCTGGGGCTGACAACCAAACGTATGGGGAGGCCCAGCAGGTCGGCATCGTTGAACTTGACCCCGGCAGTCCTGTCCGGGCGGTCGTCGTAGAGTATTTCCACACCATCGGATTCCAGGCTTTCGTAGAGCTTCTCCGCTTCCCCGGCCACGTTCTCGTCGGTGAGGTTCAGACCCACCAGGTGTACCTGGTAGGGAGCGATGGGAGCTGGGAACACGATGCCGTTGTCATCGTGGTTCTGCTCGATGGCCGCGGCCAGGAGACGGCCAACGCCGATGCCGTAGCACCCCATCGTGATGGTCCGCTGCTGTCCTTCGCTGTCCAGGTAGTTGGCCCCGAAGGACTCGGCGTATCCGGTGCCCAGCTTGAAGATGTGGCCCACCTCGATGCCGCGCACCGCGTCCAGGGGGTCCCGGCAGTTGGGGCATAGATAGCCTGGCTGGGCCAAGGCGATGTCGGTAAGAATGTCCACCCTGAAGTCCCGGGGGTAATTGGCCCCGCGCAGATGGAAGTCGGGCTTGTTGGCCCCCACCACGAAGTTGCTGCCGCTGGAGATGGAGAGGTCTCCGATGCTTGTTATCCCCTCCAGTCCTATGGCTGACGCCGACCCGGCGACGAGTCCGGCCTCTGCCACCTCCGCATCGGAGGCCATGCGCAGGTCGTCGGCATGGAGGGCATTCTTCAGCTTGACCTCGTTGACATCCAGGTCGCCGCGGATGGTCACGAACACGGGGGCGCCGTCTACCATGTAGAACACGGCCTTCAGGGTCTTCTCCGCAGGGATGTCCAGGAAGTCGGCCAGACCCGCGATGGTTTTCAGGCCCGGGGTAGCGATTTCCTCCAGGGGTTGCTCGGCCTCGGGGGACAGCTCGGGATAGATGGCCTCGGCCTTCTCCGCGTTGGCCGTGTACTGGCATGAGGAGCAGTGGATTACCGTGTCCTCGCCGGTGGGAGTGATGAGCAGGAACTCATGGGAGTCCTTGCCGCCAATGGCGCCGCTGTCGGCCTCGGCCATCAGCACGGGCAGGCCGCACCGCCGGTAGATGTTGCGGTATGCCTGGGCCATTGCCTGGTAGCTGTCGTCAAGGCTGTCGTCGTCGGCGTTGAAGCTGTAAGCGTCCTTCATGGCGAACTCGCGCACCCGTATCAGGCCGGCGCGGGGGCGGGGTTCGTCGCGGAATTTGGTCTGTATCTGGTACAGAATCACCGGAAGGTCGCGGTAGCTCTGTACGTTGGCCCGTACAATACTGGTCACGACCTCTTCATGGGTTGGCGCAAGGGCCATTTCCCGGCCCCGCCGGTCCTGCAGGGAAAAGAGGTTTTGGCCGAAGGCCGACCTGCGCCCGCTCTGCTCCCACAACTCCATCGGCTGAAGGGCGGGCATCGACAATTCCTGGCCGCCCGCGGCGTCCATCTCCTCGCGGATAATGTTCTCTATCTTCCGGAGGGACCGCCAGGCCAATGGGAGTGCGGAGTAGACCCCCGACGCCACCTGGTATATCAGGCCGGCCTTCAGCATCAGCCGGTGGCTGGCCGATTCGGCCTCCGGAGGGTCGTCGCGCAGGCTCTTGGTTACTAGCCGGGAAAGTCTCATGGTCCGCCCCTCACTGCTTCAAGGAATTCGTTCTTGGTGTTCGTTCTTGGTTGAAGAATGTGTTTAGCGCCTGGATTTTGGTGAAGATGACGCCATCGGTCCGGGAGATACGTCCTTCCGGTGAAACCATCGTCATATCTTCTACTGCTGGCTGACCGGGGTCTTCTCGACCTCTTCCATGAGCGCCGACAGCATCTCCTCTGCGGACACGACCCGCACCTTCTCGCCCTTGCGGAAGATGACGGCACGCCCGGCGCCGGCGGCTATCCCAACGTCGGCGTCCTTGGCCTCTCCCGGTCCGTTGACCTCACAGCCCATGACGGCGACCTTGACTTCCTTGTCGCTGGCCCGGAGGAGGCCGTCAACCTCGTTGGCCAGCTTGATTACGTCCACGTCGGCACGACCACAGCTCGGGCAGGCCACCAGGACAGCGCCCTTCCGCCGCAGGTTCAGGGACTTGAGAATCTCGTAACCGGCGATGACTTCGTCCCGGGAGTCTCCGCTGAGGGACACCCGGATGGTGTCGCCGATACCTTCGTAAAGCAGCAGTCCCAGGCCGACGGCGGTCCGTATCGAGCCGGACTGCACCGTTCCGGCCTCCGTAATACCCAGGTGCAGCGGGTATGGGACCATCTCGCTAAGCCGTCGGTAAGCCTCTACCGTCGTCGGAACGTCGAAAGCCTTCATGGAAATCTTGATCTTGTCGAAGTCCTGGGCTTCCAGCAGGCTTATCTCCCAGAGAGCGGTGGCCAGCATGTGGTCCACCACGCTGTAGTCGCCCTCCTGCTCCTCTCCGGCCTTGGGCAGCCTGTTGACCAGGTCCATGTGCCTGGAGAAGCCCCGCGTCCGCCCGATGCCGCCCACCGGGGGCAGGCTGCCGAAGTTGACGCCGATACGGATGGGGATGTCCCGCTCCCTGGCGGCCTGCACCACCTGCTTGACCTGCCCTTCGTCGCGCAGGTTGCCGGGGTTGAGCCGTAGGCAGTCCACACCGCCCTCGGCGCATTCCAGGGCCAGCTGGTAGTGGAAGTGAATGTCGGCGACCAGGGGAATGCGTATCCGCTTCTTGATCTCGGCCATCGCCTGGGCCGCCTGCATGTCGGGCACGGCGCAGCGGATGATCTCGCAGCCCACCTCTTCGAGGCCGTGAATCTGGCGCACGGTAGCGTCAACATCTCGGGTGTCGGTCTTGGTCATGGACTGGACGGTAATGTCCGCGCCCCCGCCGACCTGCACCCCGCCGACGATAACCGGCTTGGTAACTCTGCGTTTCTTCATAGATGGCGTCTCCACAGACCTGAGATTGAGGGTGCATCCTCCCCATGAAACAATATCATCAGGTATCGGTTGCCAACTCCGTTAAAGACCTTCCCTACCCGCCCAGGAAGCTGTGGCCCTGGACCAGGCGCATGATGTCGTTGGCGCTTATCAGGATTATCAGGCCGAGGAGCGCCACGAAGCCTATCAGGTGGACTACTCCTTCCTTTTCCGGGGGGATGCGCTTGCCGCGCCGCACCCACTCGATTATCACGAACACCAGGCGTCCGCCGTCCAGCATGGGTATGGGGAGTATGTTCAGGATGGCCAGGTTGATGCTGAGCAGGATGGTGATGGCCATCCAGCCCTGGAATCCTCCCTCCCGCGTGACCTCTCCCGTCATCTGCGCTATGCCCACCGGGCCGGAAAGCTGGGGGGCCGAACCCTGGGAAAAGGCCCCGGTTATAGCCTGCTTCAGTAGCACCAGCACCTCCCAGGTGTTGACGAAGCTGTTGCCCAGGGCCACCCACGGAGGGCTGGACCGTTTCTCGATGCGGCTGTCGATAACGTCGGTTGAAATCCCGGTCAGCCACATCTCGCCTTCGGGCTGCCGGTACTCGGGAGCAACCAGGAATTCCCGGCCTATTCCGTCTCTGACCACGCCCCAGATTTCGCCCGCGCCGCCGCCACTCTGAATTGCGGCGGTCAGTTGCTCAACGGAACTGATGGACTGGCCGCCGACGCTGGACACCGCGTCTCCGGCCTCGACCCCGGCGAGGGCGGCGGGAGAACCACTCCTGACGCCGGTGACCAGCACCCGGCCTTCCGCATTCCTGATTCCCACCCCGGCTACCCACCTTCCTTCTAGCCGGGAGAAGGCGGGTTCGACCTGCACCACCTGTTCCCGTCCGCCCCGGTCGATGCGCCACTGCATGACGGAACTGCCGTTGAGGTTTACGGCCCGATCCAGGTCGCGGACGTTTTCAATCTTCTCGCCTCCGGCATGGGTTACGATGTCTCCCTGGCGCAGCCCCGCAACTTGGGCCGGGGAACCATCCGAGACGCCGGTTACCACAACCCGGCCCACCTCCACGTCCTGGGGGAGCATCAGCATAATGGTGAACAGGGCTATGGGCAGAATTGCGTTCATCAGGGGACCGGCCACCAGGACCAGGAACCGGGAACCCACGCCCTTGGATGCCATGCTGCGGGGCACTTCGGGGTTGTTCTCCCCGGCCAGGCGGACGAAACCGCCCAGAGGCGTCCAGTTGACCGAGTACAGCATGTCTGCAACGACAAAGGAACCGTCGCCTACGGAGCGCACCTTGCCTTCATGTCGCAGCCAGTGGGCGGGGCCATACTGGTCGCCCACGGTGGCCCGTCCCAGCATCCGGTCCTTGAAGTTGACGTCAGTCCTGGGCGCTTCGACGATGCAGGCTACCAGATTGCCCTCCGGATCTTCGGTGGATGCGATCTTGACCAACTGGCCCCGGCGCAAGGACTCGGGTCCGTCCAGGTTTATGAACACCGCATCCGGGTGAATGATTAACGGTGTGCGTCCCGTGTATATCCCGAAAGCCCGGGGCGGGAACCCAACCCCGAACTCCAGAACTTTGATACCCAGCTTCCTTGCCGTGTAGAAGTGCCCCAGCTCGTGGACTACGACCAGGACCAGCAACATGGGGACCAGCGCCCCGACAGCTATCAAAAACGATTCCATCTGAGTATCGAATCCTCCAAGACCATACCGGCCGGTTCGTAGTTATGGGGCGACGTTCTCAGTCGGCCCCTGCCCAGTCACAGTTGCTTTTGTACCAGAATTGCTTCCCGCATTTTACTTCCCGGTCTTGCCGGTGATGTTGTTGGCATACTCGGTGGCCCAACGGTCGGCACGGACCACATCGTCGGCGCTCGGCGATGAATGCGACTCGTGGGCAGACAGGGCCTTTTCCACCACATCGTATATCCCGGTGAAGCCGATGCGTCTGTCCAGGAAGGCGTTGACCGCCACCTCGTCGGCGGCGCTCAATACTGCCGGGAAGGTGCCGCCGCGCCGGGCTGCCTCCACAGCCAGGCCGAAGCAGGGGAACCGCTCCGGCTCCAGGGGTTGGAAAGTAAGGGAGTGGGGGATGCCCGTGTCCAGCCGGGGGATCATGTCGTTGGGCAGACGGCGGGGAAAGAACAGCGCATATTGGATGGGCAGCCGCATGTCTGGTGGCCCCAACTGCGCCTTGACCGAGCCGTCGGCGAACTCCACCATCGAATGGACCATGCTCTGGGGGTGGACCACTACCTCGATGTTCTCCCAGGGGACTCCGAACAGCCAGTGGGACTCGATTACCTCGAATGCTTTGTTCATCAGGGTGGCCGAATCGATGGTAATCTTACGGCCCATGCGCCACGTGGGATGCTGGAGCGCCCGCTCCGGGGTTACGCCAGGCAGCTCCTCAAGGGGTGTTTCCCGGAATGGCCCCCCCGAAGCGGTGATCATCAAGCGGCGGATGCTCCCGTCTTCCCCCTGAATGCACTGCCAGATGGCGCTGGGTTCGCTGTCCACCGGCAGCACCGTCCCACCGTAACGGCTTTCGTAGTCCTTGATGATCTGCCCGGCCATCACGATGGGTTCCTTGTTGCACAGGGCCACAGTCTTTCCCTTTTCCAGGGCACGGAGGGTGGGGATTAGACCCACGCTGCCGATGGTGGCCATCATCACCATGTCTGTCTCTTCCAGGCAGACCATTTCGGCCATATCCATCAGGGAAACACCGGCGGGCAGGTCCGGGGGCGGGGAGATGGACCAGGCGTAACGGGGGCGGAACTCCCGCACCTGCTCAGACAGAAGGACCGTGTTGTTGCCGGCGGCAAGGCCCAATACCCGGAACTCGTCCGGGAAGGCGCGCACGACATCCAGAGTCTGCCTGCCTATGGAACCAGTGGAGCCGAGGATTACGATATTCTTCATGCTCCAAATACTATAACGACCAGGTAATACACTGCGGGTAGGGAGAATACGATGCTGTCCAGCCGGTCAAGAATCCCTCCATGTCCAGGGATTATACTACCGGCATCCTTCACATTCGACATTCGCTTCAGGGCGGATTCGAGCAGGTCTCCGCATTGGGCGGCTATGCCCACTGTAGCACCGATTACTGCCGCCTGCCACCAGAGGACGTCCAGGTCGAATAGCAGCCCCAGCGCAACCGACGCCGCCATCGCCGCAACAAACCCTCCAATGGCTCCCTCCCATGTCTTGGCCGGGCTGATCCTTCGGGCCATACGCCTCCGGCCCACGGTCCGGCCCACCAGGAATGCTCCGGTGTCGGTGGCAAAGGTGACCAGCACCGCGAGCATGAGCCACAGACGCCCCGCATCCCATACGCCGCCCACCTCCCGCAGTAGCAAGGCGTGGGACAGCAGGAACCCAACGTAGAGCGGCCCTGTCAGCAACAACACGCCTGCAACCGGGTAACGGCCCCCAGGGTAGAGGGCAATCATCCAGAGCAGGGCCACGAAAGCCCCGGCGGTCCAGACAATGGCGGAGACGATCAGGAAACCAGCCGTGCCATCGGCGACCTGCGCGCCGAGCACCAGGGCGGCGACCCACAGGACGCCAAGACCGGTGGAAAGGGGGCCGGCTCCGGGCGGTGTCAGCCGGTAGAATTCCCGCACCCCCAAGGCCGCGGCTACCAGGACCAGCAGGGTGAGCCAGGGGCTTCCATACCAGATGGCGGCGGCCAGAACCGGAAGGCCGGCCAGGGCAGTCAGGACCCGTGGGCGCACCTGAATCGTGGACCCTCCAAGACCGCATCGGCCCCATGCCACGCTGGGGACCCGCGTTTGCGGCGATCAGTCCTATGAGAACGTCGCCCCATACCGTCATGCCTCCTCGTGAAAACGGGGACCCGGAACGGCGGCTAGGACCCGTTCCCGGATTCGGGCGCGACTCTGCCGAAACGCCGCTGCCGGCGGCTGAACTCGTCCAGGACCCGCTCAACTTCAGCCGAGTCCAGGTCGGGCCAGAGGGTGGGGGTGTGGTAATACTCGCTGTATGCCGACTGCCACAGCAGGAAGTTGCTGATGCGCAGCTCCCCGCCGGTGCGGACTATCAAGTCAGGGTCGGGAGAGTCGCGGGTGAACAGGTAGCTGCGGAACAATGCCTCGTCCACGGCCTCCTCCGGCACGCCATCGTGGATTATCCGGCGCACCGCTTCCAGTATCTCCTCCCGCCCGCCGTAGTCGAAGGCAACATTCAGGGTGATGCCCGTGTTGTCCTTAGTCAGCCGTTGCGCCCAGGCAACCTCTTCCTGCAGGTCCGGGTCAAGCCGGTCCAGCTTGCCCACGTGTACGATACGGACGTTGTTGGCGTGCAGGGAATGGGTCTGTTCCCGCAGGGCGTGGTGCAGGATTTCCAGGATACCTTCCACCTCGGCCCTGGGGCGGTGCCAGTTCTCGGTAGAGAATGCGTAGAGGGTAACGTAGCGGACCTTGCGATGGGCAAGGGTTTCCAACACATTTCGGATGCGTTCCACGCCGACCCGGTGTCCCTCCAGCCGGGGAAGCCCCCGCTGCCTGGCCCACCGGCCGTTGCCGTCCATGATGATGGCCACGTGGCCAGGGATGTCCGGCTGGCATTTCTGACCCCGTTCCTGATCGCCCGTGGGTCCGGAGGCCCCGTTCATCTAGGGACATACCCCCAGCGGAGATTCCGGCCGATGCGTGGTGCCTGCACGGGGGTTCAGGGGTTGCATCGGCTTAGACCTGCATGATTTCCGCTTCTTTTTCGCTTCCCACCTGGTCTATGAGCTTGGTGTGGTTGTCCGTAGCCTTTTGCAACTGGTCCTGCGCCCGGCGGTTCTGGTCCTGGGAAATTACCTTGTCCCGCTCCATCTTGCGCAGGGTGTCCTGCCCGTCTCGGCGCACGTTGCGCACGGAGACCTTTCCGTCCTCCAGCTTGCGCTTCAGCAGCCGGACCAGTTCCTGCCGCCGCTCCTGGGTCAAGGGAGGAATGGGAACGGTGATGTTGTTGCCGTCGTTGGACGGGTTGAATCCCATCTCCGACTTGAGCAGCCCCCTTTCGATGTCCCGCAGCGATTGCTTGTCCCACGGCTGGACCAGTATCGCCCGCGCGTCGGGGGCGGATATGGAAGCGATCTGCTTCAGCGGGGTGGGCGAGCCGTAATAGTCGATGGAGACGTCCTCAATCAGTGACGGAGTCGCCCTGCCGGTGCGCAGGGTGTTCAGGTCGCGCCGGAGGGCGTCGATGGACCGGGCCATCTTCCGCTCGGTTTCCGCCAGAACGTCTTCGGGGGTCTGCATATCTTCTTTCTTTGTAGCCACGGTCAATCCCTCCCGGTGATTGTGGTGCCTACGGACTCACCGCACAGTATCCGGCCCATGCTTCCCGGCCGGAAAATGTCAAACACGATGATGGGCAACTCGTTGTCCATGCACAGGGAAACCGCTGTGGCGTCCATGACCCCGAGACGCCGGTTCAGAGCGTCCATGTAGTCAAGGTTGCCGAAGCGGCGGGCGTCCGGGTTCTCGTTGGGGTCGGAATCGTAAACGCCGTCCACGTTGTTCTTGGCCATCAGCAGCACTTCGGCGTTTATCTCCAGGGCGCGCAGGGCTGAAGCAGTGTCGGTGGTCACATAGGGGTTTCCCGTTCCGGCAGCGAAGAGCACCACCCTGCCTTTTTCCAGGTGCCGGATAGCCCGCCTGCGGATGTAGGGTTCGGCCACGGCCTGCATTTGCAATGCGCTCTGAGTGCGGGTGGTGATGCCTCGTTGCTCCAGGCTGTCCTGGAGGGCCAGGGAATTGATGACGGTCGCCAGCATACCGGAATAGTCTGCGGTGGCCCGGTCCATGCCCTGGGACTCGGCGGATGCGCCGCGCATGATGTTCCCGCCGCCCACCACCACGGCCACCTCGACGCCCAGGTCGTGGGCCTCGATTATCTGCTGGGAGAGATAATTGACCGCCGACGGCTCAATGCCATATTCCTGGGAGCCTTTCAGGGACTCGCCGCTGACCTTGAGGACAACCCGCTGGTATCGGGGTTTGCGGCCGTTCATAGACATCTTGAGTCGTGGGTCCTCCCCGTCTCGTTCCGCATAGTGGATCCTCCATGTCCATTTCGGCCCCGTGCCCCGTATTGAAATGGACGGAGGATCTGCGTCTAGGGTGGCAGCGGGCTATTCTCCCAGGGCCAGCCTGGAGAAGCGGAGAACCCTGACATTCTCCCCCATCCTGGCGGCTAGTTCCTGGACCACCTCTCCCACGGAACTGGAGTTGTCCTTGATGAAGGGCTGGCGGAGCAGGCTGACCTGCGCAGGAGAGCGGTCGTCTCCCTCCTCTATGTCGTCCTCGTCCAGATAGGCTGGGGACATTGCCGCGACCTGCATGGCGATGTCGTGGGCCAGTGCCTTGAACTCGGGGGTCCGTGCCACGAAGTCGCTTTCGCAACCCAATTCGACCAGGGCGCCAACCCGCCCCCCGGTGTGGACGTAGGACTCGATCAGCCCCTGGTTGGTATCCCGGTCGGCACGCCTGGCGGCCTGGGCGAGTCCTTTGGCCCGGAGGGCCTCAGCGGCCTTCTCCGGGTCGCCCCCGCTGGCTTCCAGGGCCTGCTTGCAGTCCATCACACCGGCGCCTGTCTGGTTCCGGAGATCTCGAATTTGCTGGGCGGTGACGGCCAAAGATATTCCTCCTGTTGACCGCTGGTTCATGTGATAATTCCGATGAATCTGCGGTGAGGGGAAAGATAGTTGCGTCCGGCAGGCAGGCCCGATTCTATAGAATCGGGGGGGCCGCCGGACTATCGGACCTTGGAAAAGCTGCCTATCCGCCGGAACTAGGTGGGTCGGCAGCGGGCTCCTGCTCGGCTGGTACGGGAGCGGCAGCAAGGAAGTCCGCCTCCGTGATGGGAGCGTCTTGGACCAGGAACTCCATGTCCCGCTGGATCTGTTCGTCCAGGGTCAACTCGCGTTCTTCCTCGTCCTGTTCATCAAGCGCCAGCGCTTCACGCTCAGCCTCGGCTTCCGCTTCCTGCTGGGCCAGCAGCATTGCCTCCCGCTGGGCCTGTCCTTCCAGGATGGCGTTGGCCATCCTGCCCGCTATCAGGCGGATGGAGCGCACCGCATCGTCGTTGCCGGGGATAGCATGAGTCACCTTGCCCGGGTCACAGTCGGTGTCCACGATGGCGAATACCTGCACCCCGGCCCGGATGGCCTCGGCAATGCAGATGTCCTCCTTGCCGATGTCCACGACGAACAGCGCCTGGGGAAGGTCGGACATGTCCCTCATGCCGATGAAGTACTTTTCCAGCCTGGCCAGAGTATCCCGCAGCTTGACCCCTTCCTTCTTTGGCAATAGCCGGAAGTAGCCCTGGTCCCGCTTCTGCTGCAACTCCAGCATGTAGTTGATGCGGCCGCGGATGGTCTGGAAGTTGGTCAGCGTCCCGCCCAGCCAGCGCTGGTTGACGTACCACATCCCGCAGCGCTCTGCTTCGCTCTGCATGACCTCCTGCGCCTGCCGCTTGGTCCCGACGAACAGCACCTTGCCGCCGTCAGCCACAAGCTGCGTCATCGCCCGGTAAGCCTCATTGATCAGGCCCAGGGTCTGCTGGAGGTCGATGATGTGAATGCCGTTGCGCTGGGTGAAGATGTACCGCTTCATCTGCGGGTTCCACCGCCGGGTCTGATGCCCGAAGTGGACACCGGCCTCCAGCAGGGATTTCATCGTCAGCGGCTCTCTCGGCGGAGGCGCCGGTCGTTCTGCCGGTGGGGCTGCTGGAGGGGTCTCTACGGCCTGTACCATATATATCGCCTTTCTATCCTTCCTCTCGTTGTTGCCCGCCCTTCCAGACAGAAGGTTGGGCCAATGTCCAAAAATGCACTTGGCGGCGAGTATACCACAGGCCCAATTTACGAGCAATCTGGAATGTCGCCCTGTCGCCCGTAGGTACTCTCCTCCTGCCGGATTCAACTCTCGAAAGGCATGAAGGAGTAAAAGGCAGTGTACCAAAGGAGCGCGTTGCACAGTACAGCCCCGTAGACCCCCGCCAGCAGGTCGTCCGCCATAATTCCCAACCCGCCGTGGAGACGCTCCAATCGGCGTATGGGGAAAGGCTTGATCACGTCGAGCAGGCGGAACACTACGAAAGCCACAGCCAGCCAGGCGAGGTCTTTGGGCAAGAACAGGCATGTAACCCACATGCCCACGAACTCGTCCCATACAACGTGATGGGGGTCTGGGCTGTCCGGCGACGACACCGCGTTTGCCGCCCATGTCCCCACGAAAAAGCTGATGGCAACGACCACGCAGAAGACCAGCAAGGCCGGATCATCCAGATACGTGAGCGAACCCGCGTCAAGGGGAGAAAAGTAATACAACACCGCCGCCGCCAGGCTCCCGACAGTCCCTGGCGCAACGGGTGACAGTCCCGTCCCGAACCCGGTGGCGATGGCCCATGCAAGCGCTCGCAGGGGGTTACGCCTGATCCGTTCAACCAAGGTGTCCATCACGGGGGCGGCACGCTCGTGCCACCAGCAGCGGTTGTACTACCCATACCCGGCGCGGTGCAGGTCTTCCTCGGTCATGCCAAGGTAGTGGCCAACCTCGTGCCAAAGAGTGATGCGTATCTCCCGTTGGGCCTCGGCCCGGGTCTTGCAACTGCGCATAATGGGTTGGCGGAAGATGGCGATGCGGTCGGGGAGCGCGGGCCAGCCTCCCTCACGCTCCGGCAACGGGACGCCGGTGTAGAGTCCGAACAGTGTGCCCTCCCCGCCCGTCAGTTCCAGGTCCTCGGGGCTGGGCCACTCTTCGACGACAACGGCAACGTTTTCCAGCGCGTCCCGCATCGCCGGGGGGAGCTGACGGTATGCTGCCCGGACCAGGCGGGTAAACTCCCGGCGGGAGATGTGCATCAGGCTTCCAGACCCACCCGGCTTCGGATTGCCTTCAATATCTCCACGTTCTGGCGGTCGGGGCCGTTGCCCTCGAACCCCGGCACTTCAAGGAAAAAGGGGACGCCGGCAAAGGCGGGATGCCCCATGATGGTGGCGAACCCGTCTTCCCCGATGAACCCTTCGCCGATATTATCGTGGCGGTCGACGCCGGAGCCGCAGGGACGCTTGGAGTCGTTGGCGTGTACTGCCGCCAGCCTTGAAAGGCCGATGGCGTCGTCGAACTCGGCGATCATGTCCTCGATGCCCTGCCCGCTGGTCAGGTCGTAACCGGCAGCGAAGGTATGCTGGGTGTCCAGGCACACTCTCAACCGGGGGCTGTCCACGCCGCGGATTATCTGCCCAAGCTCGCCCAGCTTGGCCCCGATGTGCTGCCCCATACCGGCCATGTTCTCCACCGCCAGGTACGGCCCCTCTGGGGAATTCTCCAGCACCTTGGAGATGGAGTCCACCACCTGCGGCAGGATGGCCTCGAACCCGGCCCCCTTGTGGCTGCCGGGGTGGAAGATCACCCCTTCCGCGCCTATCGCCGCGGCCAGAGTCATGTAGTTGGTCAGGGACTGTATACCCTTCTCCAACCGGGTCGCGTCCGGCGCGCCCAGATTGATCAGGTAGATGGCGTGAAGATAGACCTGCTCCATTCCTGCGTCAGCGGCCCCATTTCGGAAAGCCTCAACCTCCGAGTCTGGAACCTGCTTGAATGCCCATGCCTGGGGAGCGGATCCGAATATCTGCACCGTCTCGCAACCTATTTCAACCCCTCGGCCAATCGCCTTGCTTATCCCCCCGGATGTGGATACATGCGCGCCGATTCTCACTTCAACCCTCCCTAATTGCTATAGCGTAAGGATTCTCTCCACGAATTCCCGCACTATCGGGCGGTTATCTTCAATGTCGTGTTCATCCATGAAGTAGTTATAGAAGTTGCGGTGGAACATGTCTGCTGCTATGAACCCCGCCCTGATGCGATAGTCATCGTATTCTCTGGCTAGGGCCTCGGCTTGAAACCGCAATGCCCTGTGGGAAACGTTTTCCATCCCCTGCCGTTGAATCACCGCCATCAGGGCGTGGGCGGCAGCGCCCCATAGCTACTCTGAACCCTGCAAGTCGTCCCCATTGCTGAACTCATGGTCCGACGCTTCCAGGAAGTCACGCGCAGTTTGGACTTGCTCCTCTACAGTCATTTTCGCCCTGTTTGTCATCGTGTTTTCCCTGTACGCCGCTGACAATGCCACATTGCCATTATACTTGGTGCTCCCACCCTCCACCGCTATAATTCCCACCAATCATGCGCGCTTTGATTGTGGAACAGACGGGACGCCCGCCGAGGTTGGCGGTGCGCGATGTCCCCATTCCAACTCCCGGTGCGAGCGAGGTATTGGTCAGGGTCGCGTCCTGCGGATTCTGCTACCACGACCTGCTGGTGATGACCGGAGTGCTCCGCCGCGGCATCGCTCCCGGCGTGATTCTGGGACACGAAATATCGGGGACGGTAGCCGACGTCGGGCCGGGAGTGGAAACCGTCACACCTGGCGATAACGTGATATCCCTCCTTACTAATGCCTGTGGCAAGTGCCAACGTTGCCGGCAGGGTAGGGAACACCGTTGCCTGCAAGGGGAGGGCATCGGCCACGGGCGCAACGGGGGATTCGCTGAGTACGTAGTCGTAAGCGAGACCAGCGCCATCGTCATACCGCCAGAGTCGGATCTAACCGGCGCGGCCCTCTGCGCCTGCCCAATGGGCGTTGCTTTGGAAGCCGTACAGAACGTCGCCGCCGTGCAACCCGGCGAGACCGTGGTCACCACCGGCGCGGGTGGTGGACTGGGCATCCACGCCATTCAGGCCGCAGTTGCCCTGGGAGGCCGTGTCCTGGCCGTAACCACTTCCCCGGAGAAACTGGGCGAGTTCGCTGCCCTGGGCGCGGAAGAGATTCTCCACACCGAGGAACTGGACTTCAGCGAACTTGTGCTGGCCCTCACCGAAGACGAAGGGGCGGACGTAATCATTGACAACGTGGGATCGGCCCTGTTCCCGTCTACCCTGCGCAGCCTGGCCCAGTACGGCAGGCTCGTCCTGCTGGGCGAGGTTGCCGGGCGGCCGGTGCAGCTTAACCTGGCGGAAATCATCTTCCGCGACGCCCGCTTGATGGGTTCATCGGGCGTGAACCGCAACGCCGTCCGGCAGGTGGCGGAGATGGTCGCTGCGGGACGGATGAAGCCGATTGTCAGCCGCGTCCTCCCCTTGGAAGAGGCAGCCGGGGTGGTTGAGGATATGTCGGAGCGCCGGATTCTGGGCCGGGCCGTGATTACGCCCGGCCGGAGTTAGGCAAGCGTACCGGAACGGGTATGCCTCGCCGGAATCGGGTACCATGGTATTACTATAAGAGTCTGCCAGCGCACACTGGCCCGGAGACTGCGCCATGAGAGCCAAGACAACCCAGGAAACGCTAAGGAAGGTAGAGAATACCGCCAGGACGACCCTGGAGAAATGGCTCGGAGACGAGTTGGCGTTCGGTCTCATCATCGCCGAACCCTGGTTCGACATCATGGACAACGAGGAATACATCCACATCTACGTCGTCTTTGAGGGTGACTATAAGCGGCTGGACCCCGATTTGACCTTCGAGTTGCACGAAATTTTAGCCGACCAGCTCCCGGAGGAACAGGAAGACACGATGATTGTTAAATCGTTCGTGGAAAAATCCGAGTGGGAAGAAGTTTACGGAGAAGATTACCCCGGGAGACAATTCCCCTGGACCCGCGCGACCTGATTGGAATCGCCAGGCATCTGGCAACCGGCGGTGTCAGCGGGCGGCGTGGCAGCCCGCGGCAAGCCGAGTTGCGCCGCGCGGTGAGCGCCGCGTACTAAGCCATGTTTCATGCCTTGGCCTTTTCCTGCGCCAATACTCTGGTTGGCTCTACCCGCACCAGCCGGGACCAAGTGGCATGGCGCCAGACCTACCGGTCCCTGGAACACGGGCACGCCGGGCGTCAGTGCAACGACAGTTCCGCGATGCGGAGTGTCCTGTTACGGTGGGCCCTTACCCCCGGCCTATAATCGACATCAGGGACGAGGCCGTAGCCGCCGCTGTCCGCCGCCTTAGCCGCAACGCGCGGCCAATCTCCCCGCGCTCCCAGATGACCAGGAACTGGCTGGCCACGAAGATGGAGCTGTAGGTACCTATGATGGCCCCCACCGCAACCACCAGCAGCAGCTCCCGGATGCTCGGCCCGCCCATCAGGAGCAGGGCCAGCAGCACGAATAGGGTGGTAAAGCTGGTGTTCAGGGAGCGCCCCACCGTGTCCATGATGCTCTGGTTCACCGTGGCGGTGAGTGGGCGGTCCGGGAACCTCAGCAGGTTCTCGCGTATCCTGTCGAACACTACGATAGTGTCGTTGACGCTGTAGCCCGCGACGATAAGCACTCCGACGATGAACATGGAGTTGACCTCCATGTTCAGGAAGCGGCCCAGGATGGAGAATACCCCCAGCACGAACAGCACGTCATGGACCAGGGCGAAAATCGCGCTTACGCCATACCGGTAAGCCTTGGGCACACGGCGGAAGGCGTACCAGATGTAAAGCAGGATGCCCACCGAGGCCACCAACACCGCGTAGAAGGCGGTGCGCACCGTCTCCCCGGCAACAATCGGCGAGACCGAGTCGAACTGCACCTTGTCCCGCTCCAGGCCAAGGTATTCCTCCAGGTCCTTCACGATGCGCTCCCGCTCCGACTCCCGGTCACCGGAGGCTTCTTCCAGCACCCTGGTGCGGATCAGGAAGTTGCGGGTCCCCATTCTCTGGATCAACGCCTCATCGTGTCCCAACCGGTCCAGCCGGTCCTGCACCTGGGCCTCGGACACTGGCCGGTCAAAAGACACCTGCAACGCCGCGCCGCTGGTGAAGTCGATTCCCGGCCTCAGCCCGGAGCCTCCGTTGGCCCAACCACCGGGCGGCGCAATCATCGACACCAGCCCCGGCAGAATCAGCAAGGCCGAAATCAGGAAGTACCAGCCCCGTTTTCCAACAATATCCAACATCGCTTAACTGCCACCCCCCACGTTGTAAGTTGAACTTTGCTGGAGAGAACGGGACGCCGGTCCGGGAGTGAACAGGTTCACGCGGCGGCTGAACCCGGCCCATGCCAACAGTTGCAGCAGGTTCCGGCTCACTACTACCGCCGTGAACATGCTGATTAACACCCCGATGCCAAGGCTTATGGCGAACCCGGTGATGAGTCCGCCGCCCAGCCGGTCTCCGAACCAGATGAGAACCCCGCAGGTTATGAGAGTCGAGAAGTTTCCGTCGCGGATGGCCGGCCACGCCCGGTTGAACCCCACCTCCATCGAGGATGCCAGGGTCCGCCCGATGCGGACCTCTTCCTTCATCCGCTCGAATATCAGGATGTTCGCATCCACCGCCATGCCTATGGAGAGGATGAACCCGCCGATATGCGAGAGGGTCAGCGTGATGGGCACCAGCTTGAACACGGCCAGCAGTATTAGGGAGTAGAAGACCAGGGCCGCCGCCGCCACCACCCCGGCCATGCGGTAGTAGACCAGCATGAACACGATAACCAGCCCCAGGCCAACAAACCCGGCCAGTAGGCTCGCTTGCAGCGACTCCTTCCCCAGCAGGGCCTGAACGTCCCTCTCTTGGATGAGCTTCAACGGCACTTGCAGCCGGCCCGACTCAAGCTGGATGGCCAGCGTCCGCGCCTCCTCCCGGGTGAATGGGTCAAAGGAACTGCCGCTAATCTCGCTGCGCCCGTCCCGAATCCAGGCCCGAGCCACAGGGGCAAGGAGTTCCTCGCCGTCCATGAAAACGGCGATCCGTTCCGACTCCACACCGACAATGGCTCTGGTCAGGTCGGAAAACAGTTCGCTCCCTTCGTCGTCGAACTGGATGTTGATTACCCATCCGGTGCCCACTTGGTCCTGGGTGGCGAAGGCGCTTTCCAGTTGATCTCCGGTCAGCCCGATGTCCGAGTCCTCGAACACGTTGCAGAATTGGTCGGCGCAGGTGCGCCGCTTGAACTCCAGCCGCGCCGTCTGCCCTATCAGCTTCTTGGCCTCGTCGATGCCGCTGGCGAAGCTGTAGGACGCAAGCGCGCCGAATTTGGACTCCAATGTTTCAATGAGGTCGTCCTGGCGGTCCGACCCGAGGGTGTCCGATGTCACCTTGAAGGACCGGTCATCCAACTGTTCATATGACAGGTCTAGAAACTCCATCTGGCTCAGGACTGCCCACAATTCGGGGCCTTCCACCGGCTCGGTGAAGACAAGCTCGGTTATGGTGCCGCTGGCCCCGGGAAGCTGGACGATTATCCGGTCCTCCCCGAACCGCTGGATGATGGGTTCCTCGGTGCCGAAGAGGTTGATCCGGCGATTTATGGTATCCAGCACCCCTTCCATCTGGTCGGGGGTCGGGTCGCTGATGTCCGTGACCCGGAAGCTGTCCAGCGTCCCAACATTATCCTCGATAGCTTGCCGCGCCTGTTCCCGCTGGTCGGCGGTCATCAGCGGCGCGCGGACGCGGAAGCTCGTGGAGCTTCTGGACTCGGTGGAAGCGGCGATGCCCAACCCCTCCAGGGCCGAGTCTATGTCATCCGCACGGGTAGCCTGGTCGAAAACCAGGTCCAGGTGAGTGCCTGTATCTGCCTGGTAGACCAGATGACCGCCGCCCTGAAGATCCAGGCCCAGTTTGAGGCCCAGCGGACCGGGGCCGCCCCGCTCAAACTGCGGGATGACGGGGATGTTGATGTTGATATTTTGGAATGCCAGTGAGGCCACAGCCAGCCCCAGGATGACCAAGACTATCAGTGTTAACCGGATACTGCGCGCCCGCATCTGCCACCCCGTAAAAGTGATTTCTCAGACTGAATCGTGGATCCTTGACAGCAAGCCAACCCCATTCAGCATCCCGGCCCGGTCAGTGCCGGTTGCTGACCTCTTCTCAAGAGATAACTGAAGATAGCTACGGTCGCCCACCCCGTAGAGGACCCGCGTTTGCAGAGCGGAAATCCCCCAGCAGCCGGGCCGCCAAATCCAACCCTTCATCCCTGGAGGAAATCTCCCCCGCTCCCCGCGCTTCGTCGACCCGGTCTAGGATTTCCCCGAAGATGGGACCAGGTTCAAGTTGGAACTGTTCTATTAAATCACGTCCGGTAACCAGCCTCTCCTTGCGGTCGGCAACGCGAGGCTTGCTGCCAGCATCCAACAAATACGCAACCATTCTAGCATGGACGCCCCAGTCTTCGAGCGAATACTCCGGCCCCTTGGCCGCCAGATAGTCGGCCAGGGACAGGTACAGCGTGTCGATGGCCGCATCCCCAAGGTCCCGGAAGTACCGGTACACGGCCCTTGGGGTGGGATGGTCCAAGCCCTGCCACATGGTATCGGGCCGCAGGTGATAGTTCACCATCGTCGCCACCGAGTCAACTGCCCTGTTGGGGAGCCTGAGTTGCGATAGACGCTCGCGCACCATGTCGGCCCCCAACTCCGAGTGGCCCAGGAATCGGGTCCGACCGGTCTCATCGACGCTCTTCGTCTGGGGCTTGGCGATGTCATGGAGCAGGCCCGCCAGCTTGAGATACGTCCGGCGGATATGTCCGCCGGCCAAAACCTGGTCGAAGTGGGCCTTGGTCTGGGGGTCCCAGGGCGTAAGGGAATACACCGGCGAGTGCTGGTGCCCGTTGGTGACCCCCTCGGCGTACTCCACGGTGTGAATCAGATGCCCCCAGACGTCCCAGTAGTGCATCCGGGGCTGGTCCACGCCCTTGGTTGCCTCCAGTTCCGGGATGACCCGGCAGAGCAGGTCGAGCCGGTCCAGCACTTCCAGATAGGGACGGGCCCCATCCAGGGCCAGGATGGCAAGGAACTCGTCCCTCAGCCTCTCCCCGGAGACCTGGCCCACCAGGTGCGCGTTCCCCGCCACCATTCGCGCAGTCTCCGGGGTCAACCGGGACCGCAACTGGCCCGCCAGCCGCACCGCCCGCAGCAGACGGCCCGGGTCCTCCCGGAACACCTCCGGACCCGCCGCCTTCACCAGCCTGGCTGCCAGGTCATGCCGTCCGTTCAGCGGGTCTATCACCGCCTCATCAAGAGGGTCTGAGTCCCACTTCGCCAGCGGAACTGCCATAGCGTCAATGGTGAAGTCCCGCCGCGCCAGATCGTCCTCTATCGGCCCGGTGAAGGGGGACAGGTCAATGGTCCAGCCTTCGCTTGCCGTCTCCGGCAGGCCGGGGCCTTCCTCGCCGCCGGGACTATACGCACGTTCCATCCCGTCATGGCGCGGGACCACAACTCTGGCAACGCCATGCTCCCGCCCGATAACCGCATACCCGCCTCCCAAAGAGTCCGCCAACGCGCTGCCCAGTTGCAGGGCACCGCCCTCTACTGCCAGGTCTATGTCCCGCCCGGTAGGCCGTCTCATCAGGGCGTCGCGCACCCAGCCGCCCACCAGGTAGGCGTCCACCTGGCGAGACGAGAAAAACCCGGCAAGCCAGGCCAGCAGAGTGTCTATGTCGGTGTGAATATCGTCAGGGTGAATCATGTCCGTCTCTGGGAATATGTCCGATGGCCTCGCCATACCTGCCAGTCAACCCCTCATTGCGATAACAGAACCCCAAGATAACAAGACCCCATCGGACTCCTGTGCCCGAAACCCGCTAATCCCTGAGAGAGCGGGAATCTATCCGTATGGGCCGTAGACTCCCGCTCCATCAGAGAACTGACGTATTGCCTCTTTCGGAAAGCCTACTCTGGGTGTTCTTCCGGGCCGGTCTCCTCCAAGCCCTGTGCGCTATCGCTATCCGCTTCAGTCACATCTCCGTCGCCGGCGTCTTCTGCGGGGGGCGCGCCAATCTTGTAGAAGCTGTCCGGTGACACCAGGTGGTCGATGTACAGGCTGCCGTTCAGATGGCCGGTCTCATGCTCCAGCGCCTGGGCCAATAGCCCGTCCGCCTTGATGCGGATTACCTTGCCATCCAATCCAATGGCCCGGGCCCTTACGCTGACCGAGCGTTTCACCACGCCCCGGTAGCCCGGAATGCTCAAGCAGCCTTCCTCGACCTCCCTCTCACCTTCCCTGCGGATGATTTCGGGGTTGATCAACACCAGGGCTTCTTCCCAGTCGGGAAGCTGGATTACCGCCACTCGTTGCAGCGATCCTACCTGGTTGGCCGCCAGACCTACGCCCAACTCGGCGTGCATCGTTTCAATCATGTCGTCGGTGAACTGCTTCATCTTCGGCGGAATCTTGCCCACTTTGCGCGTCCGCCGTCTCAGTATCGGGTCCGGTACATGCCGCATCCCAAGTCTCGCCACGATATCTGCCTCCCGTCGTTGTAGGGACCCTCTCACCAACGCCCATCCGTTGATCATGCCCGAAAAATTATATCCAAGCGGTTTCCGTCATGCAAAGAGCGAATGCCGGACACCGGCGGGCATGGAAGCAATCACGGAGGCGGGGATACCGACCGTTCCCGTTCCACAAGGGGGGTGAATCTTGCCCGCCTACACGACATGGGCCGGGTCAATGTCTACAACGCTGCCCTGGGGAAAAGTCACCCCCTCCAGGAACCTGTGCAGATTGCGGCCTCGCAGCGCCAGGTGCCAGCGGTAACGTCCCCGCAAACGGGCCGGCAGGCCCGGGGCAGGCCCGATCAACTCCATGCCGGTCAGACCCTCCGAATACGCCTTGTCTCGGAACATCCGCGACATGTCCGTGGCTTTCCTCTGGCAGGCCGTCGCATTGGGGTCCAGGAAGACCATGTGGACCAACTCGTTGAACGGCGGGTTTCCCAACTCCCGCCTCGACCGTATCTCCAACTCGTAAAGGGCCGCATAGTCCTGACGGGCCGCCGCCGCGATAGCGTAATGCTCCGGTGCGTAGGTCTGGATGTAGACCTCTCCCGGCAGACCGCCGCGTCCGGCCCGGCCCGCCAGTTGGCACAGCAGCCCAAACGTGCGTTCCGACGAGCGAAAGTCGGGCACGTGCAAGCCGATGTCCGCCAACACAACGCCGGCAACCCCGACGTTGGGAACATCCAGCCCTTTGGCCACCATCTGGGTGCCTACCAGCACCTGGGTCTCCCCCGAGGCGAAGCGGGCCATCGTCTCCTCGTGATCGGTTCCCGAGCGGGTGGCGTCTGAGTCCCACCGCTCAACGCGGACTCCCGGAAGCAGTGTTTCCACCTCAGACGCCACCCGTTGCGTGCCCACGCCGAGACGCCGGATTTGTCTGCTGCCGCACTCCCGGCAAGCCTCGGGGGGACGCCTGCTGCGGTTGCAGCGGTGGCAGCGCAACCTCCCGTCAACTGAATGGTAGGCCATCGGCGCGGAACACCGGCGGCACGAGACCACGTAGCCACAACCCCGGCACTGGACGATGGACGCGCTGCCCCGGCGATTGAGGAATAGTACCGCCTGCCTTCCGCTGCGGACACAGTCGCAAAGAGCGAGGGACAGTGCACGGCTGAATATCCCGCGGTTGCCCTCCCGAAGCTCCCGCCGCATATCGCACACTTCCACTCGCGCCAGCGGCGCGTCCAGTGGTTGGCTACGCCGCACCGGCCCAGTGCTGCTCTCCGGGGGGGCGGCGCCATCCCGCCCCGGGTGCGGCCCGATGCGGCGCGGAAGTTCAAGCAACCGGTGCTGCCCCCTCTGCGCTCGGTAGTAGGTCTCCACATCCGGCGTCGCGCTGCCCATGAGCACCACCGCCCCGGTGCGTCGTGCGTATTCCAGGGCGACCGTACGGGCATGATACAGAGGGTCAGCCTCTTCCTGCTTGTACGTCCATTCGTGTTCCTCGTCAATCACGATCAGACCCAGACGGCGCAACGGGGCAAACAGAGCGCTGCGCGGCCCGACCACCACGTCGTAGCCGCCGTCCCGCACATTCCACCACTCATCGAACTGCTGCCGGGGCGTCAACCGGCTGTGCAGCACCGCGACCCGGCCCGGAAATCTCCCGCTGACCTGGTCCACAGTCTGAGGGGTCAGCGAAATCTCCGGCACCAGGTACACTGCCTGCCGCCCGGCGGCAATGGCCTTCTCGATGGCCCGCAGGTAGACCTCCGTCTTCCCGCTGCCCGTAACCCCGTGCAGCAGAAAACTGCGCGGCGTCACGGTTTTGTCATCAAGCGCATCACCGATGCGGCACAGGACACCCGATTGATCCGGGGTCAACTGGGGCGGGGAGTTGATTCCTGGACCCTGTATCCGGGAGACTGGAGCAGGCTCCGCACGTACCCACTCCTGTCCCAACAATCCCTTCTGTACCAGCGCATTGGCCACGCCTCCGCCGAACTCCTTGTTGGCCAGGGTCGTTGGGTACGGTTCGCGCGACTCGCGCACCGTGGCCAGCAGATGTGATTGCTTGTCAGACAAAGACGGCTGCTCACCGTCCCGGTCCATTTCTTGGGATGCTCCCGGCACCAGGAACCGGGTGTATTGAGGCTTGAGTCTCGGGAATGGCAAGTCCGCTTCACGGCGTACCTCGCCCTTTTCGAGGAGCCTTCGCAGAATCCTTTCTCCACCACGGCCAAGCAGTTTGGCGAACTCGGCCTGCATCATCCCCGGCGATTCGGCGAGTTGGTCCAGGCAGGCAACAACCTCAGGCCTATTGGCATCGGACCCATTGGAGTCGGACTGGCCGGACTCAGCCGGGATGTTGCCTTTTAGTCTGGAGCCTGGCGACCTGAAGAGTCTTGATCGTACTTGGCTTTCGAATCCCGGGGGCAGGAACAGGGCAACGGCGCTGAACATGGAGCAGAGGTAGTAGCCGCTGATCCACCGTGCGAGAGAAAGCTGCGTCTCGCCGATCAGGGGTGCAGGCTCAACGGGTTGCAGAATGTCCTTGGTCATCTCTTCCGCAACCCGGGAGGCCGGCGTCAACTCCATGACCACGCCCTGCCCGATGCGGCGGCCAAACGGGACCCAAACTAGCTGGCCGGGCACAGGAGAAAGGTGGGAGGGAATGCTGTAGGAGAAGGTCCGGGAGTGGCCGACTGGGGCATCGACTGCTATTTCAGCGTACCTCATGCCCTCGGCCCTGCCAGCGGAACGGGTAAGAGGCTTTAACTGGGCGGATTAGACCGAGCGGCCATGCATTGAGGGCACATTCCCTGGCAGCCCGCCGCCGGTCGTGTGCGCCGAAGCCATACCCGCGGCCGTTGCCCGGCAACGTCGCGGGGAATGGTTTCTAGGACCCGCCTGGACCCTGGCCTCGCGGCCGCCTCGGTACGGTCTTCTCCTTGATTCTGGCGGCCCTGCCCTGCAAACCTCGCAGATAGTAGAGCTTGGCCCGTCGCACCGAGCCCCTCCGGGTAACCTCCAGGGAATCGATCAAGGGAGAGTGCAGCGGAAAGATGCGCTCGATGCCGATCCCGGCGGAAATCCTCCGCACGGTGAAGTTTGCCTCTGGCCCCTTACCGTTTTGCAACCGGATGACCACGCCCTGAAACGCCTGTACCCGCTCACGGTCGCCTTCCCGGATGCGGAAATTGACCCGCACCGTGTCTCCCGGCCCGAAGCTGGGTATATTCGGGTTTGGGTCGGTCTTAACGAGCTGCGCTGCTTCCATAGGTCAACTGCCCAAAGTCCTGTCAAAATTTCAGGCTCAAAGAATAGCACATAGCTCAAAGGATTGGTAGCGCGGGACACGCGATAGTCGAGCGATGCCTATTTGCGGGCCGTTCCTGCGACCGCGCCTGTTCGGTTGCCCGGCTCGGAGATTGCTTATAGAATGGCGCAAACGGCAGCGCAGCATATACTCCATACGGTTTGGGGGTAGCTATGGAATTCTCTCTCGCCTACGAAATGCAGCGTCCGACCCTGGACGACCACGCGGTCATCGAAGAGACCATCGAGCAGTGCGTCCTGGCCGACGAGATGGGTTTCGACGCCGTCTGGTTCGTTGAACACCACTTCCTGACCACCTTCTCCGCCTCGCCCTGCCCCGAGGTCATCTTCGGGGCCTTGAGCCGCCTGACCAACCGCATCCGTCTCGGCTTCGGCGTGGTCATCCTCCCCTACCATCACCCCATCCGGGTGGCTGAACGGGTGGCGATGGTAGACCACCTCTCCCACGGGCGGGTCGACTTCGGCACCGGCCGGTCGGCGCCCTATGAGCAGACCGGCATGGGCATCGACCCCAGGAACACCCGCGAAATGTGGGACGAGTCCCTGACCATGATCCCCAAGATATGGGAGTCCGACACCTTCGAATGGGAGGGCAAGTTCTGGAACGTCCCGCCCCGCCAGGTGCTTCCCAAGCCTTACCAGAAGCCCCACCCGCCCATCTGGGTTGCCGCTCTCCAGCCTGCCACCTACGAGCTTGCGGCCCAGAAGGGCATCGGTGTCATGGCCCTGGGGGTCAATGCCCCGTCGGTGCTGGAACCCCACATCAAGGCGTACCGGGAGGCAGTCAAAGACGCCGACCCGGTGGGCAACTTCGTCAACAACCGCTGGCTCAGCTCCTGCTTCGGACTGTGCGGCGAGGACAACGCCCGCACCCAGGAGTTGTGCGCCCAGTCCCTCAAGACCTTCTTCGGACCGGGCCGTCCCTACGTCCAGGACCAGAAGGATGTCTACGCCCGCCTGGTAGAGCAGTGGGGAGGCGTCCCCGACCACCTGGCCCAGAACTTCTCCCGCTACGTAGATGTAGATGTTGCAGGCGTCAGCGCCAACGGGGGGCAGATTGACCTCTCCGGCGGCACCGCCCTGGCCCAGAAGATATGGGAGGAGTTCGACGTCGAGACCCTGGCCAACCGCGGCGTCATAGTGGCCGGCGACCCGGAGCACTGCATCGAGGCAGTAAAGGTCCACGAAGCCACTGGGGTTGACCAGCTACAGTTCCTCATGGCCACCGAGACCGTGGGCCACGAGGACGTGATGAAGTCCATCGAGATGTTCGGCAAGCACGTAATCCCGGCGTTCAGGGAGTGATTGACGAATAGCCTTTGGCTGGAGGTCCGGCGACGCTGTTCGCAGCCGCTAAACATTATCCGCTGGCAACTGACTTAATCCCCTTGACAGCCGACTTATCTCCCCAGTGTATAGTTTAGGGTGTCACTCGGGGGGATAAACGTGCAATCCAAACTCTTCGGTGTTGAAAAATACGAACCCCTCCCGTCCGTGTGGGAAGGAGCAGACGACGAGTTGTTGGAGCGAATGCTCCAATTCTATCCGAAGCATCCACCCGAGCGGATTCTGGACGCCACGGTGAACAAGGGAAGGTTCTGGCAAGGGTCCACACGTCCGGTGCTTGGGATGGACATTGACGCGAGGCACCGCCCGGATGTCCTTGGTTCCGGCCCGAATATGCCGTTCAAGTCGGAGACATTCGATGTCGTCGTCTACGATCCTCCGCACATCCCGAACCAAGGCAAGGACCGTCTGAAGGACTTCCAGATTAGATTTGGATTGGGTGCGAAGTCGTCGGCAAAGACCGGCTATAACTTCTCCCACACATTCCCGCCATTCGTTTGTGAAGCCTATCGGGTCCTCAAGCATGATGGGATAATGTTCTGCAAGATAACCGACTACATTCACGGACACAGGTTTCAGTGGGCGCACATAGACTTTATCCAAGCCGCGATCTCGGCGGGCTTTTGCGCCTGCGATTGCATAATCAAGGTGCGAAAAGGGCCAATAATAGACTCCCGGTGGAAGGTCGCCCACCACGCCAGGAAGCAGCACTGTTTCTGGCTGGTGTTCCGCAAGTCGGACCGGTGCGAGTAACCATTCCCTTTTTCATATCCGCTGGGCCCATGCTCGCAGCACATTGCACTGGTCTAATCGCAGGTTCCTGATTTGGCATTTCCCGTCTGCTCCGTCGTAATGAACGTGAAACGCAGCCTCATCACCTATCGAGATGTCTCCTCCCAGGCTGCGTCTACCCTGTCTTCTCCCTACGTGGGAAAGCTCGACTTGTTGTATAAGCCTGAGCAATGCAAGAGGTATATCGACCAGTTGGTACTGCACAACGTTATCGGCCCAGATCGCTCGCAGCATTAGCATCCTGTCGTACCTCGACAGGTGTTCGATGGTACGGTCGATCAATACTCCCGCCTCCCACGGTTCCCTCTCGGTAGTGCAGAGTTTCGTGATGGCGATTCGCTCGGGCTTCGTCCCTCTTCCAGTTTCCGTTTTCAAGGATATGCGCACGTCACCAACAATAATGTCATGGCCCGGCGTGTTTCTCATGGTCTGTGCGATATGGGCTGATGGCACACCCGACAAATGAAAAGCCCGCTCCGCCAGAGCCTCGAAATATATGCCCTGAGGTGGGATGCGCGGATATATGGTGTGGTGCTGAGTAATCAGGTTCTGGACGGTCAGGAAAAGTCGGTCACTGTATATTCGCATCGCAAACCCCTGGCTCCAAACGAGCAGACCCACTGATGTGACACAACCGTAGAATTCCCGCCGTAGCTTGTCAACATAGCTGATTATACCCGTCCAATCGGAGGGTCTTATGATATGATGCGCTCAATCAACCACCCTCCACCGGAGAAAGCCATGATAACCACCGAAGACCTGAAGCAAGCGCTCCCCAACGTCACCGGCAAAGTCAGCCTCAAGGGGCTGGGAGCCTCCGTTGAGGTGTACCGCGATGGCTACGGCATTCCCCATATCAAGGCCGCAACGGAACGCGACGCCTTCTTCGCCCAAGGGTTCGTCACCGCCCAGGACCGGCTGTGGCACATGGAATACGACCGCCGCAGGGGCATGGGGCGTTGGGCCGAGGTTGTAGGTCCGCAGGCCCTGGAGCAGGACAAGCTGATGCGCCGTTTCCGGTTGGAGGCCAGCGCCCGGGCCGACTATGGGACCGTCAGCGAACGAACACGCAAGATGTTCGACGCCTACGCTGAGGGGGTCAACGCCTTTATCGCAACGACCGAATCCCTCCCAGTAGAGTACCGCATCGCCGGCATCTCCCCCGAACCCTGGCAGCCCTGGGACGGCCTGGTGGCCTACAAGGTCCGCCACATCCTCATGGGCGTCTTTGAGTCAAAGATCTGGCGCGCCCAGGCGGTGCAGAAGCTGGGGCCGGAGAAGGCTGCCAGCCTTATCCCCGGTTATGAGCCCGGCCAACTGGTAATCCTCCCTCCCGGCGAGGATTACGACGGGCCCTTGGGCAACTGCTTGGAAGAGTTGCGGGACGGTGCGGCGGCACTCAGTTACATGACCGCCGGAGGCAGCAATAGCTGGGTATTATCCGGCAGCCGCACCGCCTCCGGCAAACCCATTCTGGCCGGGGACTCCCACCGCGCCCTGGACACTCCCAACGTCTACTACCAGAACCACGTCACCTGCCCCGAGTTCGACGTGGTGGGACTGTCCTTCCCCGGCGTTCCCGGATTTCCTCACTTCGGACACAATGCTTGGGTCTCCTGGTGCGTCACCCACCTTGGCGCGGACTACCAGGACCTCTACATCGAGCGGTTCAAGTCCGACGACCCGGAATACTATCTGTACAGGGGCCAGTGGCTCAGGGCGGAAACTCACCGCGAGACCATCAAGGTCAGAGGGGAAGACGACGTTGCCATCACCGTGCCGGTCACCCGCCACGGCCCCGTCATCTCCGGCAGCCCCGAGCAGGGTTCCGGCGTCGCCTTCAAGTACACCGCCACTGAAGGTCCTTCCGACTGGCCCGACTCGCTATGGAAGATGCTGCTGGCCCAGGACTCCAACCAGTTAATCGAGTCCATGCGGCAGTGGGTCGATCCCTGCAACAACTTCGTCATTGCCGACGTTCACGGCAACATCGGCTACCTGAGCCGGGGCCGTATTCCCGTCCGTTCCGTGGCCAATGCCTGGCTGCCCGTCCCTGGCTGGACCGGCGAGCACGAATGGCAGAGAGACATACCCTTCGAGGAGTTACCCGTCTCGGTAAACCCGGAACAGGGTTACATCGTCACCGCCAACAACAAGCCGGTGGGGGACGACTACCCGTACTACATTTCCGTTGACTTTACTCCCGGCTTCCGTGCCCAGAGGGTGACCGACGCACTGCTCCCCTTGGAAAATCCGAAGGCGAAGGACATGGCCAAAGTCCATGGTGAAAGGCTGTCCATCCCCGCCCTCGCCTACGCCGGTTTCCTGGAAGCGGTGGAACCCAAAGACGAGCTGGCCACCCGGGCCAGGGAGAAGCTGACCGCATGGTCGGGCCACATGGAGGCCGGGCAGGTCGAGCCGGCCATTTACAGCGCCTTCCGCGATGCCCTGCTCAAGGACCTGCTGGAGCACAACCTGGGTGAAGAGCTTGCCGCCGTCGCCTGGAACCCCGAAGGTCGCGGCCTTGGACAGTTCATGGCCAGGCTCAAGTCCAGGCTAATCGGCATGATCGCCGAGGACGACCGCAGCCTGCTACCCCCCGGTGAGGACTGGCCTGGCATGATGTCCCGCGCGCTCAGCAAGGGGGTTAGGGAATTGGAAGCGCGGCTGGGCGGCGATTTGGACGAATGGCGCTGGGAGAAAGTCCACCAGGCCCGCCCCAAGCACACCCTGTCCGGGGCATTCCCTGAACTGAACGGTCTGCTGGATCCCCCGCCAATCCCCACCAGCGGTGACGGAGATACGCCGTTGGCAGGTTCCTACTCCGTATCTGACCCGGCAACGGTAACTGGCCTGTCCGTTGTCCGCTACGTCTTCGACACTTCGGACAACTGGGCCAATTCCCTCTGGTGTGTGCCCCTGGGCAGTTCCGGTCATCCCGGCAGTCCCCACTACCACGACCAGTCGGAGACGTGGCGCAAAGTCGAGCTAATCCCCATGACCTACGACTGGGATACCATCAAGTCCGAGAGCCAGACCCACCAGAAGCTGGAACCGGCGTAGGTGAGTCAACCCCCCGCGAATGGCCGGGAACATAGCCCTTGACACATTCCGCCGTCATTCCCGTACTACGAGAATGACGGCGGAATGTGTGTTTGATCTAAAGGTCTCGCTGTTACGCTCTACTCCCCCTTCAAGTGTCTCCCCAGCAAGTCTATCGCCGCCCTGGCCGCGCCGTGCTTGGTGGCGTCCCGGTCTCCGTCCACGTGAATCTCAATAGCCGAGTCCTCCCCGTCCTTCACCGACAGACCAACCCAGAACGTCCCGATGGGCAGACCGGAACGGCCCCCGGCCGGTCCCGTGACCCCGGTGGTGGACACGGCAAAGTCGGTGCCGGTCAACTCCCGCACCCCGTGGGCCATCGCAATGGCCATCTCCCTGCTTACGCTGCCGTAGGTAGCGTAGTACTCATCGGGCACTCCCAGGATCTTCTCCTTCAACCCCCCGGTGTACGCGACAACTCCTCCAGGAAAGTATCGGGAGCTCCCCGGAACGGTGCCCAACATATACCCGATAAGGCCGCAGGTACAGGCCTCTGCCACTGAGACCGTCTTCCCTTGGGAAGTAAGAATCTCCGCCAACTCCGTAACTTCCATTGGAATATCCTCCTTAACTTCTGTTGACTTGCCTCCGGGTCAAGGCGGCCGCCAGCACACCGGCCAGCAGTCCGCATAGGTGGCCTTCCCAGGATACTATGCCGCCTGTGGGCAGTATTCCCATCAGCATTCCCCAACCAAACACCACGATGACCGCTACGGCCACCAAGATGGACAGGATACTCTTATCGTACCAGCCCCTTCCAACCAGGTAGCCGAAATACCCGAAGACCAGGCCGCTTGCCCCGATGTGTAGAGCGCTCCGTCCAACAGCCCAAACTCCTGTGCCGCCCATCAGAATGATGAACAGGGACACCCAGGGGAATGCCCCCCGGCTACGGACTGCCGACAGCCCTCCCAGTATCAGAAGGGGCGGCGTGTTGGCAAGGACGTGCCCTATGCTCCCGTGGATGAATGGCCCCAGCACGATTCCCCGCAACCCCTGAACGGTCCTGGGAAACGTGCCGTACTGGTCAAGTGCATGTCCCGTGAACAGATTCACGAACTCCACCACCCAAATTACCGCCACAAACCCCAGCAGCAGTACCAGGTTGACTCTCACGCCTTACCCCGGCTTCTGTAGCAGCATCAGGAACTCTCGGTTGCCAGCCCGTCCGGGGACCGGCGATGGGCACAGGTTCCGCACCCGCAGTCCCTGGCCCACAGCCCAGACGATGACCCTCCCCAGGATGGCGGAGTGAAGGCCAGGGTCTTTAATCACCCCGCCTCTGCCGACCTCTCCCTTCTCCGCCTCGAACTGGGGCTTCACCAGCGTAACGATGCTGCAACCCTCCTTCAGATGCTCCAGCGCGGCGGGTATAACCAGCCTTAGCGAAATGAAAGACACGTCCAACGTTATCAGATCCACAAGTTCCGGCAGCTCGAAGGGGTAGCGGGCATTGACCCGCTCCATCACCACAACACGCGGGTCTTGTCTAAGCTTGTAGCTCATCTGACCGTAGCCAACGTCCACCGCGTAAACCAGTCGCGTCCCCCGCTGCAAAAGGCAGTCCGTGAACCCGCCGGTGGAGGCGCCCAAGTCAAGGGCAGTCAGCCCATCGACGGCGATATCGAAGGCGTCCAGCGCGTGGGCCAGCTTCAGTCCGCCGCGGCTGACGTACGGGAGATACCCCCGCACATCCATCTCAGCGTCACTGGCCAGCAATGTGCTGGACTTCAACACCCGGCCCGCCCTGGAGAAGACCAACCCTTCGGCGATCAGGGTTTGCGCCTGCTCCCGGCTCTCGGCCAATCCCTTCTCCACCAGGAGCAGGTCGGCCCGCTTTCTACCGGGTGATTTGGCCACTATCGGCTTGTCTCCAGATTCGGTGCGGCATCCAATCCTTCACCCTTCAGCCCTCCTCGGGAAGGAGGAATTGGTGGGATTCCCGCCCCCAAACGTCCCCATTGGCAACCATCTTAAACATGTGGCAATTGTATACCCAATAGCGCAGGTAAGCCTACGCTCGCGTGTGAGGCTTAAACGTGGAACGGCATCCGGCATTGCAGCTCCCGAAGGTGAAAGACCCGGCAGGCGGAGCGCCGTTTGCTTCAAGTGGCAAATGAGGGTAGTATCTCAATACTCAAACCCGGCCTCACCACTCGCGGATTCAACTGCCTCGAGACACGCCGGTTAAACCAAAGACGAGAGCGGATTCTAATGCCCTACACCCTTGCAGACCTGGATGAAATGTCGCTGGAGCAGGCCCAGGACCTGTCCTTCGCCGACCGCGACCAACTCCTGGACCTGATAATCGCAGCAGGACGCCACCAGTCAACTGACCTGGACTCATACCGCGTGGGCCTCTATTGCGACTATTTTGAGGAGGACCTGCTGCGGATGCACAAGGTGGGCGCGATTAAAGTCCACTGCCGGGGCACCACCTCATCCGGGTTTGACGGTGTGATGGTGGGAGAGTCAGACGGGGAGCAGTACCGGGCCTGCTTCCGCCACGTGCAGACCCACCTCGAGGCCGCCGGCACCAGCTTCAGCCGCGTGGTCAGCCTCGTCATATTCCTCACCAACATGGACAACTGGTCCATGCTCAACGAAATCTACCGTGAGTTTGTGCCCAACCCGCCCTGCCGCGCCGTAATCGGCACCACCGGGCTGGCGCAAAGCCCTCTGGCCATCGAGATCGTGGAGTGCATCGCCTACCGGGTGCGCGACTGACTTCCGTAGGCTATTGTCGTTAACATCATCCAAGAACCGCGGAGCATTCCGTTATGAAAACGGTGGGCGTAGCAGACTTCAAAGAGCAGTGCATGGAATTATTGGACAGGCTGGATGACCACGGGTTGGTCATTACCAAGACGGAAAGCCCGTTGCCAGGGTCATTCCATATAATCATGAGGGCGCCGAATGGCGGTTGGCGGTTCTGAACGGCAGCCTGCGGGACAAAATCAAGATTAAAGATTCTCTAGAACCAATTGCAACGAAATCGGTCTCAGGGGACTCAGGCTCGGGCGAACCGGGTTCAGCGGAACTATCGCCGCCGCCGATGGGTATGGCCAGCGTGATGTCCACGTTGTTGTCACGGTCGATGACGACATGCTCCACAACCATTTGCAGAATCTCCATGCGCTGCTCGTCGGTCAACTCGTCCAACCCCTGACCGACCTCCCTGGCCCACGAGAGGACAGCCTCCATCAATTCCCGCTTCTGGGTCCCGCTGGCCGCCCGCGCACGGCAATCGTCCAGCTTGGCCCTAGCGGTCTCCAGCCGCTCGGTGATAAACCGGCGCTGGTGGTCCAGCTGGGCCTCGGTGATCTTCCCTGAAACGAACAGCCGGATGGCCCGGTCCTCCTCCATCTGGATGCTCCGCAGGTCCCGCTCCGCCTGGGCGATTTCCTCCTCCAAGGCGCCATCATCCTGGGAATCGAGGGTTTCGATGCCGGCGACAATCAGGCCGGGGTTCTGAATCACCCGCTTCACCTCGCTCCAGATCGGTTCCTCCAACCGCTCGGCCCGGATATGAGGACGCTCCCGGCAATCCAGGCGCATACTCTGCATCCCATTGCACTGGTAGTAGCGGCGTGGCGTGGTCAGCTCGTAGGTGTACTTCTTCCCGTTGCGAACGCTGACTGAGGTCCAGGCGGCCCTGGCGTGGAAATTATGGCCGCACTCGCCGCATCTGAGTAGGTGCTGCAACAGGTAGAGCACCTTGGTGTTCCGCTTGGCCTTCCGGCTCCGCTGCTTCTTCAGCGCCTGCGCCCGCTCCCAGGTCTCGTCGTCGATGATTTGCGGGATGGGAATCTCAATCCAGTTGTCCTCTGGCTGTTCGTGGATTCTCATGCCGTCCTCGGTGGAGACGTGACGGTACTTGCCGTAGAGCCAGGTGCCGGTGTAGGCGGAGTTGCCCAGGATGTGGTGCACGCGGGACTGGAGCCAGGTCAGCTTGCCTCTCTGGGTGGGGATTCCCTCGTCGGTGAGCCGGATGGCGATGGAGTAGGACCCCATGCCCTCGTGAACGTACATCTGGAAGATGCGCCGGACTACCTCGGCCTGCTCCTCGATGACCTCGGCCCGTCCGTCCTGCCCGTTGCGGTATCCGTAGGGAAGTCTGCCAGTGGGCACCCGCCCCTGCTTGGCCGTTCCTCGCTTGCCCAGGGTGGACCGCTCCCGGAAGTTGTCCAGCTCGATCTTGCCGATGGCGGCCATCAGGCCGAAGGTCTTCATGTCGATGGCGTCCATGACGGCTTCCAGCCGTATCTGGTGGGCTTCGACCACCTCCATCAGGGCGGCGGCGGGGTACATGCCCCGGCTGAGCCGGTCCGACTTCCAGCAGACGATGGTGTCGAAGCGGCCCTGCCTGGCGTCGGCCAGCATCCGCTGGAACTCGGGCCGCTTCTTGGACCAGCCCCGGCCCACCTCCTGGTAGCGGGCGGTGATGGTCAGCCCCTTCTGTTCGCAGTAGGCTTCCATCTCGCCGACCTGCTCGGAGATGGAGGTCTTGTCTTCGGTGTCCTGGCTCTTGTCGGACACGCGGGCGTAAATGGCCGCCCTCTTGCCGTATTCCTGCTGCTGGCGCTTCGGCGCTTTCTTCGCCATGATTTCCTCCTGTCGGTGATACCCGCAGAAAATAAAAGAAACCCGCCCCCTGCCGGGAACGGGTCTGCAAGTAGTACAATACCACCGCATCACCTGTCCTACCAGGTGGCGCCACGGCCCGGGGTGTTGACAGCATCGCCGGGCCAACTTGTCAAGGGCATCATACCCGACCGGCGCGTCGGCGTCAAAGGCCGGCCCGTCAGCCGATTGCCTCCGTGTCTATTGGTCGGCTTCACTTCCCATCCCCGCCGCCATCCTCCGGTGCGGAGCCCTGCTCCGACTCGCTCTGCCCGTCCTGGGTGGCGTACCGGACCATCAGGGACAGCAGGCGGCGCAGCCGCTCCTGGGCGTCGGGTCCGGGGTTGGCGAAGACCCGGACCACGCCGATCTCCGGGGCGTCCCCGGCCGGCTTCCCTCTTCGTTTCTGTTCCTTCCTGTCCTTGTCTTTCATATCGTCCAGACGGGCGTCTCCCTCCCGGGTGTCCGTCCTCTCGCTGTTTGTCGGTGAATGGGCCGCCGGCGCGGGCGGTGGGGACGGGCGCCGGGGCCTGGTGGTTGGGTCTACCTCTCTTCCTCCTCCATGCCGCAGAAGGTCAGTTGGTACCCCTCGCCCAGGAGGATTGCGCCGCCGCCGTCAATGAGGGCCGCGAAGCGGAACAGGGCGATCAATGGCCCCCCGGAGGGCTGCACGCCCTTCCTGAGCCAGCGGCGCAGTTGCTTGAGGTCCACGCCGATGGCCCAGGCGAAGCCGGTCCAGGTGAGGCCGCTGGCCTCCTTGAGGCGGCGCAGCCGGTCCGGGAAGTCCTCGGGGAACACGGCGGTCTCCAGGGGCAGCAGGCGGCCGCCGACCTTGATTCGGAGCGAGCGCCCGATTAAAAGGGATTCAGGGTTGCGGTTCGTCATCGATTACCTCCAATGTGAAAAGCTGGTGAAAGTCGTCGACGCCGAGGGCCTTGAGCATCCGCTGGCGGATGCATCCCGAGGGCGCGCGCTCCTCGTTGA
>DAOUJS010000131.1:0-108026 GCA_034422355.1 Dehalococcoidia bacterium | reverse complement strand
CGAACTTTTTGTAATGATGGGTAATCAAGCTTGTCGAGCTTACCTTATAAAGCCTGGATAGGGTACGACATCACTCAATGTAACCCATCATTTCAAAGCGGTTGGTCTACTAGCAGTCCGAAATCTTTAGAAATAATGGGCAGCCGATTTTGTCATGGTTGCAAGCAATATGGGCGTCCACGAGGGACGCCCATGCGAAATGGTCCTCCGTTGGCAGGGGCAACCCTTGTGGTTGCCCTGACCCACTGGCCGCATACCCTACGTGTTCAGGAACTGCCAGACCGGGGAACCGATCTCGAACTGTATTCTCCGAAACGATTCAGCGTAGGGCAGGCCGGTGCGTTCCGCGCTGTGGGATGCCCAGCGCCGGTAGCGGTCTCCCCTGTCAACCAGCCTGCCTCCCATCTGGCTGGCGTGCCTGGAAAGGGAGTCGATCTTGTCGTCCATGAAGCCTTCGACGTCCACGCAGATGTCCGGTGATTCGCTGCCCCATAGGTACGCCTCGCGGACCCGGTGCGGCTCCAGCCCCTCTTCGGTGATCTGCTCCGGGAAGTGGAGATAGCTCCAGGCGTAAGAGTAGGCTGCGTCCACGGCCACCTGTCCGCTCATCCGGTGGTCGCGGTGGGTATGGCTGACGCTGCGATAGGGGTCGATAGCCAGGACCACCTCCGGCTTGTGGCGTCGAATGGCACGGACCACCTGACTGCGGAAGAGCTTGGTGTCTTCCAGCCCGCCGTCGGGGTAGGAAAGGAACACCACCTCCTTTGCGCCCAGCACGTCGGCCGCCTCCTGCTGCTCCCGCTCCCTGGTTTCCGCCAACCTGGCAGAGGTCATGTCCCGGTCCGACGTGCCCTTGTCGCCGTTGGTGCAAAGCACTATGACGACCTCCGTTGCGGCTTCCCGGATCCACCTGGACAGGGTGCCGCCGCAGCCGCCCTCGCAATCGTCGGGGTGAGGCGTGACGGCCATAGCCCGCCTGGGCGGCTGGGTGATCAGTTCCATGCCGGTGTTGGTCATTTCTGGTTTTTGCAAAGGAGGATTCCTTTCCCGGGGCGGGATGCCCGCGCTCCGCTTCTACTGGTGGAAGACCACCATCTTCAACTCCGTCATTTCCTGCACCGCGTAGGCGGGGCCTTCCTTGCCCATGCCGCTGTCTTTGAGGCCACCGTAGGGCATCAGGTCGGCGCGCCATTGGGGGTGGGAGTTGATGTGCAGGTTGCCGGAATGGACTTCCCTGGCGAACCGCATGGCCCAGTCCACGTTCTGGGTGAAAATTCCCGCCGACAGGCCGAACCGGGTGTCGTTGGCCTTGGCGATAGCGTCGTCGATGTCGTCAAAGGCGGCCACGGCCACGGCCGGGCCGAAAAGCTCCTCGCGGGAGACGCGCATATCGGGCGTGGCATCGGCAACCACCGTGGGGGCGTGCATGGTGCCCTCGTGGTCGCCGCCGGCGATCACTCGTGCGCCGCCCTGCACGGCCTCGGTAATCCACTGTCCCACACGGTCGGCGTCGGTTGCCCGGATCATGGGACCCATCCGTATCGCTTCATCCAGCGGGTTGCCGGTGGAGAAAGCCTCGGTGGGAGCGACCAGGGCATCCAGGAAGTCGGCGTAGATGCGGCGGTCGGCGAACACCCGCTGGGTGGAGATGCAGACCTGTCCGGCGTTGGCGAACCCGCTGGCCACGGTGGCGGCGGCGACCCTCTCCAGGTCGGCGTCGGACATGACGATGAGCGGGCTGTTGGAGCCAAGTTCCATCGTTACCTTCTTGATGCCCGCGTTGCGGCAGATGCGCTCACCGATCTCCATGCTGCCGGTGAAAGTGATCTTGCGCACCCGCGGGTCTCCGGTGAGGACGTCGCCGATCTCGCTGCCGGGGCCGGTGATGCACTGTATGGCCTCGTCCGGCAGACCCGCCTCCAAAAGAAGCTCCACCAGCTTCAGCGCCGAGAGAGGCGTGTCACCTGCGGGCTTGAGCACTACCGAGTTGCCCGCGGCCAGGGCTGGGCCGACCTTGTGGCAGACCAGGTTGAGGGGGAAGTTGAAGGGAGCGATGGCTGCTACCACCCCAACCGGGACCCGGATAGTGAACCCGAACTGGCTCACGTTGCCCGGAGCGGCGTCCAGGGGCACCGTCTCGCCGTGCAGGCGCTTGGCTTCCTCGGCGGACGTGGTGATGGTCTGGATGGCCCGCTGCACCTCGCCGCGGCCTTCAGAGATTACCTTGCCTTCCTCCAGGGTGATGGTGCGTCCCAGTTCTTCGGCCCGCTCGGCCATCAGGTCGGCGGTGCGGCGGAGGATGGCGTAACGCTCGTAGGCGGGGAGCTTGGCCATCGCTTCGGCGCCCCGGACGGCGCTGCCGATGGCCAGGTCAACGTCGGCGGCATTCCCCTTGGGTACGGTGTCGATCACCGTCTGGTCGAAGGGGTTGAACACCGGTATAGTCTCGTCCCGGTCTACCCAGTTGCCGTTCAGGTACATCCTCATGGCCCACACTCCAGTTTGCTGATTTCGCGGCGCTGCGGCTGGCCCCCGCTTCGGGGCAGCGCAACCGTGTCTAGAATAGTCCCGGAGCGTCTTGGCTGCAACCCGGCGCAGGTAAATGTGGGAGTTTGTTTATTCCCCTCTCCCCAAGGGAGAGGGAGCTTTTCCAGGAACAGAAAGGCGCTGGGTTAAACATGAGGGGCAATTGGGATGGGGCTGCGCGGACAGAAGACTGCGGGGAATCAGGCGGTCACGTGTTCAGGGTTGTTTCCCGCCCTAACGAGGTGACGGTGTACTGCCCTGCGCGGCCGGGGACCCGCTCCAGCCACCGGAACTTGCTGCGGGCAGCGTTCCTGAGAGTCTGAGTGAAGTTGTGCGGCTGGAGCCAGCCTACCCTATCGAAGAGGTCTTCCAGGTCCTCCGCGGACACGCTGGGCATTTCCAGGAATTGGGCGGCCCCTTCGGCGGCAACGACCACCTTGCGCATGTCTCCTACAGGGTTGGCCGACTGGCAAAACTGGATGAACGCCAGGTCTGCCGCCGCAGACAGGGCGGCTTTTTCGGCGATCCGCCGGTCCGTAATGCCAACCTCGCCAATCTTCTCCTGTGTCCCTTCCTGGAAACTCGGAGCAGTCTCCCTGGGGCTGGGAGTTATTGGGGCGGGGTCCGGAATCGTCTCTGGTTGGTGCGTTGACTGCGCCTGCGTCGGAGGCGTGTGGGCGCCGTTGCTCTCCACGGCGACCTGGGGCTGGGATACGGCCGGAGGAACCTGGGAGGCCGTCCCATTATCCGCGGGAGTATGGGGGGCTGCGCCGTCGCCGTCTTCCCAATTTCCGGGGGTGTGGCCGTTGCTGTGGACCGGCTGGCCGGCCTGCATCAGGTCGCGCGGAAGGTCCCGCAAGACGGCGGTGACTACTTCCTGGACGACGGCAGTCTCCTCCGATTCGAAGGTGATCAGTGCGTTGTTTGGGAGCGAGATAGAGACCTTGATCATGGACCCAAGCCCGTCCGATTGTCCCGGCCCAAAGTTGGGTGTACGGCTCCAATACTACCGGACAACACCATGTTGGGCAACCGGAGAAACGGCAAAAAGTGTGACTAACGCGCCGGGGTGTTAGATGCTCTGCTTGACCAGCAGGGCAAGGGAACGGGTCATCCCCGGAACGGCGGCGATCTCGTCAATCGACGCCTGTTTGATGCCATTCAGAGAACCGAACTTCCGCATCAGCATCCGCTTCCGTTTCGGCCCTATGCCGTTGACCGAGTCGATGGGCGAACGCAGGCTGCTCTTACTGCGCAGGTTGCGGTGGTAGGTGACGGCGAAGCGGTGCGCCTCGTCGCGGATCCGCTGCACCAGGTACAGCGCCTGGGAGTCCCTTGGGAGAATGATGGGCTCCGGAGTGTGGGGAACGAACAGCCATTCGTTCTCCTTGGCCAGGGAGGCCAGTGGCACGTTGTCCAACCCCATCTCCAGGAGCACCTCCAGGGCCGCTGAGAGCTGTCCCTTCCCGCCGTCAATCAGGACAAGGTCCGGGAAGATTCCCCACGTATGGTCTTCTTCAGCCGGGGCCGGGCGGGAATCCCCGTCGTCCCCCGTGCCTCTTTCGCGGGCCTGACGCGCCCGGACCTCGGCCATCCGGTTGAACCTCCGGCGCAGAACCTCCCGCATGCTCTCGAAGTCGTCCACGCCCTCGACGGTCTTTACCCGAAAGCGGCGGTATTGGGATGGCTTTGGCCTGCCCTCCTCGAACACTACCATGCTGCCGACGGTGTTGGACCCCTGGATGTGGGAGATGTCGTAGCACTCCATCCGGCGCAAGCTGTCGGACCCTGGGGCCTGGGGCAAGCCCAACTCCTCCCGCAACTCCGCCATCGCGCTCCTGATGACGTCGGTATTGTCCAGCCACCGGACACGGTACTGGTCCAGGCCCTGGCTGGCGTTCTCCGCCACCAGATTGACCAGCTTCTTGTGCTGGCCCCGCTTGGGGAGGACTATGCGTACCGGACCACCCCGCAGGCCTTGCAGCCACTCCCGGATAAGCTCCTCCTCTTCCAGCGGGTGCTGGACCAGTATGCGGCGGGGGATCTCCGACGCCGACTGGTAGAACTGCTTGATGAACTGGCCGATGATCAGCCCCGGGTCGTCCTCCTGCGCCCCCTCCATGAAGAAGTGGTCCCGTCCGATGAGCTTGTTGCGCCGGACGAAAAACACTTCCATCCAGGTCTCCTGGTCCTTCTGGGCCAGGGCTATAACGTCCATGTCGCTGACCGGGTTGGCGTCTACCTTGATGCGTTGCTCCTCGGCCACCCGCTCCACGCTTCGCATTCGGTCCCGCAGCACAGCGGCCCGCTCGAACTCCAGGTTGTCCGATGCCTTCTGCATGTTCTCCTGAAGGTCCCGTGTGACCGCCTCCGTATCCCCTTCCATGAACAGGACCACCTGCTGGATGACCTTGTCGTAGTCTTCCCTGGTGGCATAGCCGGTGCAGGGGGCAACGCATCTGTTGATGAAGTATTCCAGGCATGGGCGCGGGTCTTTGCCCGTGATGTTCTTGGTGCAAGACCTGTAGGGAAACAGCCGTTTCACCAGGTCCATGGTCTTCCGAACCGTCCCAGTGGTGGCGAAGGGACCGAAGTAGCGCGCGCCGTCCTTGGCTACCCGCCGGGTGATGTACACCCTCGGGAAGTCCTCGTTGAGCGCGATCTTCAGGTACGGGTAGGTCTTGTCGTCCTTGAGACGGGCATTGTAGCGGGGCCGGTGACGCTTGATCAGAGTGTTTTCCAGGATCAGCGCCTCGGCCTCAGTGTCGGTGACGATGCACTCGAAGTCGTCAAGTTGTCCCAGCATTCGCCGGGTCTTGGCGGGAAGACCGGAGGGGGAACCGAAGTAGGACCGGAGCCGGTTGCTAAGAACGCTGGCCTTGCCGACGTACAACACATTGCCCCGGGCGTCTTTCATCAGGTAAACGCCCGGCCGGTCGGGTGCCGCCAGCAGGCGGCGTTCGAACCTCGAGCTCATTAGTGACCGTGTGGCCATGATCGCTATACGACGAAAGATAGACCAACGATAACCGCCACTACTGCCCCTGCCAGGACCAGGATGCGCTTGATTTCATACCCGACGTAGCTGGTGGCTCCCGTGGGTTCTCGACGATGCGTTCGGGAAGAGTCCTGGGCCTGCCTGTTGACGGGGCTTGGCCGCTCCGGGGATCTTTCCGGCCGCGCGGCTGTTGCAACCGGCTGGGCAACGCGAGAGGGTTCCGTGGCTTGAGCCTCTGGCCTCCCGCCGGCGCCGCTATTGACGCTGGGGCGCGCTCCTACGGCGGCCGGTATCCCTCTGGGTCCCCGGTTCTGCTTCTTGCGCCGCTGGTTCAATTGTGACTGGCGCGATGCTACGCGGCGGGCTTTGCCTGGCATGGGGGTCTATCTCCTCACGTCCATAATACCATCGCCGGACCCACAAGTGACCCCGTGGGCCCGGCTAATTCCCCACCAATATAACAGCAATTTACATAATTTGGCAGCAGCCCGGCAGGGTTATCCTGGCAATTTTTCATGCCTTGACCTTGTCGTCGGCTACGCCCTGGGGTGGCTCTTCTCGTATTCCTCGTGGACGTAGTTGTCCGTAAGGTGTGTATATACCTGAGTGGTGGAGATGCTGGAATGGCCCAGCAATTCCTGCACGTGCCGGAGGGACGCGCCGTTCTGGAGCAGGTGGGTGGCGAAGCTATGCCGCAGGGTGTGGGGTGTGATATGGGCGTTGATGTTCGCCTTGGCCCCATATCTCTTCATGATGTTCCAGACCCATTGCCGGGTCAGCCGTTCCCCCCGGTGGTTTACGAACAGGGCCTTCTGGTCCTTGCGGGACCCCACGAGGTTCTTTCTTCCTCGTTTTATGTAGTCCTGCAGGGAGTCCCACGCCTTGGGGTACACATAAACGATGCGTTCCTTGGAGCCTTTACCCCAACACCGGATGTAGGACTCGTCGAGGTCCAGACTTGAAACGTCCAGGGAGACCAGTTCCCCTACGCGCAGTCCGGTGGCGTACAGCAGTTCCAGGATGGTGGCGTCCCGTTGCCCTTCCGGGGTGCCGGAGTGTGCGGCTCCGTCCAGAAGCCGGTTGACTTCGTCTTCGGTGAGGTACTTGGGGAGGTTGCGGCCTACTTTGGGGGAACCCAGGGACTGGGTGGGGTCTTCCGTGACGACGCCGTTTTCGGACAGGAAACCGAAGAAAGACTTTATGGCCGCCACCTTGCGGGCAGTGGTGGTCTCACGGTAGCCGCGCGCGCCGCGGAGGCTCTCGATGTACTCGTTCAGCAGGTCTATGTCCACGTAGGCCCAGGGACTGTAGCCGTTGCTGTGCGGGTTGCGCTTCTGCTGATAAAACTCCCAGAACTGGGTCAGGTCGTTGCGGTAGGCGTCGGATGTGTTTTGTGAGAATCCCTTTTCGACAATAAGATGCTCTAGAAAGGAACGAATAGACGGCTCCATATGCTCATATCCTTTCACCTCCGGCGAATGAGTCGCCACGGGTGTACAAAGATGACACGGTCGGCAAGCCGCCGCGCCAGTAATTCGTGGGGCAACTGTAGCACAGCGCCAGAAAATTCCCCTAGCATCCCGGATGCGAGTTAGCGCAGGTTCGCCGCTTACCCAGTTGGACCGCAACCCGGAGCGCGGGCGTCCCGCCCGCCGGAGTGTCCGTCTCCAAAAAACGGAAAACCTCCCTCCCGCAACGCTGCGGGAGGGAGGCGAAAGCGGCCTTGTCAGCTACCTGGCAGGACGACGGTCAGCGGACGGACTGCCAGGCTGAATACATCGGTCCGGCTACCCCGTAGCCAGGACTACCGTGCCGGTGGATGAGAGAGAGCCGCCGGTGCCGTTGACCACGGAGGTCTTCGGGTTCTGGGACGGGTCGCGCCTGCCCTTGACCTGGCGTTCCCCGGCTTCGCCCCGGAGTTGCCGTACCGCCTCTACCAGCAGGAAACTGCCGTACATGCCGGGGTGGGTATAGGACAGGCCGCCGCCGCTGGTGTTCAGCGGGAAGTCTCCGCCCGGTGCGGTACGCTGGCCTGCCACGAAGTCCGCCGCCTCCCCCGGCCCGCAGAACCCGAGGGCCTCCAGGGTGAGCATCACCGTGTATGTGAAGGAGTCGTAAATCATGGTCAGGTCGATGTCGTCGGGTGTCATGCCTGCCCGTTCGAAAGCCCTGGGTCCAGTCTCCCGCGCGATGAGGGATGTCAGGTCGGGCATCATGGTGATCATGTTGTGGTCGTGGCCCTCTGCCGCTCCCAGGACCCAGACCGGCTCCTTGGCGCAGTTTCGCGCCCGCTCCGCGGTGGTCACTATTATGGCCGCCCCCGAATCGGTGACCAGGCAGCAGTCAAACAGATGGAAGGGCCATGCGACCCACCGGGAGTTGTGGTAGTCGTCGAAGCTCATCGGCGTCTCATGCATTACCGCCTTGGGGTTGAGGTTGGCCCACTTGCGGGTGGACACGGCGATCTCGGCCATGCCCTGGCGGGTCTTGTCCTCGCCGTACTGGTGCATGTAGCGGGAGCAGGCCATCGCATAATTGATGGGCGGCCCGATCATCCCGAAGGGGGCTTCGTACTGCGCCGTAGGCTGGTTGGGGTCGCCGCCGACCCTGCCCCTGGTTGAGCGCCCGGCCTGACCGTGGGTAATCAGCGCCACTTCGCAGAACCCGGCGCGGATGGCCGCGACGGCATGGGCCACGTGAATCACGAAGGAGGACCCGCCGACCGAGGTGTTGTCGGTGTACCCCGGTTGAATCCCCAGGTACTCCGCGGTGGCGAGAGTGGAGAACCCGGCGGTAAAGACGCCGTCCACGTCGGGCTTGGATACGCCCGCATCCTCCAGGGCGTTGTGGGCTGCCTCGGCATGATGTTGCAGGGACGACTTGTTGGGGACGGTGCCCATCTCATCGGACTCGGCGACACCGACAATTGCGATGTCCCGTTCCCCGCGAGTGCTAGATGTCATTCCAATACCCTCTGATAAGTGTGCCTGAACCGAGGCGGCTGGTTGGTCCGCCATCCGGTCAAAGGCTTTGGCGATGGTACACTAACCAGGGGCCGACAACAACCATCGGGGGATCCCTCCACTATCCCTCCCTTATTCCCAATATCCGCATTCCCAATATCCTCAACACTCGGCGCAGACTCCCGGATGCTGCGGCGTCTCCGTGGTAGAATGTTGAGGAGTGTTCAACTCTTGAATTTGTTTGGCGGCGCGAAATGCGCCGGGATAGATATGCCTCATAATTTCTGGATGGTCGTCAGCAACGAGAAGAATTTTAGAATCACGCATGACATGGGTTTTACGTTACTGGGACTCAAGGGGCAGCACCGCCGCAAGGTACAGCGCATCGGCAACGGGGACCGCATCCTCTTCTACGTCACCCACGTCCGCTGCTTTGCCGCCACGGCTACGGCCACGGACTCCTACGTCGAGGACGCCACGCCCATTTGGGAAAAAGAAGGTGTGTCAGACTGGCCCTATCGGGTCAAGACTGTGCCCGCAATTGTTTTGGACGACAGCCAATTCATCGACGCCAACCTGTTGGCGCCGAGGCTGGACTATGTACGCCGTTGGCCCCCCGAGGACTGGTACATGGCGTTTCAGGGCAACCTGCACCTGCTGCCCAAGAGCGACTTCCTGCTCATAGAGGAGGAGATGAAGAAGCTCAGCCTTGGCGCGGACTATGACCCGGACTCGGCCCCAACCATAGGTGAGACGGCCCGCCGTAAGAAGAGCGGTTCCAGGAGGAGCCGCAACAGGGACTCATCCCGCGCCAGACCCCAGAGTGAGGCGGCGAATGCTCCTGCGAAGCCTCGGGGACAAAGGCGGCGCACGCCTGCCTAGCCTCATTCTTCACCTGGCAACCGACGGTTGGTCAGTACCTGCCCTGGACTGAGCATCTGGGCCAGCGCGGCTTCTATTTCCCCGGTTACGACCTCGTCGGTCTCCGTGGTTGCGGCATTTTCGAGGGCCTGTTGGGCATCCGGTGTATCAATTCGGCCCAGCGCCCATGCCGCGTGACTTCGCACCAGGACGCTGCCGGTTTCCAGAACGTCGCGCAGCGCCGGGACGGACTCCGGGGCGGCGAGGTTGCCCAGGGCCACGCAGGCGTTGCGCCGTATCCCGTCCCACTTCGCACGCATGATGGGCGTGCCCTTGAACCGCTCCCGGAAGTCTCCCTCGCTCATACGAAGCAGCTCTACAAGGTCCAGCAGCTCCAGACGACCGTTCCGGGCTGGTGCTGGACCATCGTCTGTATGCCCGCCAGTGTCTTGAAGGTCACGGCGCCGGAGGGATTTTCCGGCCCGCTTCCAGACCAAGGGGTCTCCCGTGGACGCCTTGCGGTTCACGGGGCAGACCTCCTGGCAAATGTCACAGCCGAACACCCAGTCCAGCATCTGAGGGCGAAGGCCCCGTGGTATCGGCCCCCGGTTCTCGATGGTCAGGTAGGAGATGCACCGGGAGTTGTCGATGACGTAGGGCGCGACGATGGCCCCGGTGGGGCAGGCGTCTATGCAGCGGACGCACGCACCGCAAGTCTTACTCAGGGGAGGGTCGGGTTTCAGTTCCAGGTCGGTGATCACCTGGCCGAGGAAGACCCAAGAGCCATGACTGGGGGTGAGGATGTTGGTGTTCTTGCCGAACCAGCCGAGTCCCGCCCGGTTGGCCGCGGCCCGGTCCAGCATCGGGCCATCGTCCACGTACCAGCGGGCGGACACCTGTGTTTCCAGGGAATCGGACAACTCGCGGACCAAGGCGCGCATCCGCCGTTTCATCACCCGGTGGTAGTCCCGGAGCCGCGCGTAACGGGCCACCCTGCCGGACATGGGAAGCGGCGGCTCCGGCGTTCCATCTACTTGCCCATCATTCCCGAGAAAGCGGGAATCTTCGCCCGGTATGTAGCTCAGGCCCAGGCAAATGATGGAACGCGCTCCAGTCAGCAACGTCTGCGGGTCCGCTCCGCGTCGCACCCGCGACTCGGTGAACCAGGGCAGCCCGTCCATGTGTCCGTCCCGCACCCGCTCCAACGCCGCATCCCTGTCCTCAACGAACTCCTCTGCGGAGGCGATTCTGACCAGATCGAAGCCCAGGGCTTTAGCATGGTCCTTGACTAGCTGTTCAATCTCCAAGGAGGGCTTCCGTCGTTAGCTCATCAGTCTACGGTTTTCTGCCATCCCAGTGTGCTTCGGATGTTACAGGTTCTCACCCAGGAACCGGCCCTGGTAGCCTTGGCTTACCGTCCTCGCAAGTTGGAAGAACACCAACTGCCACAGCCTGGCGTTGCGCCGGACCCGGTAGCCGGCGGGGTTGTGGACTACCATCAACGCCTGAAGGCGTCCCCGGTAACCCGCGTCGCCGACGGCGGTGTGGATGCTTACGCCGCTTCGTAGCAGGCTGGAGCGGGGGAAACCCAAAGCTGCCAGGTTGAGGGGGAGGTTGATGATTTCGTTGAAGGTCAGCAGGTATGCCCCCGGCCGGAGATCGAGCCAGCCATCAGCCCCGAATGGAACGGGCTCCGTACCAGCCAACTCCCTCTGGTCCGGGGTATCCCCCATGCTGCCGGCAGATGTCATGCTTTGAACGTCGCGCAGGGTCAGATCGAACCCGTTGGGCTGTAGCTGTTCATCAAGAGAGATATATTCCTCAATCAAGGGAGGTTTGCCCAATACCAGGTCCCCGATGGACTCCCTATCCAAGGCGGTGGTAGTCATAGCTCCTTCCAAAGAAACCGGCCCGGGCGCCAGCGTCATACGCAGACGGTGTTCCCGGGCCGGTCTGGATCCGATTTGATTCCCGCTGCTCTCGCCGGCACTGACTACCGGCGAGCCACCGTGCCCCTAATCGTGCATGAAGTCCTGAACGTCGGCAGGCAGCGGCTCTTCCTTGGGTATCTCGGTGATTACGGCCTTGGTGGTCAGCATCATGCCAGCGATGCTGCCGGCATTTTCCAGGGCGGAGCGGGTGACCTTGACCGGATCGACGATACCCTGCTGGATGAGGTGGCAGAATTCGCCCTTCTCCGCGTCGAACCCCCAGTCGCCCTCTCCCTTGCGGACGCTGTCCACGATGACCTCACCGGAATAACCGGCGTTGTCGGCGATCAGGACCAGGGGCGCGCTCAGGGCGTTGCGCACCAGGCGGACGCCCAGGGCTTCATCTCCCGCCATGCTGGCTTCCAGATCCGCCAGCACATGTTCGGACCTGATCATGGCCACGCCGCCGCCGGGAACTATGCCTTCCTCCACCGCGGCCCGCGTGGCTGAAAGCGCGTCCTCGGTGCGGGACTTGCGCTCGTTGACCTCCGGCTCGGTGACTCCACCGACCTTGACGACGGCGACGCCGCCGACCAGGGAGGCCATGCGCTCTTGCAGTTTCTCCCGGTCGTAATCGGAAGTGGTCTCTTCGACCTGCACCCGCAGTTGCTCGGCCCGTTCCCGGATGTCCTGTGTCGAACCCCGTCCCTCGACGATGGTGCTGTCGTCCTTGGCCACAACCACTCTGCGGGCAGAACCGAGCTGCTCCAATTCCGCCATCTCGGGTTTCAAACCCACATCAGAGCTTATGACGGTTGCTCCAGTGAGGATTCCGATGTCCTGCAGAAGGGCCTTCCGCCGCTCCCCGAAACCCGGGGCCTTGATGGCTACGCAGTCCAGGGTGCCCCTCATCTTGTTCACCACCAGAGTGGCCAGAGCCTCCCCTTCCACGTCCTCGGCAATGATCACCAGCGGGCGGCGTCCTCCCTGGATTACTTTCTCCATGATGGGTACAACGTCGTTGGGTGCGCTGATCTTCTGGTCGGTCAGGAGAATGAGAGGTTCTTCCAGGGATGCCTCCATCCGCTCCGTGTCGGTAACGAAGTGGGGCGACAGGTAACCCCGGTCAACCCTCACGCCTTCGACAAACTCCAACTCGTCGGCCAGGGCCTTGGATTCTTCCACGGTGATCACGCCGTCGCGCCCCACCTTGTCCATCGCGTCGGCCAGCAATGCGGCGATGGTCTCCTCGTGGGCGGACAGGGCCGCAACCCTTGCGATCTGCTCTTTGTCCTCCACCGGCACGGCCAGGCTCTTCAGTTCCTCTACGACCGCGTCTACGGCTCTGTCGATTCCCTCTTTGATCGCCATGCCGCTGGCGCCAGCGGCCACGTTCATAAAGCCGGCGCGCACCATCGCCCGGGCCAGCACCACTGACGTAGTGGTGCCGTCGCCCACCACGTCGTTGGTCTTGGAGGCCGCCTCCTTGACCAACTGTGCGCCCATATTCTCGTAGGCGTCGGGCAACTCCACCTCTTTGGCTATGGTAACGCCGTCACTGCACACTACCGGCAGGCCGAACATGCGGCTCAACAATACGTTGCGTCCGCTGGGCCCAAGGGTCAAACCGACTACGCGGGCCAGTTCGTCCACGCCGCGCATCAGGCTGTTACGTGCGTCCTCATCGAAAGTTAGCTGTTTATCTGCCATGCTATCTCCTCGATAGACCGTCCGCTTGCCAGCGGGACCTGTCCGGGCCGACCGGGCATCGGTCCCATGCAGGTGCGGACATGAATTTTACACGCTTACAAATATGCGATAGAGGCGTTGGATTGTCAACTGGAAATCGCCGTTCCGCATCACAACTGCCCTCAAGTGGCAGTGGGAATTCCACCTGTTTTGACGCTAACTATTGGGGCGTGCGGATATCTGACGGTCCGTCCATGCGCTGCCCTGCACTCTAATGCGTGTGTTTCCCTCCTTTTTCATGGCCATGTCCCCCATCCGCTTTTTCTTCCTGAGCGAAAACCGCCGGGTATACAAAAGCGGCAAATTCCTCCACGGCGTCCGTGAAATGATGACTGTCCATGCTGAAAGAGTAGCCTTCGCTCAGTACAAAGATGTGGTCCGGGATATGTGCCGCGTCCTGCACCATATGCAGGCCGGACAAATCGGGGTTTTCCACGACGCTTTCTATCGAGTCCGCGATGATGATGTCAGGTTCCCGGGCAGTGATCATTTCCGGGTTGATTCGCTGGTATCCCTCGTGGGTGGCGATGTTTTCCAGCTTCAGCAGTTCGAACACGTCGTTCATCAGGGTGTTTTTCCCAGGGGTCTGCCAGTCATCGCTATGAAAATAGACCGTCCATACCGGCTCGACTGACTCCATCTTTTCCCGGATAGCGTCGAGGCGAGAGTCGAATTTGCCTGCGAGCCGCTCAGCACGTTCCACCGGCGGCGCAGGCGTGGCAACAGGGGTCGAGGTCGCCGTCGGCTTCGTCGCCGTGGGTTTCATTGTGGGCGTGGGTGAAGGAGCAGGTTCGGCCGTCGCCGTCGCCGTCGGCTCCGGTTCAGATGTGGGCGTTGGTATGGACACGGCCGTTGGCTCCAGAGTGGGCGTAGCCGCGCTGCCGCAGGCAACCATTAGCAGAAGAACCACCGCAATCGCCAGAGGCTTTATCATCTTCCAACCTCCCATACACAGTATCCTATTACGAACAAGTCCCGCCGTTGTCGTGGATTGATGGTGGTGTAAATTTCCATACTGATCCGGTTGCCCGTAGGCTTACTAAGCCGACAGCGGCGGCCCCCATCTCCGCACTCCCTCCGGTTCCGGGGCTGCGGCCACAAGGTCCCCGATGGTCGTTCCGAGGGTTGGGTGACGCAACTGGGGCGCCAGACCCGCCAGGGGAATCAGCACGAATGCCCGTTCGTGCATTCGGGGGTGGGGGACTCGCAAGTCTGGCTCTTCGACGGTTGTGTTTCCGTATACGAGGACGTCCACGTCGATGTTCCTGGGGCCGAATCTGGGACTTTCCTTTCTGCCCATGTTGGCTTCCACCCGTTTCACCCAGCGGAGAAGGTCCTGCGGAGACAGCGAGGTCTGGACTTCTAGGACGCAGTTGAGGAAATCGGGTTGTTCAGTGATTCCCCAGGGAGCGGTCTCATATACCGGGGATGATCTCAAGTGAGTCAAGACGCCGTTGGGGGTGGATTCCCACTTTCGCGGGAATGGCGATAGGGGGAGGCGGAGCAACCTGTAGGCCATGCGAAGATTGTTGAAGCGGTCTCCTAGGTTTGACCCCAGGCCCAGGTAGGCGGTTACTGATGCCACGTTTATATCCCGCCCCCGCCCCGATTCCGCCAACCTGTTGGCCTCCACCCACGCACGATGGCGTCGGTTATGCGGCTGACTCGGACCATGTGCTGCACGTCGTGGACGCGCACCATGTCCGCCCCGCCGCTGATGGACTGGCTCACCGCCGCCGCCGTTCCCTCCACCCGCTGACCCACCGGAAGGTCCAGGACCCGCCCGATGGTGGACTTACGGGAAGCGCCGACCAGCAGTGGGTAGCCCAGGTCTCTGATCTCACCCAGCCGCCTGAGGACCTCCAGGTTATGGTCTGCTGTCTTGCCAAACCCGATTCCAGGGTCGAGGACGATGTTCTCCGGGGAGACACCGGCGTCCAGGGCAATACCGACACTGCGGGACAATGATGTGCGTATGTCGGATAAAAGGTCGTGGTATATGCTACCACACTGGTTGTGCATAAGAATGACGGGCGCACTGGACTCGGCGGCCAGCGTCGCCATACCCGGGTCGGCCAGCAGGCCCCACTGGTCGTTGATGATCGTCGCCCCTGCCTCCAACGCCTGCCTGGCCACCTCGGGCTTGTAGGTGTCGGCGCTGATGGGCATTCGTACCCGATGGGCGATTGCGTCCAGAGCCGGGACTAGGCGGCGCACTTCTTCGTCCGCCGCGACAGGAGTTGAGCCGGGACGGGTGGACTCCGCGCCCACGTCGAGGATATCCGCCCCCTCGTCTTCCATCCGCAGAGCCTGATCGACAATTCTGGGAATGTCAGTGGCCAAGCCGTCGCCGGAGAAGGAATCGGGGGTGACATTGACGATCCCCATGACGTAGGTGCGCTGTCCCCAGACTAACGGTTCCCCGCCGGATACGGTCAACTCCTTAAGTGTTTTCTTGGGAGATGGCAAATCAGGTTCCGGTCAGGGGGACGCCAGCCTTTCGGCGTCCCGGATATAGTCAATGGTCTCCCTTATGAGTATTTCTGTGTTTTCCATAGGGTCACACAGACCTTTGTAGAAGCAATCTCCGTGCAGACGTCCGATCCGAACGTAATAGCGGCTGACCAGACTCTCGCCACCATCCAACCGGTTGGCCAACCGGACCGGTTCCTGGGATGTATGGGATGTATTGGATGTAAATTCGGGCAACTCGCCGGTCTGGGCCAGTATGGGGGCATCGGCAGCGCGCCTGGTGGCTCCCCGTGCCTTCTCCGTTGAGTTCCTCAGCTTGCTGCGCTCCAGTTCTCCCAGTGCGTCCGCATAGAGGACTTGCGCATGCTGGAAGATGGCGGCTGGCTGGTTGTTTTCCGCAATTAGTTTCCGCCTCAATGGAGATTGGCAACGACGGGCTGTAAGGTGGCCGACTTATCTGATTCTAGCACCGGACAGGCGTTCCTTGCACCGTATATACCCGTCTGCTAGGATGTTGCCATCTTCGGCTGAGACTATCTCTCGAGGGACGGGTCCTCTACCAGCGTACGGGTCTGCGAGCCCGTGGAGGACCCACATTACGGAGCGGAGGGCCCGTGGCAACGGAAGACCGCCTGATCGACCAGAAGTTGACCACGCTGGATGAGATGCGCCAGGAGGCGCACAAGGGCGGTGGACAGCGTCGCATCGACCAGCAGCACTCCAGGGGCAAGATGACGGCCAGGGAGCGCATCATGGCGCTCTTAGACCCCGGGACCTTCGAGGAGCTGGACACTTTTGTCACCCACCGCACCACGGACTTCGGGCTGGCCGACCAGAAGTTCCTCGGCGACGCTGTAGTCACCGGCTTCGGGCGCGTGGAAGGGCGCCAGGTCTTCGTCTCGGCACAGGACTTTACCGTGTTCGGCGGGTCCCTGTCAGAGGTCGTCAGCCAGAAGATATGCAAGGCCATGGACTTGGCTGCCAAGACTGGGTGCCCCTTCATCGGCCTGAACGACTCCGGGGGGGCGCGGATTCAGGAAGGAGTCAACAGCCTCGCCGGATACGGGGACATCTTCCTGCGCAACACGCTGTTCTCCGGGGTGGTGCCGCAAATCTCCGTGATAGTAGGCCCGGCCGCGGGAGGCGCGGTATATTCCCCGGCCATAACGGACTTCATCTTCATGGTCCAGGGCACGGGGCAGATGTACATCACCGGCCCCGACGTCATCAAGGCGGTTACCGGGGAAGACGTGACTCATGAGGAGTTGGGAGGAGCGGCCTCCCATGCTACCCGCAGCGGCGTTGCCCAGTTCGTGTACGACACTGAAGAGGAGTGCCTGGCCGAGGTGCGTCGGCTGCTGGGTTTTCTACCTGGCAACAACCTTGAAGACCCGCCGATGGGGCCTAACCTGAAGTCTGCAACCGCCTCTGACCCGGAGCTGAGATACATAATACCTGACGACGCGAACCGGCCATACGATATGCGGGACATCATCGACCGCATCGTTGACGACGATTTCATGGAGGTCCACCAGAACTTCGCCCCCAATGTTGTGGTCGGGTTCGGGCGGATTGCCGGGCGTCCCGTGGGTATCGTGGGCAACCAGCCCATCCACCTGGCGGGGGTTCTGGACATCGACGCTTCGGCCAAGGCGGCCAGGTTTGTCCGGTTCTGCGACTGCTTCAACATTCCCCTGATTACGTTGGTGGACGTTCCCGGTTTCATGCCCGGAGTGGAGCAGGAATACGGCGGGATCATACGCCACGGGGCCAAGCTCATCTACGCCTACGCCGAGGCGACTGTCCCCAAGGTCTGCGTCATAACCCGAAAGGCCTATGGCGGCGCGTACATCGTGATGAGCAGCAAGCACCTGCGTTCCGACATCAACCTGGTATGGCCTTCCGCCGAAATAGCGGTGATGGGTGCTGACGGCGCCATTAACATAATCTACCGGGAGCAGATCGCCGCTGCCGAAGACCCGTCCGGCACCCGGCAGGAACTTATCGACGATTACCAGGAGAAGTTCACCAACCCCTACGTGGCGGCCAACCGGGGGTACATTGACGACGTAATCGACCCGGCGGAAACCCGGCCGCGGCTGATTCGCGCCCTGGAAATGCTCCAGAACAAGCGCGACAGTCTTCCCGCCAAGAAGCACGGGAACATCCCCTTGTAGTCTCAAGAGCAGTCAATCCCCCGTTCCCATGCCTGCTGGTTCTCCGGCACATTATTCCCAGGAGACTCGGATGAAATTCGGTGTGTTCTACCAGATGCCGTGTGCGGCCCACCAGTCGCCCGCGGCGCGTTACCAGGACACCATCGCCCAATGCCAGTTGGCCGACGAGCTGGGTTTCGACTCCGCGTGGCTGGCCGAACTGCACTTCAACCCTCGCTTCTCGGTCATGCCCGCGCCGCTGATGGTCGCTTCCGCTATCGCCCAGACTACCAGCAGGATCAGGATTGGCACGGCGGTCCACCTGATGCCTCTCCATCACCCCATCCGTCTGGCGGAAGAAGCTGCCACCTTGGACGTAATGTCTGGAGGCCGGTCCATTTTCGGCATAGGCCGGGGTTCCATCCCCACTCACTTTGAAGGCTATGGTATTGACCGGGAGGAGGCCCGTGGCCGGTTTCTGGAAGGGTTGGAGATGGTGCTGGGTATGTGGGCCAAGGAAAAGTTCTCCTATCAGGGGAAGTTCTACCGGGCCGAAGACCTGACCATCGCGCCGAAGCCGTTGCAGGAACCACACCCGCCAGTGTTCATTGCCTCCAACAGCGCTGACACATTCGGCATAGTCGGGAACCTGGGGCACAACATCCTGGTGGCCCCGACCATCGTCTCCACCCAGGGGGCAATAGACGGGCTTGCATCCTACCGGCAGGAGTTGGCTGAGGCTGGTCACGACGAGTCCGAGCGCAACGTTTTCGTCACCGTCCACGTCAACGTGTCCACATCTGAGACCGAGGCCCGAAAGGGTTTCGAGACCACCATCAACAACTACCTGGGCACTCTCCGGGACATGGCCAGTTCGGCCCGCGGCTCTTCTCGCGCCCAGTCCCTGGACTACGAGACGGTGCTGGACGAGTTCGCCGCCGTGGGCACGCCGGAACAGGTGACGGACAAGCTGCTCCGGTTCAGGAAGATGTACAACCCCCAGGGGCTGATTTGCTGGTTCAACACTGGAGGACTGCTGACCCATGCCCAGGTGGAGTCCTCGATGCGTCTTTTCGCCGCCGAGGTGATGCCCCATCTGGGTTAGTGACCGGTGGATAGTGACCAGTGCCAGCCACTTCCCACTATTCACTGACCACTGACCACCGGACACTGAAATGGCCTCTTCCGAGTCTCTTTTCGAGCATCAACGCCAGCAGCAGGCCGCCAGGGACGCACCGCTGGCCGACCGGATGCGTCCCAGGTCATTCGACGAGTTTGTCGGACAGGAGCATGTCATCGGCGAAGGCCGTGTGCTGCGCCGGGCCATCGCCGCCGGACGAGTACCGTCCTTCATCCTGTGGGGACCGCCCGGCACAGGCAAGACGACACTGGCCCGGTTGGTGTCCCATGCCACAGAAGCGTCTTTCCAGCCCGTAAGCGCTGTAACATCAGGGGTAGCCGACCTGCGCCGCATCGTCTCGGAAGCCAAGGACAGGCAGGGGATGTACCGGCAGGGGACCATCCTCTTCGTTGATGAGATACACCGTTTCAACAAGGCTCAGCAGGACGTCATCCTGCCCCACGTGGAGGACGGAACGGTGACGTTCATCGGGGCGACCACCGAGAACCCGTCTTTCGAGGTCAATGCTCCACTGCTTTCGCGGTGCCGCGTATTCGCCCTCGAACCTCTCAAGTCCGAGGAAGCGGCAACCATCATCCAGCGGGCGTTAGGTGACGACGTGCGCGGGCTGGGACGTTTGGGCGCGGGAATAGGCCCGGACGCCCTCGATCACCTCATCAACATCGCCAACGGCGACGCTCGGGTGGCGTTGAACGCTCTGGAGACCGCGGCCTTCGCCGCCGATGCCGTGGGCAGTAAAGTTATCGACCTGCCGACCATATCCGACGCACTCCAGCGTCGTTCTCCCCTGTATGACAGGGCTGGTGACGCCCACTACGACACTATCTCAGCGTTCATCAAGTCGGTCCGGGGTTCGTCGCCCGATGGCGCCCTCTACTGGTTGGCGCGCATGATCGAGTCGGGGGAAGACCCGCTGTTCATCGCCCGCCGCCTGGTAATTCTGGCCGCCGAGGACATCGGTCTGGCCCAGCCCGGGGCGCTGCCGGTAGCCGTAGCGGCCCAGCAGGCGGTCCACTTCCTGGGTATGCCGGAGGGCCGCATCCCGCTGGCCGAGGCCACCGTCTACCTGGCCACTTCTCCCAAGAGCAATGCAGCCTACCTGGGCATCGAAAAGGCCCTGGATGACGTCCGCCGGCAGGACAACCCGCCCGTTCCGCTGCACCTGCGCAACGCCGTCACTGGCCTGATGGGACGGATGGGCTACGGCAAGGACTACAGGTATTCCCACGACTATGAAGGCCATTTCGTAGACCAGGAATACCTGCCGCCCTCCCTGAAGGGGAGAAGGTATTACCAGCCCACCGAAGAAGGGGCGGAGCGCCAGATTGCAGACCGCATGAGGAAGTGGTGGGGAGATTGGGATGATGGGGGTGTGTCAAAGAGGGGTGAGGAATAGGCTTCATTGGTCATGCCGAAACAGTCACATCGAAACGCGACTGCCCCGGATTCAATTCCTTTGATGGGATTGATGGGATACGGTTTCCCATCTCACGAGTGACTCTCGCACGGGCGTTTGTCACGGTTGACGCAGTGCCCCGATAACGTCCTGAGAGATCACGACGTCGGTCTGCCTGGGGAAGATGCGCTGGGTCAGGAAGTCGTGGACTTCGCTGTCCTGGTCGGCGCAGCAGTCCTCGACAACCAGAATCCGGTAGTCCAGGTCGGCGGCGTAGCGGACGGTGGAGAGAACGACTCCGCTGGTGGCGTAGCCCAGGATGATCAGCGTTTCAATCCCGTTGGCCCGCAGCGTCATGTCCAGGTCGGTGCCGAAAAGGGCGTTCACCCGGTGCTTGCCCACGACTATCTCCCCCGGGCCGGGGGCGACGGAGGGATGAATCAGGTCCACCGGGTCACTGACCGCCGGTTGGCCGGAGATCTTCCGCTGGCTAAAGGTCTTGTTCTTGTCGCTGATCTCCGGGTATCCCGGCCGGAACACAGTGGCACAGTAGCAGACGAGAATCCCGGCGTCCCGCGCCGCCGACTGCAGGGACTGGGTCCTGTCCACGACGCCCCGTTCCGTGGCGTGGGGCAAGTTCCCCATCGCGTCGGCGTAGAAGTCGGCAATCAGCAGTGCGGTGGCGCTTTTATCCAGGGTGATTTCGGTCATATCTCACCTACTCCATCATCGGGCGCATTTCCTCGACGGTGACCTCCCCGCCTTCCTCTGCCTCCAGGGTGAGCCTGCTGCCCCACAGCATGGACATTCCAAGGAGGGGTTCCGATTCAGACTCGACAACATAGACATTACTCGGTTGTCCATGCCACAACACGGTTGCCGCGAATGTTCGCAGGTCCACACTGCGACCGTCCGCCAGGCTTACAGTGCGTTCAACCCGAATTGTCAGGCCAAGCCGCGAAATGGTGTCCCGGGGCAACGTTAGCCAACCGTTATACCCAGTGTCCAGAATAAACTCCACCGGATGAAGGTCCCCGTTCGCATCGGCAATTTGGGCCGTAAGACGAGGCTGACGGCTTGACCCGATTCTCCCCTTAATCAAGGGGAGGGAATTCAGATTGGTCGAGTATGCGAATGCTGGGCATCGAGTATACCGCAGTATAGCCGACACGCTCGGCCCAGGTGACGGCGTCCGGGTGCCGTGACCTCATTCGCTCTTCGACGGCCAGGTCGTCACCGGGAAAAACGCCATCGGCGATCTCGTAGTCGCCGCTGTTCACGTCTATAACCACGAGCTTTCCCTTGTCCGCCGTTTCATCCAGACCTTTCAGTATCTTGTCCCTGTATATGGCCCTGCCAATGGCCCCCACGTCTTTGTCTTGGGCTGACACGGCAACCTCCTTCGGGCCTCGGTGTCGCACCGGGGACCTAAACGTTCCGCGATAGCTCCCCTGACACCTTGGACACGCGGTCCAGGGCTTCGTCCACGTCCTCACTGGAGATGTGGCGATGGGTAACCATGCGGATGGATTTGGGGCCTGGGGAGGATACTTTCACGCCTTCCCAGTCCAGCGCCGACGTGAATTCGGCGGCGGCGCCCAGGGACTCATCCACGTCGAAGATGACGATGTTGCTCTGGATGCTGTCCGCGTCCAGGCTCAGGCCGTTGATGTTGGCCAGCCCCTGGGCCAGACGCCGGGCGTTGGCGTGGTCGTCGGCCAGCCGTTCCACCATACTGTCCAGGGCCACCAGGCCCGCGGCGGCCAGCACTCCGGCCTGGCGCATACCGCCGCCCACCATCTTGCGCCACTTCAGGGCGTCCTCGATGAACTCCCTGGAGCCGCACAGCACCGACCCGACGGGACAGCTAAGGGCCTTGGACAGGCAGAAGGAAACGTCGTCAACGTCCTTCACCAGTTCGCTGGCCGGCACCTCCAGGGATACGGCGGCGTTGAAGATGCGCGCCCCGTCCAGATGGACCTTCGCTCCGGCGGCGTGGGCTATGTCGGCCACCCGCTTCGTGTCCTCGGGAGTGAGGACGCCGCCGCTGCAACGGTTGTGGGTGTTTTCCAGGCAGACCAGGGTGGTCGGTGGCATGTGAACATTGCCCCTGGGACGGATGGCGGTTGCCAGGTCTTCGGGGTTGATGCGCCCCTGGCCGTCGTTGGGCACCAGCCTTACCTGGGCCCCGGCCAAGGCCGACGCGCCGGCCGACTCGTTCCAGAACATGTGGGCCTGGTCGCCCATGACAATCTCGTCCCCACGCTGGCAGTGGGTGAGAGCAGCGACCAGGTTGCTCATGGTTCCGCTGGCGGTAAGCAGACCGGCCTCCTTGCCCAGCATTTCGGCGGCGCGCTCCTGGAGGCGGTTGATGGACGGGTCCTCGCCGTAAACGTCGTCGCCCACCTCGGCCTCGTACATGGCGCGGCGCATTTCATCGGTAGGTTTGGTTACGGTGTCGCTGCGAAGATCGATAACGTTCATCTGGGGTTTCCTTTCCTGAGAGTGGGATAATTGTCCGGCACGGATCTACGCTAATGGGATTGCACCATTCTAGCAAACCGGCTGTTGGGCGTCAGCAGGCTACCGGCGAGGGCATTCACAAGGCTAACCGGGATGGCCGGGATGCGGACTGCCTGAAGCGGCCGGACAATTGCAAAGTCAGACTGCCAAGGGTGAGAGAAGCGCGGAGTCACCGGCCCGCCCCGCAGGCGGCGCAGGACTGCGCGCCCGGCTCCAGTTCAGTCCAACACCGCGGACAATGGCGCCTGCGTCCAGCGGCTTGCGGCGTGGGAGCGGGTGACTGATTGGATGGTCCCGGAGGGGTTGGGGCCTGCGGTGACTGGACCGGGGGCGCGTTTTGGCCGGAAGCGCCGGCCGCGGTCTGCGTCCATCCGGGAGGACGGCCCAGTTCATCTTCCAGCAGTCTCGCTAGAGCTTCATCGGGGATGCTCCGAAGCTCCTCGTCCTTGATCTCCTGGGTCTTGGCCGACTCCCACTTGAGCGCTCCCCAAAGGGCAGCAGCGGCAATTCCGATGCTCCCGACCAGCATCATAACCAGCATGAAGTCAACATCGACTACAGCGAAGGTGTCGTGGACTACCCTGTATGCTTCCCCTGGTCCCAATGGACTTCCCTGAGACCACGTGAAGTCACGTCCATCCCCCAATTTCATTACGAAATTGTCTACCATTCCGGCAAGCGCAATGACGAAAATTATCCCCCCTAATGCCAACAAAGCGCCTCGAATTATCCAGTTCCAAATTGACTGCCGGGAGGCGTAGAGGAATACGGCCAGCGCCGCTATGGCCAACAGTATCGCCAGTGAACCGGACCACCCGTTACTCTGCTTACCGACTACGGCGCTGGTTATCGCAACTACGTCTACCAAATTGAGCAATGCGCTAATCAGGACCAGCGCGACGGAAACGATCATGACTCCGGTGATTATTCTGGTCAACCTCATGTGGAAATCTCCGGTGCGCAGACGGGCTGGTACATCGTCTAACACTAACATAGGCGGCTGAACAGGAACAATTGCGCTCTGTGAACATCATTCCGGGCAAGATTTCGTACACATGGCAGTCCAGGTTGCCAAAGGGGGGTTGCCTCTCCTAAGATGGAATGACACTACAGGAGGCCGAGCGAAGTGCGTCAGACCGCAGTTTCCTTTGAGGCCGAGGGCCTGAGCATCGAGGGAGTGATTGCCCAGCCGGATGGTATCGCCGGGCCGTTTCCGGCGGTTGTGATTTGCCATCCGCACCCGTTGTTCGGCGGCAACATGGACAACAGTGTCGTCCTAAACGTTGCGTTTGCGCTGGCGGAGCGGGGGATGGCCGTGATCCGGTTCAACTTTCGGGGCGTTGGCAACAGCCAGGGGGAGCACGCCAAGGGAGAACTGGAACACCAGGAAACCCTGGCGGCAATAGACCTGATGAAAGCATGGCCCGGAGTCGATGGCCGCAAGATCGGGCTGGCCGGTTACTCCTTCGGTTCTTCCGTAGTCTTGGGCAGTGAGAAACTGCACAAGAAGGCCAAGGCGCTGGCCCTGATCTCTCCACCCCTGCGCGCCCTGGAAAGCACACCGTTGAGGAAAGGCAAACGCTCCGCCTTCTTTATCTCCGGCGACCGCGACAAGCTCGTCGGATCGGAGGAACTGACAGCCGCGCTGGATACTTTTTTCAAGCGGCCCGAATGCCACATCGTGCCCGGAGCGGACCACTTCTGGGGCGGCCATGAGGGAGAGTTAGCCTCCCGCGTGGGCGCGTACTTCCTGGAAGCCCTAAAGTAACAACTTATGGACCGTGTTGGGGATGCTCCAAGCCCGAAGGCTTCAGGTCCATCGGGGATATACACCGACTTCATTCTCCTCCAACTGGCCGCGCTGGTGTTCCTGTGCGACCAGTTTACCAAGTTCCTAGTCCGGGCTTTTCTACCCTTCCGGGACTCCTTCCCGGCTGATGGGTTCTTCAGACTGACCCACACCCACAACACCGGCAGCGCATTCGGGCTGTTCCAAGGCCACAACTTCCCCCTGATACTGGTGGCCATCTTCGGGATCGGCGTCCTGGTGCTGGTCTACTACAGCCAGAGGCAGCGCACCAACCTGCTGCGGACCAGCATCGCCCTGCAAATCGGCGGGGCTTTCGGCAACCTTATCGACCGGGTACGCCTGGGTCACGTAACCGATTTCCTGGACGTGGGGCCGTGGCCGGTGTTCAACATCGCCGATTCCTCCATAGTGGTCGGGTTGGTGATTCTGGGCTGGATTTTCCTGGGGCCGGGAAGCAAGGCCGCCCGCCATATCCCCGCCGCTGAGTCGAATACCGCGAGCCTGTCATTCCCGCCTGATGGTCTCTCGGTGAGCGTGACAGTCTGCCCCGTCTGCGGCGGGAAGCTGGACGCTGTGCCCCGGGGCAGACAATGCGCTTCATGCGGCGTAGTGCTTCTGGCCCAGGCAACCGACGACGGCGGGTCCCCGCTTTCGCGGGAATGACTGATGGGGCAGGGCTTGAGCGAGGACTGGAAGTGGCGACACCGACGACCAGAGAGTACCGGGTAGATGTTGGCCAGGTCCGGCTGGACGTATACCTGGCTCAGAAACGGTCAGACCTCACCCGCGCCCGGTTGCAAAAGCTGATAGGCGAGGGATACGTGAGGCTGAACGGTTCTCCGGCCCGGGCTTCGCAAAAGGTGAGGACCGGAGACCGTGTCCTTCTGACCGTGCCGCTGCCGCGCCCCACGGACTTGACGCCGCAGCAGATTCCCCTGAACCTGGTCTACCAGGATGAATATGTGGCGGTGGTGGACAAGCCCGCCGGGCTGCCGGTGCATCCGGGGCCGGGCCATCCCGACGGCACACTGGTCAACGGGCTGCTCGCCCTCTGCCCGGATATCCAGGGCATCGGCGGCGACATCCGCCCCGGCATAGTCCACCGTCTGGACATGGATACGTCGGGCTTGATGGCCGTCGCCAAGACCCACGCCGCCCACCAGTCCCTTTCCGGACAGTTGAAGTCCCGCCGCGTGGCCAAGGGCTACCTTGCCCTGGCAACGGGGCAAGTGGCCCCGGCAGAGGGACTGATAGACGCGCCCATTGCCAGGGACACACGCAACCGGAAGCGCATGGCGGTGACCGCCGGTGGGCGGGAGGCCCGCACCCGCTATCGAACGTTACGGACAATGCCGCCCCATACCGCCATGCCGACCGGGGAAGTGCAACTTGCGCGGAGGGCAGGACCCGTCCCCAGGGAGAACCCGTCCGGCCACACGCTGCTTGATCTGCTTCTGGAGACGGGGCGCACCCACCAGATCCGGGTCCACCTGGCTTACCTGGGCCACCCGCTGGTGGGTGACGATACCTATGGCCGTGCCAGCCCTCTGCTTGCCCGCCAGTTCCTCCACGCGCATCACCTTGGTTTTGAGCATCCAAACAGCGGCGAGTGGATGGACTTCCATTCAGCGCTTCCTGCCGACCTGGCAGAGGTCTTGGAGTATCTCGGCGCACAGACGCCGGGATAGTGTTATTGCCTTCGTGGTACAATGGTTTCGTTGTCATAAGGAGGCAGAGACATGGCGGAAAACGTCCGTGTCAGGTTCGCTCCCAGCCCCACAGGTGAGCCGCATATCGGCAACATCCGCACCGCGCTGTTCAACTGGCTCTTCGCCCGCCGGCACGGCGGCCGGTTCGTGGTCCGGGTCGAGGACACAGACCAGGAGCGGCTCGTTCCCGGCGCGCTGGAAGCGGTGCTGGAAAGCTTGGACTGGCTGAAAATCGACTGGGAAGAAGGCCCCCGCGTCGACGGCCCCCATGCCCCCTACGTCCAGTCCCAAAGGTTGGACATCTACAAGGAGCTGGCGAACAAGCTGGTGGAGCGCGGGGCCGCCTATCCTTGCTACTGCACCCGGGAACGCTTGGACGAGATGCGCAAGGAGCAGCAGCGCAGCAGGCAGGGGTCCGGGTACGACCGCCGCTGCCTTCGTCTCTCCGACCGGGAACGCCGGGACCTGGAAGCGGAGGGCGCGCCGTCGGTCATCCGGTTCGCCATGCCTACGTCCGGGGTCACCGAGGTTGAGGACCTGATTCGCGGCCACGTCGAATGGCGCAATGAACTGCTGGACGACTTCGTTATCCTGAAGTCCGATGGCTTCCCGACCTACCATCTCGGCGTGGTCACCGATGACCATCTGATGGAGATCAGCCACGTGCTGCGGGCCGAGGAGTGGCTGCCCAGCACGCCGCGCCACTTGCAGCTTTACCAGGCCCTTGATTTCGAGCCGCCGAAATTTGGACATCTGCCGATCATCATGGGTTCCGACCGCGCCAAGCTCTCCAAGCGTCACGGAGCCACCGCGCTGTTGGACTACCGGGAGGAGGGCTACCTGCCGGAGGCGCTGCTGAATTTCATGGTGCTGCTGGGTTGGGCGCTGGACGACAAGACCGAGGTCATGTCCACCGATGCCATCATCCGCGAGTTTTCCCTTGAGGGTGTCACCAAGTCATCGGCTATCTTCGACCGTGAGAAGCTGACTTGGATGAACGGCGTCTACATCCGAGACCTGAGCGCGGAGGAACTCGCCGACCGGCTGATGCCGTTCCTGGAGCGGGACCTGCCGCCCGAGCTATTGCCGGTGGACCGGGACTATCTGGCCAGCATCGCTCCGCTGATCCAGGAGCGAATCAAGCTCCTGTCCGACGCGGCTGGTATGACCCAATATTTCTTTGAGGACTTGCCGGAGTACGACCCGGCCATGCTGGTGCAGCGAGGTATGGACGCGGCATCGACCAAACCCGCATTGCAGGCTGCCCTGGAACTCCTTAGGGAAAGCCCCGGCTTCGAGCATGAGCGCCTGGAGCAGACCCTCCGGGAGGTTGGACAGGAGCTTGGTCTCGGGCCGCGGCAGTTCTTCGGCTCCCTGCGCGTGGCCGTGACGGGGCGCACCGCCACTCCGCCGCTGTTCGAGACGATGGAAGTCTTGGGCAGGGACCGGGTTCTGCGGCGTCTTGACCGTGCCTGCGAAGTGATCAACCAGTTGACCTAACCCGCCGCAGGTTTGGACTGCCTGCAACATCCTCACTACCATCGCTGAAGGTTAAGGAAAATGACCTCCGAAGAATCCACCGGCCCCTCTGACTTCATACATGAGATCATTGCCGGCCACATGGCCAGCAACCGGTTCGGCGGTCGGATAGTGACCCGCTTCCCCCCCGAACCCAACGGCTACCTGCACATCGGCCATGCCAAGGCAATCGCCGTAGACTTCGGCATCGCGGCTGAGTATGAGGGCGGCAGGTGTCACCTGCGCTTCGACGATACCAACCCCAGCAGGGAGGACACCGAGTACGTCGAGTCCATCATGGAGGATGTCCGCTGGCTGGGTTGGGACTGGGGAGAACACCTTTACTTCGCCTCAGACTACTTTGACCAGCTATACGACTTCGCGGTCTCACTGGTCCGCAAGGGCAAAGCCTACGTCTGCGACCTGTCAGCACAGGAGATGAGGGAGTACCGGGGCACTCTGACCGAGCCGGGGCGGAACAGCCCATGCCGGGACCGCTCGGTGGAGGAGAACCTGGACCTGTTCGAGCGGATGAAGGCGGGCGAGTTCGAGGACGGCGTGCGGGTGCTGCGGGCCAAGATCGACATGGCTTCGCCCAACCTGAACATGCGCGACCCGGTGCTGTACCGGATACTCCACGAATCGCACCACCGCACCGGGGACAAATGGTGCATCTATCCGACCTATGATTTCGCTCACGGCCAGTCCGACTCCATCGAGGGAATCACCCATTCCATCTGCACCCTGGAATTTGAGGACCACAGGCCGCTTTATGACTGGTTCCTGGACGAACTGGACATATACCACCCGCAGCAGATAGAGTTCGCCCGCCTGAATGTCAGCCATACGGTGGTGAGCAAGCGAAGGCTGCTGCAACTGGTGAATGAGGGTTACGTCTCCGGCTGGGACGACCCCCGGATGCCCACTCTGTCGGCCATGCGCCGGCGTGGTTACACGCCCGAGGCCATCCGCAAGTTCGTCGATGGGACCGGCATCGTCAAGCGCAACGCCGTGGTGGACCTGGGGCAACTGGAGAACTGCGTCCGGGAAGACCTGAATTTCAGAGCGCCCAGAGTCATGGCCGTCCTGAATCCCCTTAAGGTTGTCATAGACAACTATCCGGAAGGCGAGGAAGAGGAGTTCGACGCCATCAACAACCCGGAGGACCCTGCAATGGGTTCTCGCAGGGTGCCTTTTTCCAGGGTCATTTACATCGAGAAGGACGATTTCCGGGAGGACCCGCCGCGACGGTTCTTCCGCCTGGCCCCGGGCCGCGAGGTGCGACTGCGCTACGCCTGCTACATCACCTGCGTTGACGTGGTGAAGGACGAGGCGACCGGGGAAGTGGTCGAACTGCATTGCACCTATGACCCTGAGTCCCGGGGTGGTTCCTCACCTGACGGACGCAGAGTGCGCGCCACGTTGCACTGGGTATCGGCGGCCCACGCCGTAGATGCTGAGGTCCGCCTCTACGAAACTCTCTTCAACTCACCGGCGCCGGGCAGCGAGGACAATGGCAGAGACTTCAAGGCCGACCTGAACCCCAGGTCGCTGGAGGTCCTGACCGGGTGCAAAGTCGAGCCCAGCCTCGCCGGGGCCGCGCCGGGAAGCCGCTACCAGTTCGAGAGACAGGGTTACTTCTGCGTCGATACGGTGGACTCCGCCCCCGAAAGACTGGTATTCAACCGCACAGTCCCCTTGCGCGATAGCTGGGCCAGGATCGAGCAGTCTCAGCAGGGGTAACCCGGGCGACGCGCTCAGTGTTGCGATTTGGGCGGTCTCATTACCGCCCGACCCTCATTCCCGCGGGGTCTGGAATGCACCGGCCGCCGCCGGTTGATCACACCACCTAAAACGGAACACTGCCGGTCTGACAGCCAATAATTTAGTCAATTTTTGAAATTAGTATAAAATTGCTGTAAAAAAGCCTTGACAGCCACCAATTTAGACCCCGTATCCTTAATACCTAGTTGGGTTGGAGTGGGGGAGTGCAACCCCAGTGCCTTTGGAGACCGGAAGAAAGGAGGTGGTCGAGAGACATATATACCGGGACCAATGAGTCCCAACCGGCTCCAACCCCGCCCGCGATGAGCTTCGAGGCTACGTTCCTGACATGGGCCTGTCTTCTTTTCAAGATTGTCGGCGGCAACCCTGTTATCGTCATCCATCTTAACCGGCCCTTGACGGAAGCAGCTTCGAGGAAGGCGAGGCATAAGCTAAAATTCGCAGAAGGGTTTGGGTGTTTAAGATGATGTCGACAGCTGTAAAGGTGATAAGCGATGGTGTGATTAAGCTGGACGCAGGTTCAATGTTCGGGCAGGTGCCCAAGGTTGCCTGGGAGGGCTCAGTGGTCACCGACCGGAAGAACCGGATGACTCTGGGCTTGAACTGCCTGCTGCTCCAGGTATGCGGGCAGAACATTCTGGTAGATACCGGCGTAGGTTCCAAGGAAGCGGCCATCGAGGACAGGGAGCAATTGGGCCTGGTCCCCAGCAGGCTCCTGAAGGGCCTTAAGGGACTGGGTCTGGGTCCCAAGGACATACATGCAGTAATTCTCACTCATCTTCATTTCGACCACAGCGGTGGCTGTACCCGCCTGGACCGTGCCGGCAACCTGGCCCCGACCTTCCCCAAGGCCCAGTATTACGTGCAGGAGACTTGCTGGGACGAGGCATGTAATCCCAACGAGAGGTGCCACGTCGGCCACCGTGTCGACAACTTCGCGCCGATCCAGGAACGCGGCCAACTGACGATGCTGAACGGGGACGCCGAAATTCTCCCGGGCCTGAACGTCGCCGTTACCGACGGGCATGCCAAGGGACACCAGATGGTAATGTTCAATCACGGCGGCGAGCGGGTAGTCTTCCTGGGGGACATCGTGCCCACGCCGCACCACCTGAATCTGCCGGTAATCTCCGCCTTCGACCGGTCGCCGGAGGTGACCCTGGAGCAGAAGCGCGAAATATCGAGCCGTGCGGAGAAAGATGGATGGCTGCTGGTCTTCTCTCACGGGCATGACGTCCGTGCGGGCTACCTGGAGCGCAAGGGAGACATGACGTACCTGCGTCCCGTGGACCTCTAGCTCTCCGGCGACAAAGACCTCACGGTTAAGGGCAATACAGGCGGCCCCTCAAACCCCGGATGAGGGTTGAGGGGCCGCCGCTATTGTTGCATCCCTGGCGGTCTTCCCGCTGTTCGTCGGCTACTGGACTTCTACTGAGACCGTTTCACCGTCCGGCGCCATCAGCCTGGCCAGCGTAATGCTGTCCCGCAGGTCTCGCCCGCTTGAGACCCTGACCCGGATGTAGTTGTCCGTCAACCCCTGCCATACTGTCCCTGAGCCATTGCGGCTTGGCGACTCCCACAGCACCGGGCGGATACTCCCCAACTGGCTGTGGCGGAACTCCGCCGCCTCCCGGACGGCAAGCTCCAGCATCTCGGCGGTGCGTTCCTTCTTGACCCGGGCAGATGTGGTGTCCTCAAGGTAGGCCGCGCTGGTTCCGGGCCGGGGCGAAAAGGGGAAGACGTGCATGTCGCTGAAGGCCATCCGCCGGGCGAAGTCGAGGCTTTCCCGGAACTCGGCGTCGCCCTCTCCGGGGAACCCCACGATCACGTCGGTGGTTATGCCGGCGTCGGGCATCCGGCTCCTTATCAACTCCAGCGTCGCGGCGAACTGCCCGGTCGTGTAACGGCGCCTCATGGCGCGCAGCACCGGACCGCTCCCGCTCTGGAGCGGCACATGGAAGTGAGGACAGAGGCGGCTGTCCTGCCACAGGTCGAGAAGTCGCGGGTTGATCTCATGGGCCTGGAGCGATGATACCCTTATCCGGGGGACCGTAGTGTCCGTCAATAGTCTCTCGATCAGCGCGGAGAGAGTCATACCCGGCAGGTCGTACCCGTAGGTCCCCAGTTGCGTGCCGGTGAGCACCACTTCACGGTAGCCGCGGCCGGCCCTGTCGTTAATCTGGTCCACCAATGTTTCCGGCGAGATGCTCCGTTCCCGTCCCCGGACCTTGGGCACGATGCAGTAGGCGCAGACCTGGTTGCAGCCCTCCTGAATCTTGACCATCGCGCGGTTCCTCGACAACCCTGGCCACAGTGGTGATGCAGCCGCTGGAGCGGGATGCTCCGAATTGGCGGGAACGGGCTGGACCGGTGCGGCGCTGGTCTCGGCGCGCCTGTTGCGGCCAAGGGCTTCAGACACCATGTCCGGCAGCCTTTCCTTGCCGGTGTTGCCCACTACGAACGATACGCCGTCGACCTGAGCCAACTCGTCTCTGCTGCGCTGGGCATAGCAGCCGGTGGCCACGATGAGCGCGCCGGGGTTGGCGCGATGTGCCTTGCGGAGCGCCTGCCGGGCCTTGGAGTCGGCGGTGAGTGTAACCGTGCAGGTGTTGAGCACGAAGACGTCCGCTGGTTCGCCCGCGTCCACCACCCGGTAGCCGGACTCGACGAACCTCCGGGCGAGCTGGTCGCTGTCGGCCTGGTTCAGCTTGCAGCCGTGGGTCTGTATCGCCACCGTTGGAGCAGCGACTTCACTGAGGCTGTTCAACGGCAACGGGTTGCTAACAGTCAACAGGGGCCAACTCCCATAACCGCTCGACGGCATTGGTAATGTCCTCCACGATAGGGAACAGCCGGTCAACCCTGGTGCGGGAGTCCCGGATTCCCTGGACCACTTCCCCGAAAGTCCGCAGGCGGTTGAACCCTTCCCGGATTCTCCGGTCCCGGGTCTCCTCTCCCAGTTCCGCGGCATAGGCCCGCACCGCCTCATCTCCGTCAAGCTCGACCCCGCGGGAGAGGGCCACCCCCTTGACGGCCTGGGTCAGGCTGCCCCAGAGCAGGTCTTCGGCCCGGTTCCAGCGCCCGGAACGGACGTGCTCCAGGGAATCGCCCAGCAGTCGCAGGCTCTGGTCGCGGTAACGGCGGATTCTCCGGGTATCAATAGCCAAGTTCTTGACCTCTCCAATCTTGGGGCCCCGATTTCAGCGTTGGCGCAGGCTTCAAACAGGACGTTTGGGCGGTCGCAGCTTCGGGACAGCCGGTCACGGCCAGGCGTGCTCCATGGTCTCTTCCACCGGATTGACCTTCAGGCCCAGAGTCTGCAAGCCGGTAGCTCCCAGCAGGGGTATTGGGACTTCCATTGCTCCCACCATTATTCCCCCTTCCCGGTCTTTCAGGCGCAACCAGGCTACTCCCGCGGGGACTTCCAACCGAATGCTGTCAGCCGTCACAATGTTGGCCGTTGCCGGAAGGTCGATGCCCAATTCCGCAGCCAAGGCGGGGCTGATCGTGGAAAAAGGGGAGCCGGTATCCACCAGGAACTCCACCTCGGTCAGTTCTTCCTGGGTCCGGCCGATTTCTCCGGCGATTTTCACCAGTCCCATGTGTGACACTCCCTTTATCTTAAAGCCCGCATCAAGAGGCCCCATTTTTCCGGGAGTTGGCCAGGGTAGGACGAACGAGGAATGTACGCTGCGCTCTGGAGCTATCCTGTCAGCCGGAAGGCCCCGATGCGTCACAACTTATACCTCCTGACGCTATCCAGCCCCGTGGGGGGCCACCTGGAAGGGTGGGGCCAGGTTGGGAATGGGCACCTCGATCACAACCGGGCGGTCTGCTCTCAGGGCGTCGCGCAGCGCGTCTCCCAGCCCATCGTGGCTGTCCAGCCTGACTCCTGCGGCCCCGTAGACCTCGGCCAGTTGGGCGAAGTCGGGGTTGTGGAGGCGGGTGCCGATTACCCGCCCGCCGAAACGCTGCTGCTGGTCGTGGTGCGACGCTCCCAGCATCTCGTTGTTGAACACCAGGGTTACCACGTTGATCCCTTCTTGAACGGCTGTGGCCAGTTCGCTGGATGCGTACCCGAACCCGCCGTCCCCCGTCGTGGCCACTACCTGCCTGCCCGGGTTGCCGACCTTGGCTCCCAGGGCCGTGGGGAAGGCGTACCCCAGGGTGGCGAAGTAGGACGATGTGAGGTAGGAACGGGGGGCTAAAACCGGGTATGCCAGGTGACTCCAGTAACCGATGTCGGTGGTCCCGGCCACCATGATCGCGTCGTCGTCCAGTTCACGGCGGATGGTCTCGATGATCTCCACCTGCAAGGGCGCCATCTCCCGGATTTCCCGGTCGGCCTGCTGGCGGATGGCCGTGGTCTCCGCCTCGGTCCACCGGCTGGCGTGTGTCTTGCCGCCCAGTTCCGCCAGCAGTGCCTGCACCCCCAGCCGGGCGTCGGCGGAGATTCCCACCGCGGCAGGGATGTTACGGCCCAGTTCCTCGGTGTCGGCGTCGATTTGGACTACTTTCTGATGGGGCTGGATACCCCAGGGAACACTGGGGGTGAACAGCATCCGGCTCCCGATGGCCAGGATCACGTCCGCCTGGGGCAGGGCCATGTGGCCTGGACCGTGGGCGTAGTAGAAGCTGCCCAGCGACAACGGATTGTCTTCCGGGATTGCGCCCTTGCCCTCCGGCGTCGTTATCACCGGGGCATTCAGGGACTCGGCAAGTTCCAGAAGCTCCGCGGAAACGTCCGCCTCTCTTGTGCCGCCGCCGGCCCAGATCAGGGGGCGGCTGGCCCCTGCCAGCAACCGGGACGCCTCCCTGACCAGCGCGGGTTCGGGGGGCTGCTTGCCGGGGCCTTCGGGTTCCGGGAGGTCTGTTTCATCCGTCATGGGGAGAACGTCCCAGGGAATCTCTAGCTCCACGGGCCTTGGCCGGCCCGAGGACATCTGGCGGAAAGCGTTCTGCACCAGGCCGGGAATCTCCGGGACGGTCTCTGCACGTTGGCGCCACTTGGTCAGGTGCTTGAAGACGTCCAACTGCTCGCCGATTTCGTGGAGCGCGCCCCGGTTCCGGCCCAGGTTGTAGCTTTCGACTTGACCCGACACCAGCAGCACCGGGGAGGATGCGGCGTAGGCGGTGCCCAGTCCCGCCGCGGCGTTCAGCGCACCCGGCCCCGGCACGACCAGCGCCACGCCGGGCTTGCCGGTGGTCCGGGCATAGCCGTCGGCCATGTAGGTCGTCGCCTGCTCGTGGCGGGTCAGCACCATGCGGATGCCGGGTTCGTGGTACAGGGCGTCGAAGGCATCCATGATCTGCACGCCGGGAAGCCCGAACACCACCTCGACGCCGTGGCGGGCCAGGGAACGCACCAGAGCCTGCGCTCCGCTCATCTCAGGCATTCTTCACCTCCCGGCATGTTGCTCTGCAGGATTCCGGGGTATTTTACCACCGGATTCCCTTTCTTCGCCGTACAGGGGACTTGGTTGACCAGGGCATGGGCAAGGTCACGCTTCCTATATCCAGACGTAATGGATTCCCCCTTCGCGGGAATGACGATCCGGAGGCAGGAATTCGTTGCAGGAAAGGACTTTGCCAAGGCCCTGCCATCCCGGACGCTCAGGTTGCGAAATGCGTTGGCCGATGGCAACATAGGATGGCGGTCTTGCCAGACGGGCAAGATTCCCGGAATCGGAGATATAAGTGGCCACTGAGCAGTTCCGGTCCGTTGGCTACCCCATCCGCATCCACGGCGGGACGGGTGTACTCTCACGCCTTGGCGAAGAGGTGGGCCGCGCCCGGGGCAAGCGTGCCTTCGTCGTCTGCGGTCAGACCGTCGCGCACCGTACCGACTTGCCCGGACGGGTGAAGGATGCCTTGGGAGACAGGTTCGCCGGAGTGTTCGACGGCGTTCAGGCCGGCTCGCCCCTGCCGTCGGTCGAGCTTGGCGTCGCCGCAGCATCCGATGCTGGAGCAGACACCATCATAGCCCTTGGCGGCGGCAGCGCAGTCGTGACCGCCAGGGCGATAGTAATCCTGCTGGCAGAGGGAGGCCATGCCCAGGACCACGCCACCAAGTACCCTCCCGGCCGGCCTCCGGTCAGTCCACGGTTGATGCAGCCCAAAATTCCCAACATTGTGGTCCTGACCACGCCTACTACCGCCGCCCGCGCCGGGACCGCAGTGATCGACCCTGAGACAGGTCACCGCCTGGAGATGTTCGACCCCAAGACCCGGCCCTACGCCCTGTTTTGGGATACCGAAGCCCTGCTCACCGCGTCGCCTTCCCTGTGCGTCAGCGCGGGCGCGTCGTGCTTCAGCGGGGTTGTCGGCGCGCTCCAGTCGGAGCGTCCCCCCAGCCCTCTGGCCGAGGGCGACCTGCTCCAGTCCCTGCGCTTGATGCGCGAGGACCTGCCCCGCGTCGCGTCGGGTGGACCGGACGGGCAGGCGCGCCTAAACCTGTGCGCCGCGGCCTACCTGAGCAACCGCGCTTCCGACAGCGGCCCTGGGGGGCGGGGCCTGGGTGTGGTGGGGGCATTGGCACACTCCCTGGACACCCGGTATCCCGAATGCAGCCACGGGGCGGCGTACTCAATCCTGACTGCTCCCGGTATGCGCTTCAACGCGGAATCCAACGCATCGGGACAGGCCAGGTTGGCCTCCATACTTGGAGTGGCAACCAACGGCGATGACCGGGAGTCTGCCGGGAGCGCGGCCAGTTGGGTCGAGGAGACCTATGCCGCGCTGGGTATGCCGTCGCGTCTGCGTGAGGTCGGCGTTCCTCAAGAGGGCATCGAAGAGCTTGCGGTTGATTCCATGACCGACTTTGCCATCACGAGAAACGTCCGCCCAGTGAGCGGTCCGGGTGAATTGGAGGCGCTCCTGCGCTCCATCTGGTAGCCCCAGTCCAATTAACGGGAAGGCAAGCGCGATGAATTACGATTACATAATCATTGGAGGCGGCTCCGCCGGCTGTGTCCTTGCCACGCGGCTGTCGGAGGACCCTGGCAAGTCGGTGTTGTTGCTGGAGGCCGGCCCCGACTATCCTGAATTCGAGCATCTGCCCATCGACCTGAAGGAGGGCTATAACATATGGAGGTCGGCCTACGGCCCTCATAGCTGGGACTACCGGGCCACCGGGACCCCGTTGCAGTCCGAACCCATCATAATTCCCCGGGGCCGCGCGATGGGCGGCTCAAGCGCCATCAACGGGCAGGTGTTGTTCCGGGGCGTCCCCGAGGACTATGACAATTGGGCCGAGTGGGGCAACACCGAGTGGTCTTTCACCAACGTCCTGCCGTACTTTCGCAAGTTGGAGACCGACCTGGACTATCCGGGCGGCGACTTCCACGGCAGCGAGGGACCGATCCCGGTGCGCAGGCAGAAGCGGGAGGACTGGCTTCCTGCCTTCAGCGCATTCTACGATGCCTGTGTTGAGATGGGTTTCCCCGAGGACCCGGACCAGAACCATCCCGACTCCAACGGTATCGCGTCGCGGCCATTGAACAACATCGACGGGGTGCGCATGAGCGCAGCCCTTACATACCTGGCCTTGGCCCGGCACCGTCTCAACATCACAATCCGGGGCAGCGTCACCGTCTGGCGCATCCTTTTCAATGGCAAGCGGGCTGTGGGCGTCGAGGCCGAGAGCGGCGGCGAGAAGTTCACCGTTTCCGGGGAGCAGATCATCCTTTCCAGCGGTGCGGTGGCCTCGCCACAGATCCTGATGCTGTCGGGGGTAGGCCCCAGGGAACAATTGGCTTCCCTCGGCATTGACGTGGTCCATGATATGCCGGGAGTGGGCCAGAACCTGAGGGACCATCCGGCGGCTTTCATCCTCTTCCGCGGCAACGGCGAGTCCCCCGATGACTCCGCGCCCAGTATCCAGGTGGGTCTGAGGTTCAGCAACCCCGGCTCCCCAACTCGTGCCGACTTCCAGCTAAGCCCTATCCTGATGAGCAGCGAACACCGCCCTGCCAGCGTGCAGATCGAGAGCGATGACTTCCATTTCGGCCTGAGCTGCGCCCTCCAGAACGCGGTGTCGGCGGGCGAGCTTCGCCTGGCGTCCACCGACCCTCACGTGCAGCCCAACTTCAACTACGACTACCTTTCCGACCCCTACGACCGGCAGCGGATGCGCGAGGCGCTGCGGCTGGCCCTGCGGGTGGCTGAGCAGTCTCCCTTCCGGGAGATGATCGCCGAGCGTTTGAACCCGACGGACGCCGACCTGGCCTCGGACGATGCGCTGGACAACTGGATGTTGCGCAACGCCTACACCCAGCACCACATCTCCGGCACCTGCAAGATGGGCCGGGCTTCGGACCCTATGGCCGTGGTTGACCAGTATTGCCACGTCCACGGTCTGGAGTCTTTGCGGGTGGTGGACGCCTCGGTTATGCCCGACGTAATCCGCGCCAACACCAACGCCACCACGTTGATGATCGCCGAGCGCGTGGCCGACTGGATCAGGGAGGGGAAGTAGCGGTTGGTAGCTGGCCGTTGCCAGGAGGACCTATGGACAAAACCAGGGTAGCGCAACTTCTTTACGCTGAGTTTGGAAGTGAAGAGTTCCGCTCCAACCAGATTTCCGATGGGGCTATGGCCTTATTGGTCGAGGAAATGGGAATCACCAGCACCGCTCGCCCGGACCTGGACTCTCTGGTGAGCAAGCTGCTGGAATCGCTGAATGGCCGAGCTTTCCGGCTTCAGACCGGCGGTCCCGCTTATTTCGACGTTCATTGGTCAGAAAAGACTCACCAGGCACACAGCTTCCAGGTGGTTCCCATTGACGTCTCTGGAAGCGAGGATACGCTTTGGGTGTCCGACAAGCTGGTGGGGGTTGAATTTCCGGATGCCGAGATGACTTACTCCGTGGTCCTGACTTATTCCGGGGAGGGCTACTCGGTGGTATGTCCTGCTCTGCGGGGCTGCTTTTCCCAGGGAGACAGTGAAGAAGAAGCCTTGGCCAACATCAAAGAGGCTATTACCGTGTGGTTGCAGGGTGAAATCCTGGACGCGAGGCGAAGGACGCAAGCGGCGCTGGACGAAGAATTGGAGGCGGGGTTTCCTGCCAAGTTGGTGAGTGTCACAATAGGCCGGATAACCGCTTAATGCCCCCGTATATTCCGGGGGTTTCTTTTGCTGATGCACTGGCACGGTTCAAGTTAGTCGGGTGGGAACAAATAAACCAGGAAGGTTCGCACGTTGCGTTGAGACATCCGAATTTGCCTGACGTCATCATCCGATTGCCGGATCACCGGCGCAGAGACTTGAAACCGGGGACCTTGGGCGCTGGTGTGGAAGCCGCTGGCCTGACTGCCGCGCAATTCGGCCAGCTATCGGGTTCCGGACGCCGCCGCAATGCCCGGCAGATACGCCGGGAAGTATACGGAATGGAAGACTAGACAAGCTTCGGAAGAGAGGTAGCAGGAATATGACCACCAATGCCAACGTCCGGGTCGAACGCGACTCGATGGGGCCTATGGAAGTGCCCGCGGATGCCCTTTACGGCGCTTCCACCATGAGGGCCGTGCTCAACTTTCCCATCAGCGACCTGCGGTTCTCCCGGACCTTCATCCGCGCCCTGGGGCTGGTGAAGCTGGCCGCGGCGCGGACCAATGCCTCCCTGGGCCTGTTGGACCGGAACATAGCCGACGCCATCGTCACCGCCGCCCAGGAGGTGGCCGACGGGAAGTTGGACGAACATTTCGTGCTGGACATCTTCCAGACCGGCTCCGGCACTTCCACCAATACCAACGCCAACGAGGTCATCGCCAACCGCGCCTCCCAGATCATGGGCGGTGACCTGGGATCCCGGCTGGTCCACCCCAATGATCACGTGAACATGGGCCAATCGTCCAACGACGTTATCCCCACCTGCATTCACCTGGCATCCCTGATGGCAATCAGGGAAGACCTGGTTCCCGGCCTCCAATTCCTGGCCGGGGAACTCCGCAAGAAGTCCGATGAGTTCTGGCCGGTGATCAAGACCGGGCGAACCCACTTGCAGGACGCTACGCCCATCCGGTTGGGCCAGCAGTTCCTGGGGTTTGCGGGGCAGGCGGAGATCGGCGTCAAGCGGCTGGGCAGGGCACAGGACGCGCTCGCGGAAGTCGCCCTTGGTGGTACGGCGGTCGGCACCGGGGTGAACACCCACCCGGAGTTCTCATCCCGCACCTGCCAACTGCTGTCCGAGATGACCGGCGTGGACATCCGCGAGACCAGCAACCATTTCCAGGCCCAAGCGGCCCTCGACGCGGTGGTGGAAGCCAGCGGCATTCTCAAGACGATTGCTATCAGTCTGCATAAAATCGCCAACGACGTCCGGTTTCTGGCCTGCGGGCCGAGGGCCGGAATCGGAGAAATCACGGTCCCGGAGGTGCAGCCCGGCAGTTCCATCATGCCCGGCAAGGTCAACCCGGTTATCTCCGAGTCGGTGGTCCAGGTGGTGGCCCAGGTATTCGGCAACCACACGACGGTAGCAATGGCGGGGCACGGCAGCTACTTCGAGCTGAACACCATGATGCCGGTGGCGGCCCACAATATCCTGGAGTCCATCGCGTTGCTGGCCTCGTCGGCCAACAACTTCGCCGAGCAGTGCGTCAAGGGCATTGAGGCCACCAGCGTGGGACCTGACATGGTCGAGAAGGGGTTGATGCTGGGTACGGGGCTGTCGCCGGCCATCGGCTACGATGCCGCAGCGGATATTGCCAAGGAGGCCGCGGCGACAGGCAAGACCATTCGGGAAGTGGCCAAGCTGAAGACCAGCCTGTCGGACGCGGAACTGGACGAACTGCTGGACCCGGTGGCCATGACCGAACCGGGCGTGAACGTTGGGGGCGGGGGCGGTTAGACCCCCGTCCTCTTTCGGCGCAGCAGACGCAAAGACTTCATTTTCAGTGAAACCTGGCGTCCTTCGTGGATAGACCGGCGCGGGTCAGGCGTGGGGCAGGTCCCGCTCCTTGGCGATGGCGGCGCACTCCGGGCAACGCTGCTCCATGGTGTGGTCCGCGGCGTCCCAGACGTTGTCCCCCTTCAGCCCGCACAGGTATAGGGGTTCGATTTCCTCGATTCCCAGGTCCTGCACGTAGTGGACGAACCCGGTGTTCTGCGCGTTGGACCACCACCAGGGGGTCATGGACTGGGCCAGGTTTCTCAGCGACGACGTGAACCGGTGCTCCCAGCCGTCCTCGGGCATCTCCACCATCCAGCGGCGCCCGGACGGGCTGGGCTCCCGCGTGGCCTTCAACTCCCCGTTGCGGATCGACTCCCGGATGTCGGCCTGGGACAGGTTCAGCCGCCGCGAGGCCTCTTGTATAGTTACCTTCTCCACTGATACCTCCGATTAGGCACCTGCGCGATGGCGCGCGTGCGCTGATCGACGACACGGCCGTTTTGCTGCAAGTCTAGGCGATTCACCGGCGAGCCGCAAGAAGCCGGCGGCGGCCCCGGACATGCCCGTTACCCGGACCCGTTGGTCACCAGCGGGTCTTCGATTGTGTCGGCCAGGGAACCGCCGGGCGGGACCATCGGGTACACGTTGGCATCCGGGTCCACGATGAACTCGATCAGGAAGGGGCCGTCGTGGGCCTGGGCCTGCCGCAGTGCCGGCATCACCTCCTCCCGGTCGCTGACCCGGAGCGCCGGGACTCCATACGCCTCTGACAGCTTGACATAATCGGGGCCGGAGATCGGTACTGCCTTCAGGTGCTTCTCGAAGAACATCTCCTGCCACTGGCGCACCATTCCCAGGTAGCCGTTGTTGAACAGGGCGATCTTCACCGGCAGATTCTCTTCGGCGACCGTGGCCAACTCCTGGGAGACCATCTGGAATCCCCCGTCGCCAGCGACGCTCCAGACCGGAACATCCGGCTTGCCTGCCTGCACCCCCATCGCCGCGGGAAGCTCGAATCCCATTGCCCCCAGCCCGCCCGACGAGACGAAGGTGTTGGAGCGGTTGAAGGACAGGAACTGGGCGGCCCACATCTGGTGCTGCCCTACCCCGGTGACCACCACCGTGCGGTCGTCTTCCTCCAGCAGTCCGTTCATGTCCCGGAGAACGTGCTGCACCTGCAACCTGTGGCCGTTGGGGATGGCCAGGGACGGGTGCTCCCGGCGCAGGGTGTCGATGTAGCCCATCCACTCGGAGCGTTCTTTGTACTTCACCAGCGGCGTCAGGGCCGACAGCACCTTCTTGGCGTCCCCCACCAGCGGGACCTCCACCGGAACGTTGCGGCCTACCTGGGTCGGCTCGATGTCCAGGTGAATGATCCGGGCGTGGGGAGCGAAGCCCGAGGTCCTGCCGGTGACCCGGTCGTCGAAGCGCATTGCCAACCCGATGACCAGGTCGGCCTGGTCCACGGCCAGGTTGGCCCAGTACATGCCGTGCATCCCCAGCATCCCCAGGCTGAGGGGGTGATTGCCGGGGAACCCGCTCAGTCCCAGCAGGGTGGTGATTACCGGGATTCCCGTGGTCTCGGCCAGTTCCCGCAGTTCCTCGTGGGCGCCCGAGGCGAGGATGCCGTGCCCGCTGATGATGACCGGACGCTCGGCATCGTTAATCAACCTGGCCGCTTCGGAGACGTGCTGCAATGTTTCCCTGGACAGGGGAGCGTTGCGGCCCCGGTCCATGTCGGAAAACTCGAGTTCGGCCTCCTCCAACTGTACGTCACGGGGCACGTCGATGAGCACCGGGCCGGGTCTTCCCTCCTGGGCGACCTGGAATGCCTCCCGGATCGTCGGGGCCAGGTCCCGGGCCGACATGACCATGTAGGTCTTCTTGGTGCATGGGGCGGTGATGGAGCAGGTGTCGCATTCCTGGAACGCCTCCGACCCCAGTGCAGTGCGGGCCACCTGCCCGGTGATGGCCACCATCGGCACGGAATCGGCCTTGGCCCCCATGATGCCGGTGACCAGGTTGGTGGCCCCAGGCCCGGAGGTCGCCAGGCAGACGCCTGCCTTGCCGGTTACCCGGGCGTAGCCGTCGGCGGCGTGGGCCGCGGCCTGCTCGTGCCGGACCAGGATGTGCCGGAGCTGCGGGTGGCCCCACAGGGCGTCATAGAAGGGCAGGATTGCTCCGCCGGGGTAGCCGAAAACCACGTCAACCCCTTCCCGGAGCAGAGCTTCGCACATGATATCAGCGCCTTTGAGTTTCACCATAACCTCCAGAGTGTTCCCTTATGCGCGCCTTACCGGGAGAAGGGGCGTTGCCTCGCAACGGTCTTGATTCAGGGCAAATAAAAAAGCCCCGCCCTTCTAGGGACGAGACTCAACGAGTTCCCGCGTTACCACCCTAATTGCCCCCGCTTGGGCGGAGACCTCTCGATAAGGACACCAGCATGCCCCGCCGTTGGTAACGGGCGGCGAGCCCGGCCCGGCTTACATACCCCGGCGTGTATTGTAGTCCGTGGCCGACTGACCGGGGGTTCGGCTGGCGGCTCCGGAGGGATTTTCGGACAAGCTCGGCGCGCCTGCTTTCACCGTACCAGGCTCGCTAACCGCCTACCCCTGCCTACTCGTCTCCATCATAGCCTTTGCTAATGCGAAACGTATCACGAATGGCAACGAGTGTCAAACAGGATGAATGGGGTCGTCGGGCAACTTTCCGAACAGGGCTGCGCCGGCCTCAAGGAGCGAGTTCCCGGAAACTGTCCAGGATACGCTTGCGGTCCTTCAGATGTGCGGGAAGATGTTCATCGCACACCCTGAAGCTCAGGATATACCCCTGGTCCCAGCCGGGGAAGTTGCGGGAACGGGAGACCAGGTCCGTGATGTCCAGCACACATGAGCCGGACTTCTGCTGCAAGCGCCACGACAACCGGAACCACTGGTTGCCGTCCAAAAAGACTCCCCGGAAGTCCAGGATGTTGAAGAAATTTGCATCATAGGCATATTTGGCGATCAGCGAGGCCCGGTGCTCCTCGGCGAACTGCTGCGGCGGTAGTTTTTCGGGATAGTCCTTGACGCCAATTGTAAGGGTGGCGCGGCCATCAGAGGAGCGCAACTCGGCTTGTTTTCCGCCCCGCGCAGACCTCCAATTCGTCGGAATGTCCACTGTGTAGCCCCACTTATCGCCCTTCCCGGTGTGGTCCTTCCACGGGACTTGCGTGGGCGTGGGTACGGGCGTGGACGTTGGAGTGGCCGTAGGTTGCGGCCTCGGAGTGGAAGTCGGTGTGGCCGCGTGGGGCCTGCGAACGACCGATTCTGAGTCCAGTCTTACGGTGATGTTATCCCTGACCCATTGGAGGTTAGGATTCTGCACTTTGTCACGGTCAACGGTTATGGCTCCGAAGTAGCTGTTGTCCGGTAGTTGTACAAAGGACGCTACTATTAGTTCACTGGTCCCATCCCGGTAGGAAATTGACGTGTGAACCTGTCCCGGGTTGCTTCCTTCCGGGATTTCCGCGGCTTCCAGGTAGAGGGTGTAACCGGTGCCCACGAAAGATACGTTGGTAACCTTAACTGGAATCGTGGCTGGCAAGACAGGAGCCAATGTAGGGGTTGGCGTTGGGGCCGGTGTAGATGTCGGAGTCGCGGTAGGAACCGGTGTCGGAGTTGGGGTTGCCGTAGGCTTGGGGGGCGGCGTGAAGGTTGGTATCGGCGTAGGAGTGGGTGTCGGCGTGGCAGTCGGAGTTGGGGTTGGAATTGGCGTGGGGGTGGATGTTGGGATGGGTGTATCCGTAGGTGCGTTTGTCGGAGGGGTAGTGGGGGTCGGCACGGGAGTGGGCTCGGCGGTGGCAGTCGGGAGCGGCAGCGGCAAGGCTACTGCCGGTTCCTCATCTCCCGTAGTCATCGTGTAGAACAGCGCCACAATCAGCAGCAAGGACCCGAGACCGAAGAAGAAACTCAGCGCCTTGTGTGCCCAGAGGAAACCGAACAGCCCGGTCCGTCGGGCAGCGGGAGACGGCGGAGCCGCCAGAATCCCGGCCCCGCAATAAGCGCAGAACCTGACCGTGTTGGGAACAACTAGCTGACAGGCAGGGCACTTCATGTGCTGGTAGGCGCCACCAGATTGACGCCACAGTCAGGGCAGAAGTAGGCGTTGAGCGGAATCGAGGAGTTGCAGCGGTTGCAGGTCTTTCTCCCTGGAAGAAGCACTGTAGCACAGTTTTCGTCGGTACAGTAAATAAGCTCTGTAGAATTCGTCTTTTTGCAACCCGGACAGGTCACGACCGGGTTGGCGGCGGGCGGCGGCGCGGGTACAGGAAGGGGCGCAGGCGCGGCAGCCTGGCCGGACTGGAGCAGGTCCCGGTAAGAAGACCCCGCCGGCGGCGCGGGCGGCGGAGGGGCAGGTGCGGGAGCCGGTGCGGGCGGAGCAGGCGCATTCGACGGGGACGGAGGGGCTGGCGCGCTTGACGGGGCAACGGTAACGCCGCGAAGCGCCTCTTCCAGGCTGGGGACCTGGTCCACTGTGCGGGAGCAGAACCCCTCGAGCACGTCGGCCAGCCCAGCAACATTGGCGTCCGGGCTGGCCTTTAACGCCTTGAAACAGTCTGAGTTGGCGGGGTCGGCAAAGTCGTCCCTGCTGAAGAGCATGTTTTCCTGGTTGTAGAACCTGTCCCATAGTTGAGGGTCAGCCCGCAGCGCCAGGAAGGTCAGGTAGACCACCAGGGAGGGGAAGTTGTCTATGCCGTCAAAATAGTCCTGGGACGTCCTCTTGGGGTGCTGGTAGTGCCGGTGGCCAATCTCGGGGCTGGGTTCTCCCTCGAACCGGGGCAGGTAGATGCCGTCGTAGTCGACCAGGCGGAGCGCGCCCTGCTCCTGGACCATTACGTTCCCGTGCTGCAGGTCGTTGTGGGCGATTCCCAGCCCTCGCAGGGTGCCGTTCACGCCCCGCCACCTGGCGGCCAGGTCCATGAAGATGTCCGGCCTGTCGAGATGGTCTCCAATGAACTTGTCCAGCCGGTCCCCCTCGGCCCAGTCCATCCTGACAATGGGATACCAGTCGCCCTTGATCCTTATGCCCCGTTCAACGTACTCGAAACCCACGAGGAACTCGGGCCTGACCCCGGCGAGGTATGAGCTGAGGTGGCCGTAGCGTTCCTGCTGGTCCTTCACCTCCCGGGTGAAGCAGCGCACGGCTACGTTGCCGCCCGGGGTTTCCAGCCTGAACACGCAGGCGAAGTTTCCCGAGAAGACCATCGGCGTTCCCATGCGCGTAACCGAAGCCGTTCCCTGGGCCAGATCCTGGACCTCGAAGCAGTTCTCGGGGTTCTGGACGGCATCCCTGAAATCAGTGGGCGCGGGCCAGGCCATGTTCAACCTCCTGGGTCTGGGACTCCCGTGTGCTGCTGGAATGCCACAACGCTTAAGGTGGCGTTATGGCTGCTGATTGAAAGTTCCTGGGTCCACAGCACAGGAGCCGGGGTCGGTCTCGACTGCATCATGTGGTCAGCGGCCTCTGCCGCCGCCACGTCCACCCCTGCCGCCACGTGAGGCTCGGAGCATACCTCCGTGGGCAGTCGGCTGTTCGCGGCGTCCTCCGCCGCTCGTGCTGATGCCAGAGGATCCGCCGCTTGATGGGGGCGGGTCGGGGATTAGCCGGTCTAGAGTGTCCATACCTCTACTTATGCTGTTGCCGACGAATCGCCCTGTCCTGCTTCCAAGAACGAAAGAGATCATCCCGGAAACAGCGGATATGATGGCTATGGCCCCGGTGACTATATCAAGTATGACAAGCCATCCCGGGTATGGGAAAAAGTCCCAATTACCCGTCGCGATGATTCCGATTTCCCGGATTGTTGGGATGAGGAATCCCTGGAGTATAAGGAAGTTGAGGATGTACACAACCCCCCCAAAGGCCATCAACACCACTCCCACATTCTTGAACAGGATATCTTCCTCATTCGATCTCCGCCAAAACTGTAACCCCCGCCTGCACAGTATTCGTCGAGGCGTCCCAAGCATTACAACAAGTATCCCAAGCAGCAGGGATGCGGTTCCGATAAACTCTACCTTGTCGAGTATCACCATCGGTAAGTACAAATGCTTGGCGTCCCATAATATCCCTTCTCCTCTGAGATAACCTGTCCCCCCATATGTACCCGTGCTCTTCTCAAAGGCATTATTGATGAGTTCCTGTGGCAGCAAGCCGGCCAAGAACGCTATCCACCCGACGGTCACCATGATCAGCCCTACCCTGTCGAAAGAGTTGATCCTCTCGAGAAGCCCCGGCTCACCGGAGGCCGAGACCGGTTCCCTGGTAATTCCCAGCAACCTCAACGCTGTGCCGAGACAGGCGACGACCAGCCCGGTAATCAAGAGCGCGGCGGCGGCATACTCCAGGTATTTTGCCCCATTCTCATACTTCAGTCCTGAAATTGCCCCAGCCCTGCCTTCTTCGGTGGTGGTGTTGAAGCCCTCCAGACCATCTCCATACGGGACTTCCGTGACGACGGAGTCTGGCAAGTCCATCTTGGCCGGGTCGGGCCAGAAACCCCTCTCACCGGGGTCGCCGTAGGAACTCAGGACTTTCAAGCCCACATCGTAGAGGGTCTCCGACAGCATGGGTCTGGCCACATAAAGGCTCATCCCGACCAGCACCAGGGCGCATATCAGGAACCTCATGGCGAGTCTCAACCTGTAACAGAGAGCGCAGATCGCCAACGCAAGGACTATGAGGGAAAGTTGGCCGAAGACGTCCGCGAACGGCGTCAGCGCGGCGAGTATGAGCGCGGCCAGGAACAGGACCGCTATGAACTTGCCGCTCAGGAGGAACTGTTTGCTTAGGTCCTCTCCGCCGCTCGAAGCGGACGGTGATGCGGGCGCTGGGGACCTGGTTGGCTGTGCCATGGCTCACCTCGCTTTCTCTGGGAACGCCATCCCCCTCGCCGGGGGGCCGCGTTCCCGATGGCTGGGTCTGAATCGACTCTGTTGGCGGGGCCGGTCATCTCCTGAGATTGCTTAAACGGTCAGCGATCCATTCACGTACCGGCCGTATTCTGTAACAGACGGCGCAAATCAGCGCCAGGAAGACTATGAGGCCGAACCCTCCGAAGAAGGGCAGAAACGATCCCAGGATGGCGCAGAGGAGCCAGAGACCAGCCAGGATAAATGTCGGCTTGTTGGACTCTCTCGCCATTTCGAGGAGTCCCCCCGGACCCGGCGACGAAGCTGGCGGGACCCGTGACCGCGGAAGCGGGGGCGGCGCAGGTGCGCCGGGAACAGGCGGCGGTTGTGGCGCAGGCGCGGGCCAAGACGACGGGGGTACAGGCGGCGCTGGCGGAGGTGGAGGTGGTGCAGGGGCGGGCCATGACGACGGCGGGATAGGGGGCGCAGGTGGAGGTGCAGGCGCTGATGATGGAGGAGCCGGGGGCGCACTGGGCGCGGGCGTCGGTGGCGCTGGAGCGGGAGCAGGCGCGGGCGCCGGGGCGGACGTGGGCGCGGTTGGCGGAGATGCCGAAACGCCGCGCAGGACGTTCTCCAGCCGGGGCACCTGTTCCACGGGTTGGGAGCAGAACCCTTCGAGTACGCCGGCCAGCTCGGCGACGTAGGCGTCGGGGCTGGACTTCAAGGCTTTGAAGCAATCGGAGTTGGCGGGGTCGGCGAAGTCATCCCTGGTGAAGAGCATGTTTTCCTGGTTGTAGAACCTGTCCCAGAGTTGTGGGTCTACGCCCAGGGCCATGAGGGTCAGGTAGACGACCAGGGAGGGGAAGTTGTCGATCTCCGCATGGTAGTCCCGGTCTGTCCTCTTGGGGTGCTGGTAGTGCCGGTGGCCGATCTCGGGGCTGGGCTCTCCCTCGAACCGGGGCAGGTATATGCCGTCGTAGTCGACGAGGTGGAGGCCGCCCTGCTCCTGGACCATGACGTTGCCGTGCTGGAGGTCGTTGTGGGCGATTTCAAGACCCCGGAGACCGCCGTTCACGCCGCGCCAACTGGCGGCCAGGCCCATGATGACGTCCGGCCTGTTTAGATGTCCCTCGATGAACTTGTCCATCCGGTCTCCCTCGGCCCAGTCCATCCTGACTATGGGATACCAGTCGCCCTTGACCCTGATCCCCCGCTCCACGTACTCGAAGCCCACGAGGAACCCTGGCCTGACTCCGGCGAGGTATTCGCTCAAATGGCCGTAGCGCTGCTGCTGGTCTTTGACTTCCCGGGTGAAACAGCGCACGGCAACGTCGCCGCCTGGGGTGGCCACCTTGAACACGCAGGCGAAGTTGCCCGACCAGACTACCGGGGTGCCCATGCGGGTGACCGCAGTGGTCCCCTGGGCCAGGTCCTGGACCTCGAAGCAATTCTGGGGGTTCTGGACGGCGTCCCTGAAGTCAACAGGCGGCGGCCAGGCCATAAGCTCACCTCACTTTTCTGTTACTTCACCTCTACAACAACCAGCGTGGTGTCGTCGTTCTTCATTATGCGTTCTTGCCTCTGGGTGTTGACCCATTCTTCCCAAGCCTGGTGGGAGTCCAGGGCCAGCAGGGTGTCCCAGGGGCTGCCGCCCTGGGCGTGGTCCTCCAGCATCCAGCAGGCCAGGGCGTCGGAGGCCAGGAGGAACAGGTCTCCAGGGGCGCAGTCTCCCCGTTCCTGCCGGACGTGGTTGCCAAGGCCCCGGTTGTTGGCCGGGTTGCTGCAAATCAGGACCGGGGTGTTGTTGAACTGGGCGGCATCGTCGAGGGGGAAAGACCGGAGCAACTTGCCGTCGCGGACTATGAAGAGGCAGCAGTCGCCTATGGCCACTGCTTGCCAGGACAGGGCGCCCGCGCCTGCCGGGAAGATGGTCAGTCCCAGCAGCGTCGCCAGCGCTCCGGCCCGCGCCTTGGCCTCCCCGTGCCAGGGGATGCGGTCCCAGGGTACCGTTGCGTCCCATGCCTGCTGGCCTGGAGCGAGCCAGCTTTCCAGGGCGTCCTGGCCGATGCCGGACAGGTCCAGGGGCCTGTCTATAAATGATTGGCTCAGGACCTGCGACCAGCTCCGGGCGAAGGCCGACTCGCTGGCCCCATCGGAAACCGCGATCCTGGCGGTATTAACGCCCATTGAACCCACGCGGCAGGCCAGGGGGTCGAAGGCGTAGGAGTCTTCACATTCTTCCGGGCGATTGCCGGCTTTGGCCATCCAGAGTGTTCTGAGACCTCGCAGTTCCATAGATGCCTCTCAATTTCTGAAACGTGGGTCCTCCACGGCTGCTCGGCCCTCCGCCGTGCCGAGGACCCGCGTCCCTAATGCAGGTTGGAAGGGCCGCGGGTGCCGATGTCGAGGAATTGCACCAGGGCAGTCATGTCGGCGTTGAAGACGAAGCCGCGGGAGTTGTCCCTGACCGGCAGGGCCAGGGTTGCCGCCAGTCCCCGGATGGAATCGGGCAGTACCGACGACATGCGGAACAGGCTCCGGGCAAACTGGTCGGGCAGGCCGTCCTCCCGGTCGGGGTATTGGATGGGCATCGCCGCCAACTCGGACAGGTGGCAGTTGTACATCAGCACGTTGCCATCGGACGTCTGCAGGCCCATGATCTGCTGGGCCACAGGCTCAGGGTCGCCGTCGTTGGCCTCGCCGTCGCTGATGTTTATAACGGCAGGGGGGAAGGAGTCGGGGTGGCGGGAGATCCATCGTTCGATGGCCTGCCCGGCGTGGGCCAGAGCTTCGCACATCGGGGTTTGCGCCCCGGCATGGGGCCGTAACCAGACGGGTATCTTGCGGGTTACTTCGGTTGTTCCTCCTCTGCCGTCGCTCTCTCTCACCTGCCGGTCCACCATTTCGGCCACTTCCACCACCCTGCTGATGGGCAGGAAGGGCTGTTCAAGGGTAGTCCCAGGAAGGGCGCTGACTACTACGCACTCGACGAGGTTGTCTTTGTCCAACTGGGCATGTGGTATTTCGTGATACACCTCGTTTGCATCCAGGTAACCGTAGACTCGATTCGGGTCGTATTCCGCCTTCTGTTCATAGCCGTAGCCCAGGATACCGATGTCGAAGTAGTCACGAACGTCCATCCCCTGGGAACAGCGCAGGGTGAGACTCTCCAGGACTCGGTTTATCGTGTCGGCGGCAGCGTTCATTTTATGCTGCCCCGTCTGGCCTGCCAGCGCTCCTTCCATGGAGTAGGACTGGTCAACCAGGAACATGAAGCAACTGGGATTGGCCCGGCTGATGTCGGCGGTGTATGGCATGTCCGGCTCTCCTCCTCTCCTCCTCTCCAGTGGCTGGTGGCTGGCAGAGGTGTCCCTGCCCCCGGCCGTCAGTGCAGATCGGAAGGCGCGTTGGAAGGCCCGCGGGTGCCGATGTCCAGGAATTGCACCAGCGACTCCATGTTGGCGTTGAAGACGAAGCCGCGGGAATTCTCGTTCACCGACAGGTCCAGGGTGACGGCCATGCTCCGGCTGGACTCGGGCAGCACCGAGGACATGCGGAACAGCGTCCTGGAGTGCTCGTCGGGCAGGCCATCCTCACTGTCGGGGTACTGGATTGGCACTGCCGCCGTTTCGGAAAGGTGGATGTTGAACAGCAGGGTGTTGCCGTCGGAGGTGCCGAGCCCCATTATCTCGTCTGCCGGGGCCTGCGGGTCTCCGTCGGTGGCCATGCCGTCGGAGATGTTGATCACTATGGGCGGGAAGGAGTCGGGATATTCGCCGGTCCAGGTCCGCAGGGCTGCGGCGGCATCCCCCAACGCCTCGCACATGGGGGTGCCGTACTGGGCGATGGGGTGGAACCACACGGGCACTTTCCGGGTGACTTCCACCAGGCCGCCCGCGCCGTCGGGTTCCTTTACCTGCCGGTCTTCGACTTCGGCGAGGTCAACCACCTGGCTGACCAGCAGGAAGGGCGACTCGGGGGACGTGCCCTGGAGGGCGCTTCGCACCGTTGCCCGTCCGGAACTGTCGGTGTTGTAGCCGATTACGCCGATGTGGAAGTAGTCCCGCACCTCCATGCCCTGGGAGCAGCGCAGCGACAGGGCGTTGAGGATGCCGTTGAGCGCGATTGCCGCCTGGTCCATCTTGCGAAAACCGGGCTGGCCGGACAATGCCTGTTCCATTGATCCCGACTGGTCGATCAGGAAAAGGAAGCAGGCAGGGTTGGCCCGGCTGATGTCGGCAGTATATGTCATGGCTGTTTCGCTCCTTTCAGCTTTCGATAGTCCAGATGGATTGGGCCTGAAGGACTCATCAAGAGCATTCAGGCGCTGAGGCGTTCATATCATAGGGTGTTTCACAATCTTGATGTCAACCTTTAGGGCCTCATTGTTTTCTGCCCCGTCCATGCTGACCTGCTCCAGGAAATCCCCAGGCAGGAACAGTCGCTTGAGCCACGCTTTCTTGTACCACTCGCTGAGCAGTTCGTCCTGGGCTGTAGCGGCGCTCTGGCCCGTCATGTCGATTCCTCCAGCCTATCGAGGCGATGATGCCATAATACCCAAGGGCGTTCCCGATTGACGCTGCGGCATTTGTAATTGGACTGACCGTGACCCGGAAGGTTGTGTTGACACGCGCTTGCGGTGGTCAGAGGCGAAGGCAGGAGCATGGCCGTGGCAGCAATACCGGATAATAACTCACTGTAATGCCCCGGAATATGGAAAGAAAGGGGAAAATCACTAGGACAAGGTTAGGATAGCTGCATACGGACTCCCAATAGGGGGGAGCATGCGTTGGTGTGCGGTTACCGTCTTCGAGGACGAAGTTATGAGCTTCCAGCATACCGGAGCCCGGTTCCGGGAAAGGCCGTTGAGCGCGATTGCCGCCTGGTCCATCTTGCGAAAACCGGGCTGGCCGGACAATGCCTGTTCCATCGATCCCGACTGGTCGATCAGGAAAAGGAAGCAGGCGGGGTTGGCCCGGCTGATGTCGGCAGTATATGGCATGGTTGTTTCGCTCCTTTTAGTTCTGGATTGTCGGGTTTTAGGCTGGGCGCCGACGGAGGCCGGTCCTGTCCGCCGTTCCCCGGCCGGTATAGCGGTATGGGGCGGCGTTCTCAGCGGACTCATCACGCGGCCTGTTGTAATCTGCGTACGATAGTTGCGCCGATTAAGCATCTGCCCGGATTTGGGTCATTGAACACGTGCTTGCGGTGGGCAGACGCGAGAGCAGGAGCACAGCCGTGGCAACAAGCCCGGATAACAGCTCACTGTACGGTCCCGGAATATGGTAAAGAAGAGGGGAAATGGGCAGGATAGCTTCATGCCGAAGGCAATTTACGCTGATACGATTCATACACAACTCAAATAGCTGCCGTACAGATGGCAATACGCTTCATGTCATCTAGACTGCCGGTCGAGGGCGGAACCGCCCGTTTCGCGTGTTAAATATTACATCGGGCCACGATGCGGGAAGTATACCACCATGACTTTGGCTGGCAACAGGCCCGGAATGCGGTAGAGCAGTGAGATTGCAATGTGCGGTTGTCCGGTCACCGGGAAGCAGGCTGGAGTCTGTCGGGGTGTGTTACTATATTGCGCGGAGAAGGAGTGGTGAACGGGGTCCCTACGCGCGATAGCTACCTCACCCGGGTCCGCAATGTGTCCCTGCTGCCGGGGGAGCGGGTGACACACCTGTTTACCCCGTCCCTCGGTTTCGTCGATGAACCATCGGCGCGGGGCTACCTGCTTGTAACCACCACCAGCCGCGTCCTGGCGTTTGCCCAGGACGACAGAAATGATGAGACCTATCTTGCCACCCTGGAATCCCTGCAGGGCGTGGTGTACAGAAGGGAGTCCAGGGGCACGGGGTCTCTCTTCCAGGGGCTGCTGCTGGTCCTGGGCGCGCTGGCTGTGTACCTGGTGTTGGCCTACCAGTTGACCGGCAGTTTTGAAGGACCGGTCATGCCCATCATCCGCATGGACGCGGGAGCCGTCGCAGTCCTGCTCGCGGTGGTCGTGGCCGCCTGGCTAATGTGGAAGCACTACTTCACTGGCCAGGGAGGTTCCATATCGTTCCAGGGAGGCACGTGGTCATTCTCGTTCCCATGCCGGAGCCGTAAGGCCAGGGAGCACGTCTACGAACTTCTGGACGCAGTCTTTCAGGCGCGGGGACGGGCCGGTTAAAGGTCTGTGTTAAGGACCTGTTTTCCGGGTTGTGAATGGGATAGCCTTCCGGAAAGACGTCCCGGTGTGACGGTGGGTTTTCAGGGGCGGCCGGTCTCCGGAAACCCGGTCAGCCCAGGGTGAGGCTGGGGTCGATGTCCAATTCCAGGTCGAACTGGTCGCCGCGGATGTACTGGAAGTAGGCGCAGGCGGCGATCATCGCCCCGTTGTCTGTGCACAGGATGGGCGGCGGGATGATCACCGGCAGCGGAGACCGCCCGGATACTTCCTGCCTCAACAGCGCGTTGGCCGCAACTCCACCGCCAAGCACCAGTCCCCTGGCCCCGTAGCTTTCGGCGGCCTCGAACAGCTTGGCGCTCATCACGTCAACCAGCGACTCCTGGAAAGCCGCCGCCATCTCCCTAATGAGGCCCGCAACTTCGCCTTCGTTCAACTCCGCGGCGACTTCGGGGTACATGCCCTTGGCCTGGGCCAGGTGCAGCAGCGCAGTCTTGACGCCGCTGAAACTGAAATCCAGCGTGCCCCTCATCCAGGCCCTGGGGAGACGCTCCTGCCCTGTCGCCCCTGCCGACACCCGCTGAATCTCCGGGCCGCCGGGGAAGCCCAGTCCGAGGATGCGGGCCGCCTTGTCGAAAGCCTCACCCGCGGCGTCATCCCGGGTCCGGCCCAACAGCTTGTAGCTCCCGTGGCCTTCCATCAGCACCAGGTCGGTGTGGCCGCCGGAGGCGATCAGGCACGCAAGGGGGAAACCGGGGTCCTCGTCCGGTACATGGGACGTCAGCCACGAGGCATAGATGTGTCCCTCCAGGTGGTTGACGCCGATCAACGGCCGGTCCAGGGCGAAAGCGAGGGCCTTGGCCGTGTTCAGCCCGGTTATCAACGCCCCGCCCAGGCCGGGTCCGTAGGTTACGCCAATGGCGTCGATGTCCTCCAGCGCCAGACCGGCGTCCGAAACCGCTTTTTCCACCACCGGGACCATGTCCCGGACGTGCTGGCGCGACGCCACCTCCGGGACGATTCCCCCGTAGATGGAGTGGAGGTCCACCTGGGAAGCGATGATGTTCGTCCACAGGCGGCGTCCGTCTTCAACCACGCCAACGGCAGTCTCGTCGCAGGATGTTTCAATGCCCAGGACTTTCAGGCCCATCTCACCTCGGCATATCGGGGGCAAATTGGATTCGCGGCGGGCCGCCCGGCATGTTTCCAATGGCCGGACAGCGTCTGGCAACGCAGAAAATCATAAGCACGAGGCCCGGTCGAGTCAACTTTACACTGATTTGAGGCCGGTGCTATCATCCTGAAACAGGCCGTCCGGCTGAGAACCCGGACCCATGCCAAGGCGTTGGCCGGGGAGCGGCGGATAGGGTCCGTCCCCAGCGAATACACCGGCCTGGTTTACGGAGGTGTTCTCGGGAAATGGAGTCTTCAGACTTATGGAGGTTGGCCCTACTCGGCGTTTGCCTGGTGTTCTCAGGTTTTTTCTCCGGTTCGGAGACGGCCATGGTCGCTCTTTCCAACGCCCGGTTGACCCATCTGGTCAATACCGGGCACCCGGCAGCGAACAGGGTGGCCAGGCTGCTCCAGCCGCCCGAAAGGTTTCTGGCCACCGTGCTCCTGAGCAACAACCTGGTGAACACGGCGGCCGCGGTCCTGGGAACGTCGCTGGTCGTGAGTTTTATGGGCAATACCTCTGGAGCCGTGTTGGTTTCCACCCTCGGCGTCACACTGGTGCTGCTCATTTTCGGAGAGACGCTTCCCAAGTCCATTGCCTGGCGCAGGTCGGAGGCTTTCGCCTTCACGGTCTCCCGCCCGCTGACCCTGGTGAGTATCGTTCTGCTGCCTGGGACCAAGCTGCTCCAGGCGCTGAGTTCCTTCTGCAACCGGCTGCTCGGCATTAGCGGGTCGGCGCCGCAGATCGGGGATGAGGAGATACGCACCCTGATCGCCGTGGGCGCTCAGTCCGGCATGGTTGAGCAGAATGAGGCGGAACTTCTGGAAAAGGTGTTCCGGTTCGGCGACCGGCAGATGCGGGAGATCATGACCCCCCGGCCCGAGATCGTTTGGCTGGAGCGGGGCATGAGCCTGGAGCGGTTCCTGTCCCTCTATTCCGAGCACAGCCACACCCGGTTTCCTGTGTACCAGGACACTACGGAGAATGTCGTGGGCGTGTTGTCGAGCAAGGACGTGATGCAGGCCCTGGGACTGGCAAAACTCCAGCCCCAGGACAGCGTAACGGGCCTGATGCGTCCGGCTTTCTTCGTCCCGGAAACCAAGGCGGTGGGCGATACCTTCAGCGAGATGCAGAGCAGGGGCCACGGACTGGTCATAACCGTGGACGAGTTCGGCGGGATCGCGGGTCTGGCGACCACCAAGCAGCTATTGGAGATAATCGTCGGGCAGGTCGGGGATGAAGGCGACACGCCCGAGGAGGTCTACGTTCCTGTGGACGAGCATACGTTCATACTGGACGCGGGCGCTGGCGTTGCCGAGATCAACGAAGAGCTGGGCCTGGGCCTGCCGGAGGGAGACTACCAGACTGTGGCCGGATTCGTCCTCGACACCCTGGGGCGCATACCCGACACTGGAGACGAGGTCGAGTACGACTCGCTCAGGCTCAAGGTGACCGAGATGAGCGGGGTGAGGATAGACAGCGTTGAGGTCCGGCGGGTGTTCCCCGACCAGGATGGGGCGCGTCAGTGAAAGCGCTCCTGGTGCGCCACGGCGAGACCGAGTGGAACAAGTCCGGGAAATTCCTGGGCCAATATGATGTGCCCCTTAACGACAGGGGCCTGGCCCAGGCGGGGGAGACAGCCAGGGCGGTGGCGACGGACGGCCCGGCTGCTCTCTACTCCAGTCCATTGGCCCGCACTATGCAGTTGGCTGGGGAGGTTTCCCGGCTGACTGCCTTGCCTGTCAACCCAATGCCCGGACTGAAGGAGCTTGACCTGGGGGAGATGGAAGGACTGACCGGGGCCGAATTGCGAGAGCGATGGCCGGATTTCTTCTCCAAGTGGCGAGTGAACCCGGGCCCGGTGCTGATGCCTGGCGGGGAATCGCTGGCCCAGCTACAGGAACGGGCGTGGTCGGCCTTCGAGGAAATTGAGGCGGTCCATCGGGGGGATGAGCGGCTGGTGGTTGTTTCCCATAACTTTACAATCCGTACCATCATCGGCAGGATTTTGGGGATTCCCTGGTCCAACTTCCACAACATGGCGCTTGACCTCGCGTCCATCAGCACAGTCGAGAGCAATGAGAGGGGCCGCAGGCTGGTGACGTACAACTCCACCTGTCACCTGTCGCCGGAGAACCTGTAGCGCCAATTCATGGCCCTCATTGATGGACTGGAGCGGAATGAACTGGAGCGGCAGGTAGGCGGCGCGCTCCGCCGGGTGGGAGACGCCGCCGTTGGCAGGGCGTTGGTGGTGGCGGTTTCGGGCGGCCCTGATTCGGTAGCCCTGCTGCGCAGCCTGCACCGTTTGTCCGGCCCTTTTGACCTGGGCCTCCACGTTGCCCACCTGGACCACGATTTCCGCGGGGAGGAAGCCGTTGAGGACGCTCGCTTTGTCGCCGCCCTAGCGGAAAAGTTGGGCCTGCCCTGCACGGTGGAGAAGCAGGACCCGGAGGAGTACCGGGCAACGCGCAACATTTCATCCTTTGAGCAGTTGGCCCGGGAGATGCGTTACTCGTTTCTGGCCGATACCGCCAGGGCCGTGGGCGCGTCCCTGGTGGCCCTGGGCCACACGGCGGATGACCAGGCTGAGACGGTCCTGCTCCACGTGCTGCGCGGTTCCGGCCTGAACGGCCTGCGGGGCATGAACGAAGTTTCCCCCTGGCCGTGGCCCCGGGGTGTCTCCGAAGTGAGCATATTCCGCCCCTTGTTGAACGTGACCAAGGCCCAGACCGCCGCCTATTGCCGTGAGCTTGGGCAGCCCTACCGGGAGGACAGCGGGAACCTGCTCCCCCGGTTCACCCGGAACCGGGTCCGGCGGGAGCTTATGCCCCACCTGGCGTCCGAGTACAACCCGAGGGTCCGGGAGTCTCTGCTGCGCCTTTCCCGGACGGCATCGCTGGAGCTTGATTTCGTGGAATCGGAGGTTGACCGCCTCTGGCCATCGGTAGCTGCCGGGGGAGATGGCCGGGTCTGTCTTGACCTGGCCGGATTTTCGGCCCTCCACCCCGCGCTGCGGTCGGCTCTGCTGAGGCGCGCCTACGCCTCCATGACCGGGGACACTCTACGGCTGCGGGAGAGCCACCTGCGGGCCATGCAGCAGGCGATGGAGGGCGCAATGACCGGCTGGAGCGTCCACCTGCCGGATGGCCTGGTCTTCCGTCGCGAGTACGGAAGCCTTCTGATGACGCGGGCGGACCGGACTGAAGTTGCCCTTCCGGCGATGGAGGGAGAACATGTACTGGAATTGCCGCCAGCGGCAGGCGAGGAGCGGGAGAACGTTATCGGTGGCTGGCGGGTGAGGTTGCGGGTCGGGGAGCCGTGGTCGCCGTGCCCGTTCCCGGAAGAGGATTCGGGGCAATTCCAGTGGACGGAAAGGTTCTCGCTGACTGCCATCGGAGGACGGCTGACGCTGCGGACCCGGCAGGCCGGGGACCGGTTCCAGCCGCTGGGGATGACGGGACACAAGAAGCTCCAGGACTTCTTCACCGACGCCAAGGTCCCGCGTTCTCTGCGCGACCGCGTTCCGCTGCTGCTGTCCGGCGCGAGAATCGCATGGGTGGTTGGATACCGTATCGCCGAATGGGCCAGGGACGACCCGGCGGTTGGGCCGGGACAGAGGGTACTGTGGGTGCAGGTGTCTGCGGTCGGTTGAACGGTGTGGCTGGCCTACAGGCCCAGGAGCCGGGCAGGGTTGTCCTTGACCAGCATCCCGACCTCCACTTCCTCCAAGCCGGCCTGAAGAAGAGTGGCGATGCCCATGCGCAGCCCCTCCGCAGGCATGGGGTGGAAGTCCTGGCCGAAATCGGTGCTGACGATGCACCGTTCCATGCCGATGGCCGTGATGATGTCAACCAGGTCCCGGGGCATCATCCGGTAGGTCAGGGGCATCATCACGTGAATACAGTGTTCGATGTATGCGCCCATTGACGCCAGGGTCTTCATGTCCTCGAGGGTCATGCCGGTCCGGAATGACATGGTGGTGGCGTTGGTGACTACGAGGCGCTCTATGGCCATGTTCCGCGCTTCGGCCACCAGGGCCATGCTCTCCTCGGTCGAGAGGTGGCCGGTGGCCAGCACCATGTCATGGGCTTTGATGGACTCCAGGATGGGGTAGACCTCCGGCACCAGTTTGCCGGCGTCGTCCAGGATGGAGATGCCGCCGCTCAGCCCCTTGTGCCGGCGGTCGGCGCGGGCGGAGAAGGTTGGCATCCAGACCACCCGGCCGCCCATCTTGGCGGTGGATTCCACGGCCATCGGGTTGAGACCGCCCACCTCGACGTCGAGGGCGACGCCGCCGATGAGAGTGACGCCGGGGACTGCCTGGGATGCGGTGTATGCCATCGGCTGAGTGGGATACTCGTGGCTCTTCAGCACCATGCCCCGCATCCCCATTTCCAGCGCCTGCCGGGCCACGTCGATGGCGCTGCCCCGGCGCTCTACCCTGGGGTCGGGGGCGCAGTGGACGTGGATGTCCAGGGCCCCTTCCATGAGTCTGTCAACGTTGCTCACGTGGTCACCCTCTCAACCTGCGTTCCGGCGCAGTTCCGTCGGTTGCGAAATCCCGGTCCGTATGCCGGGAACTGGCCGCGGGCGGCAAATTTGCGCCAGCATAAGTCAGGGTCAAATGGGTGTCAAGGAGAACAAGCGGCGGTAATTTCCGATGTGACGCCGGACAGCACAAGTCATGGCCGGAGCATTCAGAATTTATAAAAGTGGTTGCGAATCTCGAACTCGGCGTCGTGCTGGGAGAATAGCTCCCAGTCGGCCCGGCGCACCACCAGGTAGGAGTTGGCCAGGGACTGTCCCATTGCGCCGGTTAACGCCGCATCGCTTTCCAGATTGTTGGCGGCTTCTTCGAGGGACGTTGGGAGGCGCTGGATGCCCCGGCTGGCCAGTTCTTCGGGGGTGAGCCGCCCGGGGTCAACGTCAACCCGCAGGCCGTCAGCGGGGCGCAGGCCGCGCTCGATCCCGTCGAGACCGGCGGCGATCAGCCCGCCGAGGGCTATGTAGGGGTTGGCGCTGGAGTCGGACGCCTTCAGTTCCAGGTTGGCGGAGGCCATCTCCTCGCCCCAGAACAGGGATGGCACGCGCACCGCGGCCTCCCGGTTGTCCGGACCGTAGCAGGCGAAGGCCGAACTCCAGGCGCCGGGGGCGAGCCTGCGGTAGCTGTTCATGCTCGGACAGGTCAGGGCCACCAGCGCGGGCAGGTGTTCCAGCACCCCGGCCATGAACTGGAACGCCAGCGTGCTGAGGTTGTGGACTCCCGCCGGGTCGAAGAACAGGTTGCGCTCCCCGTCCCGGTCCCACGCGCTGAAATGGATGTGGCAGCCGTTGCCCGGCTGGTTTGGGTACGGTTTGGGGGCGAATGAGGCATAGTAGCCGTACTGCCACGCCACGTTGCGGACCGTCTCCCGGTAAACGAGGTGGTTATCGGCGGCGCGGAGGGCGTCGGCGTGGCGGATGCTCATCTCGTGCTGGCCGTGGCCCAACTCCGGGTAGTATTGCTCCACTTGCAAGCCCTGGGATTCCAGCGCCTCCACCACGTCGTCTATCACGGGTTGGGTGAAGGTGTGGCCGGTGCTGGCGTTGCAAAGGCTTTCGTCGCAGGGGACGAAGGTGTTGCCTTCCTTCCGGGCGAGATACCATTCCGGCTCCAGGGCGGCTTGAATGGTCAGACCCATAGACTCGGCCCTGGCTATCATCCGCTTTAGGAAGTCCCTTGGGCAGGCATCCCAGGGCCGGCGTTCCAGGGTTATCAGGTCCGAAAGCATGAGGGCGCGCCTGGGTGCGTAGGGCAGGATGGTGAAGGTGTCCTGGTCGGGAATCAGCCTGACCTCGCCCACCGGCCCCATGCCCTCCACCTGCTGGAGTTGGTCCATGTCGGTCATGGCCTGCATGGCCACGGTCAGGCCGATGCCGGAGTCAAGCCTCCCTTCGAGACCGGCGATGTGGGAGCTTTTGCCCCGGATCACGCCGCCATTATCGCAGTAGAGGAAAGATACAAGCTGCACCCCGGCGTCTCTGGCCTGTCGGACCAACTCGGTGTTGCCCATCGAAGTTCTCCTGGACGGTGCTTTTGGCCGCTTACTTTCTGGCGTTGGCACACCTGCGCCAGCGTAAGTTAGGGGTCGGCGGGTGTCAAGGAGACCGGAGGTCAGGCGACGCCAGCAGTGCGCAACCGGGGAGAGGGTCGGCGTGAAGGTATCCCCTGATTTTGAGAGGCGATAGAGCGGCAGGTAGCATCGGCGCATGGCGGGTTGGCTGGAAACTTGGAGAGACATATACCCCAAGATGGAGGAACGTTTGACGTGACCTACACTTTCCGGGTATCCCTGCACGAGGAAGAGGACGGATGTTGGAGCGCCTGGATTGATTCGCTGCCTGGCCGCGCGGACTGGGGTTATACGAAGGACGAGGCGCTGGAGGAGTTGCGCAAGGCGGCAGAGATGTTCGTTGCATCCATGTTGGAACACAGCGACGCTATTCCCAACGACGATATCGGCTCTACCGCCGATGTTGGTGAGGGAATAGTAGAAGTCGCCATATGAACCTTGTTTATCTTCTCCGTAATAGCTCCACCGACCGCCTGGTACAGGCTTTGGAACGTGACGGATTTGTTGTATCTATGCGCGCCGGGTCGAGGCGAGTGCACAGGCGCCCGGATGGCCGGCAGGTCTTTATTCACTACCACCGGGGCAGCCGGACTTTATCCGCGCGGGATATTAGCCCTCATCTTGGCAGGAACTCAATGGGAATTATAACCCCAATTACTCACTGCCTTGTCAGTCTTTCTTATCGGTTAGCTCTGCTACCACCTTATCAATAATCTCTTGGGAAACACCATTGCCTGCCATTGCGGCTTTGGCATTCTCTATGATTATTGCGTCCCTAGCTGCGTCCCTAGCTTCATCCCTAGCCGCTAGGAACGCCGCCCTAGCATCCCGTTTATCCAATATCATTTGTGGGATTGATGCAATCTTTATTAGTCCATCTGAAATCATGTTTATCGCACCTCTACCTAGTAGATTGACCGGAAGCCCTAGTATGGCTGCTAGTATGATTATACCCGTTTCACCTTCAACATCATAAAGCCAATAAAGGTAATGGTTGTAGCTGGCCGCAATCCATGTACTAAGGCTTACCGTGGCTCCGGTATCTAGGATAGTTCGGCTACGTTTTATACGAGGAACGAGCCGCTTTTCCAGTCTAGCCAGTCCGTCTATCATTCATTCTTGGCCTTACGTCCTTTCAAGTATCGCCAATCTGGTTAGCAGCGCCATCCTGGGAGACGATTATAGGACAGGTTTTGCTACCGGGCCGGGTATGGTCTGAGCAGGCTCAGGCCGAGGGCCGGTGCTGGCGATACCAGTCAATGATGTCGGAGCCTTTGGCAGCCCACACTCCGCTGCGCCGGGTCATGTATTCCAACGCCGCGTCCAGGTAACCGATTCGGAAGGGCTGGCCGATGAGCCAGGGGTGAAGGTGCAGGGTAAGGACACGGCCATTTGTCGCCCCGTCGTGGTAGAGGGCGTCGAATGCTTCCGTCAGCATGTCCTGGTACCGGTCGATGGTGACTTTGCGGTCGGCCAGGGCGCTCACGTCGTCCAGTTCCCACATGATGGGGAGAGCATATAGCTCGCCTTCCCCGGTGGTCATCGGGAAGGGCTGCTCGTCGTTGACCCAGTCGCAGACGTAGCGGATTCCCGCTTGGGCCAGCAGTTGGGGTGTGCGGGATGACTCGCCGTACTCCGGCCCCAGCCAGCCCCGTGCCTCGGTTCCGGTTGCGCCATTCAAAGTATCCAGCGACTCCCGGATGTACCCCTGCTCCTCCTCGGATGTCATGTTGCTGGTGATCATGCGGCTTACCGATATGCCGTGGCCGATGAACTCGCAGCCCCTGCCGGAGAGGTGCCGGACGAGGTAGGGATAGTTGGCCGCGGTGAGGGCGTCCATTGCCACGGTCGGGGGAATGCCGTGTCTCTCCAGCACGTCGAGGACACGGAAGATGCCGACCCGGTGACCGTACTCACGATGGGACAGGCGGGCGTAGTCCGGGAAGGGGCGCGCCGCCGACCCTCCGGCCAGGTTGCCAGCCTCGAAGCTGCCTGGGGGCGCCTGCCATTCCATGTGCTCCAGGTTGATGATGACGCAGATGGCGATGCGGGCGTCGTCCGGCCATGCCAGGCGGCCCCGTTCGATGATAGGAGACCATTCGTGGTGCTCGTGGTCCATTCCGGGGCGGCGCTGTGCGGGCATGTTCTCTACCTCTTGTAACAGGCGAAGGTTGCCTTGTTACTTGTTGATTTCCTGGGCGTGGGCCACTGCCTGGTCGTAATAGTGTTCCAGGTAGTAGTCGGTTATGTCGTCGGCGGTGGTCTGCCACACCCCGTCGTGGGACATGATGTGGGCCAGCGCCTCGTCCAGGTACTTGACGCGGTGGGGCTGCCCCATGAGGAAGGGGTGCAGGGCGATGCACATAACGCGCCCGCTCTCTGCGCCTTCCCTGTAGAGCTGGTCGAACTGGTCTATGCAGATGCGGGCGAAGTAGTCGCCCTCGTAGTGGTTGTCCCGCAGCACCGAGGAGTCGTTCAGCTCGATGGAGTAGGGGACGGAAATGAGCCTGCCGCTCTTGACCTTGATGGGCACGGGCTGGTCGTCGTGCATCCAGTCGGTGTGATAGACCAGACCCGCCTCTGCCATCAGGTCGGGAGTGTTGACGCTGCCCGAGATGGCCGGGCCCAGCATCCCCTTCAACTGCTTGCCGGTGTGACGTTTCAGGGTGTCGATGGTATCCCGGTAGAACTCCCTTTCCCGGTCTTCTGTGTACCCGTAGAGGTAGCGGGTGTTGTAGATGCCGTGGCTCATGAAGTCCCAGTCGCGCTCGACCATTGCCTCCGCGATCTCCGGGAAGTGCTCCAGGACGGCCATGTTCAGGGAGACGCAGCAGCGTATGTTGTACTTGTCCAGCGGCTCCAACATGCGCCAGAACCCGACCCGGTTGCCGTAGTCGCGGTAGGCGTATTGTTGAACGTCTGGGTAAGGAGTGCGCGGCCAGGGGTTGCGTACCCCTTCAAAGTCGGGCAGGTACTCATAGTGCTCGATGTTGGGCGCGATCCAGACGGCAACGCGGGCATCGTTGGGCCACTTGATGACGGGGCGGTCGATGATTGGGCTGTAGTCCACGCGGTCGGGCGGCAGGGGCACGGCTCGTTACCTCCTGGGGAATTTGACGGCTGACGGAAGCGGCTTCACTCCAGGTCCGGCCAACGGCCCCGGCTCGGCGACACGTCCTCGTATGTTTGGGCGATGCGGAACAGGGTCCCTTCCTCCCACGGGCGGGCGATGAACTGGAGTCCGATGGGCAGCCCCGCCTCGCTCAGGCCGCAGGGGACGGAGATGGCCGGGAACCCGGTGGCGTTCATGGGGCTGGTGTTGCGGGCAACCAGCCCGGAGCCGGGGCCGCGCACCCGGTGTTCCTCGCCGCCGATGGTGACAGTGGCGGCGTCGATGCGCGGCGCGGGCAGTGGCGTCGTGGGCGTGACCAGGAAGTCCACTTCCTGGAGGGCCCGGGCGGTGTCTTCCTTGATGATGCGCTGGACCTTCATGGCCTTGGAGTAGTCGCGGCCCAGCACGAACTGTCCGGCCAGGGTGCGGTACAGGGTGTCGGGGCTGTAGTCCTCCCGGCTGGAGGCGATCAGCGGCTCATGGGTCACCACGCTGTCGGCCATGCTGGAGAAGCGCAGCGCCCCCACGTACTCCATGCTGGGAATGCTGACCTCACGGCTGGCGATGCCCAGTTCCTCAAGGGCAGCGATAGCCCTGCGGACAGCGGCCTCAACCTCCGGGTCCAGCAGGTCGAAGTAGTGGTTGGAGGGTATGCCCATCGTCAGGCCGCTTGCGCCCCGTTCCAATACCAGGGAGTAGTCGTCCGCGGGCACAGGGACGGTGCTGGGGTCGAGGGGGGCGTAACCGGCGATTGCCTGGAGCACGATGGCGCTGTCCCGCACGGACCGGGTCATGGGGCCGATGTGGTCGCCGTTGTAGCTGGTGACCAGCAGCCCCCGCTGGCTGACCCGCCCAAAAGTCTGCTTCAGCCCCACCACTCCGCAAAAGGCGGCGGGCAGCCGCACCGAGCCGCCCAGGTCCGTGCCCAGGGAGGCGAATGTGACCCCGGCGGCGACGTTGGCCCCGCCGCCCCCGCTGGAGCCTCCGGGGATGTGGTCCAGCCCCCAGGGGTTGTGGACTGCGCCGTAGTGGGGGTTGTTCGAGGTTGCCCCGGCGGCGAACTCTTCCAGGTTCTCCTTGCCGATTATGATTGCCCCGGCCTCGCGGCAGCGGCGGACCACCTCGGCGTCCTCGTCGGGAACGTGATCGCGCAGCACCTTGCTGCCGACGGTGGTGCGGATGCCGCCGGTGGCGATGTTGTCCTTGATGCCGATGGGGATTCCCTGGAGCGGGCCGAGATATTCGCCTCGGGCCAGGGCCTGTTCCTGTTCCTCGGCCTGGGCCAGGGCCTCGTCGCGCAGGATGGTTATGAAGGAGTTGAGGACGGGCTGCCGAAGTTCGGCCTCGGCCAGCGCAGCCTCGGTCAACTCCACGGGAGACACTTCCCGCGCCTGTACCATGGGGGCGATTTCGGAGATGGTCAGCTTGAGCAGTTCGGAGCTAGGCATCGGCGTCGCCCCCTTCCGCGGCCCGGAGCAGCCGCGAGGACATTACCGCCGACAGTTCCAGGTTGCGGAGGTTCTCCACTTCTTCGAGGTAGCTTTCCAGTTCCGGCCGCACCAGGGCCAGCTCCTCTTCCGACAGATCGAACCCGCCGAACTCGGCAATCATTCTCTGAAGCGTCTCATCCGAAATGGCCATCACGTACTCCCTGCGGCCCGCGGGCCAAGTTTAGCGTGAGTGTACATTGCAGGCATGACCGAGGCAATAGAAGGCTTACGGCGCGATGTGGAGAAGGGGACACATCGAAAGCGCGTGGTCTGAGACTGCTATTGCCCGGAAAATCCCTTGCTGACCGTGCCCTTCAGCATCCCGATCAGCCCCAGCGCAGCCACAATTATCCCCATTATCAGCATGACCACGCCGCCAAAGTCTATCAGCCAGTGTATGATCCACAGGTCGAGGGCGAATTTCATAATCAGGCCCATAATGGCTACTGCGATGCCCACCATCATCAGGCCTGCCCCGAGTACCCTCCTCAATGCGCTTCCGAACAACATGAAAGCGCCCCCGGCCACCGCCGCGATTATGCCTCCTGCTATCAGCGCGGTCCCCGTCACGTTGATCAGCATGTTCATCAGCCCGGACATGATGCCCAGGCCCATCAACGCCAGTACGATGCCTATTGCGAACAGCCCGGCCATCGTCCGATCCTGTGGGTTGGTCTCAGGAATGAGTGTCCGTGTGGGGAGTTTCGCAGGCGGGAGTGTACACGGCAGCCACTTGTAGGGCAACGCGGGGTTGTTTCCGTTTTGCATCCGCAAATCGGGCTTCGGCACGTTTATCTTCGGCGTTGCTGGTAGTATCATTGTGATTAAGCGGAGTGCCCTGGGACGGCGTTAACCATTCATCCCAAGCCTGGCCGGGCGTGGAGATGCGCCATTGAGAAATCTGTCGAAATTCCTCGTTCACCTGTTCGGACGCGACGGCGGCCGGAATCGCGCGTACCTTTCGCTGTTCCATGACCAGTGTCTGCTCTGCGAGGAGCCGATTGGCGACTCGAAGGCTTACCTGGCGTACCGGGTGTGTCCCTACTGCCGGTTCCACTACACCCTGTCGGCCCGGGAGCGGGTGGATTTGCTGGCGGACAGAAAGACGTTCAAGGAGACGCAAAAGTACCTGAACTCGGTCGCCCCGCTGTCCTTTTCACGAAAAGGGGCGTACCACAAGCTGTTGTCCCAGGACCAGAACCGCACCGGGCTTACCGAGGCGGCGGTCACGGGAAGTTGCCGGATTGGCGGCACGGAGACCATGCTGGTAGTTTTGGACTTCGGGTTCATGGGCGGTAGCATGGGGGCAGTGGTGGGCGAGAAGGTAGCCACGGCCCTGGAGACTGCTGCTCGCCGGGAAATGCCATTGGTCGCGTTGGTCACCGGCGGAGGAACGCGGGTGCAGGAAGGCGTGCTCTCCCTGATGCAGATGGCCAAGACGGTCACGGCGGCGAACCGTCTCCGGGAGAAAGGGTTGCCCTTCATCGTCGTGTTGGCCAACCCTTCCACCGGACAGGCTTACGCCAGCTTCGCCAACCTGGCGGACGTAATCCTGGCCGAACCCGGCTCCCTGATTGGCCTCTCGCCCCTGCGGACGATGCGGGAAGTATCGGACCGGCCATTGCCCCTCGATGCTCACACTGCGGAGGCTCACCTGAACCACGGACTGCTGGACATCGTCGTAGACCGGGAGGCGCTGACGCCTAGAGTGGCGACGCTGCTGCAGGTCCTGGCTCACCAGAAGCAGGGGAAAGCCAATCCAAAGGACCGGGACCGGTTGCGCTCCGCTCTCGACGCCCATTTGGATGACCATGCAGCGGAGCCGGATGCCTGGGAGTCGGTGGCCATTGCGCGTGATGAGTCCCGGCCGCTGGCCCTGAACTACATGCGGACCCTGCTCGACCCTTTCATCGAGCTTCACGGTGACCGGCTCAACAGCGACGACCGCTCGGTGATTGGCGGGCTGGGTTACCTGTGCGGGGAACCCGTGGCCGTCATAGGCCAGCAGCGCGCTCCGCGCGGTGAGGGAGGACGTTACCACGTGCTCCCGGAGGGCCTGCGCAAGGCCCAGAGGATCATCAATCTCGCCAGCCGCTTCAAGCTGCCGTTGATTACCCTGATAGATACCCAGGGAGCGGACCCCGGTCTGGAAGCAGAGGAACAGGGCATCGGGAACGCCATTGCGAGCACTCTATCCCTGATGTCCGAGGCCCCGATACCCATCGTGAGCGTGATAATCGGGGAAGCCGGCAGCGAGGGGGCGCTGGCCCTCGGCTTGTCCGACCGGGTGCTGATGCAGCAATACGCGGTCTATTCGCCCATCTCGTTGAACCACAACCTGGGCGGCCCATACCCGGACCACATGCTTGACCGGGAGGCGGCAGAGGCTTTGATGCTGACGGCTCAGGACTGCATTGAGTTGGGGATCGTGGACCAGATCATCCCTGAACCGCCCGGAGGTTCCCACAACAGCCTTCAGGAAGCAGCCAACGCGATTCAGGCGTCGTTGCTCAAGCATATCGCCGAGCTTTCCAAGTTCTCGGGTGGCAAGTTGCTCAAGCAGCGTTACCAGAAGTTCCGGCGCATGGGTGAAACCAGCAACTACTCTCAGGAAGCTATGAACCGGGAAGTGGAACTGCTTATAGCAATATCCTCTGGGCCGCGTGGGAGTGCGCAAAACGGGCGGAACGGCAAGAAGTCCAACCAGGAAAAGTCCAACCAGGAAGAGGATATGCTGGCGGTGCAGGGCGCGGAACTGGACGACTGACTCGGCAACTGTTTTCTGAACAATGGAGGTTCCCGCAAGGCCCATGCAGTGCAGCATGGGCCTTGTCGTTGCTGCCTAGTCCGCCTCCCGGCCCATCTCCCGCAGGCTTTCCCGCATGTTTCTGGCGACCTTGGAAAATTCCTCGCTGACGGACGGGTCTGCGAGTGCTGTGGGCTTGGAGGTATCCCGGTAGGAGGAGCGGAGGGCAAGAGTCCCCAGGAAGGGCGCGTCAACCTCGGCGGCCAGGTCCTGGCCTGCGCCCTCGCCGAAGATTTCTCCCGTGTAGTTTTCGACCACGCCCAGCACGCCGAGATTCAGCTTGCGGATCATGTTGATACAGCGTTTCGCGTCCATGTTGGCCAGTTCCTGGGGGGTGCTGACCACCACGAAGCCGTCCATGGGCAGGGTCTGCATCACGGTGAGGGGGGAGTCGGAGGTCCCGGGGGGCAGGTCCACCACCAGGTAGTCCAGGTCTCCCCAATCGGTGACCTGCAGGAACTGGTTGATGGCGTTGTGAATCATCGGGCCGCGCCAGATGATCGCTTCCTCCTCGTTTTCCTGGAAGAAGGCCATCGAGACGACGCTAACGCCCCACTTTTTCGAGGGGTGAATCTGCCCGTCGATGTAGTCGGGCTTCTCCTCGATGCCCAGGACCTTTGTGACGTTGGGACAGTCGATGTCAACGTCCAGCAGCCCGACCCTGCTGCCTTCCTGGGCCAGCGTGACGGCCAGGTTCACGGCGACGGTGGTCTTGCCCACGCCGCCCTTGCCGCTGTAGACGCCCACCTTGGTCCTGATCTTTGAGAGGCGGTCGTTGATCTCGCGCTTCTGCTGCCAACTGCGCTTGATCTGTTCCAGACGGGCATTCTCTTGTGGAGTTGACATAAAATCCTCCCGCCGGACCGCCTCCGCGGCATCGGGGGACGGATCCTGTCAGCGGCCCCCCGGCCGGTATGGCGGTAATGGGGCGGCGTTCTCAGCCGGACGTTGGGGCTATAGGCCCAGTTGGGCCTTGGCTTCCTCGCTGATCAGGTCGGGGGACCAGGGCGGGTCGAAGACCAGCTCGATCTCCACTTCACCGACACCCTCGATGTCGTTGATGGCCCATTCTGCCTGCTGGGCGATGTATGGTCCCATGCCGCAGCCGGGGAAGGTCAGGGTCATCTGAACGTACACGTCGCTGTTCTCGTGGACCTGCACGTCGTAGATCAACCCCAGGTCGACCACATTCACGGGGATTTCAGGGTCATAAACGCTCTTCAGGGTGTCGTAGATCTCTTCAACACTGACTTCCGCTGACATACCTGCCTCCACTGGGGATGGATCCTGTTCGCCGCTTCCCGTCCGGCGTGCCCGCATGAGGCGGCACTACCAACCGGATGGGCTGCAACAATTATAGGGATAGTCGATCTGGGCAGTCAACAATTCCCCTTGTCGCGCGGGGCCTTTCAGAAGTGCCTTTCAATTATCCGGGAAGTATCCCCTCCAAGCGTGTTTGGCTCGGAGGTCCTGCCCGTCGCGGCTCAGGGCGCCAGGATTACCTTGCCGGTGGTGGCCCGTCCTTCCAATTGCCGGTGAGCCTCGGGGGCTTCCGACAGGGGGAATACGTGCTCGACCCGGAGCTTGAGATGGCCTGACTGGACCCAGCCGAGTACGTCTCCGGCCCTCTGCTCCAGTTCCTCCCTGGTGGCGGTGTAGTCGCCCAGGCCGGGGCGGGTGAGGAATAGGGAGCCGTTGCCCAGTATTCTTGGGTCCATCGCCGGGACGGGGCCGCTGGCCTGGCCGTAGAGGACCATGCAGCCGCGGGGCGCGAGGCAGGAAATGCTCTGGTTGAAGGTGGTCTTGCCCACCGAGTCATAGACCACTTGGACGCCCTCGCCTCCGGTGGCTTTCTTTACTTCCTCGGCGAAGTCCTGTTCGGTGTAGAGGATGACCTGGTCCGCCCCGGCTCCCCGGGCCAGGTCGGCCTTGGCCTCGGTGGACACCGTGGAGAAGACGTAGCCTCCCAGGGCCTTGACCATCTGGATGAGCAGCAGCCCGACGCCCCCGGCGCCGGCGTGTATGAGAGTGCGGTCGCCCTGCTTCACCGGGTATGTTGAGTAGCAGAGGTAGTGGGCGGTCATTCCCTGGAGCATGGCGGCGGCGCCGTCGTTCGCGCTGAGGCCGGCGGGCATCTTGATGAGCCGGGAAGCCGGGACGACGGCCTGTTCAGCGTAGGAGCCGGGGATACTGCAATAGGCGACCACGTCGCCGACGGCCACGTCAGCGACTCCGGCGCCGACAGCCCTGACGGTGCCCGCACCTTCAACACCGATGGTCCTGGGTAAGGGTGGGCCGGGGTTGATTCCCGCGCGGCTGTAGACGTCGGTGTAGTTGACGCCCACGGCCTGGATTTCGACCAGGGCTTCCCATTCGCCTGGGGTCAGGTCGGGCACGTCCTGGTACTTCAGGGCCTCGGGCCCGCCGTACTCGTTGATTTGCACTGCTTTCATGGTTTGTCCTCCTGGACTTTGATTGGGTTGAGACGGGGTAAGTATACCCCGGATGTCGCCGCACTCCCAGATTCTTGGATTGCCATCGTCCGGCGAACCTGATATGATTGTTTGGCGTCGCTCAATAGGCTATACGAAATAGTGCATACAGACCCTACAGTTGGCCTGTATTCGTACTTGAAACAGCTATTCTGTAGCTTATATCGTTGGAATTCAGACGATAATCGTAACCGGGCATTTGCTGAGGATGGAATCTGAAAATCCTGCCCCACGCACGCCTCATACCCGGTGAAATGTCCAGATGGCGCAGCGACCGGTCTCAATGTAGTTCAATTGGATGGAATGGCGAAAGGCATTGGCCGCCTGCCGAAGGAGGACAGAACTTGGAAGGTGTAACCGTACCGACACTCTCCGAAGCGCTCAGTCAATTCGTTACCTCCAAGAGAAGAAGCAAAAAGGTCCAGGAAGGTTATCACCAGGAAGTAGGGCGCTTCGTCGCCTGGTTCGGGCGGGACAGGAAGGTCGGCGAGCTTTCGCCTTCGATGGTTGCGGAGTACGCACAGGTCATCAGCCAGGGCGGAGCCGACTCGGCACAGCGGGTCAGTCCGGTAAAATTGTTCCTCACGTACCTCAAGGAGGAAGGCTGGGTCAAGGTAAGTTTGGCGACCCACCTCCGGGTCCCCAGAAACCGGAGGACCGGTGCCCGCCGGTCCGACCGCGCCTCAAACGATTCACCGTCCCAGGCTGGAGTTACCAAGCTGAGCCAGGAGGGTTACGACCGCTTGGTCTCCGACTTGGAGTCGCTCAAAGAGGAACGTGTCAGGGTCGTCGAGGACATCAAGCTGGCAATGGCCGACAAGGACTTCCGCGAGAACGCTCCCCTGGATGCGGCCAAGGAACGTCAGGGGTTCATCGAATCTCAGATAAGGGGCCTGGAAGACAGCCTTGCCAAGGCCGAGGTGATCGATCCGTCGTCAGCCGAGTCGAGGCAGAAGGTGTCGGTGGGGACCAGGATTGCGTTGAGGGATGTCGCTTCTGGCAGAAAGATGGTCTATACGTTGGTGGACGTGCGGGAGGCCGACGTGGCCTCCGGTAAAATTTCTACCGTCTCTCCCATCGGTCAGGCAATTTTAGACCGGAACGTGGGGGACGAAGTGACTGTCAACGTCCCCCGAGGCCAGGTCCAGTACCTGATTCAGGAAATCCTGAATTAGGGTCAGCGCTCCTGGCTAGCTGATGTTGGCCAGCGCGGCCAGGATGTTCTCCGGGTCAGGCAGTACGCCTGGCTCATAGGTTTCCCGGTACCGTATTACTCCCTCTTTGTCTACTATGATGACGGCGCGATTGCCGCCGCCACGCTCCTCATTGTAAAGCTCATAGGACTGAGTGGCCGCTCCCTTGGGATGGAAGTCCGAGAGCTCGGGGTATGGCAACCCGCCCATAGCCGTGGTCCAGGCGCGGTGAGCGGGAACGGTGTCGCAACTGATGCCCAGAACCTGGGCATTCTGCTCCTCGAACCGGCCATGATACTGCCGGAAGAGGGTGGCCTGAGTCGTTCAACCGGATGTGAAGTCGAACACGTGGAAGGAGAGCACCACGCTCTTTTCGCCCTTGAACTGGCTTAGCGTAATGTCGCCCTCGCTGACCGATGGCAGCTTGAAGTCCGGGGCAACGTCGCCGACTTGTGCAGGCATATAATAACCTTTCTATCCGATATTTGCGTGTCTGCGCCCTTGCACGCGACCGCCACGGACAGTATAACCTACGTCAATCCTCCTGACGACTGTTGGGGTATTGGCGTTAGAGTCCCGGCGGCATCCGCTCCGGACGGGACTCCCGGTCAATGACTCTGTGAAGCAGCTCCTCCATTGCCATGTTGGTTGGAGAGCGGCAGACCGGACCCGTCCCCCGGCGGTACGTCAGGCTCCTGGCGTGAGGTGTGCGGACGTTGCAAGTAGTGTTTGACCGAGGGGTGTACCTTCCGGAGTTGGACTTGTGGCTGGACTCCCTGCGCAAGAGGGACCTTGGTCTCATTTCTCACGCTCACTCCGACCACACGGCGCGCCACAGCAGGCCGATACTTACTCCCAACACACGGCTCCTCCTCGGCGATTACCTCAAGAAGTCCGACCCTGTGACCCTGGAATACCACGAACCGCTGGATACCCCCGCATACACTCTTACTCTCTACCCCGCCGGGCACTGCCTGGGTTCAGCCCAGGCCCTGGTTGAGTCGAAGGCAACCGGGGAACGGCTTCTGTACACCGGCGACATCAAGGTACGCCCCAGCCCAACCAACGAACCGATAGAGGCGCTTGCCTGCGACACGCTGGTAATGGAAGCCACCTATGGCCAAGCCCAGTACGTTTTCCCGGACCAAGAGGATGTGCTGGAGACTGCTTTTCGAACTCTGCATAACTGGTTGTCGAAGGGAGAGCGGCCGGTAGTCCAGGGTTACACACTGGGCAAGTCCCAGGAGTTATTGAGCTATCTGTTGGATCAAGGCTTCGACGTGGTGGTTGAGGAGAGTATCTTCGAGAAAGCGCTGGTGTACCAGGATGCGGGAATCCGCTTCGGAGGTCAGTTCCGGAGGTTTGCCGGAGATTGGCCGGAGGGGTCGGTGCTGCTGTGCCCGCCCGGAAGGAAGAGCAGGGATGCGGTAAAGGGGTTCCGCCGGGTCAGGACGATGGAGTTGACCGGCTGGGCCATTGGTGGAGGCCGTCGCTGGGGGCGGAGGGGCGACGCATCTTTGCCCTACAGCGACCACCCGGACTTCAATGAGCTGGTGGAATACGTGGACAGGGTGAAGCCCAGCCAGGTGTACACGGTAAACGGGTTCCCGGAACTGGCGGCGCACCTGCGCTCCCTGGGTCACCCGGCGGTCCATCTGGCCCGCAACGGGGAACAGCAGGTTGACACCGGGGTGCAGATGAAACTGTTGTAAGGGGCCATTGTCTGGGCTATGTCGGCCACGAGACTGGCCCGCATACCCAGGGATATCCGATGCAAAATAAAGAGGGCGACCCTCATAGGCCGCCCCCTAGTCCGTGCTACGGGTCTACTGGGAATCGTTGGTTTGGTTAGTCCGGCGTGCTGCCGGCCACTGGGGCGCTGGCTTCCTCATCTGCGGCCAGCATCCGGTTGACGGCGCTCAGGTAAGCCTTGGCGCTGGCTACGATGATGTCCGTGGACGCGCCGCGGCCGGTGTAGACCTTGCCATCGCTCTCGACGCGAATGGTCACTGTTCCCATCGAGTCAATGCCTTCGGACACGGACTGCACATTGAAGTCGACCAGGCTGCAATTGCTGCCGACCACACGGTCTATCGCGTTGCACACGGCATCGACCGGGCCGTTGCCGGTGGAAGCGTCGGTGTGTATCTGCTGGTCGGGGCCGATGAGCCGGACTGTGGCGGTTGGCACGTCGTGGTCGCCGCCGCTGAACTGCACCTGGTCGAGGGTGTACATGACCGGCTCAGAGGCGACGCGCTTCTCCTCGTCCATGAGGATTTCGAGGTCGCGGTCAGTCACCTCGCGCTTCTTGTCGGCCAGGTCCTTGAACGACTCGAAGACGGCGCTGATTTCTTCCCTGGACAGGTTGTATCCAAGGGCTTCCAGTCTCGATTGCAGACCGGCGCGGCCGCTCAGCTTGCCCAGGACCAGGCTGCTGCCGGGGACCCCGACCCGTTCCGGCTGCATCACCTCATAGGTGGACCGGTCCTTGAGCACCCCGTCCTGGTGGATGCCGGAGGCATGGCGGAAAGCGTTCTCGCCGACCACCGCTTTGTTGGCCTGTACCGACATTCCGGTGATGCGGCTGACCAGGCGGCTGGCAGGGTATATCTGGGTGGTGTCGATGCCCGTCTCAACCTTGAACAGGTCCTTGCGGGTGTCCACGGCCATGATGATCTCTTCCAGAGAGGCGTTGCCCGCCCGCTCGCCGATGCCGTTGATGCACCCTTCAACCTGTAGTGCGCCGGCCTGGATGGCGGCCAGGCTGTTGGACACGGCCAGGCCGAGATCGTTGTGGCAGTGAACGCTGAGGGTTACGCCATCGATGCCGTGGACCCGTTGCCGGAGTTCCCGCAGCAGGTCGGCGAAGTCGGACGGTATGGCGTAGCCCACCGTGTCAGCGATGTTTATCGTCGTAGCGCCAGCGCGGATTACCTCTTCCATCATCTGGAACAAGTACTCCTTGTTGGTGCGCGTAGCGTCCATCGGGGAAAACTCCACGTCGGGGCAGTAGCTCTTGGCTCGCTCCACCATGCTCACGGCCATCTCCATGACCTCTTCCCGGTTCTTGCGGAGCTGGTGCATCTGGTGGATTTCCGAGGAGGACAGGAAGACGTGGATACGCGGCCTGTCGGAATGTTTGACGGCCTCCCAAGCCTGGTCAATGTCGTTGGGCACGGCCCGGGCCAGGGACGCAATGATGGGGCCCTTGACCTCCCGGGCGATGTTGCTGACCGCCTCGAAGTCACCGGGGGAGCTGGCGGCGAACCCCGCTTCGATGATGTCCACCCGCATTCGTTGGAGCTGGCGGGCGATCTCCATTTTTTCGTCGCCGGTCATGCCTATGCCGGCGGACTGCTCTCCGTCTCGGAGAGTGGTGTCCAGGAAAAGCACTTTGTCGTCAGCCATAACCCTTTTCGTCACTCCTTCCTGGTAGTCCCGGTGGCCCAGGCGACCGGGGCCAGGTATGTGTATAGCGCTTTAAGCGCAGAAAGCCATAAAGACTTGGCCTACCGGAAAGGGTCGCAGGGGCACGTAGTCCACCGCACCCAGCCCGGCCAAGACCAGCGTGCGACGGTGAACTACACTCAGCGTCTCCTCAGCACTCAAGATTTCTTCTCCTACCCGCCCAGTTTATTTATGATTGCAGTCATAAATGTGGTAATCAGGGCGAAGAGGGATATCCACATTGTGAACATGATCCCCAGTACCCACAGGAATTGCCTGTCGATCTTGGAGCGGATGTCCCGCATCTCAGTCTGGTGGGCCCGGAAACCTTCCTGCATGTCGGAGCGGATGTCCCGCATCTCGGTCTGGTGGGCCCGGAAACCTTCCTGCATGTCGGAGCGGATGTCCCGCATCTCGGCCCGGAGTTCCCGGATTGCTTCCCGGTTTTCGGCCCGTGACTCCCGGATGTCCTCTCGAATTTCGGATACCGTATTTTCGAGGCTTTCCAACCTTGTTTCTAGCCTGCCGAGCCTCTCGCCGTCCGGGGTATCAGTCGCTACCGTAGTCATGGCTGCTCCTTCGCCTACTTCGGGTCCAGCCAGGGCATCATGGAGCGCAGTTGCTTGCCGATGTTCTCGATGGGGGCGTTCTGCGCGGCCTCCCTCATGGGGTTGAACCGGGGGCGGCCCTCGTCGTTCTCGCTTATCCACTCACGGGCGAAGGTGCCATCCTGAATCTCCCTCAGGACGGTGCGCATGTTCTCCCGCACGTGCTCGTCGATGATGCGGTTGCGGCGGCTTAGGGAGCCGTATTCCGCGGTGTCGCTAACCGAGAAGTGCATGTAGTTGTGCCCGCCCTGGTACATCAGGTCCACGATCATCTTTAGCTCGTGCAGGCACTCGAAGTAGGCGATTTCCTGGGGGTATCCTGCCTCCACCAGCGTCTCGAAGGCGGCGTTCACAAGGGCGGTGACACCGCCGCAGAGGATGGACTGCTCCCCGAAGAGGTCGCTTTCGGTCTCGTCCTTGATTGTGGTCTCCAGCACGCCTGCGCCGGTGGACCCGACTCCCTTGCAGTAGGCCAGGCCGATTTCCCTGGCGTTGCCGGTGGCGTCCTGGTGGACGGCCAGCAGGCTTGGAACACCGATGCCCTGCTGGAACAGTTCGCGCATCCGGTGGCCGGGGGCCTTGGGCGCGCACATCATCACGTCCACGTTGTCGGGAGGCACGACCTCCCGGTAGTGAATGCTGAACCCGTGGGCCACCATGAAGGCGCTGCCCGGCCTGATGTGGGGAGCGATCTGCTCCCGGTAGACGCTGCCCTGAATGTGGTCAGGGATGACCATCATTATGATGTCTGCCCGCTGGGCCACTTCCGGAACGTCAGCGACTTCCAGGCCGGCTTCCTGGGCAGTGGCCCGGCTGCGGCTCTCCGGGTAGAGGCCGACGACGACGTTTTGGCCATTGTCCTTCAGGTTCAGGGCGTGGGCGTGGCCCTGGGACCCGTAGCCTATGATGCCGATGGTCTTGTCCGAGATGACCGACAGGTCTGCGTCCTGGTCGTAATATACGTTTACCATGTTACTCCCGCGTTGTCCTTTTTCGTTCTTCTACTGTTAGTGTGCGTAGCTACTTGCTGGACGCCTTGCCATTGTGGCGAGATCACCCTGGCACGCCGGCCCTGGAGCCATTTCCCCGCATTTCGATTCCTATGGTATCGCTGGCCCTGGCGTCTTCCTGGCCCCTGACCATTGCCACCAGTCCTGTACGTAGCATTTCGATGATGCCGAAGGGTTCCAGCAGGTGGGCCAGGGCGTTCACCTTGTCCTCTTCGCCGGTGACCTCTACCACCATCGATTGTGCGCCAACGTCCACCACGTTGGCGCGGAAGAGGTGTACCATCTGGATGATCTCGGCCCGGGTGGCGGTGGTGGTCCTGACCTTGATGAGGGCCAACTCTCTGGCGACCGTCTCATGGTCCGAAATGTCGGCAACCCGGATGATCTCGATCAGTTTGTCCAACTGCTTAGTGACCTGGACCACCGTATCCTGGTCGCCGGTGACCACAAAGGTCATGCGGGAGAGGCCGGGCTGCTCGCTCTTGCCGACGGCAAGGCTGGCGATGTTGAACCCGCGCCTGCGGAACAGGCTGGCGATGCGGGTCAGGACACCCGGCTTGTCTTCCACCAGGGCGACAATGGTGTGTTCTTCCATACCGGAGTTTGGCCCGGAGCTTGGCATGGATCAGCCTCCCCCCGACGGAGGAGCAACAGATACCTCCGGCTCTTCTTCCATCATTTCGTGAATTGAACCGCCTGCCGGAATCATGGGGTAAACGTTCTCGCTCTCTTTCACCACGAAGTCAACGATAACCGGACCGGGGGTCTCCATCGCCTGCTGTATGGCGTCGGCCACCTCTTCCTGCCTGGTGACGCGGAGGCCGGTGATGCCATAGGCTGCGGCCAGCTTCACGAAGTCGGGATTGCCGGAGTACACGGTGGCGAAGTAGTCCTTGTCGTAGAAAAGATCCTGCCACTGGTGCACCATTCCCAATGTTCCGTTGTTGAGGATGGCGAACTTCACGTCGATGTTGTTCTCCACCGCAGTGGCCAGGTCGCACATGGTCATCTGGAAGCCGCCGTCCCCGGCGACAGACCATACCGGCTTGTCGGGTCGGCCCATCTTCGCTCCCAGGGCCGCGGGGACCTCGAAACCCATTGCTCCCAGTCCGCCGGAGGTAATCAGGGTGTTGGGGGAGTTGAACTTGCAGTGCTGCGCCGCCCACATCTGGTGCTGGCCCACGCCGGTAACAACTATGCAGTCACCTCTGGTCACTTCCGAGAGCGAGTTAAGCACGTATTGGGGCAGCAGTTCCTCGGACTCCCGGATATGGAGAGATGGATGTTGGGACTTGAGGTCCTCCAAGTGGCGCTGCCAGTCGATGTGGACGTTGGGTTCCACCAGGGGCAGCAACTGGTCCAGCACACGCTTCAGGTCGCCCACGACCGGCGCGTCTGCCTTTACGTTCTTGTCCACTTCGGAAGCGTCCACCTCAACGTGGACCACCTTGGCGTTGGGGGCGAAGTCCTTGAGCCGGCCGGTAATCCGGTCGTCGAACCGCATTCCCAGGGCAATAAGCAGGTCGGCCTCGTCGATGGCCAGATTGTTGTAGGCCATGCCGTGCATTCCCGGCATTCCCAGATTGAGCTCATGGCCAGTGGGCATGGAACTGATGCCCAGCAGCGTGGTGATGACCGGGATCTGGGCCTTTTCCGCCAGTTCGATAAGGCGGTCGTAGGTGTGGGAGATCAGGACTCCGTGGCCCGCCAGTATGAGGGGTCGCTGGGCCTGGTTGATCAATTCGGCGGCGTGGGCTACCTGCTCAGGGTCGGCGTCGCCCGGGGGGTTGTACCCGGGCAGGTTGGGGAGTTCCGGCCAGATGAACTCGGTTCGGAGGTCTTGCAGCACGTCCTTGGGGATGTCGATCAACACCGGGCCGGGCCTGCCCGTGCGGGCGATGTGGAAAGCCTCTTTGATCGCAGGAGCAATGTCCTCAACCTCCATCACCAGGTAGTTGTGCTTGGTGATGGGCAGTGTGATACCGGTAACGTCGGTCTCCTGGAAGGCGTCCCTGCCGATGGCGGGCCGGGGGACCTGGCCTGTAATGGCCACGATGGGTATCGAGTCCATCTGTGCCGAGGCGATGCCTGTGACCAGGTTGGTCGCGCCCGGTCCGGAAGTGGCCGCGCACACGCCCACCTTGCCGGTTACGCGAGCGTACCCGTCGGCGGCCATTGCCGCGCTCTGCTCGTGGCGGACCAGGACGTGACGCAGTTGGGGGTACTTGGCCAGGGCGCCGTAGAACGGAAGAACGGCCCCGCCTGGCAACCCGAAAACGACGTCCACGCCCTCTTTCAGAAGGCTTTCACAAACTATCTCCGCGCCGGTCAACTCCATTTCATATCCTTCGCCGCCGTTTTGTTTGATGGCGGGGAAAATTGGGCAACAAAAAACCCATCCCATGAAGGGACGGGCATGAGTTCCCGCGGTACCACCCTTCTTTTCCTAGTGTTGGGGCCGTATCCCAAGGCATTTCACCGTCTGGGGACGGATCCTGTCCGCCGCTCCCTGGTTGGCGTAGCGTTGTGGGGCGACGTTCTCGCTCGGGGCGGTCAACGGTTCGGAACAACTCAGCGACGTTTAACGGGGTCAACCGCCGCGCTCTACTCTGTTCAAGCGGGCCGCTCCCGGGCGAGTTGGGGGCCCTTCTGCCGCCGGACTTTCACCAGCCGCCGACTCTCTGTGGCAGGGCGCCCTTAATACTCCCGTTCTTCGCGGATTCCGTCAATTTTCTAGTGGCGGATGTTAACAGGACGGCAGTCCATTGTCAACATCAATAGCGCAGAGAGAAAATTACAAGACACCGACAGGCTTCATGGCCGCCTAACACCGGGTACGAAAAGTGGGGATTATGATGACGATAACCGTCGCCAATGACTATTGGGGGCTGTCATCTGCCCATTTGGGGTAAGGCCACCCATCGGCATTGTCGAAGACCCGTATTAGGGTAACCAGTTCACCCTGATGAGTCCACCGACCCATACGTGCTCCTTGGAGATGTGCTATCGGGGCAGGGTTCGGGCTCGCCATGATCCCGGTCGAGAATGCGGGAACTTAAAGTGCATCGTTCACCGCTGTACTGAGGGGATGCTTCGTGAGTAGGTGGCGGGCAAGTTAACCGCACGTTCCTCCCTGGTCCGCGAACAGGTGTGCCCTCGACTCCCGGCTAACGCGGCAACTGTCGCATGAACAAATGCGTTAGTCAGAAGCTTGGTAAACCGCAATTGATAGTTCAACCGAATGCTCGAGATACCAGCGGGCCGATCGTTGTTGCACTAGCCCCTGATGGTCACTCCTGGCTACTCGGACTACTTTCGTCCTGGGCCGCCGCTCTCAGCCTGCCGCCGCAGATTCTCGGGCAATGCCTCGAAAACCGCTTCAAGAGTCCCGCCGCCCGCTGCCCTTGCTGCCTCCACCATGCCTGCCGCCGCCGCGGTCGCGGCTTCTTCCTCGGTAATGCCCAGTTCGGAAGCCGCCTCGCGCGCCGCTTCCACGGCCGCCACAGCAGCTTCGGCGGGGTCTCGTTTGGCTTCGACGGCGCCCCGGATGGCTCCCTGGGCCGCACCGCGCAGCGACTCGCCTGGAGACACCCGCAGTCTGCCCAGTGTCCTGAGAGTCCCGAGGACCGCCCCGCGGGTGACGCTGCCCACCTGTCCGGTTATGTTATCGGCGGCATGTACCGCGCCCCGGGTGGCGTGGAGGGCCAGCCCCAGGCCGTTTTCGGCGGCGTTTTCCATATTGTCTACGGTGTGGCCAAGGACCGTCCCGACATGTTGGGACACCTCCGACACCGCGGCCCGGCCCCGGCCCGCGGACGACACGGCAGCCTCGGTGGAAGCCGCCAGTTGGTACGCCGTCACCCCAATGGCGACGTCGGCCCCGGGGATTCGCCTCAAGTACCCGTAGGAGAAGGAAGACACCATGTTTAGGCCGGGAACCGAAGACACCGCCCTCGCCACCGGCCCCGCTCCGGCCATAAGCTCCGCAAGGGCCTCATCCCGGGGGACTTCCCCTTCCTCGCGCAGCGCCACCAGCAGGTTGAGCGACAGCAGCCCGAACAGGAACGCCATAACGAAGAGGAAGTCGAAGCCCGACAGTGCCACCGCCGGCAGGCTCAACGTCCCCCCCGGAGATGTCCAGTCAATGGTCAGGTTCAACGACCGGACCGAAAAAAAGTCGGCTAGGACTCCGCCGATGATCGGGCCGGTTCCCGACCCGAGGCTGGCCGCTATCCCGGCTACGCCGGAGAACGGGACGCCCCTGCCCTCCGGGGCTACCCGCAGCGCGAGGGTGTTCACCGTCAGCGTGACCCCCGCGGCCGCGATACCGCCAAGCAGGTGCAGCACGACCAGCAGCGGCAGGGTGAGGAAATGCCGGTCGGGCTGGGTCGTGAACACCCAGCCGATGATGACCAGCAGGTAGAGGGAGGCGGACAGGGACAGTACCGTCTTGCTTCCGACCCGGTCGGCAAAGGGCCCCCACACGCGGACGAAAAGCACGTTGGAGAACTGTCCCAGCACGGTCAGGCCGATCACCACCGGCAGGGATAGTCCGATGACCTTCAGCATGTAGACCGCGAAGAAGGGTATGGCCAGGTTGGAAGTCAGGCTCCATACGAAGAGGAACTTGACCAAGTGGGAATAGTTCCGGTCGCGCACCGGCTCCAGGAGCATCGCCGCTGGGGAACGCCCGGACTCGGCAGCCGGGGGCATCAGGGGTTCCACAGCCCGGGATACCAGGAGGGGGCCCAGCATCCCGAAGGTGAACACGCCACCGATGAGCAGGATTGAGAAGGCATATACCTCGTCGCCGGGCCGGGCGAAACCTTCCCACCAGCGGACGAAGAAGCTGCCCGCCAGCCCCACCACTGCTGCCGCTGCCGTGACCATACCCATGCGGCGTCCGAAGTAGCTGGACAATGCGCCGGGGTGGACGAGGTCGCGGATCCAACTGGTGGAGGTTGTGACCCACACGGGAGCAAACAACCCCCGCACCCCCAGGAGGAGAATCACCAGCGACACAGCGAGCTTGCCTGGAGTGTCCAACAGGAACGGCACCAGGCCAATGGGGAGCCACGATAGCTGGGTTGCCAGGAAGGCGGGCAGTCCGATGGCCTTCCTGGTCCGGAACCTCTCCACCAGCAGAATGGCGGGCAGCCTGACCACCTGGGAAAGAAAGGGCAGGGCCGCCAGTATGCCCACTTCCAGGTTGTTCGCTCCCAGGGCCAGGGCGTAGGCGGCCATGAAGCCGCCGCTCCCCAGGCTGAACATCGCGCCGGTGGACAGCCCCTCCCAGGCCATGAGGCGGAGGCTGCGCTGGGTTTCCCTTTCGGTGAGGGTCGGCCGGGGCCGGAGAAAATTCAGCATTTGCAGGGTCAGACCAACAGGTTTATGGCGGCGGTGGCGATGCCGAGGAACAGGAGAAAACCAAACACGTCCGTGCACGTGGTGACTACCACGGCCGAGGCCACGGCCGGGTCAACTCCCACCCGCCGCAGGAACAGCGGGACCCCCGCTCCCGCCAATCCGGCGATCACCATATTTCCAACCATGGCCAGTCCCAGCACCAGGCCAAGGGCCGGGTTGCGAGTCCACAGCACGGCGATAATCCCCACCAGGACTCCCAACCAGACCCCGTGCAGCAGCCCCAGCGTCGCCTCCCGCACCAGGAGACGGAAGCCACTGACCCCGACGAACTCACCCAGGGCCATTGACCTGACGATCATGGTCAGGGTCTGAGTCCCGCCGATTCCTCCCTGACCGGCCACTACCGGCAGGAACGCGGCCAGGATCACCACCTGGGCCAGGGTGGACTCAAAGAGGCTTATCACGGCAGCCGCCAGGAAGGTCGTCCCGAGGTTCACCGTCAACCAGGGCAGCCTGGTCCGGACGGCCTCGGAAATGGAATGCTCCCTTGATTCCCCGGACACCCCGCCGACACTGAGCATCTGCCGTGTGTCCTCCTCCACCACTGCGCTGAGCAGAAACTCCAGTGGTATCACTCCAATAAGCTTTCCGCCAGACACCACTGGCAACTGGACCACATTGTAGTGACGCCGGAGACGGGCGCATTCCGCTGCGGGGGTCTCCACGTCCACCGCCGCCGGGACCCGGCTCATCACATCCCGGACCGGCGTGCTCTCGGGCAGCAATGCCAGGTCCACCATGGCCACCTGACCCGCGAGACTCCCGTCCTCTTCCACCACGTAGACGCGGTTGAACTCATACCGGGCTTCGTCCAGTGCGAACAGGGCTGACAGTGCATCGGATATATGTGCATCCGATCTGACGGTGGGGAATTCAGCTACCATCATCGCGCCGGCGGTCCCGGAGGGGTGACTGAGAATCTCCGGGGCCGGGACCGCCTGGTCCAGGGAACGGGAAACCTCCCGGGCCTGGGGATGTCGGATCCGGAGCAGGGCCGCCATGGCGTTGCGGGGGTTGACTTGGTCCAGGACTCCGGAAAGCGCCCTGGAGCCGAGGCGGGTGGCCACCCTCCCGGCCTGGAGAGGGTTCATCTGCCTGAGCATCCAGGTCACCACCTCCGGGTCCATGACGCGGAGCATGGAATCCCTGCCGGAACGGGGCAGTGCGGCCAGGATGGCGCCCATGTCTGCCGGGTGAAGCCGCCTGAGCCGGTCCCATGCCGAGGTCTCGTCCCCTGCCCTGATCAGGTCGCGGACCTCATCCGCGATCTCCTCGGCCTCCCGGGGGGTGATGATCCTGGACTGGTCGGCGTCGAGAACTTCCATCACTTCTCCCCGAGGTCCCTTCCAGGACCGGCCTGGATGATTCGTCCGGCAGATTTCGGCCTCAGCTCTCCGGCGGCCCTGACCAGGGCTGCCCCGTACAGGAAAATCAGCCCCGCGTAGTATGCCCACAATAGCAGTACCACGGTGGACGCGACCGGGCCATAGACCATATCCCTCTGTGCCGCCAGACCGGAGATCCACAAGAACAGGTGCTTGCCCACCTCGAACAGGAACAGGGAAACCATACCGCCGAATGCGGCATCCTTCCATTCCACCCGGGTATGCGGAACGTTGTGGTATACGACGGTGAACACTATGCCGGTAACCGCTGCTGAGAATAGGGCTGACCCCACGCCAAGCGCCATGTGTACGGAGTGGTATGGTTCCCCATCCGGATGCAGGTTTCCGCCAGCAAGGCCGGAGGCAACCTGGACGAACGCGCTGATCCCGACTGACAACAGCAGCACTATCCCCAGGAAACCGGTGACAGCGGCCTCGATGATTTTGCCTCTCAGACCCTGGTGGCTCTCAACGCCGAACACCCGGTTGACGGTCCTGTTGGCTGCCATGAACAGTCCATTGCCCGCGACGACTGCTCCTATCAGAGCAATGGGACCGAAAGCGCCGGAGTACTCGACTAGAAGCCCCACGGACTCGTGAAACAACTGGCTGGAGGCCGGGAAGTAGTAGGACAGCAGGCCGTCCAGGGCCGTGGCGACGGCCTCTGCGTCGGAAACAAGTGCGAAGGCGATGACCACCAAGGCCATTAGCGGGAAAAATGACAGCACGGTGAAATATGCCAGTGAAGCCGCCTGGTCGCTGGCCCCGGCCCGGAGCAAGAGCCTCACGGCACGGACCATGGCGTATCCCCGCCAGGCAGCCCTTCCTTTTGGCAACTCGTCTGACAAACGTTTTGAGATCTCAGAGAGTTGCCGTTGCAGTTCGGGACCCAGGTCCACCCTCGGCTGTGCGACTGCCCTCAGCACCTCTTCCCTCGCCCTGTCGCCATGGGCCCGGCTGACCTCGTACGCGGCCGCTATCGCAGCATCGGCGGCCGCGGATACGACCTCGACAGCCTCGACGGCATCCGAATCGGATGCCTCTGCCTCCGACAGGGCGGTGTCCACGACCTCTGCGGCCACGCCGGCTACTTCCTCCGCGCTCTGGTCGGCAGCTGCCGCGTAGCCTACCAGGCTGCCCGCCGAGTCCCGGACCGCTGCTGACACATCTCCTCCGATGGTCGAGACCCCCGAGATGACTCCTCCGATGGTCGCTCTGGCCGCGTCCTGCAGATCGCCGCCTGCTTCCACGACAGCTTCGACGGCCCCATCGACGGCCGCAGACGCGGCCTCGGCGCTGTTTATCCCGACTGATGTTGCGCCGACGATCGCACCTTCCACCGCTTTCTGGCTGGCGGCCGTAACTTCTCCGGAAGCTCTTCCCGCTCCCCTGATCGCCCCCGCGACCACTTCTTTCACCGCGGGAGTGGTGACCTGGACGACCTGCCCGGTGCCTTCGACAACCCCGATAACGGCATCGCGCACAAAAGCCGTAGTTTCCCCGGTAATCTCACCGGCGGCGCGGACGGCCCCTTCAACGGTCGTCCTGGCCATATGACCGGCGCCGCTGCCCAGAGACCGGCTGCCGGCTGCCGCTAGGCCAGCTGCCCAACGCACCGAATACCCTGATACCCGGCGAACGCCCCTGTTCCCAGTTAGAGTTTCTCTCACTTGGTTGGCCGCCAGGTCCGCCGGTTCACCGGTTTGGTCCAATGATTCCTCCCGGGAGCTAAGGTAAACGTCCATTTGCGGCAACAACACGGAAAGGTCATGGAAGATCAAGCCCTTGCGGTGGGGTCCTCCGGGCCAACGGAAGTCCCACGGCAGCTTCCTCAGACAGGGGGACGGCACCGACATGGGCAATTCCCGCATGAGGTTCGTTCCCTGCCTTGCCCAATCACTGACAGCAGGCTGGGTCAGGCAACTTCACGCTCCCTGATGGTGGGGCCCCTGAGCGCGGACCCGCCCCTGACCCGTGAGAGTGGCAGAGTCCTGGGGCGGGTTCGGGTTCAATCGGAAGGGGAGGACAGATGTCTGGACAGTCCGTTCATCCCCGGCTAGGAGTCGGTCGACCTAGGGGCCGATGCTTCCCGGTTTGCCACGACCCGGACGCCCCGGATGGTTCCGGTGGCGGCGTTCCGGACGGCATCGCCGGCGGCGTCACTGATGTCGTATGCGGCTTCGATGGCCCCCGTCGCGACGGCAGACGCAGCCTGCTCGGCGTCTACTCCCACGGACCGGGCGGCGCTGATCGCCCCTTCAACGGCAGCCACGGAGACCTGCGCCACGTCCTCGCCCACGGCGGCCGCGCTGCTGACCAATTGACGGGTGGTGTCCCGCGCCGCCGTCATCACGTCCCCTCCGGTGCCGGCCACGGCTGTGATAACCCCAGCGACCGTCCCCTGGGCAGCGGTCGTGAATGCTCCGGCGATCTCCCGGGTGCCATCGATGGCGCCCCGGGTAACCTGGACCACCGATTCCTCGGCAGCAAGGCCAACTGATGCCCCGCCGCGCAGAGCCCCTTCGACGGCGCTCTGCGCCGCAGTCCCCAGTTCAGCGCCTGCGTCGCTGGACCCTCGAATCGCTCCGACCACCACATCGTGCAGCATTGTGGTCGTGGCTGTCGCCACCTGCCCGGTGCCTTCGATGACGCCAATTACGGAGTCCCTGATCAGTGATCCCGCTTCGCCGCTCACTCTTCCCGTCGCCTGGAAGACCCCTACAATGGCGTCCTGAGCAAGGTGACCTGCTTCGCCGCCGATAGTGCGCGCGGAACGGAGGGCATTGACCGTGGCGTCGCGCACCGAGTCAATGGCTACCTCGGTCACCTGCCCCGTCCCCCGGAATACACCGGACAGACCGTCCCTGACGCCCGTTCCGATCCTTCCCAGTACCGACATTTCATTCTCCTCCTCGATTTCGAAGTTTCTTCCGCCGCCGTTGGTCCCTCTGCTGTATTGATGCTAAGCACGAATCAGGACTCTCCTCCTTCGCCTCGCGCCTGCGGAAAGCCTAGATCGATTCTCGCAGGAAGATCGCGTTAGGAGTAGTGTGATCAACCCCGTCGCTGGTGCGGACAACGGTGGCCATCAACCCTATCGAGCGAATCTGGGCCCGCTCCTCGCGGAAGTTGACCATCTGTCCCTCAATGTACATCTCCTCGACGTACCGGGCTGCGAGCAGGTTCTCCAACAATCCCCGGGCGCCTACTATAAGCCCGGTCACAACCAGCCCTAGGGCCCCGGCGAGACAGATGGCCAATATCACCACGGGGAGGTCGGCGGTGATCCCGGCGGCTTCTAGAGCAAGCAGGAGGGACGCTGACAGGACCGCACCCCGAACGACTGCGGCCACCAACCCGGGCGGCAGGGCGCCGTTGCGTTCCGCCGCGGCCCGGGCTGCTCTTGCCAATCGCTCCGCTATGGTCGCACCCACGTACAGAAGGCCCAGGACGATCACCAGGGTGGGGGCAATCCACACGGCGCGGTCGATCACGGATGCCACGGCCTCAAGTTCCAGGATCAGCGCTGCCTGGGCGACCGCTACGATAAGCACCGTCCAGCGGACCAACCGCCTCACCGCCGCGCTCGGTGTGGTATTTACACCCACCAGAACGCCAACTTGGACCAACCGCTGCCCGCCCCTCGACGAGTCAAGGCCCACACGCTTGGATGCCGTCGCAATTACACGGTCGAGCACCCACGCCGCAACCACTCCGAGTGCCAGGAAGCATGCCGCTCCCAGCAAACGCGGGCCGATTACGGTCGCCTGCGCCAACAGGGAGGAGAGGTGTGCCAGTACAGGGTCCATGTTCACCCTCCTGCGTTCAGCGGGGACGTGGTCAGGGCCGCCAGTTCTCGCAGCGCACGCCGGTAGTAGGACCGGCGGCGGATGGCCCGGACTGCATCGATGGCCGGCGTCCCCAGCGGAGCCCGTGTGTCGCGGGCAAGGAGTCGGGCAAGGCTGAGATAGCGGCTGTGCAGGTCGATCCGGGCTTTGCATTCTTCGCAGTCCACGGAATCCATGCTTTCACCGGAGCCAGCCAGAACTTCCCGGGCAATGTCGTCAATTTGCTCCTCGTCCAGGTGGCGGTGCTGAGGACTTGGACTATTCATGGTTGTCCTCCTGACCGGGCAGAAGAGTCCGCTTGAGGGTGGCCCGTGCTCTAGTGAGCCGCATCTTCACCGCTGCCTCCGAAATCAATAGCTGCTCGGCAATCTCCCGGATCGAGAACCCTTCCACGTCGCGCAAAACGACCACGACGCGCTGTCTGGGCGGAAGCGCGTCGAGTTGGTCCCGAAGCCGTTCCAATGCGTCCAGGGTTTCCACCAGGGCCTCCGGCCCGGGAAGGGTATCGGGTTCTTCATCGGACAACTGGTATGGTACTCCGCGCCGGAGCTCGTCGGTCGCCAGACGGACTGCGATCTGGCGGACCCAACCGCTGAAGGCTCCCGGTTGGCGAAGTGTGGAGATCCTCTCATGGGCGCGAAGAAATGCCTCCTGGGTGACATCCTCACTGAGGGCATGGTCCCGCAGCATCCGGAATATGGCGGCGTACACCATGGACTCATGCCGTTGGATCGCAACGCTTGCGGCCGCCAGATCCCCTCTCTGCCATCGCTGCACCAGAACAGCATCGGGTTCGTCATCGAACACGAAGATATCCCCCTCTCGCCGGGAGTCGCTACGGTCGCTTGAGTTCTGAGCGCCACTGATCCGAATCTCAGCCATTCACGGTTTCCTTTTGACCGTCTGGCGACAGCACGTCATTTTGGACCAGCGCCCCTTCCCATTAGGGATAATGGTCAGCAACGGTACAACACCATGAAGGCGCACGATGAACGGTCCCGGTGGTCCGCCTGATGCCCTCGCCGCTATCCAGGCCACCCTCACGAACGGGTTGAACAGGAAGAGCAAATTCGCCGTCGTCAACAGTAAGACGGGATTGGACCGGGTAAAGTAACGATGTTCACATGTCCTCGTTGAAGACGCTGATGCGGGTATACAGTGTCTCCCCTCATAGGTTCAGCCCCGGGGTTTGGCGGCGTCGCCGTACCAGGGGACGGTCATCCTTCGTCCAACTGAACAGATTGAAGGGGACGGAGGGTCCCGGTTGAATGCGTCGTGAGTGAAACCGGCTCTTTGCCAGCATTGGGAAGTCCTCAGCATTCGGCAAGGCTTGAGATGAGGACTGTCTGACGCCAGCCTTGGCGATGCGGCTTCTTGGTGCAGGTGAGTATGGCCGTTGGGGTCATAAGGCCCGGGTGGTCCTATTCCACAGGTCCAGCGGTAGGTTGACTCGCGTCGGCACTCTGGACTCCGGTTCCTCTCCACGGCACGAATACGCTGCGGGTAATGGACAATCAGCCCAAGGTCCCAGTGTTACTCATTGGAGGGAAGCGGTGGAGGGAAGCGGTCTTCCTCCACCGGACAGGCCTATCGGTCCTTCCGAGAGGTGGTACGGCTAAACCCGCATCCTCCGCAGGTTGGCGGCATCGCCGGTTTCGATACTAGCCAGCGCCGTAGCCTGATAGGTCAGCAGGGACAGGCAGGCGTGAAGCGTGATCCGTCGTAGTCTCCTGACCCTATGGGGCTCCAGCCCCCGGGAGCGCTTGAGGCTGCTGAACATCCTCTCGATGATCGTGCGCTTGGCGTACTGTTTCTTCCACTCGGATGACGCCGTAGTCAGGATACCAACCACCCGCAGGTTCTCATAAGGGTCTTCCCAAATCTATAGTCGCAGTGCTTCCAGCCATGAGTGCTTTTCCTCTTCAGCTTGCTACCCCCGGCCGGGCAGCGGAAAAGGTGATGCCCGGTCTCAGGACCGGTGAGAATGTAGTCCATGGTGGCCATGCCGAGACAGGTCGGGGACCCCATGGTCGAGTAGACGCCGCCGTGTCGTTTGGACCTGCCGGACGGTTCGCGGATGTGGATAACCGGAGTGATTCCGTGCCCCAGGACCACTCTATGATTCTCGAGGGAATCGTAACCCCGGTCAGCCAGCAGATAGCGCGGCTTCAGCCAGGGAATGTGGCTTCGCGCCTTGTCCATGACTGCGGGCAGGGTCCGTGTGTCGGATACATTCGCCTCGCCGCCGGTCAACCATACTGCCTTCTGTGGAACGCTGCCGCATGGGGATGGTATAGAAGGCCTTTAAGTATGCTAGAATGTAATTTGCCAGTGGCCGAAGGGCCAACATCAGCGGAGGTCAATGGCCTTTGCCCGAACGGATTTTCATAGGTGTGGCATGGCCCTACGCCAATGGGCCTTTGCACTTGGGGCACGTAGCCGGATGTTACCTGGCTGCGGACGTCTTCGCCCGGTACCACCGTCTCAAGGGCAACCAGGTGTTGATGGTGTCCGGGAGCGACAGCCACGGCACGCCCATAACCGTTCGGGCCGAGCAGGAAGGCATTACCCCTGAGGAGGTCCTGAACAGGTATCATCCACAATTCCTGGATACTTGGGAACGCTTGGGGATTACCTTCGACCTGTTCACCACCACCCACACAGCCAACCACCAGGAGGTGGTTCACGACATCTTTACCACGCTGATGGAAGGCGGCTACATCTACACGGAGTCTATGGCGCTGGCATATTGCCCGGATTGCGAACGGTTCCTTCCTGATCGGTACGTCAATGGTACTTGCCCCCATTGTGGCTTCGAGCGGGCGCGTGGAGACCAGTGCGATGGCTGCGGCCGGACACTGGACCCGATGGACCTGGTGAACTCGCGGTGCATACTGTCTGGCACAGAACCGGAGTTCCGGGAGTCGGAGCACTTTTTCCTCAAGCTGTCGGCCTTCCAGGAACCACTGCTGGAGTGGGTGGAGAAGCAGTCCCACTGGCGTCCCAACGTCCTCAACTTCACCCGCCGGTTCCTTGAATCGGGGTTGAAGGACCGGGCCATAACCCGGGACCTGGAGTGGGGCGTCCCCATACCCGTGGAAGGGTACGATGGCAAGCGTATCTACGTATGGTTCGAGGCCGTCATAGGATACCTGTCGGCGGCGGTCGAGTGGGCCAAGTCCTCCGGAAATGAGGATGAGTGGAAGGACTTCTGGCAGTCCGGCCAGAGCCGGTCGTACTACTTTATTGGCAAGGACAACATTCCCTTCCACACCATAATCTGGCCTGCAATGTTGATGGGCTACGGCGGCCTGAACCTGCCCTTTGACGTACCCTCCAATGAGTTCCTCAGTCTGGAGGGCCGCAAGTTCTCCACCAGCGAGAACTGGGCTGTGTGGGTCCCGGACTACCTGGACCGCTACGATCCTGATCCTCTCCGTTACCTGCTCTCCATCAACATGCCTGAGACGGGGGATACTGACTTTTCCTGGGGCGAGTTCGTGCGGCGGAACAACGAGGAGTTGGTGGCGACCTACGGCAACCTGGTCAACCGTGTCCTGTCATTCACCTACCGCAACTTCGACGGGAAGACGCCTGAACCCGGCGTGCTCCGCGAGCAGGACCGGGAACTGCTTGACGTAGCCCGGTCGGTGATGGAGGGAATTGATCAGGACCTGCATGGCTGCCGATTCAAGGCGGCCATCGGGAGGGCGTTCGGACTGGCGCAGCAGGCCAACCGTTACTTGGACGCCCAGGCCCCCTGGCAGGCGATCAGGACAGACCAGAAGAGCGCTGCCACAACCTTGTGGACCACCATAGCGGTGCTGAACTGCCTCAAGATGGCCCTGTTCCCGTTCCTCCCCTTCAGTTCCCAGAGCTTGCACGAGTTCCTGGGCCTGGATGGTGAGGTGAACGCCGGCAACTGGGACTTTGACAGCTTGGTCGGGGAGATCAGCCCGGGCAACCCGCTGCGCCGCCCCGCCCCGCTATTCAAGAAGCTGGACCCCGAGTCGGTTGAAGAAGAAGTTCAACGGCTGGGCGTCACCGTCTAGGGACGTATCCTATCTGCCGCTCCCCGGCCGGCGCCCGTGTATGGGGCTGGCTTCTCGGCGGCTTAGGGGGCAGGGTGCTCAAAGGTATAGATGAGCGTACCTACTCGATCTACGCCCCGATCCAGGACAAGTTGGCCCGGGTTGAGGAACGGCTTCAGGGACTGAGGAACACCAGCCCCGATCACCTCCGGCCACTCGTCGACCACGTTCTCAGTTCCGGTGGCAAGAGGGTCCGCCCCGCCATCACCCTGTTAGCCGCGCAGTGCAACTCCCACGATGGTGAAAACCCCATCATTATGGCGTGCGCTGTCGAGTTGCTGCACTTGGCGACCCTGATTCACGACGACACGGTGGACGACTCGGACCTTAGACGCGGCAGGCCCACGGTCAGCAACCAGTGGGGTAAGCACGTGGCGGTCCTCTTTGGTGACTACCTCTTCGCCACCTCGGCAACCTACGTCTGCGACACGGGCAACGTCCGGGTTATCAGGCGGTTTTCCGAGACGATCATGGAACTTGCCAGCGGCGAGCTCGTCGAGTACTTCAACACCTTCCGCACCGAGCGGGCGCTGGAACTTTACCAGGACCGTATCTACCACAAGACGGCCTCGCTGTTCTGCACCGCAGGGGAGTCGGGATCCATACTGTCAGGTGCCCCTGAGCCTCAGGTGCAGGCCATGCGGGAATACTGCTACAACATCGGGATGGCGTTCCAGATGGTGGACGACCTGCTGGACGTGCAGGGAGACGCCAGCGAGATGGGAAAACCCGTGGGCAAGGACCTGATGCAGGGAGTGCTTACCCTCCCGACCATCCTGCTGATGGAGAAATACCCCAAAGAAAACCCGGTGCAGGCCCTGTTTGAAGACCCTTCCCACGACGGCAAGCTGGACAGGGTGCTGGAGATGATCAACAACTCGACCATTGTGGACGAATGCTACGAGGTCATAGGGGACTACTGCGCCAAGGCCGCCGGGCGCCTGGAAATCATTCCCGATAGCCCTTCCCGTCAGTCGCTGCTGTCGCTGCTTGAATACATCCGGGAGCGAAGCCGCTAGTTGCATTTCAAGCCCTCATCCCGGGCGATACGCCCTCCAACTATCGTCAGGACGGAGCGGATGTCCTTGAGCCGGACGTAGTCTGCTGCCGTCGGGCAGGAGTCCAACAGGGCAAGGTCGGCAAGCTTCCCTGGTGAGATGGCCCCCTTCCTGTGGCCTGATCCTTCTGACGCTGCCCCGGCTTTGGTGTACATCCGCAGGGCATCCAGCACGGTCACGTCGTGACTGGTTGTGTCTGAATCGCCCCGTTCCGGAAGGTGTCTGCCCTCTCTTGTTCGACGGGTGACCGCACTGTAGATGCCGGGCCAGGGATTGGGGTCGACCACCGGGGCATCGGAACCGAAGGCCACCGGGACGGAGGCCCGGCGCAGCAAGGCGATTGAGTACAGATGAGGGAGCAGGTCAGGCTCGACTTGCTCTATGTAGCGGTCGCCGCTCCAGTAAATGAAGGCGGGTTGGGTCACGACCATCGCGCCTGACTGCCGGACCAATTCTTGGAGCGGTTTCGGACATTCGGAGCAGTGCTCGATGCGGTCTATAGCGTGGTCCGGGGGATTCTCATCTACACCGGAAACGGGGCCGGCTTTGGCTAATACTTGGGCGACTGTCGCCACAGCTTCTTGCTCGACGGCGTGGACTGCCACGGGGAATCCCAGCGCGTGGGACTCCTCGACCATCTCCTGAAGAGTCTCGGGCGGGGGGTACAGGCGCCCGGTAGTGAGGGTGAGCATGATTTTGGCGTGTCCAAGTCTAATCCAGTCATCGCCACTGCCCCATTGGAGACCGTTGGCTGCAAGGTGTTGAAGGTGCGGGAAACCCGCCATCATGGTTGTGCGGAGGCCGATGGCCCCTTTCTCCCGAAGCCGATGGAACGTTTGCCATTGGGGTAGGCCGTTGCCCGGCCCGGCGTCCTGTACCGACGTGACTCCGTACCGGAGCAGCTCTGCGCTGAGGCGGGCCACTCCCTTCTCGATTTCGGCGTCGCTGCTGGTCCGTCCCAGCCGTTCTCGCAGGTAACCGGACATCTCCAGGAGCAGGCCGGTGGGTCTGCCGGTGGCCGGGTCCCGGTCGATAATCCCCTCGGGCGGGTCCGGGGTATCGGAGTGTATACCCGCCAGTTCCAAGCCGATGCTGTTGAGGACTGATGCGTGGCCACTGCGGTGGTTGAGCCTCACAGGATGATCAGGGGCTGCCGTGTCCAGATCCCAGCGGGTTGGATGGCGGCCCTCGGCCAGAGCCGTGTCATCGTATTCATGTCCTCGAATCCAGCCACCCGCCGGCGTCTCCACTGCGCGTTGACGTATTGCCTGCGTCAATTCGGATATGGATGACACAGAGGCCGGTCCGCAGTCCAACCCTTGCATCGCGGCGGCCTGGGCTAGTATGTGGCAGTGGGCGTCGATCAGTCCGGGAATCAGGGTCAGCCCCTGGCAGTCGATGACCTCGGCCCCGTTTCCCCGCCATTCGTCTGCCGGGGAACGGTCGCCCACAGCGGCTATGGTGTTTCCGCGTATGGCTACGGTGTTGGCAGTTGGCCTGCGCGGGTCCATTGTATAGACCTGCGCGTTGACCAGCAGCAGGTCTCCCTGGGCGGGGTTCCGGTCCTCTTCCGGTGGAGAAGGCGACATAACTGGCATCCTGCTTTCCGGCGGTTTTCCCTGGCAGCCCGAAGGCGGAGACTGCCCCAAGTATACCCTTTGGATGTGGGCAGGCCCAATCACGACATACTTGATAATAACCACTCAACTATAATGCCGTTATTATGTGTATTATAATTGACGAACCAAATCATATTACCTACAATATACATGAAGCCTACAGGAGCGGTGAGCTATGAGCGATTATTACGAATTGCTGGGAGTATCCAGGACCGCGTCCCAGAACGATGTCCGGAAGGCTTACCGCCGCCTGGCCCGCCAGTACCACCCCGATGTCAACAAGGGTGATAAGGCTTCCGAGGAGAAATTCAAGCAGATCAATGAGGCTTACGGCGTTCTGTCCGACGAGGATAAGCGCCGTAAGTACGACCGGTACGGTGACAATTGGGAACACGCGGACCAGATTGAAGAGAACGCGGCACGGAACCGGCAGAATAGTACGTTTTTCCGGTCCAGCGACGTTGGGTCAGATCCGGACATCGAGTTCGATGTCGGCGGCGACCACAATTGGAAGAGCCGCTTCTTTCGGGACAGGAGCGGGGCGCAGCCTGGGGTAGAGTTCGATACCGGCCACGGGGGGATATTCGACGACCTTCTCCGCAACCTGCGGAACAACCCCCGGCAGACCCATGCCCAGGAGTTGAGCGCAGAAGTGTCGCTGGAGGAGGCGTTCAAGGGCGCGACGAGGCTGGTAGACCTGCCCGACGGCAGGCGGCTGGAGGTCAAGATTCCCGCCGGTGTGGACAACGGCTCCAGAGTCCGCATCTCACCCGGCGGCAATTCATCGAGTGATTTGCACCTGGTCGTTTCGGTGAAGGAGCATCCCAAATTCCAGCGACAAGGCCGCGACCTGTATGCAGAGGTGGAAGCGCCGTTGGAGGACGTGATACTGGGGGCTGATCTCATGGTTCCGACTCTGACCGGGCGGTTATCCCTGACTATTCCTCCGGAGACCCAGAACGGGCGCAGGTTCCGGCTCGCGGGGCAGGGGATGCCGGCGCTGAACAACCCGGCCTCCAAGGGCGACCTCTTCGCCACCATCAAGGTGAAGCTGCCCACTGGCCTGAACGATGAAGAGCAGGGACTGTTCCAGCGGCTCAGGGACATCCGGTCTCAGAGAGGAGCCTGAACATGATGATGGAAGACAAGCATAGAGACGAGCCGTGCTTTGTGATCAGCGTGGCGGCCAGGATGGTTGGGCTGCACGCACAGACCTTGCGGTATTACGAGCGAGTCGGGCTGATATGGCCATCCCGCACCGTCGGCAGGCAGCGTCTTTATTCAGCCGCCGACATTGAGCGTCTGCAACGCATCAAGACCCTGACCGATGACATGGGAGTCAATCTTGCCGGGGCGGAGGTGGCCATGAAGCTCATGGCCCGGATCGAGGAATTGGAGTCCGAGGTCCGGCAATTGACCGAAGACATTGAACGCCGGTACGGCAATAGGACGCCCCGGATTACCGACGGGCGTCGGGCCGGCCTTTAGTGACAGGAGGTGTCACGATGGTCTTAAGGCCAGAGCAGTTCACCGAACAAGCGCAGGAAGTAATCAGAAACTCCCAGGAGATGGTGCGGCGCTACCGCCACAGCCAATGGGACGTTGAGCACGTGGCGCTGTCCCTGCTGGAGTTGGGAAATGGGCTGCCACTGGAAATCCTGAGAGAGATGGGAATCAAGGCCGATGCTGTCAAGTCGCGGCTGCGCCAGGCGTTGGAGGCTGCGCCCAGGATAACCAACCAGGGCGCCCAGATTTACGCCACCCCCAGGACAGCGGCGCTCTTGGACAATGCCAAGAGCGAAGCTGACCGCCTGAACGACGAATACATCGGCGCTGAGCACCTGTTCATCGGAGCCGTCATGGACACCCAGGGAGAGTCGGCAAGGGTGTTCAGGGACTTCGGAATCGACCAGGAGAAAGTCTACCAGGCCCTTATGAAAATCAGGGGGAGCCATCGTGTGGACGATCCAAGAGCAGAGAGCCACTACCGGTCCCTGGAAAAGTACACTATCGACCTTACCAAGCTCGCCGCGGATGGAAAGCTGGACCCCGTGGTGGGACGCGATTACGAGATACGGCGGGTGATGCAGACATTGACCCGGCGGCGGAAGAACAACCCGGTCGTTATCGGCGAGGCAGGGGTGGGCAAGACGGCGATTGCCGAGGGCCTGGCAGCCCGCATCATCGCGGGGGACGTTCCCGATTCCCTGAAGGGCCGGCGGGTACTGGCGCTGGACATGGGTTCGTTGGTGGCCGGGTCCAAATTCCGCGGCGAGTTCGAGGAGCGGCTCAGGGCCGTGGTGGACGAAGTGAAGGATGCCCGCGGGGAGATCATCCTGTTCCTGGACGAGGTTCACACGATGGTAGGGGCCGGCGCAGCCGAGGGAGGCATGGACGCCAGCAACCTGCTCAAGCCGGCGCTGGCCAGGGGCGAGCTCCAGTGCATCGGGGCGACTACTACCGACGAGTACCGCCGGTACATCGAGAAGGATACGGCCCTGGAACGCCGCTTTCAGCCCATATCCCTGGAGGAGCCCACGGTTGAGGATACCGTGGAAATCCTGCGTGTGCTGAAACCGCGCTACGAGGCCCACCATAAGGTGACCATCGACGATTCCGCAATCGATGCGGCGGCGCGCCTCAGCGACCGTTATATTACGGACCGCCAGCTTCCTGATAAGGCGATTGACTTTATTGACGAGGCGGCAAGCAAGCTGCGGATCGATTCTGAGAGCCTTCCCTCCCATCTGAAGGAAACCGAGGACACAATACAGCGTCTGGCCGACCAGGAGGAGGCCGCAGCCCAACGGTCTGATTACGAGCGGGCGGCCCAGCTACGCACGGAACGGCTGCGGCTGGAGGAGGAGTTCCGGCAGGAAAAGCAGGCGGCACTGGGCAACCGCGCGGTGGACATGGTTGTGGATGAATTCGACATCGCCGAACTGTTGTCAAAGTGGACCGGCATACCCGCTGGGAGGATGCTGGAAGGGGAAGGAGAGCGGCTGGTCCACATGGAGAAGGGCCTGCATGAGCGGATCATAGGGCAAGAGGAAGCAGTGGTCGCCGTTTCCGAAGCCATTCGCCGCGGCAGGTCCGGCCTCAGCGACCCCAGGCGTCCCATCGGGAGCTTCATATTCCTCGGGCCAACGGGTGTGGGCAAGACCGAGCTTGCCAAGGCGCTGGCCGAGTACCTGTTCGATGATGAGAGCAACATGGTCCGCATCGACATGTCCGAGTACATGGAGAAGCACACCGTTTCTCGTCTGGTCGGGGCGCCGCCGGGCTACGTGGGCTATGATGAGGCGGGGCAGCTTACCGAGGCGATACGCCGGCGCCCATACCGGGTGATACTCTTCGACGAAATCGAGAAAGCCCACCCGGACGTGCTCAACATCCTCCTGCAGATCCTGGAGGATGGGCGGCTTACCGATGGTCACGGGCGCACCGTGGACTTCCGCAACACCGTCATCATTATGACCAGCAACCTGGGAACAGAGGGATTCCGGCGGCAACCCTTCGGATTCCGTACTGACGGTCTGGGCCATACGTCGGATGAGGAGCGGCTCCGCGAGTCAGTGAAGACTGCCCTGAAGAGGACATTCCGGCCCGAGTTCCTGAACCGGATCGACGAGACCATCGTGTTCCAGCCCCTGACCCAGGAACAGATTGTCCAAGTGGTTGGGTTGATGGTAAAGGATGTACAGGAGCGGCTGTCAGAGAGAGGCATAACCTTTGAACTGACCGCGGACGCGAGCCTATGGCTGGTCAGGGAGGGGTTCGACCCGGTCTATGGCGCAAGGCCCATGCGCCGCGCGGTGCAGAGGCACCTGGAGAACGCCCTTTCCCGCCGCATCCTGGCAGGTGAGGTGCAGGAAGGCGACCACCTGGTGGTGGATGCGGGCGACGACGGTCTGGTATTGAGCAAGCCGGTTCTGGCGGCCCAGTTGGCATGAGGACGCTCGCCGGCCGTGAGGGCCTCGGTCCTGCCCCAGGCCACTCTCCCGCCCTTGGGGGAGTGACCTACGGGGCTGTTGAGATCGACGGCTTAAGGGTGAATTACGCGGAAGCCGGCAAGGGGCCGGTCATGCTGCTGGTGCATGGGGTGGCAGGTTCCCACGCAATCTGGTGGGACAACATCCGGCCCCTGGCCGAGGCGGGTTATCGCGTTCTGGCTCCGGACCTTCCCGGTCATGGCGATTCGGACAAGCCGGAGTCCATCAGCTACGATCCGAACGCCGGAGCTGCTCTCCTGGACCGGTTCCTAGCCGTATTGGACGTTGAGAAGGCGGCGGTGGTGGGCAATTCCGCCGGTGGTCTGATGGCCGCCCTGTTTGCCCTCGACCGGCCGGACAGGGTTGAGCGGCTGGTATTGGTCGCCGCAGGCGGGATGGGACGCGATGTGACTTGGTTCCTCCGTGTAGCCTCGCTTCCTGTGTTCGGCGGGCTCGCCTATCAACCCGGCCTGGCGGCCATAGGCGGAATGGACAGGAAGATGCTGTTCCATAGGCCGCCTCCTTTCGCCGATGAGTTTTTGTCTGAGCTGCACAGGGTCCAGGGGCTTCCTGGGTCCCGGAAGGCGGCGTTGCGGTCCATCCGCTCCGGCGTTAACTTGGGCGGCCTGCGGAAAGAGCGGCTCATCCTCGACCGGCTGCCCCGGCTGGAGGTCCCCGTGCTTACCGTCTGGGGCGAGAATGACCGGGTGCTGCCAGTCGAGCACGCTGCGGCAGTCCGCAGCGCTTTGCCTTCCAGCCAGGTGGTCATCTACCCGGAGTGCGGACACTGGCCCCAGATGGAGAAGCCCGCCGAATTCAACCGGCTGGTAGTCCAATTCGTGCAAGGGGACCTGGACCGGGAGCCTGATCCTCCGAAGCGATGAGGTCTATCAGGCGGGTCGCTTGCCGCACCAGCCGGATCGACTGGCGGCGTAAGGAGAACCGGCTAAGACTGGCCCTTTTCCTGGCCGCCATCGCAATGGTGGGCGCGGCGTACCTGTTGCGAGACCAGTTGACGCTGACCCAGGTGGGTTATGGCGGCATCGCCCTGGCGTCCCTGATCGCCAGCGCCGGACTCATCATCCCCGTCCCGGCGCTGGGCGCAGTGTGTCTCGGCGGGGCGTTTGCCCTGAACCCGGTGATAGTCGGTCTGGTCGCGGGGTCGGCCGAGACCGTGGGCGAACTTACGGGGTACTTCTTTGGCTACAGCGGACAGGGGATGGTGCAGCGAAGCCGGCTGTACGCGCGACTGGAACCATGGATGCGCCAGAGGGAATGGTTCCCCCTGGCGTTGCTGTTCTTGTTATCCCTGGTGCCAAACCCGGTATTCGACGTTGTTGGCCTGGCCGCAGGGGCGCTGAGAGTCCCTGTATGGAAGTTCCTCTCCACAGTGTGGGTCGGCAAGACCCTGAAATTCCTTTCAGTAGCATATCTGTGCGCCCACGGCTATAGCCGGTTCTTCGCCTAGCAGGATAGGCGGCGGGTGATCATGTCCCCGAAACAATGCTGGCAGCACAGCCCCCGAGAGTGTATCCTTGGACTGTCGGACGCCCGGTCTTTCATGCTTGCTGGACCGCCTGCGACCGCCGGCAACAAGCTACTGCACCACTTAACGCCGTCCGCCGGAAGGGGGATTCCATTGATCCGCAGCATTAACGGCAAGACGCCGAACATTCATCCCTCGGTATTCGTCAGCGAGTCCGCCTACATTGTCGGGGACGTGACCATCGGCGAGAACTCCAGCGTGTGGCCGGGAGCGGTGATCCGCGGCGATTACGGCAAGATAATCATCGGGAAAGCCTGCTCCATCCAGGACAACTGCGTTCTTCATACCGACGACTATTTGGAATTGGGCGACAATGTGCTTATGACCCACGGCGCGGTCGTCCATGGCGGCGTAATCGGCAGCAATGTGCTCCTGGGGATGAACTCGGCGGTGCTGGAGAGCGCCAGGGTGGGCAACTATTGTCTCGTGGGAGCGTGTGCGCTGGTACTGGCCGACAGCGAAATTCCCGACAACTCCCTTGTCCTCGGCGTACCGGGACGGGTCCGCCCGCTGACCGAAGAGAACATGGAACGGCTGAAGGACCCGACAGCGGTTTACGTGGAGAACGCCAGGGCTTACATAGAGGCGGGCCTGGGGCTGCAAATTCCCCGCCCGCAGGCATGAGAGATTTGCCATGACCAGCGAAAGCCGGAAACTCCCCCTCCCTCTTGAAGGGATTCGGGTGCTGGACGTTACCCATATCGTGGCCGGCCCCTTCTGCTCCATGATACTGGCTGACATGGGCGCAGAGGTCATCAAAATCGAGCGGCCGCGGACGGGTGAAAGGGCCAGAATCAACACACCGTTCATCGATGTCGAAAACGGGCAGAGAGTCAGCGCCCGCTACCTGGGGGTCAACCGGAACAAGAAGAGCGTGACCCTTGACCTGCGCGACCCGCGCTGCAAGGCAGCTTTCGAGAACATGGTTAGGGAGTCCGACATCCTGCTGGACAACTGGGGGCCGGGCGCTCTGCGTCGGCTGGGTCTGGGCTACGATGTCTTGTCGTCGCTCAACCCCGCGTTGGTATATGCCAGCATCACCGGCTATGGAGACTCCGAGGGGCTGCGCGGCCCCTACTCCGGCTGGCCCGCCAACAACCCCTGCGTCCAGGGCATGGGCGGATGGATGGAGATCACCGGCGCGCCGGGCGGACCGCCCCAGATGGTGGGGGACAACGTGGGCGACTCGGTGCCGGGCGTATGGACGGCCTTGGGCATAATGATGGCCTTGGAGACCCGCCGGAAGACGGGACTCGGGCAGCACGTGGACATGGCCATGTATGACTGCATGGCCGCCCATACCACCAGCAGTATGCCTCTCTACCAGGCGTCTGGTCAGACCACCGGACGCGCCAGGGAGAATATGTTCAGCGCCCAGTTGGTGCTGCAAGCCAAGGATGGCTACGCAGTCCTGGCCGGAGCTGGCGACGAGGAGAAATGGGTGGCCCTGTGGGAGCTGATCGGCCGTCCCGATCTGGGTGAGGACCCGCGGTACCGCGGCATCGGCATCAGCGGCGAGTTCTACTTCGAGCACATCGTTCCGGCCATTGAAGAATGGTCGCGGCACTTACCCAAGCTGGAAGTAGCCGAGAGGCTGATAGAAATCGGATACTCGATGGGAATGGTGCAAAACACGGCAGACCTGGACAATTGCCCCCACCTGGAAGCCCGCAATATGTTCGTGGAGAGCGGTGACGGCCACGGCGGCCGGTTCCGCACCGTTGCCACCCCCATCAAGCTGACAGGCTGCGAGGACACCCCATCCGCTCCGCCGCCGCTGCTGGCGGAGCACAACGAGGAAATTCTGTGCGGCATCGGCGGCCTGAGCCTGGAGGAATTGACCGCCATGCAGTCTGATGGGGTAGTTTAGGAAGGAGATGACCTCCCGTGTTCAGAGCGCCCAGGGGCACCAGCGATTTGCTGCCGGAGCAGCAGAAGTATTGGCGTTACATCGAGTCCAAGGCTATGGAGTTGGCCGCGGAATACGGTTTCGGCCGCATCGACACGCCGGTGTTCGAGGACTCCGGCCTGTTCATCCGCTCGGTCGGCGAGGGGACGGACATCGTGGAGAAGGAGATGTACACCTTTGAGGACCGGGGCGGCGATAGCGTCACCCTGCGCCCGGAGGGTACTGCCCCGGTGTGCCGCGCTTACCTGGAACACGGGATGCACAACCTTCCCCAGCCGGTGCGCATGTACTACTTCTGCCCCGTGTTCCGGTACGAGCGCCCCCAAGCCGGAAGGTTCAGAGAACACCACCAGTTCGGTGTCGAGGTCCTGGGAGACCCCGACCCCTCAGTGGACGCCGAGGTCATCGAGCTTGCGTCCAGGTTCATGGCATCGCTGGGCCTGTCGGACATCGACATCCTGGTCAACAGCATCGGCGACCCCGAATGCCGGCCTGCGTACATCTCCCGGCTCAAAGCATATTATTCGGGCTTCACGGGACGGCTCTGTGAGGACTGCTTGTCCAGGCTGGAGCGCAACCCGCTGCGCCTGCTTGACTGCAAGGTGGAGACCTGCCGCGCCCTGGGTGATGAAGCGCCCCGGTCTGCCGACCACCTGTGCCAGCCCTGCCAAGACCACTGGGACCGGCTGCGGGACTATCTCGACGTGATGGAAATCACCTACCGGGTGGACCACCGCCTGGTCCGGGGCCTCGACTACTACACCCGCACCGTGTTTGAAGTCCAGCCCAGGGACGTGGGAGGCCAGTCCACGATTCTCGGCGGGGGACGGTACGACGGGCTGATAGAGGAACTGGAGGGAAGACCCACACCCGGCATCGGGTTCGCCACGGGCATGGAACGCCTCACGTTGAACCTGCAACGCGGCGGCATCGAAGTCCAGGAGACCGAGTCCCCCTCATACCTGGTCGCCAACGTGGGGGCGGAAGCGAGGCCGGCGGCCCTAAAGCTCGCCGCAGACCTCCGCCGGGCCGGTGTCGGCGCGATTCTGAGCAGCGGCAGCAGGGCCCTCCGGGGTCAGATGCGCCAGGCCAACGCTCTGAACGTCCCTTACGCGCTGATCCTGGGCGAAGACGAGATGCAGCGGGGCGAAATAGTCGTCCGGGACATGGCAGCCTCCACCCAGGAGACCGTGTCCCTGCAGGACTTCATGGGCAAGGTCGCCAACCGCGCACCTTAGCTCAGTACCCTTCGGACGCGCCCTCCGGCCGCCTCGCATGTACTGAGGTCCTGCCTGCCCATCGTCAAGACCGCTGGAGCGGTGATCCTCTGCTGGTCCAATTTATACAAATTTCAAAAACATGACATTTGCTTGTTGATTGTGCGCCCCGATTGTTAGAACATGCGTGCGTCGCTCGCCGGGAAGGTCAATGTGCTGACCCAGACCAATGAGCGAGGTCCTTATCCTGGGCAACAAATCTATGGAGGATGGACGCGCGCCATGAAGATTTTCTATCGGGGTTACATGATCGAACAGGCGATTCCGGGACTCGATTCCAGGGTATACGGTCGGCTGCCTGACCGGGAAGAACTGACCGGCTGCCCATCCAACCGGTCTGCGATGGAGTGGGTTGACCGGGTGACTGAGGTGGAGGAAGCCCTGCGCACGGACCGCATGGCCCAGTTGGCGATGCTGTAGCCAGGGGGCGGGCCGGGGTTCTCAATCAAGCGGTTTGGGGCCGGTATTACCGGCCCCTTTTCATTGCCCCTGTTCCCGGCCCAGTTCATTGTACGGGTGTTCCAACCCGGAACGGTCGGCTTCGTGCGGTGGGGCAAGGAGCTATGCCGCCGGGCAGGCTCCGGGGAGTCTCTAGTTGCCGTCGTCCGCCGCCGCGCTCGCAGCGGTCTGGGCTCGGCGTTCCTTTTCCCTGAAGTGGGGAATGACGTACTTGCCGAACAGTCGGATGGAGTTCTTCACCTCGGCGTCTGTGGCCGGGCCGGCCTGGAAGATGGGCATAATCTCGTCTGCGCCGATGCGCTCGTAGTTCTCGATAACCTCGATGCACTCGTCGGGTGTGCCGACGCAGAACCTGCCCGAGGACAGCACTTCCTCCGGGCTTACTCCCCGGCGCATCTGCGGGTCCCATTCCACCCTGCGGACGTGGTGCCGGTAGTCGTCGGGAACGTTCCGGGTATCGAACCCCGACCATCCCCGCTCGTAGTTGCGTAGCCTGATGTTGATGTTCCAGGCGGCAATCTCAGCGCCCCTCTCCCTGGCCCGCTGCTTGTTCTCGTCGCAGAAACCGATGCTCGACGCCACCACCTGATCGTTTACGAACTTGCCCACCGGTTTGGCGTTCTTCAGAGCCTCCTTGTATATGCCGATGCGCTTCTCCACCGTCTCGTACTGCCCCAGTACGTTGCAGAGGCAGCCGAGTCCCATCTCACCGGCCAACTGGAAGGTGTCTTCCTGGCTGCACGCCGACCACAGAGGCGGGTGGGGTTTCTGCATGGGCTTGGGGATGACCTCACGCTCCGGGACATTGAAGTACCTTCCCTGGTGAGAGAATACTTCATCAGTCCAGATGCCCGGCAGCATCCTGATCGATTCCTCCCAAATACCGCGGGTGTCCTCCAGGTCGATGCCGAAAGGGGTGATCTGGTACGGGTTGCCGGCCCGTCCCACGCCCACGTCCACGCGCCCGCCGCTCATCACGTCCAGGGTGGCCGTCTTGACCGCCACGTGAAGGGGATGGTGTACTGGCAGGAGCACCACCCCGAACCCCAGCCGCATGTTGGTGGTGTGCTGGCTCAAGACCGCCAGCATGACCTCGGAGGCGCTGGAGTGCGCCCACTCGGTCAGGAAGTGGTGCTCGACGAACCAAACGTGCTCGAACCCCATCTCCTCAGCCAGGATCACCTGGTCAACTATCTCACGCAGCCGCTGATGTTCCGCTTCCGGCGGTGCAGGCCGCGGCACCTGCACCTCGTAAAACATGCCAAACTTCATCTCGACGAAACTCCCGCGGGTCATTCGGGAACCTTGAGGCTGCCCTTGACCCGGAATTTTGGCGTATTCTAGGCGGGTATCACAGGGTAGTCAAACGCGAGGTCCGTGCCTGCCAGCGGCGGACTGCGACAGGCCGGGCAATACCCTGGAATTGGTGAGAGTCACTTGCCGGGAGCGCAGACTTGAACACGCCATCAAGCCCATATCCGGACAGCCGCACCATTACGTTCAGCAGGGTAGTTGACCTGTCCCGGACGGTGCATCCGGGGATACCGGTGTGGCCGGGGGACCCGCCGGTGGAGTTGGAGGATGTGGCCCATCTCGCGGGGGATGGCTTTTTTCTCCGCCGGTTCTCGATGGGAGAGCATACCGGGACCCACATGAACGCTCCGGCGAGCTTTCACCCTGGCGGAGACACCATTGATGCCTACGCTGCGGAGCGTTTGGTAGCGTCAGCAGTAGTTATAGACGTGCGTGAAGAAACTCGGGCCGACTCCGATTACGCTTTGACCATCGGGGCTGTCAAAGCCTGGGAGAACATTCACGGGCCGATACCGCTGGGGTCGGTAGTCCTGCTCCACACAGGATGGCAGGAAAAATGGGATGACCCCTGCCGCTACCTTGGGCTGGACCAACGTGGGCGCATGAGCTTCCCGGGGTTTGGGGTAGAGGCGGCCCGCTACCTGCTGTCGGAGCGCAGGGCGGCCGGTCTGGGCATCGACACCCACGGGTTGGAGCCGGGAGCGAGCGAAGGTTTTCCGGTCAACTCCCTGGCGCTGGAGCAACCCCGGCTGGCCCTGGAAAACCTGGCCAATCTTGACCGGCTTCCCCCAACCGGCGCAATCATTGTCGTTGGCATCATCCGCCTGGAGGGGGGAAGTGGTTCTCCGGTCTCGGTAATAGCGTTGGCGCCCTAGCCTTCGAGTCGAGGCTTACAGGCGGGCGATTCCGGCCCTGGCGCAGTCCTCGTCTTCCTGGGAAGTGCCGCCGCCGACTCCGCAAGCGCCGTCAACCGCCCCGTTGCGGATGATCGGCACTCCGCCCTGGCCCATGATCATGTGGCCGCCCTCGGCGATGGCGATTCCGCGCGGGGTGGGCTGGTCGGCCCGCTCCTGCAACTCGCCGCTGGTCCGCCCGAAGGCTGCCGAGGCCACGGCTTTGCCCTGGGAACCGTAGACCCCGGCCCAGATCGCGCCGTCCATCCGGTTGAAAGCTATCAACCGGCCACCGGTATCGCAGACCGCCACGTTAATCTTGATGTTGAGTTCCTCCGCCTTGGCAATGGCCCCGGCGATGATCCTGTTTGCTTCGTCCAAACTCAGTGCCATGACTTGCCTCCTGACAGCTTGATTGCGCATTTCAATCTCTGGCGCTGCCCAATTCTACTGTCAAGGATGGCCCTTGCCAACAACCCGGGCTCGGACTTGGCTGCCAGCGTTCCGTTTCCGGCAATCTGCCTCACTGGCACTTGTATCTTTGGGCAGAGGAAGGCCGCTATGAAGTATAGGCTGAGAGAATTGCGAAACTGCTCCAGGAGCTGGTTGTCATAATGGAACTGTCATTCACCAAGAACTAGACCGTTGCAACTGCCGCGTGTTTCGCCAGTATGTCTTTCACGTCCGCAGGGTTGTAGGAAATGTCGCTGGACCATCGTCCGAAACCCGCCTGATGATTCACAGCCCGGGTCCATTCCTCAAGAGCGCGGCGCTTGGCAAGGCTCTGGTCGTCCGCCTGTCCTTTCGTTTCCAGCGCCAGCATCTTTCCAGACTTGAAACGAATGAGAAAATCGGGACGGTACTTGCGTACTACTCCTCTGTAAAGATAGAGCACCTCGAAACCGAGATGGTCGTTTTTCACCCAGGAATCGATCAGAGGGTTATGTGCCAGTTCAAATGCTTCCGAGGCCTCCCATGTGCTGTCGTACACGCACATGTTGATGTGGCTGCGGTCCGCGGCATGGCAGGGTTTTGCTGTGTGCCAGGTGGGCATATTTGCCGTCGAGCGAATGGGTCGCTGCGGGTCGAACACCGGCTCCAGCGTCTCGGTATTCTCAAGGCGAATGGTCTCCCAGATATGCCTGACCACCCTGGTCATGTTCAGCGTGATGATCAGGCGCCGGGCGGCCTGATCGTGGTTGAACAGCTCGGGGGTTACATGAAGCAGGTCTGAACCGATGAAACGTTCAACCAGTCTCACCAGTTGGGCCATGAGGGACTCGCGGCTGCCGGGCCAGGACGGTTGCATCTGGTCATATATGTCCCGGGCCGTTCTGAAAACAACGGTCTGAGTGCGGCTCTCCCGGGCCAGTTCCTCCAGATCGATGCTGCTAACCTGGGAGTAGTCGGGCTTCCCGTCCACTATCGGGGCAAGCTCGGCCAGGCTCGGCGTCTGGCTGGCATCGAGTTCGAGGGGTTGCACGGTCTCCCAGTCCAGCGAGAGATTGGGACGGTAGACGTGCTCGATGCGGATGATATTGGGCCAACTGATTTCAAAGGCGGCTTTCTCCGGCGCCGGCTCAATGGCTGTCCTGGAAGCCGGCGGCTTGGGCGCCACGCTTTCATCCGATTCATGGGGCAGAAAGGTGAAGGGTATCCCGAAGATGTTGACGTATTCCGGGTCGAACATCCCGTCCTGGTTGACCTCGTAGGAAGTCCGCCGCAGACCTCGCCCCACAACCTGCTCGCACAGGAGTTGGCTGCTGAAGGCCCTCAGCCCCATGACGTGGGTGACGGTCTTGGCGTCCCAGCCTTCTGACAGCATCCCCACCGAAATGACGTTCCGTACCTGTTCTCCGGGCTGCCCGCGCTTCCCGACGGTATCCACTTTCCGGCGCAATTGCTCGGCCCGCTGCTGCGCGGTCGGCGGACGCCTGGGGCCGTCATCGTCGTCCTGGTCACTCCCAGGACTGGATTCTGCCTGGGCTATCGGCTCGTCTGATTCTTCGGCGCGTTTCAGCACGTTGGAGTCAATGTGCAGGACCCCTTCCGTGGCGCACAGTTCGGGGATGGCAACCTGCTTGCGGGTGAAGAAATGATTGATTCGCGCCGCCGTTTCCGTTCGGTTGGCTACGGTGATCATCACCGGCGGTGTCGGATGCCCTTCTTCCTCCCAGCTTCGCGCCGCTTCCCTCCAGTCGTGTCCCAGCAGGAGGTAGGCGTTGGATACCAGGTCCGGCAATGGTTCCTCCGGACGGGCGCGCCG